>CAYUMH010000025.1:0-41913 GCA_964445775.1 uncultured Terrimonas sp.
GTGAAAAAGCGGCCATGGATGCGGAGCGTACGGCCAATAAATACAAACAGGTGCAGTACATGCAGCAATTTGTGGGACACGAATTTGAAGGCGTTATCAGTGGTGTAGCCGCATTCGGCTTCTGGGTGGAGACGGTTGAGCATAAATGTGAAGGCCTGGTAAGCGTTAACAACCTGATGGATTATGATGAATTCCGTCATATGGAAAGTGATTACTGCCTGGTAGGTATGCGCAGTGGTAAAAAATTCAGGATGGGCGATAAAGTCACTATCAAAGTATTATCTGCCAACCTGGAAAAACGCCAGTTAGATTACGATTGGGTAGTAGATGCCGACGCAGAAGCAACAGCACCGACAAAACAAAAAACAAAAAAGACGAAACGATAACGATAGACCTTATTTTTACTGCATGAATTCCTTTGAGCATTTATCCCAGCAATTTGCAAAAACATTTAACCAGCCGCAGTTCCCGGCTGCACCGGCCACCCTGTACCAACCCAATGAGTACTTTTTACAAATTGGTGGTAAGCGGGTGCGCCCTGTGTTATGTTTAATGGGCAATGAACTGTTTGATGATATTAAGCCTGAAGCTTATGAAATAGCGACGGCCATTGAACTATTCCACAACTTTACCCTGATCCACGACGATATTATGGACAATGCCCCCTTGCGCCGGGGCATGCAGACCATTCATACCAAATACGATAACAGTACGGCCATTCTTTGTGGCGATGTAATGCTGGTAAGGGCTTATGAGCACCTGTCATCGGTACAATCGCCCTACCTCACACAATTACTGCATTTATTCAATACCACAGCCCGCCAGGTTTGTGAAGGGCAGCAGATGGATATGGACTTTGAAAAGCAGGACAATGTATCGCAGGATGATTATTTAAAAATGATCGAACTGAAAACATCGGTGCTGATTGCGGCCAGTCTGAAATTAGGAGCCATCATCGGCGGCGCCAGTCAGCGCAACCAGGATAATATTTACCAGTTTGGATTAAACCTCGGTTTGGCTTTCCAGGTGCAGGATGATTACCTGGATGCTTTTGGCGACCCGGAGAAATTTGGCAAGCAGGTGGGGGGCGATATCTTGGCCAATAAAAAAACCTTCCTGCTCATCCATGCATTGGAAACTGCCAATGCCGAACAAAAACTACAACTGGAAGAACAACTCAACAATAATCACCCGGACAAAGTAGCCAAAGTATTACAACTCTACCGCGATTGTAAGGTGGACGACTGGGCCCTCCAATTAAAAAACACTTACCTCGATAAAGCGTTCAACTACCTGGAAGAAATTGCGGTGTTATCGGCACGTAAGCAGCCATTGTTGCAGTTGGCGGAGTACCTGGTGAAGCGGGATGTATAGGAGGGAGAGTTCATCGTTAATAGTTCATAGTTAATGGTAATGATTCATTAGCTGTACGAAGCTTATAGCTTCGTAATAATATTCTGTCGCCTTTGGCGACATGTTGCTGTTGTAATTTGAACATTATATTTTATACCGAATTGCCAAAAGCAATAAAATAATGATTCGAAACTACAAGTATCGAATAGCAAACAGTTTAAATTAACTACAACCAAATTGAGTATGAACAAAACAAAACCTAAACTTTACAGAAAGGTAAATACAAAGGCAAGAGGCGTTCATCACCATTTTGGAGGAGACTTTAAACATTCTAGGAATAAGAAAAGAGAAACGCTGGAACAATCTAAAGGAAAAATGTCAGGCAAAGTTGAAAGAGGTCTTGATTATACACCGCTTTTTCGTTTTTTGTTGTCTAAAGTTGGTGCGGACTGGGATAATGTTTTTAGTGAAGCAAAATCCCGCCTGGACAGATCTGAACCGATATTTTGGATGGTGGCTCTACAAGAAGATAAACGAAGGGACTATGTCCGGATTGGCGAATCATCTTATTACTCAGGTTTGTATGTTGACGGGAACAATACTTTACAAATATGTAATCCCGATTTGAAGGCTATTGACATGCAACCGACCTGCAGCTGTTGTACACATACATTTAATGGTAAAGTATTTGGAACAGAATAATCAAATACCGGTAACACCCCATAACAGCATTAATTTTCAGACCTTTTTAATAGTTAAACCAGAAGAAAGATAGTATAAAAAAATATCGTTTTAAATTATAATGTTGCCTATAATTGTATAAACAATCTTGAAAAATGAACAGGCAAATTACAAAAGAAGAGCTTAGAGACAATTCATTTTTTTGGTACGCTTATATCTGCTGGTTCAGGGGCTATGATGATAAAAATGAATTGAATATTGATGAAGTGCTTGAAGTTATTGATATAGATCCTGACGAGTTGTATAAATGGGAACAAGAATTTTTCCCGGAAAATGAAAGCGAGGAGGCTATACGATTTATCAGAGGGGAAATTGATGAAAATATCTCCTTCCATATTGAATTTCAAAAATACGGAGTCCTTTTTTTTATTAATGACATATACATCGGCAACCTGGGAGGCCATTTTGAAGCCTGGTTTCTTACCTGGGAAGAACTTTTAGCATTTAAAAAAGATACTTACCTTTTCCTTTTATTATTACCGATGACAGGAGTTGAAGCTAATCAGGCTGCGGAAGCACTTGAGGTTATTACCAACCAGTTAAAGAAAATTCCCAAATTTGAAGATAAGGCCGGCTACATTGCTGAATGTATATTAACCGGGCTAAAAACCGATGGACAGTTTTTTAAGCAGGAAGGAGTGGGTATTGTGAACAGGGAAAATCATAGTGTGAGGAATATTGAAACATACCCGGAGTATACTGAGGGTGTAAGGAAGTTGAATGATATATTGAAAAAACTCGTGGATAGATCATAAGAATATCGCTGAAAAGCAATACAATCAATAATCCCACAATACGGAATATGAAAATTTCTTCAAAAGCTGCACAGCTCCTGCATGGTATAAATGATAAGACAAAACTGGGAGACCTGCGGACAAAAGCGAAAGAAATTAAAAAAGATCATGACCTGGCCATGGAATTATGGAGCTCCGGTAAGTTCCTGCCAAGACAATTATCTATTTTGATCATGGACAGCAAAGCACTTTCGCAGGAATTCATAAATCAACTTGATAAGGATATCCGGTCTCACTCTTTTGATGAACGAAATCAGTTAGTTGACTGGCTAATGGCCAACCAGCTTACAAAGGACAAAAAAACAATTGCACTGATCAACTCCTGGGAAGAAAATACTTCCTCTCTTCAAAGACGGGTTTTCTGGTATTACCAGGCAAGATTGAGATGGGTGGGCCAAACCCCTCCGGACAATACCGGCTACTTATTAAAGACCATTGAAAGTAAAATCAGGAAAGAAGAGCCGGAGGTTCAGTGGGCCATGAATTTCACTGCCGGCTGGATTGGTGTATATGAAAAGCAATATCGGGATCGTTGTATCGCACTTGGAGAAAAGACTGGTCTTTATAAAGGTCAAATGGTATCAAAAGGTTGTACGCCTGATTATTTACCGCACTTTATTGCGATTGAAAGCGGCAAAAGAAATCTTTAACGTACGATCGCCAAAGGCAATAAAATAATCATTCGAAACTACAAGTTTCGAACAGCAAAATTTACAGACTTAGAAGAATGATATTTTACTAATACAAGCTTACCAAGACATTTCTTTGAAATTTAATATGCCTATTGCCGTCCGATATGCAGGATTATCTAATTCGGGATAATCTTTGCAACTGACTACAAAACGTTTTTTGTCAACCTTCTTCATCAACGATTCAAAGTCTGCCGGGGCATTTCCTTCAGTCATTTCAACCACTTTTTCAGTTTGTAAAAGCAGGTTATGGGTGCTATCCATTGGTTCATAAAATGCCTGCATAACCCGTTTTTTTAAATCATATTGTAAGGGACTGGTATATGTTTTATTATCCAGGCCATTAACAGATTCAGCTATACTGATCAATGGACATAAAACACGTAAGGTATCGCCTTTAGCTTTATCATATACAATGAACTGATAGTAATACTGGTTATCTTCATCGCTTTCTACTCCGCCCGAAAATGCCAGCAACTGAAGCTCAGTTCCAGCCTGAATGTCGGCCTCAGTGTATTGATACTGACCAAGCGGTGTGTAGGTAAAAAATTGTTCTTTCCGGCTCCAGAAATTACAACTGTATAATATACACAATAATGATAGTGCGGTTAGCAGGAATTTAATTTTCTTCATACTATTCACAAGATAATTATTAATCTGAAAAAGAAGAATTGCATCATCTGCCGCGAGTCTTCCGAAGGGAGACTCGCGTCTTTTACATCTGTCCTGATTACATCAAGAAGGAACCGTTACCCCTTTACCAATAAAGAAGAGTCATAAAACAATCGCCAAACTCATATACCCCGTTAAATAGTACTTCCCAATTTTAATATTCAAACAATATTTTTTGAATAAAGGACTATATTTATTGTTTATCAATAAATATTTATTACTTTTGCAGTATTAAATAAAATAAATGTATGCAGTCAAAAACTAACAACTTCATATACTGGGGTTTATATGTCATAGTCTGGCTCATTTTTGTTGGCCTGTCTATAGAAGCGGGTGGCTTACTGGTGAACTTCTTTTTCAGCCTGTATAAACCCGAAATTGTCCATAACCTTTACCAGAAGCTGGACTTATCTGACATGTATAATCGCAACCAACTTGCTTTTTACGGTATTTATAGTCTTATTATAACCAATGCGGTGCTGAAAGCCGTCATGTTCTACTTTGTTGTGCGGCTGATGCACACCATGAAGCTTTCACAACCATTTACCCGGTTTGTATCAACACAAATTTTACGCATCAGTTATTATACCCTGGTTATTGGACTGCTTAGTTATATTGCCAGGCAGTGGACCAATAACCTGATGCACCAGGGTTATACAACTACGGGCTTAAACCAGTTTTTGGATGACAGCCAGGCTTTTATTGTAATGGGAGCAGTGATCTATATAATTGCTACCATTTTTAAAAAAGGTATTGAATTACAGGAGGAAAACGATTTAACCGTATAAACTATGCCGATCATTGTAAACTTAGATGTAATGATGGCAAAGCGTAAAATATCGCTGAACGAGCTATCAGAAAAAGTGGGACTGACACTTTCAAATCTCTCTATTTTAAAAACAGGAAAAGCAAAAGCCATACGCTTCAGCACGCTGGATGCTATCTGTAAGGCACTGGATTGCCAGCCTGCCGATATTCTTGAATATGTAGATGATGATAAAAACTAATTCTTTTATGAAAACTTTTTTCATAACAACCGCTATATTATTGCTGAGTTGCTGTATCAATGCCCAGCATAACGAAAACATTACCATTGGTAAAAAAGAGATCATTTATTCCAAAGCCATGGGTGAAAACAGGACCGTTTGGATCTATACACCCGCTATGACGGCTGCGAGTATAACTCCCGGTAAAAAATACCCGGTATTATACTTACTGGATGGTGATGCACATTTTTTTGCAACTGCAGGCATTATTCAGCAACTTAGCCAGGCCAATGGCAACGGGGTAGTACCTGAAATGATAGTAGTAGGCATTGAAAACACCAACAGGTTCAGGGACCTTGTACCGTCAAAAGACACAAAAAAAGCGAATCCGTTCGCGGACTTCATATCTGCTGAGTTAATACCCCATATAAACCAAAATTATCCTGCCGCTCCTTATAAATTGTTGGCAGGACATTCCCTCGGCGGACTCACGGCCATTGATATGCTTTCTACATCACCCGGGCTGTTTAACGCGTATATTGCTATTGACCCGAGTATGTGGTTTGATAATGAATGGTTTTTGAATAATGTTATTAGCCGGTTACCGAAACAAAAAATGAACGGTGAACGGTTATTTATTGGGATAGCGAATACCATGCCCGCGGGAATGACAATGACAGGGTTAAAGCAAGATAAATCCGCTGAAACAGCACATATCCGTTCCATTTTAAAACTCGGTACCTTTTTAAGTACCAATACAAACGGACTACAATACAGCCAACATTATTATGAAAAAGAAAGACATAATACCGTACCCCTGTTAAGTATATATGATGGCTTACGTTTTGTTTTTGATTATTATTTTTTAGATGCCGGCGAAAAGGATTTTGCAGATACAACAGCATCCATTGCCAAAAGACTACAATCACATTATGCCAATGTATCGGCCAAAATGGGCTATAAAAATGCCGCACCGGAAACTTTTGTCAATTACCTGGCTTATAATGCACTGGAGAAAAAACAATATAGCAAAGCGGATGCATTATTTAAGTTAAACCTGGAATGGTACCCGGAAAATGTTAGTGTTTATGATGCCTATGCCGGTTATTTTTTAACCAGGAAAGATACCCTGAAGGCCATTGGTAACTATAAAAAGGCTTTTCAGCTTGAAGCTAATGAGGTGATACAGAGAAAACTGAATTTAGTAACTACGAAGGGAAACTCAGTTCCCGTACCGGTAAAACTGGATCATTATGCCGGAGTTTATATTTTAGAGACCTATAATATTCCCATTATACTGGAGATACGCAATGCTCAATTATGGACAAAAGTCCAGGGAGAAGAGGATGATGAATTACAATGGCTTGCAGAAAATGTTTTTACCGTTAAAGGCAAACAAGGTTATAAGATCACCTTTCAAATGAATGGGGATAAACCCACAGGATTTACATCGGTGCAACCCAACGGAACCTTTAAGGCCATTTTTTCGGATAAACAACCGGAATAAAACCGTTCCTTAACTTTACATAAGGGGTTGAAATAGTTAAAGATATTACCTGCCGCCTGTACACACCAAAAAATCATCGTTATGCTGCTGATTATAAGATTTTTGCTAGTCGTTATACTATTCATACCTGCCGAAGATTCATTTAGCCAAACAAAACCGGTAGTACTATTTGATGGCCTTTACCAAACCGTAAGTGAAATAGACTCAGTTGGTAATGACACCACCTATAATTTTTTACGGTTTTACCCGGACGGGAAAGTGTTAAGTGTAACCTCGAGAGGTAATGCCCATGACTTAAAAAAGTGGTTTCATTTAAAAACGAAAAATCCATCAGTAGGGATGTATGAAATAAAAGCAAACAGGATATACTTCTCCACAACAAGTAATGAAGGTACCGTTGTGTATGACGGAGAAATTCATGACCAGTATTATCTTACGCTTACCATAAAAAGTCTTATTAACGGATATAATCACCAGGAGAAATATTATTTTATAAAGATTATTGGTTTGAAATAAATTTAACTGGCGCGAGTCTTCCGAAGGGAGACTCGTGTCTTTTAAATTAGTCCTGATTGTATCAGGACAAAACAGGGAACCTGCTGCCTAAAGGCTGCCGGATGGAAGCGGTAGCTGGCCGGTGAAGGGCAGGGTAGTGGCAAGGCCGGCCACTACAAGCGTACAGCCGGGACTACAGCCGATAGCAGTACTGCAGCTGACAGCCCCCAGTCATCAGGCAAGCAGATAATGCGATAACCAGTTAAAGTACAGCTAAATGATACTTTAAAGGAGCTTTTTACTTTTTAATTTTTATTTTTTATTTTTTTCCTTACTTTACCTGCTTAATTATAAACCATATACTAATGGCAAACCCGCTATTTCGTAAAAAAAGTATCGATAAAATTAAGGCAGAGTATGAGGCAGGCCAGTCCGATCACCAGGGTGGCGGGTTAAAGAAAGTGCTGGGGGTACGCGACCTTACCTTTTTAGGTATAGCGGCGGTTGTGGGTGCCGGTATTTTTTCTACCATTGGCGGAGCTGCTTTTGATGGTGGCCCGGGTGTATCGGTATTATTTATTATTACGGCCATTACCTGTGGTTTTTCGGCCCTTTGTTATGCCGAGTTTGCCAGCCGGGTGCCTGTGGCCGGTAGCGCCTATACTTATTCGTATGTAACATTTGGTGAGCTGATTGCCTGGATCATTGGCTGGGCCCTGATACTGGAATATGCCATTGGTAATATTGTGGTGGCTATATCCTGGAGTAGTTATTTTAATAATTTACTGGTCCATTTATTTAATATTCACCTGCCGGACTGGATGCTGGTAGATCCCGGCACAGCCGTACATGCATTTAATACGGCAACCACCGAAATGGCCACCGGACTGGTGACCGATCCCGAGAAAATAAAAAGCTACCAGTTTGCCATTGAAGCTTATAACAGCGCACCAATGGTAGCGGGCTATCGTATATTCTTTAACCTACCTGCCTTTATTATTGTAGCCCTGATAACCTGGGTGGCTTATATCGGCATTAAGGAAAGTAAGAACTCCGCCAATTATATGGTGATCTTTAAGATCGCCGTGATCATATTTGTAATTGTGGCCGGCGCATTTTTTGTTGATACCAATAACTGGCGCCCCTTCATGCCCAATGGTTTTGAAGGCGTACTGAAAGGTGTATCAGCCGTGTTTTATGCCTATATTGGCTTTGATGCGATCAGTACCACTGCCGAAGAGTGTAAAGATCCGCAACGGGATATGCCACGGGGGATGATCTACTCATTATTGATCTGTACCGGCCTGTATATTTTAATTGCCCTGGTGCTGACCGGTATTGAGAATTATTCCAAATTTGACGGCGTAAACGATCCGCTGGCCTTTGTATTTAAAGAAAGAGCGCCCTGGATTGAAACCATTATTTCCATTAGTGCCGTAGTGGCCACCACATCGGTATTACTGGTATTCCAGATAGGTCAGCCACGTATCTGGATGGCCATGAGCCGGGATGGATTATTACCCAAGAAATTCCAGAAAGTACATCCTAAATTCCATACCCCTTCCTTTGCCACTATTGTAACCGGTATACTGGTAGGCATTGGTGCTTTGTTTTTGGAAGGCGACCTGGTAACCGACCTGACCAGCATTGGAACTTTATTTGCCTTTGTACTGGTATCGGGTGGGGTATTGTTATTACCACCGCGCCCCAAAGAGCCCGGTAAGTTTAACCTGCCTTATATTAACGGGCAGTTTATTGTACCCGCATTGCTGGCCATATTCTGCTATTTCTTCTGGGACAGGATCAACGATGCCGTGGTAAATATTGGTCATGAGAGCTACCAGAAAATACTATTCCTGGTATTTATCCTGTTTGCCACCATTTTCAGTGTGCTCACTTTTGTACGCAAATACTCACTGATACCTATTATGGGCGTGCTTACCTGTATGTACCTGATGATAGAAATTCCGGCCGTAAGCTGGCAGTGGTTCTTTATATGGATGGGCCTGGGATTAGCCATTTATTTCTTCTATGGTTACAGGAACAGTAAGCTGGCCAAAGAGAAAAAAAGTCAGATTTAAGAAGTTAGAAGTAAGATTTTAGCAATTTTACTATTCGTCATTCTTTTCTCTATTGTATTGTACGCAATAGTGTATGATCATACTGAGCATTGCCTGTTGGATGATTCCAATGAGGCTACGAGGCTGTATTTCATATTTTAACAGTTTTTACCAACCGGTACAACATTACCAAATTTCCAAATTGGCTAATTACCAAATTCTTTGTTTTACCTTTGCAGCCGAAAAGAGGTAATTCCTCTTCAATTTTTACTTATTTATGAAATATCAGATTGGCGATACGATCATAGTGATGCAGACCGACGAAGAAGGGAAAGTGGTGGAGTTTATTAATGATAAAATGGTGCTGGTAGAGATTCGTGGTGTACGTTTCCCGGTATATTTAGACCAGATAGATTTCCCTTATTTTAAACGTTTTACACAGAAAAAAATACAGAATATCCCGGTTAAAAAACAACTGGAGGACCTGCCAAAGGAAAAAAGGGTAAGCCTGGCCGACCGCAAAGAGGATGGGGTATGGCTGAGTTTTATCCCCATTATGACTACTGATGAATTTGGGGATGATATAGTGGAATCGTTGAAAATTCATGTGATCAACCGTACCCGGACGGCTTTTAACTTTTACTACCAGTTATTCTTTTTAGGCGAAAAGGATTTTGAGTTAAAGAACAATATTCAGCCCTTCCAGGATTTTTACCTGCATGATATTCCTTTTTCCGACCTGAACGACAGTCCGGTTTTTAACTTCCAGTTCAGCCTGGCCGTAGAGCAGAAAAATAAAGCGCCTTATTACGAAACCCAGGTAAAACTGAAGCCTAAACAATTGTTCAATGCCATTGAAAAGATCAGGCAGAACAATGAGGCCATGTTCTCGCACCTTATGTTTGAAACCTATCCCGATAAACAGGAGGACCTGGCAGATAGCCTGGGCCTGGAAAAACTAACGGCCAAAGGGTATAAAGTATATAAAGCCAGTGAAGCCCGGGAATATTTAGAGCCTGCCCGCAGCCTGGTGGACCTGCATATTGAAAAGCTGTCTGATAACTGGCAGAAGATGAGCAATTTTGAAATACTCACCCTCCAGCTACAAACTTTTGAAAAATACTACGACCTGGCCGTGGCGCATCGCCAGCCCTCACTCATCATTATCCATGGAGTAGGCGAGGGACGTTTACGCAATGATATACACGAAAGCCTGCGTTTGAAGAAAGAAGTAAAATCATTTGTGAACCAGTACCACCCCAATTACGGATACGGAGCTACAGAGATATGGTTTCAGTATTAGGAAGTAGATAGTAGTATTTAGATGACAGTATTTAGATATTAGATAATAGTATATAGATACCAGATAATAGAGAAATTTATTGATTTCGGCCCCGTTCTAAATACTATATACTTTATACTATATACTTTATACTAAATACTATATACTCCATCCTCCATCCCCCTGCAAAAAAATAGGCGAATCGTTTGCATGATTTATCTATACTACATAATACTAACTTCACAGGGCCAGCATTCATAATGTGACCATTTTACCTGCCTGTATTATAAAGTATCATAAATTTTTCAAATGAAAATAGTAAGTCTGTTAGGCGTAGTAGGCCTGGGTTTGGTGATGCCCGGCATTAAAAATAATTTTACAAACATACCCGTTAACACGCCTTCCCCGGTATATGCTTTTGCAGATGACTGGCAAACCATACCGGTTGGCGGCAATTCCTGGGTAACCAAACCCGAACAAAGTAAGGAAGAAGTACGTAACGATGGCTGGCGTAACTGGCAAAGCAATGAAGCGGTGTTCAGCACATTTGTTAAGCTGGATAAACCCGGTACTTTACAGGTGGCAATAGTAGCCAATGCCGGAGGTAATAATGCCACTGTTGAAATAAGCATTAACGGTAAGGCAAAAAAAGTAAAGCTGAGCGGTGATGGCGAACAAAGTTTTGAAGCCGGTGAATGGCAGATCGGTGCTGCCGGTTATTTACAGATTAACTGCAAAGGCGTTCAGAAAACGGGCAGCCAGTTTGCAGCTGTAACGGCCCTTAAAATAAAAGGCACGGCTGTGGATGCCAATACCCAATATGTAAAAAACAATGAAGGCAATTTCTTTTACTGGGGCCGCCGTGGTCCTTCGGTACACCTGAATTACGATTTAAATAAAGAGAAAAATATTGAATGGTATTACAGCGAGATCACCGTACCAAAAGATAATGATGTGATCGGCTCTTACTATATGGCCAATGGTTTTGGCGAGGGTTATTTTGGTATGCAGGTAAACTCTGCTACAGAAAGAAGGGTATTATTCTCCGTATGGAGCCCCTTCAGTACCGATAATCCCAAAGAAATACCTGACGATCATAAAATACTATTGTTAAAAAAAGGGAAGGAAGTGAACACGGGCGAGTTTGGGAACGAAGGTTCAGGTGGGCAAAGTTTCCTGCGTTTTAACTGGAAGGCCGGCAATAGTTATAAGTTTTTATTACATGGCGTTCCCGCTGCAAATAACTATACCAACTACACCGCTTATTTCTTTGCACCGGAAGAAGGCAAATGGCGTTTAATTGCCAGCTTCAGCCGCCCAAAAACAAGCACTTATTTAACACGTTTTCATTCCTTCCTCGAAAACTTTAACCCGGCCACCGGCAATATCAGCCGCAAAGCCTACTACCATAACCAATGGATGCGCACGGCCAGTGGCGAATGGAAGTCAGTGGATAAGGTAAAAGTAACAGTAGATAATACCGGCCGCAAAAAATACCGTGTTGATTATGATGGCGGCGTAGATAACAATATGCCCTTTATGCGCAACTGCGGCTTTTTTAACAGTACGATGCAGGTAGATGGGGTACATAACTTCACCCCGTCGAAAAACGCACCGGTTATTGATTTTACAGCACTCGATTAATTTATTAGCAGCATGAGACAGTTTGCATCTTTCATCGCCCTTATATTTTTATTCATTACCGGCAGTACCAGCAGCCAGGCACAAAACATAGCCTACCAAAACGGTAATAACGGCTGGGATCCCGACAGCCTGGGTAATCACCGTTTTGTAATACAGCTCACCGCCCCGCAATACCAGCTCAACCGGCAGGTAGCCAAAGTAGTTATTCCCTGGCGCAGATCTGATAAAGATCCCGGCGAGAAAAGGATCATTGTGGTGAGTGAAAAAAACAATACCCTGGTAGCAAACATATTAACGCTAAACATCAATGCGGAAAAAGGTGAACTGTTATTTGAACCCATACACGGTGCGGGAAAGTATTTTGTGTATTATTTACCTTATAAGAATGAAGGCCGCTCCAACTATCCCAAAGGCGTATACTTAAAACCGGTTAAAGCCACAGGCAATTGGCAGGGTACCGCTACTGCTGCTACAAAACCAGCCATGGCAAGTGTTACGGCTTACCAATCCATCGATGCCTTCAACAGCTTTTACCCGATGAGTTTTATTGCAACAGCTGCTGAAACGGGTAAACTAAAAACGCTGGCCAAAAACAAAGCCTATATCGTTTTCCCCGAGGACAGGATGTTCCCCATAAAAATGCAGGATAATATCCCGTATCGCTGGGCACAGAAAGGTATACAAACTAATTTTTCCGGCAAAGCCGATAAAGGCGAATGGTACAGTTACCAGTTAGGCATCTGGGCACAGAGCAGCCTGCAGAATGTACAGGTACAGTTTTCTGATCTCAGATCAGCAGCTGGTCAGCTGATCAAAAGTGCCGACATGAGTTGTTTAAACACGAATGGTACCAATTATAAAGCCGAACCGCTGACTAAACAGGTTGATGTACCCGCTGGTTTTATACAACCTTTATGGTGTATGGTGCAGGTGCCACAAAACATTAATGCCGGTGTATACAATGGTACCGCTACCGTAACCGTGGCCGGACAGGCAGCTACCACTATCCGCATACAATTACAGGTAAGTAACAATACCGCAACAGAAGGCGGTATTGGCCAGCCTGAAAAACAAACAAGACTACACTGGTTAAACTCAACACTGGCACAGGAAAACACGGTGTTAGCACCTTATACGCCTTTACAGGTAACAGATACCACCGTTTCTTTACTAGGCAGAAAACTACTGATTGCCAAAGACGGTTTCCCGGCACAGGTACAAAGCTTTTTTACACCGGAAATGACCAGCATCGGGAAAGAGGCTTATAATTTATTGGCCGAGCCCATGCATTTTCATTTTACAGCCGGTAAACAAAAAATAAACTGGCAGCAACAGGGCATACAATTTACCAACCGCCAACCCGGCACAGTTAGCTGGCAGGCTAATAATACGGCCACTAATCTTACCATGCAGGTGAACGGCAGCCTGGAATTTGACGGCTTTTTAAACTACCAGGTTAAACTTACGGCCCTGGAAGATGTAACGCTGAGTGATATAAATTTTCATATTCCCGTAGCACCACAACATGCCAGGTATGTAATGGGCCTGGGATTAAAAGGGGGTAACCGTCCTGACTCCGTATTATGGAAATGGGATGTAGCCAATAAAAACCAGGATGGCGCCTGGCTGGGCGATGTAAATGTAGGCGTACAGTTCTCTCTACGTGATGAACATTATGTACGTCCGCTGAATACCAATTTTTACCTGCAAAAACCTTTGTTGCTGCCAACATCCTGGGGCAACCAGAACAAAGGCGGCATCGACATCTTTAAAAAAGGAAGCTCGGTACTGGTAAATGCCTATAGTGGTGAACGCACCATGAAAAAAGGCGAAGTACTCTATTACAATTTTACTTTATTACTTACTCCTTTCCACACGTTAAATACACAGCAGCAGTGGGCCGACAGGTATTATCACCGGTATAAAGAAATAGACACAATTAAAGCAGCCGGCGCTACGGTTGTCAATATCCACCATGCCAATGCCATCAACCCCTGGATCAATTACCCGTTTATTGAGTGGAAAAAAATGAAAGCCTATATTGACGAAGCACACCAGAAAGGCTTAAAAGTAAAAATATACAACACGGTAAGGGAGCTATCAAATAAGGCCTACGAAACCTTCCCGCTGCGCAGCCTGGGCCACGAGATATATTCACCGGGTAAAGGCGGTGGCTTTAGCTGGTTACAGGAGCATGTAAAGGACGATTATATTGCCGCCTGGTTTGTACCGGAAATCAAGGATGCCGCTATTATTAACAGCGGTATGAGCCGCTGGCATAATTATTATGTGGAGGGCATGAACTGGCTTACCCAAAAAGTAGGCATAGACGGCATATACCTGGACGATGTGGCTTTTGACCGCATTACCATGAAACGTATCAAAAGAGTGCTTACACAAAATAACAAACCCGGCATTATCGACCTGCACTCCGCTAACCAATACAACAAAAGCGATGGTTTTAATAACAGCGCCAACCTGTATATGGAGCACTTCCCCTATATTAACCGTTTATGGTTTGGCGAGTACTTCGATTATGAAAAAAACAATCCCGACTTTTACCTGACCGAAGTCAGCGGTATTCCCTTTGGTTTAATGGGCGAAATGCTGGAAGGTGGTGGTAACCCCTGGCGCGGTATGATCTATGGCATTACCAACCGTTTACCCTGGAGTGCCAATGCCGATCCCCGCCCCATCTGGAAAGTATGGGACGATTTTGGTATACAGCAAACCGATATGATCGGCTACTGGAGTCCAAACTGCCCGGTTAAAACAACTAACGATAAGGTATTGGCCACCGTATACCAAAAAAATGGTACAGCACTTATCTCTATTGCCAGCTGGGCTGCTGAGGATACTGAAGTACAATTACAGATCAACTGGGAAGCATTGGGCATTAACCCTGCCAACGCTGTTATTGAAGCACCGGCTGTAGCCAATTTCCAACCGGCCCGCAGTTTTACACCGGGTGATAAAATTCCGGTACAAAAAAATAAAGGCTGGTTATTGGTACTGAAAAATAAATAAATTGCAGTATGTACACCATCAGTAACGGCATACTACAGGCAACTATATTAGCCAAAGGAGCAGAGCTAAGCAGTTTAATTTTATTGAGCACAGGCGATGATTATATGTGGCCGGCAGGGGAGGCATGGACCAAACATTCTCCGGTACTGTTTCCTATTGTAGGCACGCTGAAAAATAATACTTATTACTACCAGGATAAAGCCTATCAATTGCCCCGTCATGGCTTTGCCCGCGATAAAAACTTTACGGTTACCCAACATAATACCGAAAGCATTACCCTGCAATTAACGGATGATGCCACTACGCATGCGGTTTATCCTTTTCCCTTTCAGTTCAGCATCAGCTACCGCTTACAGCATAACAGCCTGCAGGTAACTTACCAGGTAACCAACCCCGGCGCTGGTACACTTTACTTTTCGGTAGGCGGGCACCCGGCTTTTAAACTGCCTATGACAACTGATACGGCCTATCATGATTACTTCCTGAAATTTGACCAGGAAGAAACCGCCGGCCGCTGGCCCATTTCACCCGAAGGACTGATAGAACAGAAGCCGCTGCCTTTACTGGACCGCAATAACCTGTTGCCCGTTACAAAGGAATTATTTGCCAAAGATGCGCTGGTGTTAAAACACTTACAGTCCAACAGGGTTACCCTGGCCAGTAACAAAACCAATAAGGCCATAACATTCAGCTTCCCGGGTTTTGATTACCTGGGACTATGGGCGGCCAAAGGAGCCGATTTTATTTGCATTGAACCCTGGTGCGGTATTGCCGATAGTGTGCAGGCCAGCCAGCAGCTAACGGATAAAGAAGGCATACAATCCCTGGCGCCACAGGCTGTTTTTGAGCGCACCTGGTCAGTAGCCTTACAATAATTTTACCTTTTCTTTTTGGCTTTCTATAAGTATCTTACAGGTTAACGATTGTTGACCTTTGTTTGTTATTATAATGGGGTGTCCCGGTGCCCGCAAAGCCCCGGCTACAAATCCCTTTTGCTTACACCGGGTCGGGCTATACGCTGCAAGTCCTCGCCATTCGTACCTCATGGCTGTGGGCTTTCCGCTGCTATCCCTCACCCGGCAAGCTTTCATTAGCAAACAACTGCTGTCCATTTTAACTTGTTATATGAACCTGAAAACAAAACTCAGACCGCAGCAAAAAGCGCTGCTCATTTTTATTGTACTGGTGGTTGCCATTATGCTCAATAATTTTTCCAACTGGCGTAACTACACCCACCTCAGTAAAAACTTTTCTTCCATTTATAAGGACAGGATCATGCCCTCAGGGTATATTTACCAGTTGCACGATCACCTGTACCAGAAAAAACTATTATTACAGCAGCCCGGTATTCCGCAACCGGAGAAGGCCGCGGTTATTGCCCGGCATAATCAGGAAGTATCGGCCATTATCAAAGCCTATGAAAATACTTATTTAACACCCGCCGAAGAAAACTACTGGCGTCATTTTAAAAACAGTTTACTGCAGTACAATATAACCGAGGCCGGTTACCTGGTCAATGCCGACTCAAACCGCTATGACCAGGCCACCTTACAACAACATTTTATCCATTCGCAGGAGGTTTTAAAGAAACTGAGTGACCTGCAGGCAACGGAAGCCGATTTGCTGGGCAAGAGCTCCCATTATATCATCAACAGTTCCCGTATCCAGACTTATCTCGAGCTTATACTGTTAATGATACTGGTTATTGCCGGCATTATTATCATCAACAGCTCGGCCCAACAGGCCAGTGCTTTGTATAGTTATCCGGGTATGAACTCTTATAATTAACGCAATGGTATGGTTTTTGAAAACCTAACACCATAAGCCACTGTACTTTCAATTGAATCATTTTAAACTATATGATTATGGCCAAGTATTCAAAAAAAGCACAGCAAACAGTTGCCTCGGCAATGCGTAAAATGAAAAAGGGTAAGTTAACCAGCGGACAATCCGGTAAAAAAGTAACCAATCCTAAACAAGCGGTAGCTATCGGTTTATCCGAAGCAAGAGAAAAAGGTGCTAAAGTACCTGCTCCTAAAAAGAAAGCCGCGCCTAAAAAAACAGTCACTAAAAAAACGGCGGTAAAAAAAGCAGCACCCAAAAAGAAAGCGGTAGCTAAAAAAACAGCAAAAAAAGCGGCTCCCAAAAAAGTTACCAAAAAGGCAGCAGTAAAAAAAATAGTTACTAAGAAAAAGGCCGCACCCAAAAAAGCAGCAAAAAAGACGGCGACCAAAAATACAGCCGTAAAAAAAGCAGCACCAAAGAAAAAAGTGGCGGCAAAAAAAACAATCAAAAAAGCCGCGCCTAAAAAAGCTGTAAAAAAACCGGTAGCTAAAAAATCAACACAGCAAGCGGCTTCAACTGATAAACTCATTATATCCCAGCCGCTGGAGATCAACCAGCCGCCTGTGGCCGTGCCGGTAGATACATTATTGTCTAACGAACATCATGAGCATACTGTTGATCCGAATGATATACCGGTAAGCGATTTTTCCAAATTCACTGCCAAAGCCGACCCCAGGCAGAACATTAAATTATCCAACAAACCTAAAGGCGGTGTAAAACCAAGTGGTAAAAAACCATTGTGGAATTAAGTATACATGGCCTTGTATAAAAATATATACAAAGGTACACAACACTGTTATCAACAGGTTGCAGGCAGTGTATATTGCAAGCTTTTTATGCTTATATTCGGGGTTCTTTGTAATAAGAATAAGAGGCATTATATAATGCCGGAATTATTTAGTTGAATAATGGTATACAGTACAAGTGTGCGACGCAACAGGCGATGCCTTTGGTACTGCAGCCGGTAACAAAATAAAACCTGCTCTTATTTTATTGAAGCAAAAGAATTTATAATACTGAATATATGAATAAGGTAAAAACTTTAGTAGCTGCTTTGTTGCTTTTGACCGGTGGTAATAGTATCCTGGCGCAAAATCCGGCCAACTGGCCACAGGTGTTCAACAACATCAATAAAGAAGTGTTGAACAATTCGCAGGCCTATGCTAATCTTAAACTGTCAACATCCACCATCGGGCACCGGTTAACCGGCAGTACCAATGGTGCCAAAGCCGAGCAACAAGCTTTTGACCTGTTAAAGAGTTATGGTTTTACCGATGTACGTTTCCAGACCTTTGAAGTGGAAAGCTGGAGCCGCGGTACCATTGCTGTAAAAGTTGGGGTTAATCCTAATAACCTGGCTCCTGTAAAAGCAGTATCGCTGGCCCATGCGCCCGTTAAAGCCAATATTACCGGCACCCTGGCCGATATGGGTAATGGCCTGGAAGAGGATTATAAAGCAGATGTAAATAAAGTAAAAGGAAAAATAGCACTGGTTTACTTAGGCATATTACCAGGTTCAAAAGAAGGATTAAAAAACCTGCACCGGTCCGAGAAAACTGCGCTGGCCATTAAATACGGCGCTACCGGCATTATTATTTTTAATACGGTAGATAATGGCGTATTATTAACCGGTACCGCATCAGTAACCGGTAAATTAATTCCTATACCAGCCGTGTGTATTGGTAAGGAAGATGGCTTTGCCATTAAAGAACACTTAAAAACTTCGGACCAAACGGCCCAGATCACCCTGACCAATTTCTCTGGTAAAATAAAAGCCCGTAATGTAATTGCCACTTTAAAAGGCAAGACCCTGCCCAACGAAAAAATTGTGGTGGGCGGTCACCTCGATAGCTGGGACCTGGCCACCGGCGCTATTGATAATGGCATTGGTTCTTTTTCGGTAATTGATATGGCCCGCACTTTTAAGGCCCTGCAATTGCAACCGGCGCGTACGGTAGAGTTTGTATTGTTTATGGGTGAGGAGCAGGGTTTACTAGGTTCCAAACACTATGTGGCCCAGGCTTTAAAAGATAAAAGTATTAATCAGGTAAGGTATATGCTGAACTATGACATGACCAATGACCCTACCGGTTATTCCAGTAGTCGTGAAGAAACGAAAACCTTATTTGAAAGCATTGGAGCTATTGCACAAAATATTGATACGGCTTTTAAAAATACATTCCGCTCGGGCGTTGGCCTGCATAGCGATCACCAGCCCTTTATGTTACAGGGTGTAGCCACCGGCGGTGCCGGCGGCGGTAAACTGCCTAATAACAGCGGCCGCTGTTACCATGCCGATTGCGATGATTTTGACCTGGTAGATGAAAAAGGTATGCAGAACACCGTTCGTTACAATGCCATGTTAACTTATGGACTTGCTGATGCCGAAACAATACCTGTAACGAAACAGACCGATGCCGAGATCAAGGCCATGTTGCTAAAGAATAACCTGAAAGAAGCTTTACAGATTGCAGGCGACTGGCGCTGGAAGGATTAGCACATTTAAAATAAAGATTGTTGCGGCCCCTGGTCACCCTTATTGGGAATGGTGAGGTTTAAACCAAACTCCTTATTCATACGGGTAATAAAATGTGCTGCCAGTAAAGGCGATTCCAGCTCCACATTCTGGTGTACAAAAAAGTATAATTTTTGCAAGCCGGCTTTACGCCATTTTTTTATGCGGGTGATCCAGTCATCCAGGCGGGTAATATCGCTGGGGTGGTTGGCGCCTACATACCGTATAAAGGCTTCAGGGCCGGTCAGGCGCATATGCAACATATCGCGGCGGCCTGCCGTATCAACAATAATATTGGTCATGCCCAAACCTTCCAGCAGGTCGCTGTAGGCCTTACTGATAGTTTTATCTGCAAACCAGGCTTCATTACGCACTTCCACTGCCAGGGGAATACCTTTGGGAAAGTTTTCCAATACATGCTTTAAACGGTCAAAATCTTTAGGCGCAAAATTATCATGTAGTTGTAAAAAGGGCATGCCCAGCTTTTCTTCAAACACGCTAATGGCGTTACAGAACTCTTCCAGCGGCTGTTGTACATCGATCAATCGTTTATAATGACTGATGATATCGGTTATTTTAGGAAAGAAACGGAAGCCGGCAGGTGTTTTATTTTTCCAGGTTTCAACCTGTTTAAAATCCGGCATTTTGTAAAAAGTCGCATTCAGTTCAATACAATTAAACTGGGTGGAGTAGTAAGATAGTTCGTCTTTGGTGGCACGGGGATAAAAGCCTTTCAGATCGTTCCTGTTCCACTTGGCACAGCCTACATATACATCAAAGGGCATATCATTCTTATAGGCCTCCAATACCTTCGCTGTTTCAGGCGCATCTTTGGGTAAGGTAAAATCAACCGCCCCGGGATTAGCTACTTTTCCAAATTGCATACGATTAACTTTTGTAGTACAAGATAATAAACTAAGCCTGTAATGCCGCAATACATTTTTCACGTATCCGCCACAATTCATCCAATGAAAAAGTCAGCTGTTCTGTTTGCAGCCACGCTGCTAAAAAACGCTTATGTTGTTGCACTTTATAAGTGGTTATCTGTGTATAATGAATAAGCTCTTCCTGTACCAGTTTATCTTTAATGTCACTATAAGCTGCACCCGGTTCCGTAAAATCCAGGTAGGTACCATCTATCAGCAGATAGTTATGTGCTTCAGGAATATAGCTTAATCCATAAGCCTGTAATACCGGCGCAATGGGAGGGGCATATATACCATCCATTTTAAAAATACCCAATACCAGCTTTACCTGCTCATACCCGTTCTCTAAGCACAGCTTTTGTAAAACAGCGTGTTTGGTACTACAGGTACCGCCATTCTCCGTAAACACCGTAGCCAGGTCTTCTTTATTGGTATTTCGTTTATAAGGCAGGCCGGCAATAAAGGTACAGGCCGTTTTAAAATCGGTAATATGATGCGCCAGGAATAAATGGGAACTGCTTCCTTTGTCCTTTATATCAAAGTTGAACATGATGATCAAATATCGTAATAGTCAGGCAATAACGGATTCAGTTTATAATAACTTATACCAGGTTATCCTGCCGGTTCTCCCGGAAGTTTTCCAGTTCTTTTTGTACTTCGGCCAATAACTGCGCTTCTGTGGGTAAGTATAGTTGATACCGGCTGGCATAAATTTGTTTTTGTCCTTCCGGTAAAGTAAAACGTACCACCGCATCGTTTTTACTGGCACACAATAAAATGCCGATAGTTGCTTGTTCATGTGCTGCTTTCTCAACCCGGTCGTAATAATTTACATACATCTGTAACTGCCCAATATCCTGGTGAGTCAATTTGGTAGTTTTTATTTCAATGATCACAAAGCACTGCATCAGTCGGTTATAAAACACCAGGTCAGCAAAAAACTCATCACCTTCAATATGTATACGCTTTTGACGGGCCACAAATGAAAAACCATTACCCAGTTCCAATAAAAACTCCTGCAGGTGAGTAATGATGGCCGCTTCCAGGTCTTTTTCATAATAGGCGGCTTCACGTTTTAATCCTAAAAACTCAAGAAAAATTGGGTCTTTAATAATCTCCCTGGCATCCGAGGGTAGTTTTTCATTTTTTGCTACAGCCAGTACACCTTCCCTGTCATTGCTTGCCAAAAGCCTTTCGTATAAATTAGCATAAATCTGTCTTTCCAGTTGCCTGACCGTCCAGTTATTCTTGGCAGATTCGGCCATATAAAAATCCCTTTTATTTTCATTATCAATACTTAAAAGCAATTTATATTGACTCCAGCTCAATTGCGTCCACAGTGTAGTCGCAATTGGAAATACCCGGTAAAATTGGCGGTATCTTTCTAACTGTCTCACCGAAAAGCCTGTTCCGAATTCTGGTTGTAATTGTTGCGACAGGTACTTTATCAGGTAAGTGCCATAATCAGCCCGGTCTTTCCCGGACTGTTCTTCTTCAAAAATGCGTTTACCAATATGCCAATACATTAAAGTACGTTCATGATCAATAGCCCGGATGGCTTTTTCCCTGGAACTCGCAATAATAGCTTTAATATCGGTAACTAGGGTGGGGTGCAGGTTCATAGATTGGTGATTGAATAAATGGTGATTAGCTATACTAAATATACAGTTTCAAAATGATATCCACATCAACTCAAATAGCTTTATTCACAGTTCAAAAACCTGTAACTTGCTTTACTATTTTCATATTATGAATACCATTTATACTACCACTTACGAAAGTCCTTTTGGTACATTGTTGATTGGCGATTATGAACAACAATTATGCTTGCTGGATTGGAAATACCGTGCCCGCAGGTTGCAGGTAGATGAAAGGGTATGTAATTTTTTATCGGCCAGGTACCTACACCAGGCAACCGGGTTGCACCAAAACATCATACAACAGTTAGAGGAGTATTTTACAAAAAAAAGAAACAGTTTCGATATCCCGCTTTTACTGGCCGGCTCGGAATTTCAGCAAAAAGTGTGGAACCAGTTATTGCAGGTGCCTTATGGGAAAACAGTTTCCTACCTGGAACTAAGCCGGCAACTGGGTGATGAGAAAGCCATCCGTGCTGTGGCTTCTGCCAATGGCGCCAATGCTATATCTATTATTGTGCCCTGCCACCGTATTATCGGCAGTAAAGGCGAGCTCACTGGTTATGCAGGAGGTTTACCGGCCAAGAAAAAATTATTACAGCTGGAAGGCATACAGCAGCAACAGGAGTTATTTGTGTAAGACCTGAGATGTCAGACCTAAGAAGTAATATTTGGTATTTTGCTTTTTATAAATTCAACCACTCCAGCAGCTTCAGTTTCAAATGCCTGCTGGTATTTTACCCGCATGGCTGATTTACCAAGCGCATCGGCATAAATCCAGCCACCGATAGACTGTAAAACATATTTTGGTTGTATAGCGGCGTTAAAGGTCCGGTCAAACCGGTAATTCGCTAATAAAGCTTCATGCACTTTATCAAACAACTCCTTATCTAACTTATTATTGATGATAAAACTGATATACTCCTGCGCATGCGCCGTATAAGGATCAAAGTAAAGATCTGTGCCTAACTCATACCTGCGGACATAATAGTCAATCACAATATTAAAATCAGGAAAGCGGGTGATGGTATCGGAATGACGAGGTAACAGAACAAAAGGATCGGTATTCCTGGTCAATAGCAGTATATCACCGTCAATTGTAGTTGCAATGGTCAGCCCATTTACAACCTCCCTTTTTTCGAGATCGGTTAAATCCCAGCTATCCAGGTGATCGCCAAAATTTAGCGTCATATAATCAGGGTCAGGCACATCTATCATCAACAATTCATTAATACTTCCCATACCATATTGCAATAAAAAGGCGGTATAATCAGCAGGAAACTTTATACTACCAGCGGTCTGCCACTCCTCCAGTTTAACTGGCAACACAGGTTGTAACTGACCGATAACATAGAGCGCGGTGGAATGCATAGTGTAATTTTTATCTCCGGCTAAAGATACGAAAGGGCCTGGACAGGGGAAGGGATGAAGACTCCAGCATTCAATAGTCCTTTAAAAAATTTTGAACCTATGGAACTTCTTGAATCTTTGAACCCAATACTGCAGCAATGCTCAACTCATAAATCTACAATCTTACATCTCCTTCACGCCTACAAAAATATCCACCTCTCCATCCTCCGGGTTAGCCGCTTTAGCGCCATATATTTCATAGTCCGTTGTAAAAGCACGGTTAGTGGCCGTGGCCCAGATGTTCTTCCATTCGTTATATACGGCGCCCTGCGTCAGGTTACCTTTGGCCGTGTATTTGGTAAAATGCCCGCCGCCGATGGTTTTACCAGTCATCCCTTCTGGTATGATATCCAAACTGCTTACTTTACAGCCGATCATCGTAGTATAGGGCAGGGTATGATCTTTTTCATATTCCGTATACAGGCAATAAATATCATCACTTAGTTTATTCGGAATAGCCGCTGCCAGGTTATTGCTCATAAAACGATGCCATAAAGCAGGAATATCCTGCATAGCCTGTCCATCCTGGTTGGTAGTACGTACCGAGATGCCTATAACGCTAAATGCCTGTTTTTGCTCCATAATGCTTGTTTAAAAGCAAAACTATAAGTACCTGTTGACAACCCTATGTCAGAGGTAACGATACCTCATAAAATATTATATGCTATTAATACAACGCTACATTCGATATCAACGGACAAGCTTTGGCACCAGTAATGCTTACACGCAGTTTAGCAGTAGTTACCGGGTCAATTTTTAAAATACGTTTATACCCGATAGTAGTGGCTGTTGTTACAGTTTGCCATTGATTGTCCTTCCAGGCTTCCACCGTAAACGATTCTACCCGTTGTCCTAATGCAATATGCTCCTGTAATAAAATATATTTAATTTCTTTAGCCGTTTTCAGGTCGATCTCAATACTACCTGTTGTCTGCTTGTCATCAGTAGTCCAATAGGTATCTGTATTATTATCGGTGATATTTCCGGCTTTATATAAAGGTGAGTTCCCCCTGGTAGCAGAAGCAATGACCACAGCATTTTTTGCCAGGTTATTACCCAGCCTTTCTTTACGTAAACGGGTAAATCCTTCCAGGGCCCTGATATCATTTTCATGCACCAGTCCACGACGATCGGGAGGAATATTTAATAATAATACGGAGCCCCGGCCTACCGAACTCAGGTAAATATCAAACAACTGTTCCGGTGTTTTTACCTTGCTGTCTTCTTCGCTATGATAAAACCATCCGGGACGAATCGATACATCCACTTCGGCCGGTATCCATTTTGTTCCGTCAGGTGACCCGGTGTTTAAAAGTTTGTTGATATTCGGTTTGCCAGCATAAAGCGTATCCGGTGTAATGGTGTTCCAATTGGTTTCACCCGCTATGCCTCTCTCATTACCTACCCAACGTATATCGGGTCCGGCATCACTGAAAAATAAAGCCCCCGGCTGTACCTTGCGTACCTGGCTGATAGTGGTTGCCCAATCATAATAGGTAGCACCATTTATTTTGCGGGTTTCATTGCTGCCACCATAATAACCATCGCCACCATTAGCGCCATCCAGCCATATTTCAAATAAAGGGCCGTAATTGGTTGTTAGTTCCTTAAGCTGGTTGCGGTAATAAGTAATATACTCCGGTTTCCCATATCCCGCATGGTTACGGTCCCAGGGCGAAAGGTAGATGCCGAATTTGAGGCCATATTTTTTTGCTGCATCACTGGTTTCTTTCACCAGGTCGCCTTTACCATTTTTATAAGGACTGTTTTTTACCGAATGCTTGGTGTATTTACTGGGCCATAAACAAAAGCCGTCATGGTGTTTGGTGGTTAAAATAACGCCTTTAAAGCCATTATTCTTAAATACCTGCAGCCATTGATCGGGGCTGGCCGCTGTAGGATTAAATACCGTTTCCTTTTCATCACCAAAACCCCATTCCTTACCTGTAAAAGTATTGGTAGTAAAATGGACGAATGTAGTCATCTCCATTTTATGCCAGGCCAGCTGTCGGGCAGTAGGCACCGGTAAAAGTGGGGCCGGAGCCAATACTTTTTGTGCGGATAAGGATAATAAAAAAGAGAAACTTAAAATACAGGCAAGCAAAACACGGTACATCATGGGTTATTTTAGGGGTAATTGTATCAGGTATAGCAATAAAGTTAGCGTTTTTCATTGCCGTATATATAAACACCATCAAAATTTATTCAACAGGCTCCAACCAAAAAAGCACCCCAAAGGGTGCTCTTACTGTTTTACATTATTATTATCTTATGCATGTTGTTCAGCATGTTTGCCTTCTTTTATTTCCTCTACCAGTTTGGCATTAAATGCGGGCAGGTCCTGCGGTGTACGACTGGTTACCAGGCCGGCATCTGCTACTACTTCTTCATTAATCCATTTGGCGCCGGCATTCTCCAGGTCTACACGAATAGCAGCCACCGAGGTCATTGTACGGCCATTCACCACTTCAGCATTAATTAATACCTGCGGACCATGACAAATAGCCGCTACCGGTTTTTGTTGTTTAAAGAACTCCTGTACAAAAGCAATCACTTCCATATCTGTTCTCAGTTTATCGGGGTTTAATACACCACCGGGTATCACCAATGCATCATAATCACGAACGGCTACCTGGTTTATATGTTTATCCACTTCATATGCTTTGCCCCAATCGGTTTTTGCCCAGGACTTAATAGTATCAGTTTCAGTACTTACAATATGTACCGTCCAGCCCTGTTTTTCCAAATGATCTTTGGGCGACTTCAACTCACTTTCTTCAAAACCATGGGTTGCCAGTATGGCTATTTTTTTAGTCATAACAATAGTATATTAAGATGAAACAATACTTTAAATATTCAGGTGACCTTCCCGGCCAATATCCATTTTTTCACCAGATAAAGCGCTCACAGCAACTTTTAAAAAAGTTACCAGCTTATTGGTCTTATTATCCCAGTAATGCGCTTCAGACGGGATTAATTTTAAAACCCGGATATGCCGGTCATCTTTTCCCTTTTCAAACCAGCCTTCCATCATCTTATTCCAGTATTTATCAATCAATTCCTTGCTGCCGGATATTTTGGTGGTGCCATGTATGCTGAGAAAGTTATAGTTTTTAATATCAGAGTATAACAGGCAAACGGTTTTATCCTCCTGTAAGTGTCGATAGGTCTCACTTTCCGATGAAAATAAAAACCAGATATTACCTTCTTCATCCACTTCCTGTGTACTCATCGGTACGGCATGTATATGTTTCGTGTCCTTAACATGGGTACACAACATACCTATATCGGTCTTTTCGGCTAATTTTTTTAATTTATCAATGGCTTCTTTGTCGTGTAAGTTTTCTGTACTCATAATGATAGGTTTTATGTGATAATGTATCATCAACCATTTTCACGCCAAACCAGTCAATTGGGGGATAAGTTTTCAGAAAAAAGGAGAATAAAATATTTTATTAGCAAACACAGTAAACAGTGAATTGATTGTTAGTTGCTTAAAACAATGTGCGCCTAAGCGGCACATACAAAAAATATAATACTATTTTTTCCCTATAATTTTTCGGAATTGTAAGCGGGCCAGGCTCCTTTTGATGAAGCCACGAATGCCCCCAGTTTAGTGGCAAAGGCAAGTGCTTCAGGTATCGGTTTACCGGCTGCATAACAGGTCATAAATGCTGCCAGGAAAGAATCCCCGCTACCGATTGTATCTACCACTTTTACCACAATACCATCCTGGTAATAAAATTTTCCGCCGGTATATACCATGGCCCCGTCAGCACCTTTGGTAACAATAACCAACTGCAATCCAAACCTTTCCTGCAGGTAAGCAGTGCGCTCTTCCAGGGTTTGAAAATCGCCCCACCAACCGGTGATCAGCTCCAACTCTTCCTCATTCAGTTTTAGTATATCGGCAGCAGTTAAAAGGGATATAATTGTTTCAGTTGTATAATGTGGCGCACGCAGGTTAATATCCAGCACTTTGGTTTTTGCCACTTTTAATAATTGTTGCAGGGTATTGGCGGAGACTGCACTACGGGCAACAAGACTGCCAAAAATAAAATAGTCTGTGTTTTTTACAACATTGGCCAGCTCCTCATTATAAGGAATAAAATCCCATGCTACGGGCTGCAGAATGGTGTATCGCATATCACCATTGGGTTGAGGAATAGCGTTTACTATGCCGGTGGGGTATTCGCCTGTTGTTAATACATAACGGGTATCAATTTGTTGTGCCTGCAGCAACTGTAATAATCGTTTTCCTTTTTCATCATCACCTGTTTGTGTAATAATAACCGGCTTACTACCCAGTTGCTGCAGGTGGTAAGCCACATTCATAGGCGCTCCGCCCGGCATTTCTTCATTCGGTAGTATATCCCATAATATTTCGCCAAAACAAACAAAGGATGCGGATGCCATAATTAATTTTTACAGGTTACTGAAGAATACAAATGTAGCCAAAACATGGAAATAGTATATAGACATTAACTATTAGTATAGAGATGACTGAAGCTTGTTTATCTATTATCTGCATACTATTGTCTATATACTAATATCTAAATACTACTATCTAAACGCTACCTTCGCAATTCATAAAACATGATACAATCCTGATGGGAAAAATATGGCTGGTATTGTTTTTATTACTGGTAAACAGGGAGCCGGTAAACTGGCAGGTTAAAAGCTTTACAGGCAGGGTAGTGGCCATAAAAGATGGTGATACATTTGAAATAATGCACCAGGGAAAAGCAGAAGTGGTAAGACTGGCCCATATTGATTGCCCTGAACGTACACAGCCTTATGGTAAACAGGCAAAACAGTTTGCATCTGCCATTTGTTTTGGTAAAGAGGTGAGGGTAGTTGCCGGCAATCAGAAAGACCGTTACAAACGAACAATTGCTGAAGTATATGTTCAGGACTCCGTTAATGTTAACAAGGAGCTGGTGAAAGCCGGGTTAGCCTGGCACTTTAAACAGTATAGTAATGACAGCAGTTATTACCAGCTGGAACAAATGGCAAGAAAAAATAAGACAGGCCTGTGGCAGGATAAAAAAGCATCGCCGCCCTGGTTATGGCGCAAACCTAAAAAGAAATAAGTATTAGCCGTATTACATGAATGCAACACGGCTAATACTATTTTTATTTCCAACCCGCTATGGTAATTTTTATATTCCGTAGCCTGTTTGCCAGGGTTTTATGCCCGGCAAAATCGGCTAAGTGCACCAGAAGATCAAACTGTTCCTGTTGTCTTTGTTTTTTAATATAAGAGCCTGCTTTTTTCCACGCTTTTTCTAACTGGAATAAGACATCTGCCGTTGTTTCATCGGTAGGCTGGTATATAAAAGTACAAAGAGCTATATTGGCTTTGTCCGACATCAACCAGTAGTTTATCTCGCTCGTTTGCCCTCTTACCAGTTCTGATTTTTTATCCAGTACTTTTAATTCTTCCAGAATTTTTTGCCTGGAATCGAATTTTGTTTTCCCGGGTTTGGTGGCTTTTGCTTTAGCGCCCCGGTCATTTCTCAAAAAATACTCCATCATCCGCCAATTGGTATAACTATGTATATTTTGCAGGTACCCGAAAGCTTCTTTATATAGCACCACCGTTTCTTTCAGGAATTTACGCTTTTCAACAGCACCGGGAGCAAGCCATACTTTTACTTTATACAGGCTGGCTTTTAATCCTATACGGCTGCCGGTTTGCCCGATCATTAAAAGACTTTCTATGTTGCGAAGCGCTATATCTATTAAGGGGGCCGCTTTTTCTATTTCTTCTTTAGCAGGGTTATGTTTATTGACCACCGTTTCAATGGCCTGCCTGCGTAATATCTGCTGGTATCGTTCCAGTGATTTTACCTCGTATACTGCATTGTTTTGTTCAAACAGACTTTTACCATGGGCAGCGGCTTTCTCCGTTTCTCCCAGCTCCCAGCTTATATTCATCAGCTTTTCTATAATATCGGGTAATACAAAGCCTGCATTTGCCACTCCTTCTTCAATAAGCCGCAGTTCAGTTTTTAATTCAGTAACGCTATAAAAAGGTACATCACATTTACTCAGCAGGTTTTCAAGGTCGTTCAGGGCCTCTACCACAATACTGTATTGCCTTGGTGTATTACCGCCTGCTTCGTTTTGCATCAGTCCAAGTGTATAATCAGGCTGACCATAACATTGAAAAGCACCCCAGGTATTACTATTGGGAAAATGCTCATATACGTGTACCCGGGCCCGGTACACTGCTTCACCAAAGGTTTTATTTTGTAACATGTTATCATAAAACACTTTTGCAAAAAACAGGGCGGCATTATCGTCGATTTCCCAGCCCGCTACTACTACCGCTTTAGCTCCGCTTTCAATTAACTGTGTACCAATATTGGCTGCAAGTCTGAACCGGCTGGCAGATAATTCTTCGGCATACGGGTTTATACGTCCCAGGAAACAACAGTTAACAAAAACAAGTTCAGGCGGGTTAGGTAGTTGTGCAATCTGGCGGGGCGTGAGTAATACAACTTCATCAAGCCCGGCTTTTTTGCCAATGAGCATGCCTGATTCATGTTCCCGTTTTTCGTTAAAAATGCCATGCCCGGCCAGGTGCAATATTTTATAATCCTGTTTAAATAAAGCGGTAAGTATATCATCGCTATTACCCCTGATCACAGGCACTTCCACCTGCAATCCTGCATTCAACCGCGTAATGCCTTTATATACTTCTTCTGCTTCTCTCGCTGCTCCATCCAATTGCCCGGCTTTTGTATAACCGGCCAGGTCAGGATCACCAACAATAAGCACACTATTGCTATTGGTAATATTGGGCTCAATGGTATAATCCTGTGTAGCCAGCTGACGGATCATTTTAGAAGAGATGCACAATGGTTTTTCCTCCTTACTGCCCACCTGCATCAGTTCCCAGGGAAACGATGCCGTATATTTATCCAATACCCACAGCAGGTTGGCATTACGCCTGATATTTTCCTTAAAATCTTTAGGAATCATCAGTTCAAAAATGGCCCGGGCTTTTTCATAGCTCCAGCGCCTGTTCAGCGATACTTCGTTTAGGAGGTTTTCTATTAAAGGCAGATTGCTGTTCAACTCTCTTTTCTCCTCGCGGGCACTGGCGGTACTGGAATAAAAGCTTAACACCCTTTCCCATTGCGTTTCATCTCCCGGAACAGGATAAACTTTACTGGAAATAATACTTAAACGGCTCCACCATTCCGATTCATTCTCAGTCATTATCCTGGATCGGGAACCGGGCAGTACCTGTATCGATTTTTTAGTAAAAGCCAGGTTCAGACCACTGTTTTCGGAAGAAATGAGTTTATTGATACTGTAAAAACAACTCACACTTTTATCCTGGAAAAGTTCCATAAACTCCAGCTCGCTGATGTAGAGGTTATCTTCGTTGGTAGTAACCGCTACCCGTTTATTGGCATTTACCACACCTTGTATAATGGCCCTGCACGAGCTCTCTATAGGTATACGGCCATAACCCGCGCCTATTAAAACCGCGGAAATACCAATTACCTGTTTGCTTACTGATTGTTGCTTTATACGGGGTAACCATTCACTGATCAGGTAACCTGATACAGCTTTTTCAACCGCTTTGGAAAGCTGGTATACATTCAGGTGTTCCCATTGACCGATTCCAATTAACAGGGTTCCGGGAAAAGGAGAGTTAATGTTTTCATCTTTAAAGAATTCATAAGTGCCCACAGCGCCGGGATAAATACCTAAAGCATGTTTAAAGGCCAGGGCATTGTCAAGGTATTTATTTACCACCCGCTCGGCACTGTAAATACCGTCATTCAGGAAATGCCCGATCATCACAGGGTATTTTGCAAAAATAAGATCGCCCCTGCTGACTGTTATTTTCAGAATAGGAGAGGATGCCTGCTCCGGCGTTTCGTAAGTATTAATGCCCAGTATATTCTGTATCACTCCTCTTTCACCTGATTCAAATACAAAGGTTTCTTTTGCATTAACAGATCTTTTAGTGCTGAGTGTAGCCGGGGGCGTACGGGAAAAAGCAGAAGAGCCGGTAGTACGGGTGTTCAGCAGGTCCCTGATACCGGCAAACAGGCTGTTATCACAGGCCAATGCCCCATGCGATACATCGGTATAGTAAAGATTTTTTTCTTTGTTTATACCTGTGGGTATACCCGAAGCCCAGGTTACACTCTGGTCACCATAAGGTGTTTCAGTAAACTTCAGGGTATTGTGCTCAATATAAAAACCATCAATGGTGGATTTATCCCTGCCTGCCACATAAACCACTTTAGAATAATCAATACCATCTATCTTATTGCGCACATTGGTACGAAAATCCTTAAATGCTGTCAATTGTTTATCATCCGGGATGCTCCAGTTATAACCGGTAAGTGGTTGAAAGTGGTTCCAGACCTCCTTATTAGAAAAATCAATATCATTAATACCAATAGGTAATAATTCCAGTAAACCGGGATATTTAATAAACAGGTCAATCAGCTCAGACATGGAATGAGCAATATCGATCAGGTTCAGTTGTTTGATAATACCGTCCAAACCGGCTAATACATAAGGTATACGATAAGAGCCCATCCAGGGTGTGCCTAATAACACCGTAATAAAATCATTCTGTGTATTGAGTTGTTGCCAGGTAGCTGTATGATTAACCATCAGTTCCCTTATCACCAGGCCGCCCATAGAATGCCCGACCAGTTTAATGGGTTGTTTGTATTGCATTAAGGCAGTGATCTTACTGTTAAGCTGGTTACCAGCTTCTGTTAAGCTCAGCCGCCAGTCAAACGGAAAGGTTACTACATCATAATTGACTTCCAGGTAAGCGCCCAGATCTTTATACGAAGTTTTGATAAGGCCTGTAGCTTTTACGCCATTTTTATCGATAGCAATATGCTTGAGTCCGCCTATAACGAAATTGAAATAGTTGATCCAAATATTCTTATCATTCCGTTCCAGGAAAGAGCCCATGATGCCCGGCAACAAAATAACGATCGGTTTTTTACCCGACACATTTTCTTTGAAATACCGGCCATACTCCAGGCCAAAGATGCCGGCCCTTTCTATTTCTTCAAAATTATCCGGCAATAAGGTTTTGAAGCCGGGGATCACATCACCCTCTGTACTCAGTGCCGTCCAGATAGCGCCCCGGGTTTTGTCGTTTTTAAAATAGTTAAAATGGTGTACATCCTTGCCCTGGTCAAAATAATATTGAATGGCATTTTTTCTTTTGGCACCATAATACATCGAAGCCGTATCGTTTATAAAATCATTTCTTTTTCTTTTGAAGAAGTAGTTGGATAATATAACCAGCAGGCCTTTCAGCGAAAAACTGAATTCGCTGTCACCGGAGATAACGATCAGGCGGTTATCAAAACCTTCTATAATATCGCCTGATAATTTTTTAGGTGTATTTAAAATTTTAACAAAAATAGAATCAGTAGCCTGTACTTCCAGGCCCGGCAATACATCCGGGTTATTCCTTGTTTTTAAAACATTGGCAATGATGGCTTTTAACGCACCGGCAATAACCGATACAACAGGCGAAGGGGAGAGCCGGATAAGATTAAGCAGGGTATTAATAAAGATATCGACTCTTTTACCCATTAAGGAAGTACCTCTGCCGGCACAGGCAGAACGGACAAATTTACGAACGACAATATTTTTTGTTTTAATAAGCTCCGATATCTTTTCAATCATTGCCAGGTCAGCCGTTCTCTTTTCTTTCTCCAGTAAACTGATACTGGCCGGTAAAAATCCACCCGGGTCTTCAATAAAACGTACCAGCAGTTCCCCGATCAAACCACCACGGGACTGCGATATAATATCAAGGGACACATTGACCGGCAATTTGTTAATCAGTTCGAGCACATTTTCTAAAGGGCCCTGCGTAAGCGAGCGATGCTGGAAAGCCAGTATATTATCACCATATTTATCTGTAATTTGTTCCCACTCTTTGGAACCTGTTATTTTATCAAATGATCCCGAAGTGGAGGATGCCGTTCCATGAACGAATAAAAGATAATGGGGAAGAGGATCGGAGGAAGTAACTGTAAAGGGATGAAGTGTAAAATCTTTGGCAAGTTTATAAAGACCTATTTTATTATCCAGCGCATTATTCTCTAATTCTTCAGCCAGTTGTTTAACGGTTTTATCCACTGCTTTTTTGGAGAACCGTTTAAAGAGCCGGGGAAACAGTTTTTTCAGGATGCCTCTTGTTTCTTCATCACCTTCCAGTGATTCGGGTAATATGGCGACACTGGATCCCGACCTGTTTTTTACTTCCATATTGGGAAATAGTTCCCATAATGTCTCCTTATCACCAAACCAGGTGGTATCATCATCAAATACCACTTCAATAAAATCATCGTCCGTTAATTCAATTTCTTTTTCCTCCTTGTCGCTTCTAGTAACACTGAGGTCAATCACTTCTTCTAACTGGAGATAAGGTTCGGGCTCAAAACTGCTCAGCTCCCGGCTAACGCCATAAAGCTTCAGCTTAACAGGTGTAGACATACGAATAGGTTTTATGGTTAATGAGGAAAATAGAATGTGCGGTATTGAAGTTAGATCAATTAACCTAAACAGCCAAAGAACAACACACTTAAACAAATGTGTTCATCAAACTGTCAGATCATCAATACCAAACAATTAATAAAAAAATCTAACTCGTTTCATCCTAATTTATATCCGTTACTTTCCCAGTTCATTACGCAGGTTTTTCACTTCCGTTTGCAGCGTTTCAATATGTTGCAGCAGGTGTGTAATCGCATCCATTCCCTGGAGATTGATCTCCAGGTCGAAATGCAGGTGAATGTATTTTTCCAGCAATGCCAGTTGTTCGTAATGAATATATTGTTCTTCTTCACTGTGTACGATCTCTATTAACCCGTATTCCTGCAAAGAATGTACAAAACTGGTTTCAATGTGATAATGCATGCAGCATTCCTGTACAGTGATATTATTGGCTGTTTGCATAATTATTGTTGTTGGCGCTCCCGGGCGAGCTGTTGAAATAATGCTTTTTCTTTCTCCGTAAGGTTTTGCGGTACCTGAACCTGGTAGGTAATATACAGGTCACCGAAATGATTGTCCTTTTTATATACAGGGAAACCCTTTCCTTTTAACCGCACTTTTGTGCCGTTGGGTGTTTCCGGTGCTACTTTCAGCTTCACCTTACCATCCATCGTATCCACAACGGCATTTCCGCCTAAAACGGCAGTATAAAGATCCAAAGGAATATCAGCATACAGGTCATTACCCTTACGTACAAAGTTGGTATTGTTTTGAATGGTGAAGGTGATAAACAGGTCGCCATTCGGACCTCCATTCATACCCGGCGAGCCATAGCCCGCAATTTTAATTTCCTGGCCGTTCTCTACACCGGCCGGTATGGTAATGCGGATATTCTTTCCATTCACCGTAAATGTTTGCTGATGCGTTTTATACGCATCCGATAAATTAAGTTGTAAAGAAGCCCGGTAATCGGAGCCTTTAAAGCGGGTTTGTTTGCTTCGGGGGCCGGCATTACCAAACATGGAAGCAAAAAAATCGGAATAATCCTCTCCTTCACCAAAGGAATAATAACCTTCGCTGTTTCCTGCAAAAGGATTACCACCGCCGGAAGATTGTTGTTGTTTTGCCTGCTCAAACTGTTCTGCCTGTTTCCAGTTAGCGCCGTAAGCGTCATATTTTTTACGTTTATCCGGGTCGCTTAATACTTCGTTGGCCTCATTAATTTCTTTGAAACGTTTTTCTGCTTCAGGATTATTCGGGTTCAGGTCAGGATGGTGTTTCCGGGCCAGTTTCCGGTAGGCAGTTTTGATCTCGTCTGTTGTGGCTTTTTTATCTATGCCCAGCACCTGGTAATAGTCAATATAGTCCATTACTTAACATTTAATAACCTTATAATTCACCTTAAGTTACTAAAGAAAATGTATAAATAAAAAAGCAATTGATTAATTCAATTGCTTTGCCATAATAAAGGTATTACCGGTTGAATCACTCCATCCCGGTCCTTTTACTGTGATGGTTTCACCCACTTTATGTGCTTTATAGGTTCCGCCGCTTTTTTGCAGGTTTACAATACTAATGGTAGCGGTAAACTTTTTACCCGTTGAGTCTTCGAGGGTAGCCATATAACCATCCTTGCCCTTTTCAATACCGGTGATCTTACCGGTTACACTGATCTCTATTTCCCCGGCCTTAGGTTCCGTGGTGGTTTCAGTGGGAGCAGGTTTTTCTTCCTGTTTTGTTTCAGCCTGGTTATTACAGGCCGTTAAAACCGATAAACTCATTATTACAAATGCTGAAGCTATTATTTGTTTCATGCGGGTAAATTTTCCTGCAAAGTTAATACATTAAAACGACTAAGCCGAAAAGGGATTATAAGGTTTGCAATATATTAATCGGCAAATTTGCTTTGCTCATAAATTGCTGCCGGTGATTTTATAAATACATCCTTCCAGGCATTTTCACCAACCTTTCTTATATAGGCTTCTATAATTTTATAACCCAGGTAATACCCGATAGCGCCCGGTAATTGGGGATTTAATTTTGTACCCCGGTTTCTGAATACGTCGATCATCTGTGTATCGGTAGTATATTTATGCGTTACCAAAAACTGTTTTAGTTTATCCAGGTTCTTATCACAGGTCGCCAGCTCTTCCTGGGTAAAGCCCAGGTTTTCGGCCAGGGTGTATTTATCTTTCCAGTAATACTGGTTCATCCATACAGCAAAGCCTTCACCGATAATGGGCCCCATAGCAGTGGAATCTTTATGGGTATTTACATTGGTCATGATCTGGTGGGTTAACTCATGTGGGAACATCCGCAGCAATCGTTCATTTGTGGTGTTGCTTTTGTGTGCCAGGTCAATCAACATGGCAAAATCGCCTAAGCCACCCAAATCAGTCCAGGCCGGACCAAAAACTATATACCAGTTACCATAAGCTTTATAACCGGTCATTTTTTCCAAATGGCCGGCTACCTCGTTCAGCTCTTTCACCAGTTGGGTGCTGCTGATGACAGCATTTTTCTGTTTCCACTGATCCAGTAATGGCATGGCCTCGTCCAGCCAGCCGGCCACATCCGGGCCTTCGCCCAGGTACCCGTTCCAGAACTGACGGTAAGGTGTATAGATGGAGTCAATAAATATTTTAGCCCGCGCAGTACTATCCAGGTTACCGCTGTTTTCCATTACCCGTAGTTCTGTGGTAGCAATATCCGAAACCACAAGGCCTGGCTGGGCATATATAAATGCTGTTAAAAGCAGAAAAAATCCGGTAAAAAGCTTTTTCATCGTTTGATTTTAGCTTGAACGGAAAGGGGATAAGAAAGGTTACAGTGAACTGTCAAAAAATTACCCTTGTTATTAATACTTCCCCAACCAGTCCGCCATCATTTTGCGATAGGTTTCGCCAATGGGCAGGTAGTCCAGGTTCTGCATCTGTACCCGGTTCCCTTCAATCAGCTTTATTTTGTTAACCGGTATAATATAGGAACGGTGAATACGGATAAACTGCTGTGACGGTAGTTTTTCCAATATATCCTTCATATTGTCCCATACAATGATCTTATCGTCCAATGTGTGAATGCGGATATAATCTTTCAGCCCTTCAATATATAAAATACTATCCAGGGCTACCTGGTGGTGTTTGCGGTCGGCTTTTACCATCAGGTGACCGGTAGCCACCGGTGCAGGCTGCACACCCGGCTGCCATTGTATAAATTTTTCCACCGCCTGGTAAAAACGGTTAAAAGTGATGGGCTTCAGCAAAAAATCCACTACTTTAAACTGGTAGGCATCCAGTGCATATTCCTGGTAGGCCGAAGTAATAATAAAATTATGATCCTTGTTAAACAGTTGCATGATCTCCATGCCCGTCAGTTCGGGCATCTGGATATCAAGGAAGATCAGGTCAATTTCCTGGCTACGCAATATATCAATGGCTTTATACACATCACTGCCGGCATATACTACCTGCAATTCCGCTATTTTTTGGGCATAGTCATGTACCAGCTTTACCGCCAGCGGCTCATCATCGAGTATGATACAGCTTATTGTTTTCATGATGCTAATTGTATAGACAGTTGTATGGTAAAGATATTATTCGCCTGGTGAATAGCCAGCTGGTGTTTACCGGGATAGTAAATTTCCAGGCGCCGTTTTACATTCTCCAGGCCAATGCCGCCCAGCTTGTCCTTCTTCTGCTGGCCAATGGTATTGGTTACCGTAAAGGTTAAGGTATTGGCAGTGGCTTGTAACTGTACCTGGATGGGCGTTTCTGGGGAAGCCTGCCCGTGTTTTAATGCATTTTCTACAAAGGGCGAGAGGATATAGGGCGGTATCATGATCTGCTGATCGCTGATCATGATGCTGGTGTTTACAAAATCTTCCTGTTCATGTCTTAACTCTTCCAGCTGGATATAAGATTGTATATAATTCAGCTCATCCGTCAGCCTGATCTTTTCTTTCTGCGATTCATAGGTGGTGAACCGCATGATGCTGCTCAGTTTTTCAATAGCGGAGAAAGACCGCGGCGATTGAAAATACACCATCGAGTAAATATTATTGAGGGTATTAAAAATAAAATGGGGGTTGATCTGGGCCTTTAAAAACTTGATCTCGGTACTCTTTTGTTCTTCCACAATATAATTGTTATAGTCGTACAAACGGATCACAAAGATCACCAGCCAGAAAAAGGTACTCAGTATCATAGGCAGGGTACCATAGTAGAGGTTATCAAATATATAATACCACAGCGGCGTACCTTCAAAATAATTCTTAAATCCGAATAAGCGATAAGCCAGTACTTCCTCCAGTAAATAACGAAGTAGTATAAAGAATACAATATTACACAAGATCCCGGTAAACACTTTTTTCCACCTGAAAGGCCTGATAAGCCTGGGTAATACCAGCAGATAATTAAAATAAAAGCTGCTGACAAAAATGAAGGCCCAGGTTATTTCAAAAACATGCAGGGGCACCAGCTCCAGCTTTGTATTTTGAAATTTTATAAGGGTAAAATAGGCCGCTATGAGCCAGAATACAATATGTATAATGACTTCTTTTTTAACTGATAAAGATCGTTGATACGACATGGCCTAAATTTTTATAAAAGTAATACAGACCACCCGAATGGAGGAACCGGTTTGCAGAAAAACAAAAGGGGTTTGCCGAAAAAACTTTTATCAGCGGGATTTATGGACAATTTTTGTGTTGTCAACCTGCCACACCAATATTATTCATTCATTTTTATAAATTTTTACGATGAAAACAATTATTACCGCTATTATCATGTTATGCAGCCTGCAACCTGTACTGGCACAACCACCACTGGCCGTAAGCACCAAGTTTGATACCGCCATTGCCGTATTCAATATGGGCAGCTTTCATATGGGCTTTACATCGGATGCCAATAAAACGGAATTTGACGAACATAATGCGGAGAACGTGCGGCGGGTACATGCCATTGCCAAGGCCATTGCCGAATTTAAGCCTACCGTTATATTGGTAGAAAGACCGGCATCCTATAATACCACCCTGCAAAATGAATACAATGCTTACCTGAAAAATCCGAAAATGAAATTTGAACACCCGTCGGAAATTCAGCTGCTGGCTTATGAAGTGGGCCGTTTAAGTAATACCCAACGCATTTACGGGGTAGATTATAAAGAAGGTTATAACTATATGATCGGGAATTATATTAAATACAAAGACACAACCACCATAAAAGGGTATATGCGTATGCTGGACTCACTGGACAAAAAATATCCCGAAGATAAGATGACCGTACTGGATCATTTAAAAATGGCCAATCACCCGCAGTACCTGGATATGCTAATGAATATCAATGCTGATATGCTCACCCATATTTCAACAGAAGGAAAGGCGGAAGGAGCGGAGGAAGCTGCTAAGTTTTATCACCGTAACCTGGTGATGTATTCCAATATCAACCAGGTAGATTTGAAAAAAGAGGACAGGGTATTTATATTAATGGGAGCCACTCACACGGCGTTTTTTAATATGTGGTTACAGCGCAGCCCCAAATACAAGCCGGTAAATGTATTGGACTATTTAAACAAGGTAAAATAGACATCTCCTATTTGTTCACCAGCCCGTTTTTAAACCATGAAAAGTATATTATCCATTGGCTGTTTTATTTTACTGACACAGGTTTTACTGGCACAGCATACTTACCAGGCCGATCTCAACGCCCTGAAAGCCGTTATTGAAAAAACAAAATCCTATAAAGCGCAGATAACAGGCTCAAAAAAAGCGGCTTATCAGGATCTGTATAATCAATTACTGGCTGATACGGTTACAGATGTGCATAGCTATCAGTACTTCTATAACCTGGCGCAATTATTATTCCCGGTACGGGACAATCATATGCTTTTTTACCAACAGGCCGATGATCATACCTTCCGGAGCAAGGCCAGTATTGATAGTTTTGTACAAACCGGTACTTTTCACAATTACCCTTCGTATAACATCAATATTGATTCTTTAAAACAGGCACTGGCGGCTAAACCGGCTGATTCAGTAGAAGGCATTTATCATTATGGCAAATTTTATACGATAGGTCTGTTCCGGGTGAAGGAGAAAGAATATGTTGGCATTATCATGGATTCGGAGCTGAATTTCTGGAAAAAAGGGCAGATAGCGGCACACCTCTATGAACAGGACAGGCATCATTACAAAGCCATCTATGCACACCCTTACACTAAAAACTTCATACTTCAACCCATTGAAAAATATACAAACGGGGCATTGGTGAACAGCAGTTTTTACCGTTCATTCTTCCAGGGCAACTATACCAAAAACATACCGGCAACGGATTTTGTCAGCCTGCCTAAAACCGGTACAAAGTTCCGTCTTGAAAATATCGGGGAGGACATACAATATCTTTTGATACAGAGTTTCCAGGCCAACAGTAAGACCAGTAAAGCCTCCAAAAACTTTTACGATTCTATCAAAGCAAATTTATCCGCTTCTTACCTGGTATTAGATCTCAGGGATAATGAGGGTGGGGCCGAGAAGGAAAGTAAAAAGTACTATAAACTCTTACAGGATTATTCCGGCAAAGGGAAAATATATGTATTGGTGAACAATGGTACCATCAGCGAAGCAGAAATATTATTATTGAAGCTGAAAAAATTAAACAATGTGGTGGTACTGGGGCAAACCACCAAGGGCATGCTGGCCTATGGCAGTAATTATGGTAATACCATTAAATTACCCAGCCAGCAGTTTTTGATATATGCTACCGATATGAAGAATGGCGCTTCTCTTTTGCCCTATGAAGATTATGGCATTAAACCGGATATTTTTTTAAACACCGATAGCGATTGGGTAGTGCAAACCACGGGACTGATCAGGAACAAATAAAACGATACATCAGTATTGAATATATCATTAGATAATTAAAACGGCCCCGGTAACCGGGGCCGTTTTAATATAATGTTGTTGGTATAATTATGTTAAGGTATTAAAGTAGTAACACCTACATCTGTTACCACACCAAAACGCACCGTTACATTTTCAATCACCGCATCATTAAAGCCAGCAGTAGCATCTCCATCAATCCATATTTTGTAAGTACCCTCGGGTAAACCGCTGAACAGGTAAAAACCGGCTGCATTGGGAATGGCCGCCGAAGTATCCGTATTATTAATGGCGTATACCACCGGCCTGGCAATAAGGGGCAACACGATGCCTTTAATTTTACCATCCGTTAACTCGGTATAGGTTTTAATAACAGGTTTTAAAGAATAGTTGCCATTTCCCTGTACAACAATGGAACGGGCTGCGTCAAAGTCAATCCATACACGATAAGAACCGTTTACCTGAAGATCCTGGTGAATATTAAACTTTAAACCGCTTTGCTGGGCCGAAGGAGTGGCCAGCGGATGAGAAACTCCGTCAATTACCACGGAATTATTAGCGCCTAATATTAAACGCATCTGTGAAATTTTTCCGGCAGGCAGGGTTATATCAGCAATCAACGTATCTAATCCATTCGTAAAATCGAGTAAATTATATACTCCGGGCTTTAACAGGTTAAAGCTTACCCAGCCGTCCACATTGGAATGTATCTCAATTTTCTGTACATCAATCAACACTTTTTCATATTGCGCCGGGTCATCGGTCAGGTATACCTGCAGCCGGGCCGTTCCGTCACTGGTTTTATCACTTTTGTTGCAGGCCATAAAACCCGCCGTTAACAACAGGGCACTCACTAAAAAGAGCGATACTTTTTTCATAAAGTTGTTTTTACACTGCATGGCAAAAAACATTCCAATATTGAAAAGACTGAACAATAATTTGAAAAC
>CAYUMH010000026.1:0-41829 GCA_964445775.1 uncultured Terrimonas sp.
GTATTAATTTTGAAAAATTTCCCTTTTTTGAAAGCCTGTGCCGTATTATGTCCGAGCAACGGGTAGCGGAGAACCAGGCAAGGTTTGATAACTTTAAAATCTCATCTCCCGAGGAAAGATACCTGCATTTACTGGATACCCGGCCCGACCTCTTGCAAAGGGTACCACAGTACCAGCTGGCCAGTTTCCTGGGCATTACCCCACAATCACTGAGCAGGTTACGCAAAAGGATAGTCACAAAATAACTATTTGGCTTTTAATGCCAGGCCCGCAATTTCCCGGGTGAGCTCAGTAGGAGAGATACAATCGCAGTTACTCAGGCCAATGACATAAATATCCTTTTCCGGGATATACACACCCATTGATTTAAAGCCGAATACACTGCCACCATGTTCCCTGCTGGCAGTGCCGTTAATATCCCTGAGGTGCCAGCCATACCCATAGGAAATGGTTTTGCCATTTGCTAAAGTATAATTGGTAAATAGTTTTTTAGTACTATTGGCATTTAACAACAGGTTCTTATTCAGGGCCGTTTGCCATATAAGCATATCACCAGCAGTTGACATAAGAGAGCCCGAGGAAAAGGGAACACTGAAGCTGATAACGGTTTTATTGACATAGCCATAGTCTTTCCTGTGATAACCGTAAGCCCGTTTCCTGATCACTTTACGGTCGCTGGCATAACCCGAGTTTTTCATGCCTGCTTTAGCAAATATCTTTTGCTGAATAAAGGTTTCGTAACTGTCTCCCGAAACCAGTTCAATAATATAACCCAGCAATACATAACCCGAATTATTATAGGCAAATTTCTCACCCGGCGCAAAATCGGCCGGTTCATTTTTAAAAAAATTAACCATCGCCTCCGAGGACATTTCTTTTTGAGCGATAGTTGAAAGTGATTTCATGGTGGTGAAGTCTTTTATTCCCGAAGTATGGGTGAGTAAATGATGGATGGTTATTTTATCGCCGGCAGGATAGTCGGGTATATACCGGGAAAGAGGGTCGGTAACCTTTAACTTACCCTGCTCTTCCAGCATTAGAATGGCTACTGCTGTAAATTGTTTGGTCATGGACCCTATCTGGAAAACATTGTCTGTTTGCATGCTAACATCCAGTTCGAGGTTCGCTTTCCCTACCGCTTTCTGGTAAACAATTTTTCCTTTTTTGGCGACCATAAAAACGGCACCGGGCCCGCTGGTATCTGTGATACGCTGATATAACAGGCTATCAATACTATGGCTCAGCGTTTGGCCATAAAGCATAGTAAATGAATTGCTTATTGAAATAAATACAATAAAGACAAGAATTGGAAAACGGTAATGACTCATGTTTGATATGACGCTGCTTTGCAATAACAGGTTACATCCGCTTTTAAAACGGGTTCCGGGTTAAAGTATAACTATTGTGCTGCTTTTTAACTTAAGTGAACAGGCCGGAAGCTTATCGCTTCATAGTATTGCAAAATATGAATAATCAATATGAAAAAGGATCAGTCATCCATTAATATGAAAGCTATAGTCTGTAAACAATACGGAGGCCCCGGGGTGTTGCAGTTGGTAAATATGCCACGGCCCGTACCCGGGGATAAAGAAATATTAATACGGGTGCATGCTTCTACAGTATCAGCTGCAGCCATTCACATACGTAATGGTTTTTTTCCGGGCTCGGTACTGTTCACCCTGCTTCTGCGTTTGCAATTTGGTATCAGGGGGCCTGTACATCCTGTTCTTGGTGCTGAGTTTTCAGGTGTAGTACAGGCGGTAGGAAAGGATGTGCAGCTTTATAAAGCGGGTGATGAAGTATATGGTACTACCAGCGGTTTAAAACAGGGAGCATATGCGGATTATTTATGTGTTCCGGAAAAATGGCGGCAAGGACTGATCTCGATAAAGCCGCGGACGCTTTCCTCTGAAATGGCTGCTGCTCTTCCTGTAGGCGGTATTACCGCATTGCAATTATTACTGAAAGCAGGAATAGGGGCCGGTAAAACAGTCCTGGTATATGGCGCTTCGGGTAGCGTTGGTACTTATGCCGTGCAGATTGCCCGGTATTACGGTGCACAGGTTACGGCTGTTTGCAGTGCAGCCAATAAACAACTGGTAATATCTATTGGTGCAGATGTTTTCCTTGATTATACAACAGGGGCTATCGATGCCTGCAAGCAAAAGTTTGATATTGTTATGGACGCGGTTGCGAAGGTGCCTGCATCCCGGCTTAAGCCATTGCTGAATAAACAGGGAGTATTTGTTTCTGTTAGGGCCATTACCCGTGAAAAAATGAGCTACCTTCAACTACTACATCAAATGATCGAGGAGGAAAAACTGTTGCCGGTTATAGACAGGGTGTATTTATTTGATCAGTTAGTAGCTGCGCATACATATGTTGACCAGGGGCATAAGAAAGGCAATGTAGTGATAAAACATATATGAATTTGGTATAAAATACCAGGATACTTTATTAACTTAAGGTAATTGCCGAAAGACGGGAATGCAGTAGTATTATATTTTTAAAACAGCAGTTGCCACAATGAAAGTGAAATATCTGTAAGAAGATGTTCTTATTAATTAAAAAAGAATGAAAAAGATAACTGGTATAATATTGGCCTTCTTTATTGGCTCCCTTCCACTGATGGCTCAGCGCACCCTGCAGTTTGCTGATTCGATCCGGAAAGTATACGGCATACCGGAACTTAGTTATGCGGTTGTTACCGGTAACTCAATACTGGAAATGCAGGCAACAGGGTATCATTCAGTTGCATTGCCGGATACGGCAACATTGAATGACCGCTTTCATATCGGGTCTAATACAAAAGCCATGACGGCTTTTATTATTGCCCGTTATGTGGAAAAGGGAAAACTAAACTGGGGCAGCAGGTTCTTTGATCTTTTCCCCGAATGGAGGGATAGTGCTAATGCCGGTTATTATACAATAACACTACAGGAATTGTTATCTCACAGGGCGGGAGTGCCTCCCTTCCTGGGAGAGAATGACCCGGTTATTCCGGCTTTTACAGGAACGGCTCAACAAAAAAGAAAGGCTTTTGCCAGGTTCGTGCTGGCCTTACCTCCGGTTGAAAAAGATACAGCTCATGCTTTTGTTTATTCCAATGCGGGATATACCCTGGCAACATTAATGGTTGAAGAAGTAAGTAACAAAAGCTGGGAAGAACTGGTTGAAAGCGTGTTTAACCAGGAACTTCATTTAAACATTAAACTTTCCTGGCCTGAAAACCAAAAAGTGAAAGATACCTGGGGACATTCGTGGGTTAATGATACGTTGATCCCCGTTCCTTCTGACAGTGATTATCACCTTGATTTTACTGAACCCGCCGGTGATATCAATATTAAACTCAAGGACTATATACGGTATCTCCAGCTTAATTTACAAGGACTGAAAGGGCACTCCAATTATTTGAAAGGAGCTACTTACAGGTTTATGCACAAAGGTATCAGCGATTATGCCCTTGGCTGGTATAATAGTTATGAAAATAACACTGATTATTCGACACATGCAGGTACCGCCGGAACTTATTATACATTGGTTGCCATTGACCGGGAAAAATACACCGGGTATATCATATTTACAAATGCTTTCCATTCCGGAGTAATAAATGGTGTACGATTATTAATGCGGAAATTGAAAGAGCATTATAGCCGATAAAATGATCATTAGTCTAGCCTATGCTTCGTTTATTAACTTAGGTTAATCAGCAATTCCTGATGGTACTGTAATATTACATTTGTTTCGGTTTTGTACCGGCATCATTATAACGAAACATGGAGTAAAAGATATTTAATGAAAAAAATCAGCATCTTATTAAGCATATTGCTTATGCTCTTATTTTCCTGTAAAAAAGATAAAACCAACAGCCGTACTTTACGGTACGAGTTATCAGGCGCTTTTACGGGAACTTTATTTGCCTCTTATACCACAGCATCAGGCGGAACTGCTAATGACCCGGTAACGACTGCCTGGAACAAAGAAATTACGTATGCTTCTAATGTAACGTCCGCCATTATAGCTATATCCGGTAATGGCGGTGTTCCTGGCCAAAAAGTAACTGTCGTAGTAAAACGCGATGGACGTCAGTTGTCGTCCACGGTAGCAACAGCAGATGCGTCCGGAAGTTTTTCAAAGCCTGCGCCAACCGTGATATTTTAATAAAAAAAATAATATCCGGCAAGAACTGGTATGTAAGCAAAGCTTGTCTGTTACAGTCATAATTCCATTTTTCCGTTTAAATAATTTTCATCTTCAACAGTTATAAATGGGTGTAATTTCTACCTGCCGATTGTACTCACCTAAATTATCAAATAAAATATGAGAAAGACAATTTTCTACCTGTTACTGGTATTGGTTGGTCATGCCGTACAGGCTCAAAAAAAAGATACCATCCGTATCAATGCTACACATATTAATACCAAAGTACTGAAAGAAGGTACACACCGCTACCTGGTATATTTTAAACAGGGTAAAGATGCGCCACGTTCACAAACACAATTCTGGACAAGGACTATCGAACGTACCGAGCAAGGTGGTAAGCCGGTAATAAAAATTACTCAATTGTGGGAGTATAAAGACAGTGTATGGCATACCGTAACATCGGTTTGTGATGCAAAAACATTTAAACCCATTACCAATGAATCATGGTGGAAGGCAAAGCCGCTGACTACGGTAGATATGGAGAAAAAACAGGTAATGGTTAATAATATAGCTTTATCCGATGCCGATACGGCCAAATCTAACCAGGCGATCTGGTCGTCATTTAAATCAGTAGGTGATAAATATGTATTAAACTGGCACCTGGATCTCGAAGTTTTTCCTACCCTGCCTTTTAAAACAGGTGTTACTTTTTTAATTCCTTTTTATGACCCGGGTGTACCGGTTCCACTGAAAGAAGTGGCTTATACTGTCACCGGATCTGCAGAGCTGTCAGGTTATGATAACCAAAAAGTAGATTGCTGGATCATGGAACACGAGAGTACCGGTAATAAAGAAGTCTTCTGGATCAGCAAAAAAACGAACGAAGTATTAAAGCTGGAGCAGGAAGTAAACGGGAAAATATACCGGTATAAAATTAAACTGGGCTTTAGTGTGTAACATGTTTACTAAACTATAAACCGCATGAGAACAATAATTTTAGTACTCCTGGTATTACTTGGAAGTGTTATATACGGGCAGCCTATTATACCGGAGGACCGGATGTTCCTGAAAGTAAGTAAGGATGTGGTAAAGCTGGAAAAGGATATTTACCTGCCCGGTTTAAATGGAGAACAACCTTACCATTTTATACGATGGGAGTATACCTATAGTAACGGGTTGCTGACAGCCGAAAGGTCTTATGCCGCCAGGAAATTATCGGTGATCGGCACCGAAAAAAAACTGGTGTACAATACGGATGGAAAGCTGATAAAGGACAGTTGCAGCGATCTTTCTTTGCCACGGCTGGATTATTATACCATCTATGAATATAATGATAAGGGCCAGCCGCTAAAAGTTACTCAACTAGGCAAAGTAAAGAATGAACGGATAAGGGTTGACAGTTATAAAGAGTATAAAGATGAGGGTAACTACCAGCGGGTATCACAATTCTTCGGAGATGAAGGAGAAACAACAGTTCAGTATACTTCTGTTTATGAAGGAGGATTAAAACGGAAGGTACTCTACAAAGGAGGCTTTGCCCAGGTAAACTATAGTTATGATTCTACAGGAATGCTTACCGCCATTAATAACCGGAAAATTTTTTATAAACTGGATGAGCGTGGCAATCCTGTAGCAACTGTTGCCATAGAAAGAGGAAGGAGAATGTATGATTTTATCAGGCTTACGTATGCTGACGGGCTGGTTACTGGTAGCCTGGAACCGGATGAGGCCTTTATATTAAAATGGGACAATGAAAAACTTTAAATACAAAACCAGGAGTTAAACCCTTTTGGTCAGCGGCTACAACTTATTTTGCTATGCGGCATATTATCTTTTGGTAACGCATAAAATTACAGCAGGTAATCCCCTGTTTTATTTGTAATTGTCAGTATCATTGCAAATACCCCCGATACTACAATGATGAAAGCAATTGTGTTACCTGTATTATTCGTTTTGGCTACCGGCTGGCAGGTTATTGCCCAGCCTGCAATACCTGTTACGGAGAAAGTAAATGTTTTCCTGGGCTCTTCCGGTGATCATGGCCAGTTATCTCCCGGCGCTTCTTCGCCCTTTGGTATGTTAAGCATTGCCCCGCAAACCTACCCGCATATTCATACCGGTTATGAGCATAAGGCAAAAAAAATACTGGGGTTTACACATACAAGAGTAGAAGGTGTGGGTTGTATGGGAAGCGGCGGTACTTTATTAATAAAACCCTTCTCCGGTAACAGCCCTGATAAGGAAGAGCTGGAAAAAATAAAAGAAAATGCAGGTCCGGGTTATTATACTATTGGCTTTAAAAATGGAATTACTGCTTCTTTTGTTACGATCAATAATAGTGCGATAGAAGAATACCGCTTTCCTGGTACAGATAACGGTTTTTATCTTGACTTGTCCCATGCCCTGGCAAACGGGTTCAGGGAGGAGGAGCATACCATTGAAAAGAACAGTATCAGCGGCTGGATAAAAGCAGGGACCACCTGTGGTAACGGGGCTTTTACAATCTATTTCTTTTTAATAGCTGACCAGGATATAAACTGGCAAAAAATTGCTGAACATAAATACATCATTAAGCCAACTGCTAAAACCAAAACGGTTACGATGCGTTTGGGCATATCATCGGTAAGCACCGACTATGCCCGTCAGTCTGTTACAAAAGAAAATATACAAGCTTTAAAAACAAAAGCCACAGCTAACTGGAATAAGGCTTTGGGGCTTATAAATGTACAGGGTGATGCAAAAGAAGCTGATCTGTTCTACTCGCTTTTATACCGTACCATGCAATCGCCTTATCGCATTAATGAGCCGGATGGTGTATACCGTGCTATTGACGGATCATTGCAAATGCAAGCCCATGATAGCTATAATGGCTGGTCTATCTGGGATAATTATAAAACACAATTGCCTTTACTCTCTTTAATTGATCCGGTACGTTACCAGCATATTATTAATTCTATTGCTAACTTATATCGTTACGGTAAAAATAACTGGGCCACGCAAACAGAACCTTCCAATACGGTGAGGACCGAACACGCCATTGTGGTATTACTGGATGCTTACCGGAAAGGGTATAAGGTTGACTTTGCAGGGATTAAAGATTCTTTATTGAAAGAAATAAAACAGCTCGATTTTACAAAACCGGATAAAGCGCTGGAGTCAAGTTATGATGTATGGGCTATGGCGGAGATACTGCATATTTTAAAAGAAGATAGTTTAAGTACCGTTTACCGTAAACAGGCTGCCGGCTGGCAGTTGTATTGGAAACAGGACTTTGCCGACCTGAAAAAGAATGATGTGGACAGGGTAGGTGCCAGGGGCATGTACCAGGGTACCATCTGGCAGTATCGCTGGTTTGTGCCTTTTGATATGAAGGGGCTGATCGCCCTATGTGGCGGTGAAAATGGTTTTATCGATCAACTGGATACTTTCTTTGACAAGGACCTGTATAACCATGCCAACGAGCCGGATATACAAGTGCCTTATATGTACAATGCTACGGCACAGGCATGGAAATCGCAGGCGGCAATTCATAAATATGCAAAGGATACGGTAGTACAATATTACTTTAATGATAACAGCAGGGGTATTGATCCGTTTATTAACAGGGTGTACCGTAACCAGCCGGATGGTTTGATCCGTACCATGGATGATGATGCGGGTGCCATGTCGGCCTGGTATGTGTTAGCCGCTTCGGGTTTATCGCCTGCATGTGTGGGCTGGCCCGTGTGGTATGTTCATGTACCATTGTTCCCGCTGGTAAAGCTGGATATACAAGGTAAACCGTTTAGCATTGAAGTTAAAAACTTTGCCCCGGGAAATAAATACCTTCATACACTTACACTCAATGGTAAATCTTTAAACCGTACCTGGTTAACACAGGAAGAGATCGTTAAAGGAGGAAAACTGGTGATAGAAACAGCATCCGTGCCCAACAAACAATTAGGTAAGGACAATATATGGTTGACATCCTTGGATAAAAAGGAACTTTAGACAAATAGTTTGCCGCGTTTTTTGTAATTTACCCGGATACTTTTGTTTTAACTACTATGCTTATGATCCGGTTAATGGCTGTTTGTATTGCTTTTTGTTTTACTATCTCTCTACAGGGACAATCCTCCCTATACGATTTGAAATGCGATTATTTAACAGCACCGCTGGGTATTGATAACCCGCAACCACGTTTTACCTGGAAACTGGCAGATAAAAGAAATGGTATACAACAAACGGCTTACCAGTTAATGGTGGGCACCGATTCACTGGAAGTAAAGCAGGGAAAAGGAAACTACTGGCTAGTGCCAGAAACAAAAGGTGCGACCAGCCTGGTAACCTATGCCGGAAAGCCCTTACAACCGTTTACAAAATATTATTGGAGTGTTCGTATAACAAATAACCAGGGACAACAAACTACACCTGTGGTTTCCAGTTTTGAAACAGGCATGATGCAAATGAGTAACTGGAAGGGCACCTGGATCAGTGATACAAAAGGTATAGCCGTAAAACCTGCCCCCTACTTCAGGAAAACTTTCAGCACTGCAAAAAAAATAAAATCGGCCAGGGCCTATATTACAGCAGCAGGATTATATGAGCTGTATGTTAATGGCAGGGAGATAGGTGACCAGCGTTTAAATCCCATGTATACCCGCTTTGATGAACGTAACCTGTATATTACTTATGATGTAACTGATGCATTACAGAACGGACAGAATGCCCTGGGTGTAATATTGGGTAATGGCTGGTATAATCACCAGTCACTGGCCGTATGGAATTTTGAAAGAGCGCCCTGGCGCGACCGTCCGGCTTTTTGTATGGACCTGAGGATTACCTATACAGACGGCAGTACAGAAACAATCACAACAGATAAAAGCTGGAAGACCAGTTTAAGCCCGGTAGTGTACAACAGTATCTATACCGGTCAGCACTATGATGCCCGTAAAGAACAACCGGGATGGAACACGATTCATTTTGATGACAGCAAATGGGAAAGGGTGATCAACCGTAAAGCGCCCTCTAATAATATTGTGGCCCAGGTATTACAGCCCATACGGTATGTAGAAACATTATTGCCGGTAACTATACAACAAAAAAATGATACCAGCTGGCTGGTTAATTTTGGTAAAAACATATCGGGGATCACCCGTATTACGCTGGATGGGGACTCCTCCACGGTGGTTCGAGTAATACATGCCGAAAGATTAAACAAACAGGGGGGGATTGACCAATCGAATGTAGATTACTTTCTTTCCAAAGCTACACGAGATACAGACCCATTTGCAACTGATATATATTGGCTGAACGGCAAAGGACCGCAGACATTTGCCCCTAAGTTTGATTATAAAGGCTTTCAATATGTAGAGATCAGCAGTAATAAACCTTTACACCTTAGTAAAGAAAGTATTGTAGCGTATTTTATGCACAGCGATGTGCCGCCTGCAGGTAATATCCATACCTCCAATGAGCTGGTGAATAAAATTTATGCCGCTACCAATGCGGCTTACCTGTCCAACCTGTTAGGATATCCTACGGACTGTCCACAACGGGAGAAGAATGGCTGGACGGGCGATGCCCATATAGCCAGTGAAATGGGTTTATACAATTTTGATGGTATTACCGTGTATGAAAAATGGCTGGATGATCACCGCGATGAGCAACAACCCAATGGCGTACTACCTTCCATTATACCAACCGGTGGCTGGGGATATGAGTGGGGTAACGGGCCAGACTGGACCAGTACCATTGCCATTATTCCCTGGAATGTTTACCTCTTTTATGGCGACACAAAAATACTGCAGGATAACTACGACAATATCAAACGGTATGTGGATCATATTACGGATCGCTATCCAACCGGCTTAACCGATTGGGGGCTTGGGGATTGGGCGCCCTTACGGTCAAAGAGCCCGGTAGAACTTACTTCCTCTGCCTATTACTATACTGATGCAAATATCCTGGCTAAAATTGCGAAGGTGTTGAACAGGCCCGGTGATCATATAAAATATACGGCACTGGCCACAAAAATTAAAGATGCGATCAATGCCAAATACTTAAACCCGGAGAAAGCTTTATACGGCTCGGGTTATCAAACCGAATTAAGCGTGCCTTTACATTGGGGAATTGTACCGGATAGCCTGAAACAAAGAGTAGCGGCTAACCTGGCGGATTCGGTAGCCGCAAATAAATACTTCCTGGATGTGGGCATTTTAGGTGCCAAAGCCATCTTATCGGCATTAAGCGATAACGGCCAGGCGCAAACAGCTTACAGGCTTGCAGCGCAAAGAGAGTTTCCTTCCTGGGGCTGGTGGATTGTGAACGGTGCTACTACTTTATATGAGAATTGGAATATTACCCTGGAGCGTGATCTTTCACTGAACCATATTATGTTTGGTGAAATAGGGGCCTGGTTTTTTAAAGGGATCGGTGGTATTAAACCCGATGAGCATAATCCGGGTTTTAAGAACGTGATCATTACGCCGAATTTTATAGAAGGGTTGGAAGATTTTACCGCCACACACCAGGGACCTTACGGTAATATTATTTCGACATGGAAACGCGTGGGTAAACAAATACATTACCAGCTTACCGTTCCGCCTAATTCGTCGGCAGTGATAACCTTTCCTCCTGTAAAAAACAAATCAGTATACCTGCAAAATAAAAAGATCAATGATCCGCAGGCCTTTACGGTAACGGCCGGTTATTACGAATTTGTGATCAAATAACGATATTGGTAAACGATACCTCTCTTGTTAGTCCCGGCCTTGCCGGGATTTTTTTGTTTACGCATCATGATGCTATTTTTTATCCATTGGAAGCATATCATTTTTACAGCGTAAATCATTAATGAGCCGTTTTATAATACGGGCTGCCAGTATGAGCACTTATACCAGGATATGGCATGTGTCGGAAAAGGAACTACAGGAGGAGATTGCTTTTTTAAAGCAGGACCCGGCCTGCCAGCCGCCTTTACATATGGCATACGATCAGTATGAAAAATTATTACGCAAGATCGCTTACTGGCATATCAGCCGGATGAATATTATCGCGTTAGGCATCATTAACCTGTTACTCATCGGCGGTTCAGTTATGGTTTATAATGCACGAAACAATCTTACCTGGGTAAATGCTGTACTGTTGAAAGTACTCCTGGCAATTATTGTGATTCATGCGGGTATCTATTTTTTATGGGACGTGATGATGATTTTGGTGCGGAAGCTTCTTCCTTCTCGGCTATTTTTTCGAGGGATCCTGCTATCACTACCGGCACCTACAATTTTACCAGCTCAGGTGATGGTGCAACAGTAACCAAAGTAAATGGTAAAACCTATTTAATGACCGGCACTACCTCGGGTGCATCTTTTACCATAACCATTACCGGTGTAAGTGGTACCGGCAGTGTAAAGAAATTAAGGGGAACTTTTTCCGGTGTGCTGCGCGGCCCGGCTGCGGGGGATAATATAACCATTACTAACGGGCAGTTTTCAGGATATTAAACAGCTTTTGACAAACGATACATCACTTTAACCATCCTGGATTGTCACTTAACAAGAACAGGGCATTATTCAATGCCCTGTCTTTTTTGCAGTGTGAGATCCGAACAAGAAAAGTTTTAATGTGGCACTGTTTCCACTAGTATTTCATTTCCGGCAGTGTCGTAATAACTGCAGGTCATTTTAGTCATATCCATTACCCATTTTTCAATGCCCGACCTGGCACAATCGCTACAGAAAGTGGGGTAATCGGTGTTACCCTGCTGGTGTGCTTTCAGGTCGGCTTTAAAAGTTGCCGGGTTACTCTCTGCCGCAATGGTTAACTTGTCATACACGGGCATGGTTGATATCTTAAAGTCGTTATCACCATAATAATCCGTATGGCCATCGGTTACATAGGTATCATAGGTTTTTACACCTAATGTTATAAGGTCCTGTACATAACGTGGAAAATCGGCTCCTGATTGTACTTTTGCATGTGCTGCCTTAATGGCTTCAATTGTAAACATAGTTTTTATAATGGTGTTTAAATTAGTAAGACAGTTGTATCTGTCAGCCCAATATTTTATCCGGTGTAATGGGCAGGTCGCGTAAACGTTTACCGATGGCATTATAGATGGCATTACTGATAGCCGCAGCTACTCCTATAATACCTACTTCGCCCAGGCCTTTTGAGCCGGTGGGGTTGATATTAACATCGGGTTTGCCGATAAAAGCAATATCGATCATCGGCGCATCGGCATTCACCGCAAAATGATAACCAGCCAGGTCATCGCCAATTAACCCGCCTAAACGTTCATCTGTTATCAGCTCTTCCAGTAAAGCCATGCCAATGCCACCCACTGCAGCACCGGACATTTGATTGGCAGCGGCTTTTTCGCTTACAATTTTACCACCATCGGCCACGGCCACCATTTTTTCAATTTTTACTTTACCCGTTTTACGGTTCACTTTCAGTTTACAAAAATGAGCGGCCGAAGAACAGAAAGAATATTGCTGCCGTTCAGCACCAGGGCCGGAACTGGCTTCCACTTCCAAAACCTGTAAATTATTTTTGTCCCAAATGGTGGTATAACTAATGAACTGGTTATTGCTGCTTTGATAAGCCATGCCAGTGTCGGATAATATAATATCGGCGGCTTTGGCATCTTTATACACTGCATTTTCTTTAGCTGCATATTCGGCCAGCTTTAGTTTTAATGCATTGCCTGCTGCTACCACGGCACCACTGATAGATGATAAGCCATTGCTGCCACCCTGGCTGGGGGCGGGCGGCAGGTTAGAATTACCTAACTCAATTTTTATTTTTGATTTGGTAATGCCGGTAATATCATGTGCAATATTCTGCATGGAAGTACCCGTGCCGGTCCCGATATCGGTCATGGCGGTTTGTACGGTGAGGTTACCATCTTTTAATAATTGCATGGCTGCGCTGGCATTACCACGGCCGGCATTCCACATGCCTACGGCCATACCATAACCTGTACTCCAGTCACCATCCGTTAACAGCCCGGGTTCTGTTTTACGTTCCTGCCAGTTAATCATGCTGGCTCCTTTTTCAATACACTCGTTGATAAAGTTGGTTGACCATGGTAAACCGGTCTCAGGATTCTTATCCAGTGCCAGGTTTTTTAAACGTAAGGCTACCGGGTCCATTTTTACCTGGTAACTGATCTCATCAATAGCACTTTCCACCGCAAAATCTCCGGTACAATCACCGGGGCCACGCATCCAGGTGGGGGTGCTTAAATTAAGCGGTACAACGGCAGCATCCGTTTTCAGGTTTTCAAAATTATATATGAGTCTTGTTACGCGGGTGATGCCCTCATTAAAATTTTCATATTTGGATGTGCCGTTTTTAGACTGGTGTAAAATGCCGGCCAATTTGCCATCGGCAGTAGCACCCAGTTTTACTTTTTGCCAGGAAGCAGGGCGGTAACCAACTGAGTTGAACATCTGCGGCCTGGTGAGCATAAGTTTTACCGGGCGGTTTACCTGCTTGGCCGCCATGATGGTCGCCAGCGCATGTGGCCATACCCGTAAGCCGGAGCCAAAGCCGCCGCCAACATATTCACTGGTGACTTCAATATTTTTTTCAGGTATACCGAATAAGCGGGCAAAAGTTCTTTGTACATTGTTAACGCCCTGGTTTTTATCATACAATTTTAAAGTATCGGTGCCGGTCCATTCGGCAATGGTCGCATGCATTTCCATGGGGTGGTGCACTTCGGCCTTGATGGTATATTCAGCCTCCACTACAAAAGGCGCATTGCTCCAGGCATTTAATGAACCTCTTTCCTTACCGGTATTGGTTAAAGGAACAGCAGCTTGTGCTTTGTCAAAATCAACAGTAAAGCTTTCAGTATCGTACTGTGCTTCTATCAGTGAAGCGGCATAAGTGGCATCTTCCAGTGTTTCGGCTATTACCATGGCAATAGGCTGGCCTTTAAAGTAAATTTTATCGGTATGGAAGACCGGTAAGCCAAACCTGGCTTCTTTTATTTTAGCCTCATCGGAAAGGCCGGGAACCAGGGGCTTGTGCTGATGCGTAATAATATCCAGTACACCGGCTACCTGCCGGGCATTACCAAGGTTGATACTTTTAATAGTACCTGCGGCAACCGTACTACCGGCCAGTACTGCATAACAAAGATTATCGGCCTTATATTCCGCCGCATATTTCCCTTTGCCGGTTACTTTATAAATGCCTTCAACACGACCATCATCCGGCGGTGTTAAGAGATCGTATGGTTCATCAAAAAAGCCCATGGGATGCGATTTGATAATTTGGTAATTAGTTGATTTGGAAATGTGATATTCATTTTATCACGTTCAATCTGCTCATTAGTATTACGGAACGATGCAGTGAGTGACACAACCGAAGTTGAAGGCAGCACTGCAGCCGGTTACAAAAAATTATGGCGATATGGTTATACATTGCTGCAGGGCTGTTTCAACCGCACCTTTTAACAGGCCTACCTTAAAACCATTATGGGTTAAGGGTTTTAAGCCCCTGGTAATAATGGTGGCCGCTTCAGTGAAAGAGGCAGCGGTGGCCGGTTTGCCTTTTAAATATTGCTCGGCCTCAGTCCAGCGCCAGGGTTTATGTGCCACACCGCCGGAGGCCAGTCTTGCCTGCACGATCGTATTACCGCTTAGCTGTAAAGCAGCGGCAACCGATACCAGGGCAAAAGCATAACTATCACGGTCGCGCAGTTTTATGTACGCATAGTTTTTATTAAAAGGATTTTCCGGTATACTTACAGAATGGATGAGGGCATTTGCCGGTAAATTGTTATCACGATCGGGTGTGCTTTCCGGCAGCCGGTGAAAGTCCTTAAAAGCTATTTGCTGCTGCTGGTTGTTTTTAGTAGTAACCGTAACCGTTGCATCGAGGGCGGCAAGTGCTACACACATGTCAGAGGGATGTACGGCCACACACTGATCACTATAACCTACAATAGCGCTCATGCGGTTTTGACCTTGCAGCGCACTGCAGCCACTGCCCGGTTTACGTTTATTACAAGGCGTGGTAATATCATAAAAATAAGGACAGCGGGTGCGTTGCAATAAGTTACCGCCGGTGGAAGCCATATTCCTGATCTGTGGTGAAGCGCCTGCTAAAATGGCTTTAGCCAGCAGGGGGTATTTTGCTTTTACAGTAGTATCAGTAGTAATAGCGCTGTTACGCACCATGGCCCCGATCTGTAAACCTTTTGCGGTTACCTGGATCTTAGCGGGTAATGCGGTGGTAATATCCACCAGGTTTTCGGGCTGGCTAATATTTTTCTTCATCAGGTCAACCAGGTTGGTACCGCCGGCAATAAACTGGGTGTTATTATTCTTTTTTGCTAATGCCTGGCTGAGTGCGGATGAGCGGGTAAATATAAATGGTCTCATGATGCAACTTTTTGAATGGATTGAACAATACCGTTGTAAGCACCGCAGCGGCATAAGTTGCCACTCATAAACTCTTTTATTTCGGCTACCGAACCGGTATGGCCTTCGTTTACACAGGCTACAGCCGACATGATCTGGCCGGGTGTACAGTAACCACATTGAAAACCGTCGCATTCAATAAATGCCTGCTGCATAGGGTGTAGTTTATCACCGTTTGCCAGTCCTTCAATAGTGGTAACTTCTTTACCGGGCACCATTGCCGCCAGGGTTAAACAACTTAATACCCTTTCTCCGTTTATATGCACGGTGCAGGCACCGCATTGACCATGGTCGCAACCTTTTTTTGTACCGGTCAGTTGCAGCTCTTCCCGTAACAGGTCAAGTAGGGTGGTGCGGGTATCGGCTTTAACCGTGTATTTCTTTTTGTTGATGCTGAGACTGAGCGGTAATATTTCTTTATTGGGTACAAAGAAGTTTTTTACTTCTTCGTAAAACGCTTTGGCGGTGCGTGGTATCATGGCAAAAACTGCCAGTACCGACGATGTTTTTAAGAAAAAACGCCGCGAGTTTTCCTGCTGACTCATGAGGATCAAAGTATTAAAGCATAAAATAATGGTGGAGCCGGATGATTGTGCTGCCGGTTCCGTGGATCATTGGATAAATATACACAAAAAGGACCGTTGACGATGCAAACGGTCCTTCCTGTATAAGGCTTTTTATATGCAGCGGGCATTATTTTTTATCCAGCCATTCGGCTACCAGTTTTCTATAGGTTTCACCAATTGGTAAAAAAGTGCCGTCACTCATCTGTACCTGGTTGCCTTCTATTACTTTCATTTTGTTTAAGGGAATGATATAAGAGCGATGAATGCGTACAAATTGGCTGGCGGGTAGTTTTTCTATTATATCCTTCATGTTTTCCAGCACTATGATCTTTTCGCCGGGAGTATGGATACGGATATAATCTTTCAGGCCTTCAATAAATAAAATACTGTCCGTTGCAATTTTGTAATGTTTACGGTCTGCTTTTACAAACAGGAAATTATCGGTGTCCTGCTGCTGAAAGGTTTCCTGCCAGCGATTGTATTTTTCAACACTTTGGTAAAAACGGTTAAAGGTTACAGGCTTCACTATAAAATCAATCACATGAAACTGGTAGGCTTCCAGTGCATATTGCGGATAGGCCGAAGTGATGATAAAATTATGTTTGTGATTGAACATCTGCATTAATTCAATACCGGTAAGCTGGGGCATCTGGATATCAATAAAGATCAGGTCAACTGTTTCTTTGTTTAATACTTCAATGGCTTGAAATACATCACTGTCAGCATACAACACATTTAGCTGCGGAATTTTGGATGCATAATCTGCCAGCAGCTGTACGGCAAAGGGTTCGTCGTCTAATATGATGCAGTTTATTTTCTTTTTCATGAGAATTTGATTTGAAGGTCGGCAGTGAAACGGTTATGCTCATTGGTTAGTATAAGCTGGTGCGTACCGGGGAAATGGATATCCAGCCTGCTTTTTAAATTGTCCAGCCCGATGCCGCCCAGTTTATCTTTTTTCTGAGTGCCGATTTCGTTGCTTACCTGTAAATGTAATTGTTGCGCATTGGCAGTAAGTATTACCCGGATTGGATTTTGGGTAGAGGCGACTCCATGTTTTAATGCATTCTCTACCAGCGGGGATAAAATATAAGGTGGTATTTCAATATGCTCCGTAGCTGTTTGAATATCGAGTTGTACAAAAGCAGTTTCTTTATGTCTTAACTGCTCCAATTCTATATAGGCTTTGATATAATTGATCTCTTCTGATAACCAGATCTTTTCTTTCTGCGATTCATAAGTAGTGAACAACATGATCTGGCTTAATTTTTCAATAGCGGGTAATGATTTATCCGATTTAAAATAAACCATGGAGTAAATATTGTTCAGGATATTGAAAATAAAATGCGGGTTGATCTGTGCCTTCAGGAATTTGATCTCCGTGTTTTTATTTTCTTCCAGGATAGCTTTATTGTATTCCTGCAGCCGCACAAAGTAAATGCCGAACCATAAAAAAGAACTGAAGATGATGGGCATGCTGCTGTAATGCAGGTTATCCAACAGGTAATTGATGAATGTAGGATTAATATAGTTTACCCGGTTGAACAGGAGATCGGTGATCACCTGTTCGGTAAGCCACCTGGCGCCTGTAAAAAATAAATAGGAGATAAACAGGCCGGCTAATAATTTTTTCCATTGAAAGGCCCGGAATACCCTTTTCATCACCACCAGGTAATGAAAGTAAAAGGTAGCTATAAATACCAGGGCATAGGTAATATATAACAGATCGGGAACGACCCATTGAGCGTACAAGGGGTTTTTAACAAAGGTGAAATAGCCTGTTAATGCCCAGAAAATAATATGGATCAGACATTCCATGCGCCTGGATAATGTCCCTTTATACATCATCTGAAAAAGTTTTAACAAAGATATTCATTCGCCCGATAGGGCTTTACCGGGTTTGTAGATGAACGGGAGGGGTTTGTCGATAGAAATAGTTTTATGTGCCGCGGAAGAGCAGTTTTGTGCCCTAATTAAAAAGTATGAAACAGATCATTTTTTTACTGGCGGTATTGATATGCCAGGCCAGGGTATCGGGACAACAGTTTATTATTAAGGGAAAAGTGGAAAACGCACAGCATGCACCTGTTGAGTTTGTATATGTAAGTTTATTAAGCAATGATTCTGCACTGGTACAAAGAACAGCTACAGACAGTGCAGGCCTGTTTGTGATAAAAAACGTGGGTGGAAACTACCGCCTGGTTATTGAACAATTTGGCCGGGAGTTTTTGAATAAAACGGTGTTGTTGAACGGAGATACGGATATGGGGATAATTACAATCAATGAAACGGCGGAACTGGGAGGAATAACCATTGCTTCCAGGAAGAAGCTGGTAGAGCAGAAGGTAGACCGGCTGGTTTTTAACGTAGAACATGCAACAGCTATAACCGGCGGTACGGCCCTGGATGCCCTGAAAGCAACACCTACGGTAAGGGTACAGAACGATATGGTTTCTATTGTGGGAAAAGGTGAAGTGCTGGTAATGGTAGATGACCGGTTACAACGCATGTCGCCGGAAGACCTGGCTGCTTTCCTGCGCTCGATACCTGCCGATAATATTAAAAGTATTGAAGTGATCTCGGCGCCGCCTGCAAAGTATGATGCTGAGGGTAACAGCGGACTGATCAATATCCGGCTTAAATCGGCCAGGAAAAATAGCTGGAATGCGAACCTGGGAACGTCCTATACCCAAAAAACCTATGCCAGCAATAGTGTGCAGGGTTTATTTAACTATAACCGTAATCGCCTGGCAGTTCAGGCCAGTGTTAATAAAAGCAGGAATAAATTATTGACCAGTTCCGAAGGTCATATATATTATCCGAACGAATGGTGGAAACAGGAAGTGTTGAATAAATCGGTAAGTGATGTATGGGGTTTGGGACTGGGCGTTGATTATAAGATGACCAGGCAATGGAGCAGCGGTATAAAATACCTGGGCAGTTTTACGGATAAAACATCAGCCAATAACCCGCTGACAACCCGCTTTGATAATGCTACCCAATTACCAAAATCTTATATAAGCACGGCAGCAGATGCGTAGGACAAACCGGTCATGCATTCCGTTAACTGGTATCATACCATTGCCCTGGGTACTACCGGTAAAACCATATCGGTGGATATAGATCATTTTAACTACAGGAAAAAAGACCGCCGTTTTTTTGCAGGTAATGAACTGGATGGACAAACAAATAATATACCCAATAGTTTTTTCTCTTCCACCAACAGTAATACTAACAAGGTGCAGAACTATTCGGGAAAGATCGATGTAACATTACCTTATCAATGGGCGAATATCAGTTTTGGCGGAAAGATTGCTTATACCAATACCAATAACGACCTGGTGGTATATGATCATCATACCGGTGAACCGGTTTTGAATACAGATCAATCCAATAAGTTTAATTATAAAGAATACAATGAAGCACTGTACATTTCGGCCGCTAAAAAGCTGCTTGAGAAATGGGAGACACAGGTAGGGTTACGCATGGAAGCGACGCAGACCAATGGTTATTCAAAAAACCTTGACCAGGAAAATAAAAACAACTATATAAGGTTGTTTCCAACGGCCTATATCACTTATGTACCGGATCAGCAAAACTCCTTTTCGTTTAATTACAGCCGGCGTATCAGGAGACCGGATTTTGAATACCTGAATCCTTTTGTGATCCGTACCAGTCCCTATTTTTATTCAGAAGGCAATCCTTTCCTGCAACCTTCATTTATTGATAACCTGGAGTTCTCCTATATCAAAAATCAAAAATGGGTAAGCTCGGTATATTATTCCGGTGTAAAGGATTTTGGACAGGAATTATCCATTGTAGATCCGGTGACCAATATTACCCGGCAAACCCCGGTGAACTATGCCAATACTTTTCAGCTGGGAATTTCTTCTTATTATAACTTCAGCAAATGGACATGGTGGAACAGCTTTAGCGGTTTTAATATGAACTACCAGCATGTAAGATCAAAAACCGGTTTTATTGCTTCGGAGGATGGGTTCAATGCCTACCTGTATACCAACAACGATTTTACCCTGAATAAATCAAAATCGATTTTTGCCGGATTGAATTATGCGGTACAGTTACCCGGCCGTTACCAGGTATTTCATATCTCCACCATGCATATGCTGGATATTTCGGTGAAATTTTTATTGCTGGAAAAAAAACTCTCCCTGACACTTGTAGGTGAAGACCTGCTGAACGCTCAAAGACCTTTAATTACTTATTATTCCAACAGTATAAAAAATAATGTACGCAGTTACGGCGATACAAGGGGCTCCAGGATTTCGCTGAGTTATAAATTTGGCAACAATGCCATTAAAGCCAAACAAAGAAATGCCGGGAATGAAGAAGAAAGAAACCGGGTGGGTTTGTAATGTTGAAGGAGATTGTATAAAAGAGCAGTAACAGTATCTTTGTTCCCTCATTTACCAATAACAATGCTCATCCAAACCATTACCGCTTATATCTTATTTATTATCTTCCTTTTTATAGCGGTTATACATATTTATTGGGCTTTTGGCGGTAAGTGGGGGAGTGAAGCTGTGATACCTGTAAAAACCGATGGCACAAAACCGGTGATGCCGGGTGTGGTACCAACCTTAGCGGTAGCGGCAGGATTACTGGCATTCGGTTTTTTTGTGCTGGTAAAATCAGCACAATTAGCCATTGACTTACCGGTATGGCTGAACAGGTATGGCCTGTATGTTATGGCGGGTATTTTTTTCATAAGGGCCATCGGTGAGTTCCGTTATCTGGGGTTTTTCAAAAACATAACAAATACCCGGTTTGCCCGGAATGATACAAAATTCTATTCGCCTTTGTGTTTGTTGATCGGTATGCTGAGCCTTGTTTTAGCAGTTTATACAAGCGCCTGACATAATGTGAGCATCCCCTGAATATGTACCTGTTTTAAACTAATTTTAAGGTAAGAAAACTTCATTAATATGATCAAACAAGCATTACTAGGCGAATTTTTGTACGAAGCGGAAAATACAAGAAAATTATTGCAGGCTATTCCTGATACGGCGCTGGAATACCGTCCGCAGCCTCATCTCTGGTCGGTGGCACAGCTTGCTTCCCATATCACGGGTATCTATGCCTGGTACGAAGGTGTTTTTGGGGTAGATGTTTTTGATTTTGGTAGTTATCATTACGAACGGGAAGATCATAGTAAGATGGCCAATGTTATTGCCAAATTTGAAGAGAATGTGGCCAAAGCAAAAAAAGCCATTGAAGATTCGGATGAGGCCACTTATATGAATGACTGGTTAATGAAAAGCGGGGAGCAGGTTTTTATCGGCCCAATGCCCAAGGTACAGGCCATCCGTGGGTTTTTGTATAACCACTTATATCATCACCGTGGTGAAATGGTGGCCCACCTGCGGGCAACGGGTAATGCGGTACCCGGTTTGTATGGTCCTACCTATGAACAGTCGAAAAAATAATAAAAGAATGTAAAGGATATAAAAGGTGATAACCCGGGTTATCACCTTTTTTTTGACTTGTTGCTGTTATAAAATGCATAATATGCTGAATGTGAGCGATAAAAAATAATATACCGTTCGGTATATTATTGTATCTTTGTGTAACAAATTGCTCAAAACCCGATGTCAAAAGCAGAACAGACACGTCAATTCATCATTGAAAAAACAGCCAGCCTTTTTAATAAAAACGGGTATGCCGGTACTTCTTTGTCTGATATGACCGCTGCCACCGGCTTGACGAAGGGTAGTATTTACGGGAATTTTCAGAATAAGGAAGAGGTAGCGATCGCCGTATTCAAACACAGCCTGGGAGAATTAACCGGGAAAATTAAAAGTGCAGTTGCTGCCGAAACCTGTGCTTATGACAAACTGGTAGCTTTTATCAATTTCTATAGAAATAACTGGTCATCCATTTCTGTAAAAGGTGGTTGCGTTATGCTGAATGCGGCAACGGAGGTTGATGATGCCCTGCCTTTTATGAAATCAACCGTGCAACAGGCATTTACCAACTGGGCAAAAGAAATGGGAAAAATTATGGAGGCTGGAATACGGAAAAATGAGTTCAGGAAGGGGATTGATACAAAAGCATATGCCAGTACTTTTTTAATGCTGATAGAAGGCGGCATTTTACTGTCAAAAGTGGTGAACAGCCCTGATTATTTGAACCTGGCTTTGGACCGTATTGTAAAAATTATAAACGAAGAAATAGTAAAATAAAATTTTTTTATCATAAAATATACCGATTGGTATATTATTTAAACAACATAAATTTCATTATATGAACACGTCAAACAATACCATTTTAATTTCGGGTGGAAGTGCCGGTATCGGTTTAGCATTGGCAAAATTGTTATCAGAAAAAGGAAATACGGTTATTATCACCGGGCGAAATGAAGAGCGGCTGAAAGAGGCTGCAGCAAACTTAAAAGGTGTGGTCCCGATAGTGGCAGATGTTAGCAAAGAGGAAGATGTTGAACGTTTGATAGAGCAGGTATACACCGATTTTCCGCAGCTGAATATGGTTATTAATAATGCCGGCCGGGCATTGGTGTACAGCCTGGCAACGGAAAATATAGATGTTTTTGAAAAAGCACAGGATGAAATGCTGACCAATTATTTATCGGTTATCCGGTTGAATGAAAAATTATTACCCTTACTGAAAAAACAGGAAACAGCAGCCATTGTCAATGTATCTTCCGTGGTAGCATTTGTGCCGGGCAGTCTGGCTACCTATTCGGCCAGTAAAGCCGCCTTGCATTCCTATACACAATCCCTGCGTTTGGCTTTACAAAAGGATACTAAGGTTGCCGTATTTGAATTAATGCCACCCCTGGTGGATACTGAATTTTCAGCCCCTATCGGAGGTAAAAACGGTATTTCACCGCTGGCAGTAGCAGCACAATTTCTGCAGGCATTGGAGCAGGATCAATGGGAAATAAGGGTAGGAAAAACGGAGGATATGTATCGGTTATACCTGTCCTCGCCGGAAGAAGCCTTAAACGTGATGAACCAAACCAGGACAGCACCGGTGACCGCTTAACTATTCTGGAAAATATTTTTATGAAACAAAAAATTGTCTTTGCCCTTATCATGGGTATCCTGACCACGGGCATTATTTCCTTCACGCTGATTACCGTTAATCTTGGCTGGGCGCATTTGCATGCATCCGTGTGGCTGAGGTCATGGGCCATTGCCTATTTAATTGTGGTTCCGGCGATACTGGCCATTTCGCCATGGGTAGAAAAACTGGTACTTCGTTTAATTCCTAAAAAATAAAATCATGCAACCGTTAGAAATTATGAAAGGGTTTATCGGTAAAACGTTTTCGGCCTCACCTTCACCCTTTATGCGCTGGCTGAACCCCGTTGTTAAAAAGGTTGAAGCAGGCGCTTTGGTGTTTGAGTACCAGGTGCGGGAAGAATGGCTGAACCCTGTTGGAAATTTACACGGCGGCGTTACCGCGGCAATTATTGATGATGTGCTGGGCGCAACGATGTTTTCGTTGAACGAGGAATTTTTTTATACCACCATCAACAATGTGATCGATTATTTTTCTTTGGCAATTGCCGGTGAAACTATCATTGCAAATACCAGGCTCATCAAGAGGGGAAAACAGTTTATCAATGCGGAATGTGAAATATGGAATGCCGGTGAAACAAGATTGATAGCCAAAGGGTATTCCAACTTATTTAAAACAGACTTTAAGAAAAATTAAATGAAACGAGTAGTGATAACAGGGTTGGGCACTATTAACCCATTGGGAAATGAAGTAGCCACATTTTGGAAGAACAGTCTTGAAGGAAAAAGTGGTGCGGGCATGATCACCCGTTTTGATGCTTCCCGTTTCCGTACGCAGATCGCGGCAGAAATAAAAAACTTTGACCCGCAACGATACCTTGACCGGAACGAAATTAAACGCAGTGACCTTTTTACACAATATGCGTTGTATAGTGCGGCACAGGCCTGGGAAGATGCAGGACTGGATATGGGAACCATTGATCCTTTTGATGTGGGTGTTATCTGGGGTGTAGGACAAGGAGGGATGGAAACCTTTGAAACAGAAGTGGAGAATTATGTGACGGGCAATTATACTCCCCGGTTCAGTCCTTTTTTTGTACCACGACTGATCGTGAATATGGCTTCGGGTATGATCTCCATGAAATATGGCTTACAGGGCATTAATTACACAACGGTTTCGGCCTGTGCCACTTCCAATACGGCCATTATGGATGCATTCAACTATATCCGTTTGGGTAAAGCAAAGGTCTTTATAAGCGGAGGTTCCGAAGCGCCTATTACACCGGCATCGGTCGGTGGTTTTTCAGCCATGAAAGCGATGAGCACCCGGAACGATGACCCGCTGACGGCCAGTCGCCCTTTTGATACAAACCGGGATGGTTTTGTGATGGGAGAGGGAGCAGGTGCATTGGTACTGGAGGAATATGAGCATGCGAAAAAACGGGGTGCAAAAATTTATGCCGAGTTAGCCGGTGCTTCCATGACGGCCGATGCCTATCATATGACATCGCCACACCCGGAAGGTTTGGGTGCGGCAAAAGCCATGCAGCTGGCAATGGAAGAAGCGGAACTCAATATTACTGAATTGGATTATTTAAACCTGCATGCTACTTCCACGCCGGTGGGTGATATAGCAGAGTTAAACGCAGTGGAGAAAACATTCAAAGGTTCAGCTAATTTGTGGGTGAATTCTACCAAGTCAATGACGGGACATTTACTGGGAGCGGCCGGGGCTATTGAGGCCATTATCGCGATCAAATCGATTAACGAAAATATTATTCCGCCAACTATCAATATAGAACAACTTGATGCAGGTATACCCGGAGGGATTCAAATTGTAAGGAATGAACCCCTGCAAAAAAATGTCAAAACCGCCATGAGCAATGCTTTCGGTTTTGGCGGGCATAATGCAACCCTTGTTTTTAAAGCATTATAATTTCCCGTTCTTAATTAATAATATTTGTCTGTAGCATATGCAAATAAAAACGTCGTTAAAGTATACACCTTAACGACGTTTTTTATTAAAAGAGATGAATTAGTTTTTCAAACTCTGCATATCAATAACAAACCGGTACTTCACATCACTTTTCAACATTCTTTCGTAAGCATCATTGATGTCCTGCATCCTGATGATCTCAATATCGGATACAATATTGTGTTTACCGCAAAAGTCCAGCATCTCCTGTGTTTCGGCAATACCACCGATCACAGATCCGGCTACTGATTTACGTCCCAGGATCAATGGTACCGTATGTAACATGGGTTCCAAAGGCCCTAAATAACCAACCAGTACTACGGTGCCATTGATATTCAATGTAGCTACATAAGGATTTACATCATGTACATAAGGAACCGTGTCAATGATCAGGTCAAACTTTCCTTTTACCGCCTGCATCTGCGCTTCGTCTGTTGAAATAATTACCTCATCGGCGCCTAATGCTTTGGCATCTTCCGTTTTACCCGGTGTTCTGGAAAATAAAGACACACTGGCGCCTAAACCTTTGGCCAGTTTAATAGCCATATGTCCTAAGCCACCCAGGCCTACAACGGCTACTTTACTGCCTTCTTTTACGTTCCAGTGGCGTAAAGGCGACCAGGTAGTAATGCCTGCACACAATAGAGGCGCGGCAGCGGCCAGGTCCAGGTTTTCGGGAACAGATAATACAAAATGTTCTTCTACGACTACTTTTTCCGAATAGCCACCAAAAGTGTGACCACCCAGGTGTTTATCCTTTCCGTTATAAGTACCGGTAAAGCCGTTCAGGCAATATTGCTCCAGGTCCTGCTGACAACTGCTGCAGGTCTGGCAGCTATCTACAATACAGCCTACTGCGGCCAGGTCGCCTACTTTAAATTTTGTTACCTCGCTGCCAACCCGGGTTACTTTGCCTACAATTTCATGACCCGGTACAACAGGGTATTTACTGCCGCCCCAGTCGTTGCGGGCTGTGTGCAGGTCAGAGTGACATACGCCACAATATAAAATGTCGATCTCTACATCCTTTGGTGTTACCGTTCTGCGGTGGATGTTCATTTGCTCCAGATTGGCATCGGGTGCAGTGGTCCCGAATGCTTTTACATGTATTGTTTCCATAATTTTTTTACGATTGGTTGTTTAGGAAGCAAAGGTAAAGTGTACGGACGGTACAAAGATTGATGAAAAACAGGCTGTTTGATTTTTGTTGATAACTGGTGTTTTAAAGCGGGTATTTTTTTCCAACCATTTTTAATCTGGTTTGTTTAAAACTTATATCACTGCCCGAAACTGCCTTGTTGTTAACAGGGTAAGAAGCTGTAACGGGAAATTTGGCTATTTTTATCCGGTTTAAATGATCCTTGTAACCATTTCCTTCACCGAATGAAATTATATAGCCTTCTTATTATCATGGTCACGGGTTTGTTTGCCTGTACTACTCCTGCTGAAAAAGAATTATCCCGGACAGAAAAACGTGACCTTATACTTAAAAATATAATTCCGGTAACCCTATCGGCCAACAGGTTATTACTGACCGATTTTGGTGCAGCCGGTGATTCGGCAACAGATAATAAACCGGCTTTTGATAAGGCTTTGCAGGTATGTAAAGAAAAGAACGGGGGTAAAATTATAGTTCCTGCCGGTACTTATATTGTTAACGGACCGATACACCTGGTGAGTAATACCAGTATTGAATTGCAGAAGGGCGCTAAACTGGTTTTTGGCACCAATGCCGCTGACTATTTACCCGTAGTGCCTACCAGTTGGGAAGGGACTTTTTTATATAATTACAGCCCGCTGATCTATGCTTATAAAGCCAATAATGTGGCCATTACGGGCGAGGGCATTATTGATGGTAATGGAAAGGATGGCTTCAGCCAATGGTATGATCTGCAAAAGCCTTCGCAGCAGTTAAGCAGGCAGATGAACCATGAAGGTGTACCAGTTAAAGACCGTGTATTTGGAGCCGGGCATTACCTGCGGCCGCAGCTGATCCAGTTTTTTGATTGTAAGAATATCCTGGTAGAAGGTGTTACGATCATGAACTCACCTTTCTGGTGTGTACACTTTTTGCGATCCGAAAATATTGTTGCCCGTAAAGTAAGGTTTGATGCTTTTAATAAAAATAATGATGGCTTTGATCCTGAGTACTCGAAAAATGTATTGATAGAGGATATTGATTTTAATAATGCGGATGATAATGTGGCTATTAAAGCGGGCAGAGACCATGAGGGTAGGTCAACAGCTATTCATTCCGAAAACATTATTATACGTAATTGCCGGTTCAAGGGCCTGCATGGGGTGGTGATCGGCAGTGAAATGTCGGCCGGGGTACAAAATGTTTTCGTGGAAAACTGTACCTACGGCGGTTATTGCAAGCGGGGTATTTATTTAAAATCAAACCCTGACCGGGGCGGCTTTATCAGGGATGTATATGTGAATGATGTGGAGTTTGGTGCAGTGGAGGACGCAATTTTTATTACATCCTATTATCATGGCGAAGGAAAAGGTTTTGAGACAGATATCCGTAATATATTTTTTGAAAATATAAAGTTTAAAACAGCCAGCCATGCCGGCCTGGTGATACAGGGGTATCCTACAAAGAAAGTAACGGATATATACCTGACCAATGTAAAAATTGATTCCTGCGCCACGGCTATCAGCCTGACGAATACCGCCAATATTGTTTTTAACGATGTAGTAATAGGGGATGAAGTACTTATTCCATCTGCCGTAAAATAGTATTAAGGATTGCCCAGTAGCTTTTCTGTTTTGGTTAGAAAGGTGGCCAGGGCTTCCCGGATATCAATGTCGCTCCTGTTAGCTAATACAATGATCCACCAGATGTTTTCGCCCAGTTTATGTTCTAATTCCTCATGGCTATTGGCTTTGGGCCAGCGATCCTGCTGCGACATGATATTCCTGCCTACCAAACCGGCATCGGTTAAAAATGCCAGCGCATCTTCTTCCACTGTCCATTCGCTGCCATGGTGTTGTTTTTCCAGTTCATGGTATTTTTTTCTTAAAGCGAGTGAACGGGCAATAATATCATCAAAATTGTTCTTGTTCATTTTTATCTGATTAAATCGGCTTTGATCGTTTTTATTTTTTCCTCTTCAAATGTAAAATCGAAACTGCCTTTGATTTTTCCTTCAGGAAATTCACCGGTAAATGCTACTTCAATATAGGCGGTATTGTTCCTGGTCTTTATTTTTAATAATCTTGTCTGTGTTTTATAGCCGATAAAATAGCTGGTATAATACTCCTTTATCCCTTTATGTCCGGGGAATGTACTGCCTACTGAAGGGTCGATCAGCACTGCTTCCTTTGAAAAGAAGGTTAAATATTTTTTTGTATTATAACTATTACTGGCGGTTATCCAGTCTGCGATGAATGCTTTTATGTCCATGATGTAAAGTAATAATAGTGTCAGGCAAATACACCTTCTCTTTCTTTGATGGCCCATTTAGCCATGGCATTAATTACCGGTAACAAACCTTTGCCCGAAGTACTCAGTTTATAAATAACATGAGGTGGTACCACCGGCTTAGATTCCCGGATGATGAGCCCGTCTGCTTTCAGTTGTTTCAGGTGTTGTATCAATACCTTTTCTGTAATGGCGGGTATAGCCCTTTTTATGTCGCTGTAACGTTTGGTACTGGTCGATAAGTGATACAAAATAATAGGTTTCCAGTAGCCGCCGATCTTTTCCATTACATAGGTAACCGGGCACATATCCAGGGCGTACTGCTTATTTTCCTGGATGGTAGATGTTTTTTTAATTGCTGTCATGATACATACTTTAGGGTAAGTACTTGTATAAAAGTAAGTACAAAGATAACTTTGCTGTCAGAAATAAAAAATATTTAGCATGAAAATTACAGTATCGGGTTCTTTAGGGAACATAGGACAACAATTAGTAAAAGAACTGGTAAGCGCCGGGCAAACCGTAACCGTTATTACCAGTAATGAAACCAGGAAGAAAGACATTGAAGCCTTGGGTGCTACGGCTGCCATCGGTTCGGTGAGTGACGCGGCTTTTCTAACAAATGCATTTACCGGTGCAGATGTCGTTTTTGCTATGACACCCCCCAACCTGGGCGGTGCCAATATCGTGGCTAATACAACAGCCGCCGGTGAAGCATTTGCCAAAGCTTTTCAAGCCGCTAATGTAAAACAGGTAGTAATGCTGAGCAGTATTGGCGCCGACCTGCCGAATGGTAATGGCCCTATTGAAGGCTTGTACCATATTGAAAATATCTACCGTCAGCTGGAAGGTATTAATATCACCTTTTTACGTGCCGGGTATTTTTATACCAATTATTATAATGATGTACCGGTAATTAAAAATGCCGGCATTATTGGTTCTAATTTACCGGCTGAGACTTTATTACCGTTGGTACACCCGCATGATATTGCTGCTGCTGCAGCCGCAGCTTTACAACAACCAATTGTTGGCAAACAGGTTCAGTATATTGTGAGCGATTTTCGTCCTGCGGCTGACATTGCCAGGGTATTTGGTGCGGCTATCGGCAAACCTGAGTTACCCTGGGTGGAATTTACCGATGAACAGGCTTTGGAAGGAATGAAAGGCGCCGGTGTTCCTGCAGAGATCGCACAACTGTATACCGATATGGGAGCCGGTTTACGTGCAGGTAAAATACAGTCACATTTTGAAGCAAGTGGCGCACCGGTTGATGGTAAAATCAAGCTGGAAGATTTTGCAAAAGAGTACGCACAGGCTTTTAAATAAGCGGGTGCTGTTATAACAAAATAAGCCCGGGCATTTGTCCGGGCTTATTGTATGCGTACATAATAGGTTATTTCCATTTCCTGGTAAAAATGGCTTTTAACCGGTCCAGTTCCTGCTGGTAAATAGTGTTTTTTCTTGAACCAAAATAAAGCGTGTTTTCCAGCGGGTTAATACCTTCCCAGACCAGTTTTATTTTTTTGTTTTTAATGGTATCCATACATAGAAAATCAGGTACAATGGAGAAACCGTTACCATCACTCAAACAGCGGATAATAGAGCTGATATTGGGCACAATATAGTTAGGACGGAAATCAGGATGTTCCTCAAAATTCTTGATCCAAAAGTTTTTCAGGTGTTCCATATCTGCCGTGGTGCTGTACCAGAGCTGTTGTTTCAGATAAGCCGCCAGTTCGGGCAACTGTTTACTTTTTAATATTTTCTGCAGCGGTTTAATATCTGTGTTACCACCTGCTATCAGTACGATCCTCTCTTTGGAAAAAGGCGTGTACTCCAGGTTTTTATGATTGCCTTTCTGCGGTGTTACAATCAGGTCCAGTAAGCCGTTATCAAGGTCCTGCAGCATTTGCGGATATTCGCCAAACTTAATGATCAGGTTAAAGGGCAGGCTGGCGATATGTTCCTCCAGGGTGTACTGGAAGGTCTCAAAACACATGCCTACACTGATGGTAGCTCTTTCTGATTGCGAACGTTTATGAAAGTGTTGTTCAGCGGTTTCCAGTTTCTTTATTGGCTCCAGGACAAAATTGTATAAAAATTTACCCTTTTCTGTTGGCACCATCCGCCGGGCCGAACGGTCAAATAATTTATGTCCCGTATAGGCTTCCAGCGAACTCAGGTGCAGGCTTACACCGGGTTGCGAAATAAATAATTCCTGGGCAGCGCCTGATAAAGTACCCGTTTCGTAGATGGCTTTAAAAGTACGGAACCATTCAAGATTGGTTGGCATAAACTATTATAATTATGATACAAATGTACAATTTATGTTATTTTAATAATAATTAAGTGTAAGCTAATTTTGCCTTATCATTTTAAAACAAATAACAATGAAACATATTTTTATTATCAATGGCGGCCAGCATTTTGCACATTCAGGCGGCGCTTTCAATAAAACGCTGACCGGCTGGACGGCGGAATACCTGCAACGAAACGGCTTTGAAGTAAGGGTAACGGATATTAATGATGCATTTATTCCGGAAGAAGAAGTGGAACATTTTAAATGGGCCGACCTGGTGATATATAATACACCTATCTGGTGGTTCCAGGTACCTAACCGGTTAAAAAAATATATTGATGAAGTATTTACGGCCGGGCACCAGAACGGTATTTACCATAGCGATGGCCGTTCCCGCAGTAATCCGGCTATAAATTATGGTACAGGTGGTTTAATGCATGGGAAAAAATATATGGTTAATACCAGCTGGAATGCACCGGATACTGCTTTTACTTTACCGGGTGAGTTTTTTAACGAAACCTCAGTGGATGATGGTATATTATTTGGCTTTCACCGGATGAATGCCTTTACCGGCATGCGGAAAATACAGGGCTTCCACTTTCATGACCTGGAGAAGAATGCCACAATTGAGCGTATTAATAATTATCAAAAAGAGTACATAATCCACCTTACACAAATGATAGGGCAGCGGGCAGCTGTTTGTTTAGCATAAATAACAATGCATCAAAGCATATTGTAAAACAGGGATGTTCATAACACAGGTTTGGTCTCATTCCAGTAATAGCTGTCCGGGTGTATCCGTTTACCAAAAATGGCTGTGCCTACCCGGACAATGGTGGCGCCTTCAGCTATGGCTATTTCCAGGTCATTACTCATGCCCATTGATAATTCTTTCATTTCCACATGGGGTAACTGTAAAGCAATAATGTCCTGTTGTATCTTTTTTAATAAACGGAAACAATTTCTAACGGCAACCGTATCGGTACTAAATAGACCAATCGTCATTAACCCCTTTATGCGTAAGCTGTCCAGTTTTGCTACCTGTTGTACCAGTTCTATGGCTTTATGTGGGGGTATGCCAAACTTACTTTCTTCTTCCGATGTATTTACCTGTAACAGTACATCCATCGTACGCTGCTCCTGTAACAGCCGCTGGTGCAGCTTTTCGGCCAGGTCTATGCGGTCAACAGATTGTACACAGTTCACCCCGTATTTTAAAATGTCTTTTATTTTATTCGTTTGCAGATGACCGATAAAGTGTTTCTCATGGGGTGCAGAAAGCAGGGCCTCGTATTTTTCTTTTATCTCCTGTACTTTGTTTTCCCCTATTAATGACTGTCCTGCCTGTAAAGCGATCTTTATATTTTCAGGGGTAACCGTTTTAGTGGCCAGCAATAACCTTACGGAGCCCGGCTCACGGTTGGCGGCTATGCAGGCCTGGCGGATGCGTGCTTCAATATGAAGTAAGTTTGCTGCAATTTCCATTAGTGTGCGGTGTTAAGATGTAACCAATCGTTCTTTGTAATACGGTAAACAAAATTCAGGCGGTCGGGCTCACCGAAATAGGCCACTGTTTCCTCGCCGGTCTTGTGAGCGCCTATACGCCCTATGGCTATTTGTGAACGGATGTTCTGCGCCCCTACATGAAAGAATACTTCGTTTACATATTCAAATGCATAGTCCAGCATCAGTTGTTTAACAGCACGGTTGATACCCTTGCCCCAGCAATGCGTGGCATAAAAGGTATATCCTATAAAAATGCTGTTATTGCCGGCATTATAATCGTAAAAGCGGCTGCCGCCGATAACCTTGTCTGTGGCTTTGTCCACAATTTTAAATGCGCCCCGGCTGGCCATGGCGCCTTCAAAAAATGTACTGAACACTTCCCGCTGCCAGCGGTCTTTATTGGGGTGTTGTTCCCAGATAGCCGGGTCGGAAGCTACCTGGTACAGGTCTTCAAAATCTTCCTGCTGTAATGGGTAGAGTATTAGCTGATCGGTTGCTAAAAGGGGTTGTGTGTTAAATGACATGGTATGCCGCTACTTTGGATAATTGTAATAACCGTAAAGTTATTAAACATCACCAAGCCGGCGACAGATTCTTATACAAGCGGCGGTTTAATTATGCATCCAATACAATGCTAAAGGTAGAACCTTTGCCAGGTTCACTGCTGATGGTAATGCCGGCATTTATTTTTTCCAGCAATTCCTTCACTAGAAATAAACCCAGGCCACTGCCGCGTTCACCGGCTGTCCCTTTGGTAGAGCTGATCTCCCTGGTTTCTATCTGTCTTATCTGCTCTGGCGTCATACCAATGCCCTGGTCGGCAACACTTAAATACACTTTATCCTTATCCTTAAAGGAACTGATGGTGATGGTGCTGTTCGCAGGGCTGAACTTTATCGCATTGGTTACTATATTACGAACGGCGATCTGCAAAATATCGTAATTACCCAGGGCCGTAGCAGCCTGTATGTTCTGAACAACCGTAATGCCTTTTTGTATGGTCTGCGGCTTTACACCTTCGGTTACATCCCATATACTGTCCTCGATGGAGATAGGTGTAATAGGCGGCGTAGTATTTTTTAGTTGTATGTTAGCCCAGGCCAGTAAATTATCCAGCATATCGCTGGTATTCAATACGGCATTAAAGGTTAATATCTTAAACTCTCTTTTCTTCTCCTCAGCCACATCCTTATTATCGGAAAGTATTAAAAAGGATTTCAGTGTCTGTAAGGGCTGGCGCAGGTCATGACTGATAATGCTGAACAAACGGTCCTTCACCTTATTCAGGGTTAATAACTCGTTCTTTTGTTCATTGATTAAGATGTTCTTTTCGTTCAGCAGTTTGTTTGCTTTTTTTATCCTGGTGTAGAAATATCCCAGTGTCAGTAAAATGGCCAGGGCGGTAGCGCTTAAAATAATAAAGATATTCCGCTGGCTTTTATTACGGGTTACTTCTGTTTCCTTTACCAGCAGTTCATTGTTTTTCTTGGTTATCTCATAGTCAGCTTCCAGTTGCGTGATCTGGTTTTTGCTGTCAATACTAAATATACTGTCCTTGATGGCATAATATTTTTGCAGGTAAGCCGAATGATTTTTATAATCGCCGTTTTTCAAAAACAGGTCGGACATATTCCGGTAGTTCTCCATCTCGTTCTTCAAAAACCCGGCTTCATGCGCAATTTGTATGCTGGTGTTAAAGGCCGCCAGCGCTTTATCCGTTTGTCCCATCGCGGCATAGGTAGCCCCGATATTGTTTTGTATGCTGGCATTCAGCTCAGCCATCTGATCAATATCTTTTACGGCGGCAATACTGGAGTCAAAATATTGTAAGGCCTGCTGGTATTGTCCCATTTTTTTCAATGTCAGGCCTTTGTTCATCATTACTATGGATTGGCCGATAGGATCATTAAAAGATTTATTCAGGTCAATAGCCTTCTGGTAATAGTATAAAGCGGAATCGTATTTATTTTGTTTGCTGTTGATAGTGGCCAATGAGCCATAAAAGTCGGCCACCTGTGGCAGGTCGTTCACGCCAAAGATATAGGGTGCGGCCTGGGCCATATATTCCCGCGCTTTATCCAGGTCATTGAGCTCGAAATAGGTGGACTGGATAGACATCAATGCATTGGCCAACCGGAAACTGTCTTTTCGTTCTTCGTATACGGGCAATGATTGCTGGTAAGCGTGTATGGCCTGGTCATACTTTCCTTTCACACGGTAATTAAAACCTATACTGTACCAGAAATTGGCATAGGCTATCGGTAGTTTGGCCTTTTCGGCAATGGCCTTTCCTTTCTCCAGGTATTCAATGGCCCGGGTTGGGTTATTCTGGGATACAACCTGCCCGATCTCATCATATAACACCACTAATACCGAATCGGGCGGGTGTTTATCGATCTCCGTTAACAGGCTGTCAATGTATTTTTTTTGCTGGGCAAAAGCAGTTGAAAAAAATACGAGGGCAGTTAAAAGCAAAAAGCCTTTTCTCATATTGGTTTAGATATGTCTTTTAATAATATTGTTGCCAAGTACGGACTGCAACACACTGTTAACATAGGTTTTACCTACCGGCAGCTGTATTTTTCCTAAAACTACATTATTGCTGTCAACGGCGGTCAGCTTGTTTTTATTGATCATAAAGTTCCTGGAGATCCGTAAAAACAAAGAGGCCGGTAATTGCTGTTCCAGGCTCTTCATATTTACCAATGCTATTTTCTTAGTGCCGTCCTCCAGGTGTATATCCACAAAATCACCTAATGATTCTATGTACATTACCTGGCTGTAAACAATCTTTAAAAAACTTCCTTTATCCTTTATAAAAAATGCGTTCTCATCAACCGGTTTAAATCCCTCATCGGGGTGGGTATTTTTCTTTAATTCATGTAAATGCAGGGCTTTGTTCACGGCACGCATAATACGTGGCAGGGGCGAAGGTTTTACCAAAAAATCAATGGCATCTACATTAAAGGCATCCACGGCATAGCTGCTGTGCGATGATATAAAAATGATCATGGGTTGTTCTGCAAGACTTTGCACCAGGTCAATGCCTGATAAACCGGGCATTTCCACATCCAGTATCAGGAGGTCGGCGGGTTGTTCCAGCAGTTTTTTGCGTACCTCAATCGCATTATCGCAAACGGCCAGGCATACCAGTTCCGGCATCGTGTTTAAATGTTGCAACATCAATTCACGGTAAATAATATCGTCATCAGCGATGATGTAGGAGAGGGTCATTACTACAAAAATATACTATTACAAAAATATTCGACCCTTTGGCGCTAAAATTCTTCCATTCATCTACTCCAGGCTTTCATTCGGCTACATATTTACCCGGTTCGGCTACTTTCTGAATATACCTATTTATCCTGGCTTATGTTTGTCCTGGTTTTTCATAGGATATTGGATTTTGAAACGGGGGAGAATTTCTATTCAGACCCCTTTATTTTAAAAAATATAGCTCTTAATATATAAACGCTTGGACGGATCAATAAGTAATTATTGATTTTTTTAAGCCACATCTTTCCAGATAGTGGCTTTTTTAACTTTTTTCGGGAATTTTCTCAGGTCACTCAATCCGTATGGGGGCAAACAGAAACTGTTGCCATTTTAACCTGCCTATGTTTGTTGAACGGGTAATTACAGATGTAATTGCCCGTTTTTTTTTGGGTAAGTATATTTTCTAACGAACAGTTGGTAGTTGTTTGAGAGAGATGGCAACCCGGCTTTTTGAGGTATGCAGGCTAAATGGAGCTACTCCGGCACTCCATGCGTCAAAGCATAAGGCAGTAAGTAAAAACGATAAGAATCACTGTAAAAAGTTTATTCCTTATGGCTTATTTCCTTAAACCTTATACCTTCTCTCCAAGCTATCTGCAGTAACGGCAAACCCGCATCGCGGCGGGTATAATAAATAATGAACCCTCCGGCGCCGGCGATACATCATATCAGGCCTGGATCTTTTGGTAAACGCTATTATTCAATACCTGGGGCATGGGTCTGCCCTGCAGGGTGGCAACAATATTATTGGCTGCAACAACCGCCATCTTGCTCCTTGTTTCCTGTGTGGCCGAACCTATATGTGGTAATACGCATACGTTGCGCATCTGTAACAGCGGATTATCGGGTAACATGGGTTCGGGATTAGTTACATCCAGCCCGGCACCCCAGATCTTCCGGTTAACCAGGGCTTCGGTTAAGTCCTGTTCATTGTGTAAAGCGCCACGGGCGGTATTAATAAAGATGGCAGTGGGTTTCATTTGTTCAAATGCCGTTTTATTGAACATATTTTTGGTATCGGCCGTTAAATTAGCGTGTACCGATAATACATCGCTTTGCTGTAACAATTGTTCAAATGATACATAACGGGCCCCAAAAGTTCTTTCGGCATTGGTATTGCGGTTCCGGTTATGATAGATCAATTGCATATTGTAAGCTGCTGTACATTTTTGAGCCAGCGACATACCAATACGGCCTAAGCCCAATATACCTAGTGTTTTGCCATATAACTCGAAGCCTAAATTGGCAGTGGGTTCAAAAAAACTCCACTCTTTTTTACCGATGGTCTTATGCATATAAAATGCATTTCTTGATACGGCCAGCATTAATAAAAAAGCTACATCGGCAGTGGCATTACTTAATACATCGGGTGTGTTACTTACCGGTATCCCATTATCAGTAGCGGCCTGCAGGTCTACCTGGTCATAACCGGCGCTCATCAGGGCAATGCCTTTTAAATGGCTGCAGGCCCGCAGGAAGTCCTCATCCAGTTTATTAGGTCCTACGCTCAGTAACGCGCCTACCTGCTGACAGCTCTGTATCAGTTCATTTTTGTCAATATTGGTTTTACCGGTATACTGAATTACTTCCACGCCTGCCTGTCGCAATACATGTAAGCCTGCTTCCGGTATCATACGCGTTATGTAAACTTTCATGTCATTTCATTATGGCTTTTAATAATAATATACCCTATCAGCAATAAGCACTCCAAAGTAACCATTAAAATGGTATTACTTTGTTACAATTTCCCGTGGCTGCAATACCAGCTGTTGTTTAGCCTGTTTATAACGTATCCAGGCAATAACAAAAGCCAGCAAAGCCCATACACAAAACTGTATGCTCACCAGTTGCCATCCGCCTGCTTTCCAGCAAAGTATACCAACCAGCGACCCGGTGGCGCCACCAATAAAATAGCTGGTCATATAAATAGTATTAATGCGGCTGTGCGCCTGTTCATCCAGCATATAGATCATGGCAATATTGGTTACCTGCGTGGCCTGTACGCCTACATCCAATAATAATACGGCCATGATCAGGGCCCATATATTGGTCGGAAAAATAAATAAAATAGCTGCGGCCAGTACAATCATACTCACAGTGATCAGTTGTGACTTTTCGGGTAAAACACCATCCGCTTTTTTCCCGAATGCAGGCGCCATTAAGGCACCGGCAATGGCCAGTAAGCCAAACAAACCAATAATATCCGTACCATAATAAAAAGGAGCGCCGCTTACATGGAAAGTAAGTGTGGTCCAGAAGGAACAGAATATACCAAATATCAAAGCGCCCAGCAGGGCGGTTTGTCTTAACTGCGGAAAGCGTTTTAACTGGTAAAAAGTGGTTGATAAAAGCTGGCCATAACTGCCTTTAAACTTTGCGGGCTGGTTAGGCAGCATAAAATACATGCTTACCGCTGCTACCGTTACCATGGCAGCTGCAATGCCATATACATAACGCCAGTTGAACCAGTCCGCAATATAACCACTGAATACCCGGGCTGCTAAAATGCCTATTAATATGCCGGTGAAAATGATGCCTACATTCCTGCCTTTATTATTGCCGGATAAAGAAGCGGCCATGGGTAAAATAACCTGCGCGGCAACAGCCAGTACACCAATGGCCAGGCTCATGGCGCCTATTAAAAATAAATTGGTGGCGAAAGTAATGCCCAGCAAAGCCGCCACCAGGCAAACCTGTAAACTTACTATCAGTTTCTTCCTGTCTACTTTATCACCCAAAGGTGTTAAGAAAAATAAACCTAAGCCATAACCTGCCTGTGCCAGTACGGCAATGGAGCCTACCGCATCGTCGCTGGTGTTCAGGCTCAGTGCAATATCGTGTAATAAGGGCTGGTTGTAATATATATTGGCCACACAGATACCGGCGGTAACCGACATGCCCAGTACCTGTTTCCTGCTTAAACTATCCGGTTTCATCTGGTAAAGTTGGGGTAAATTAAACTAACACGCGGCGCCTTAAAAAGTTTAGCGAAAAATTAATGAGCGTGTTAATGGCAGAAAATAATCAACCGGCAATCGTTTCCAGTGCTTTGATATACTGATCTATATACAATAATTTATCCCTTCGCCGGTACTGCATAATAAAACGCGGATGGGGCAGGGGTATTATTTCTTTGAACCAGTTATGTTTGTCATTAAGTGACTGGAAAAAACGGTAATTCTTTTCTCCGCCGATGCAAATACATTTTTCCCGGTATACGTTCCAGGAAACCTGTGTTTCCAGGCATTGGGTAATAAAAGGGGTTACTTTTTTTAACAGGGCCGCATCATCATAATAATTCAGGTTTTTATTGGCTTTGGTAAATCCCAGCGGACAAACCGAGGTTAAGAAATACTGACTGTAAAAGGCGGCAGCGCCGCCAAACTGCTCAATTACTTCATAAATAAACTCGGCCGATAATTCAGATTGATTGCCAAAAGGATGTTCGATGCCGCAGTTTTGTGACAATTGCCTGGCCGCTGTAAAATTAATGCCGGTTACTCCGGCGCCAAAACGTCCCGGGTTAATGCCAAACAGCAAAGCCCGGCGATGACCGTCGGCATAATACTTATTGAAAAACTGTTTGATTACCGCCTGTGTTTTCTTCTCTTTTTGGGGGTGTAACACATTGATGCCGGCCGGCAGCCGGGTATGGATGTTTAAGTTATAATAAAAATCAGTGATGCGCCTGGCAAAACTTGTCATGTTATAAAGTTACAACAATCAGGCGCCATTACGGCCATGTTCACCAGGGTATAATTGCCACAACGGATCGCTTTGCCAGAATTGTTTGGTATCAATATTCATGATGCTTAAACGGCCCTTAAAGGCAGCGCCGGTGTCCAGGTTCCACACATTACATCCCTGCATGGGAACTGTAATGTTATAATACAGGGTAGGTGTGTGGCCTATAAATATTTCGCTGAATAATTTTAAACGTTTGGGGTACAGCAATGAATCTTTTTTTATCCTTTGGTCCATGGTAATGGCCATTTCCCAAAGGGTCCTGTCCCAGCTGAAATTGGAGGAATGAAATTCTTTTTCAGGTCCGTGCATGGAGGTAAAGCCGGCATGAATAAATAAACGGTTCTGTTCATCTGCTACATAATAAGGCATGCGTTCCAACCAGTTCAAATGGGTAAGCCGGGTGTGCTCATCAACATCTTTATAACTGTCTACTGTTTCTTTACCGCCGTGGGTAAGCCATAATTGCGGGGCAAGGCCTTCTTTCAGCCAGCCTTCGCACCACACATCATGATTGCCTTTGATAAAAATACACTCCTGTTTTTCAGCAAGCTCCATCAGGAAACTGATGGTCTGTGCCGATTGGCTCCATCCATCCACATAATCGCCCAGGAATACCAACCGGTCTTCCTGTCTTACCTGCGCTGCCTGTAATACCTGTTGTAAAGCCCTTAACCCGCCGTGTATATCGCCTATAACAAAAGTGTTCATAAAGATGTAAGATCAAATTAAAAATTTAAAAGTCAAAATGCAAAAATTGAGTATATCTATACGTGATAGCTGCCGTTTTGACTTTTTCATTTTTACTTTTCAATATACTCCGCCGGTACATGATCTGTCAGCCATACATGGTTATCCGACAGGTAAAATTTATACCCGGCTTCATGCATTTGTTGCGTTTGTACAACCAGTACCGCTACCTTACCATGCCTGCTGCCTACCTGTATGGCGGTTTCCCTGGTGGCGCTAAGGTGTACATGTTGCCGGCTTTGTTTTAGCAGACCATTTGCCCGGATACTCTCCAGGTTTTGCTGTGCCGTTCCATGATATAGAATGGCTGGTGGTGCTACAGGTTGCAGGTCCAGGTCAATAGGAATGCTATGTCCCTGGCTGGCTCTTATTTTTGTTTTATCATCATTAAAGGCAAAACGTTTCTTGTCATTTGAAGCTACAATCGTTTCCAGTATTTCCATTGTCAGGGCAGCATCATGTGTATTCATTTTCGTGATAAGGTCGCTTACATTGGCCCAGCCCTTATTATCCAGTGTAAGTCCTATTTTCTCAGGGTGGTGCCTGAGTGTATAACTCAGGAATTTGCTGAAATATTTATGTTCTTTTTCCATTTTTTAATGCTATGTATTATATTTTTCATTCAACTTTCTGCACAATTCATTGATGTTATCAAAACGTGCTACTTCATAACTCCAGTCTTTTAATAAGCCATTATATCCATAGTATATGCCGGCAAGACCACCCGTTACACAGGCTGTTGTGTCTGTATCTTCACCCAGGTTAACGGCTTTTAATACAGCCGAAGCATATGTTTCGGTGTTTAACAAACACCAGATAGCAGCTTCCAACGTGTGTAAAACATAGCCATTTGCATAAATTTTATCCATGGGCTGTTGATGAATATCATCTTCCAGTATACGATTGAATTTGTTCACTTCCAGGATATTATATTGTTCCTTTGTTACAAAGTCTGTTACTGTGGTTTTCATGATAGTATATGCTTCTATTAATGAATTGCCATTCAATAACAATAACGCAAATTCCATGTAAATAAAGCAAGCCAGTACCGATCTAAAGTGTGCATGTGTTATGGATGATACTTGTTTTATTTTTTCAAAACGCTCAGTAATTGGCAGGTCTTTAATATAAAACAACAGGGGGAGAATTCGCATCAATGATCCATTGCCATTATCTCCTTCATCAAAACCACCTGCAAGAATCGGCGGAGTACCTTTTATCAGTCTTGTAATGGCTGCATTCGTACCGTTACCAATATCAAATACCCTGTGATGAGCTCCCCAGTATCCTTCATTTCGCCATTTAATAAATTTACCGGCGATATCATTTAAATCGTATCCGGCTACTAAACTATCTGCCAGGCAAAAGGCAAGACTACTGTCGTCGCTCCAGGTACCCGCAGGTTGTTGCCAGGTGCCATAAGCCTGCATGTCTTTTACTGGTGTGAGTAAAAGCTCTTTTCTTGATTTAAATTCAACAGGAACACCTAATGCATCACCTACTGCTAAACCAAATAATGCTCCTTTTATTTTATCAGCCAGGTCGATATTTTTATATGAAGTCATATACTGTTACTGTTATTTCTTTTTCGCATAATTGTTTAATGACCAGCCCCTCTATTATTTCCCATTTTCCACCAGCTAATCCGGCCCCGATCCTTGGCATATGTACCGAAGCGTTCTTGGCTATAGCTTTCTTTGCTACTTTTGAGAGGGCTTC
>CAYUMH010000027.1:0-13257 GCA_964445775.1 uncultured Terrimonas sp.
AAATCTAAAATCTAAAATCTAAAATCTAAAATCTAAAATCTAAAATCTAAAATCTCAGTTCCCGCTTCTTCCCACTGTCAGTTCCGTAGTTGTTTTAATGGTCATCGGCATCACGCTGTTCATGGCTTCTACGGTGCCTTTGCCCTCGGCTACACTCGATTGTGAGCGGATAATGCCACTTACTTTATCTACATAGGTTTTACCGGTAGTAATGGTGCTGATCTTGGTGGTAGCGTCCATATTCATCATCTGCGAAGTAACGATCGACTCTGCTGCCGTTCTGAACCCTACAACGATCACGCTGTCCGTAATATCCTCAATAGTATGTACCGTAGCCGAAACTTCGGTAGCTGTAGTGGCCGAGGTTGTCCAGGAATAACCCTTTACCAGGATGGTATCAGGTAATACTTTAAAAAAGCTGTTGCTGCCTTTAGCCGGTGGGTTGGCCACATCCTGCAAGCCTGGTATCATGCTGGTAACAATATTACCCTGGTCATTGGCTTTTTTGTCAAAGGTCTGCGGAATGCTCATCAGGGTTTTACCCGACCCGTCAACAATCACATTATAGGTTTTACCCATGATCTCTTTAATGGGTTTACCCAGCTGGCCGTCCAGGTCTTTTTTATTATCAGAATCAAAATTAAAACCCTGGCCCATACCATCGGCCTTAAAGCTGATACGTTTTAGCAGGTGGCTAAGGGTGCTGTTATCCTCCGTTACATTGGTAACCTTGTATTGTTTCTCAATATTACTGTTTGATTTAAAATCAATATTGCGCCCCATTACCTCCTGCGCCACGGTGGACTCCTGTTTAAGGGTAACAGTAACTGTTTCGCCCTGAACGAAAGCCAGTTTAGGTGCTTTTTGCTGGCTGATAGCCGGTAAGGTAAAGCTTAACAATAGGGAACAGCCGATGATTTTGGTAACAAACATGTTGCAGGGATTTTTTTAGAGGTTCAACAATGGGTCAAACTTACAAAATGACGGGCATTTATAGCTATTCGTTGCCTGATTAAACCCACTATTTGCCCACATGGCGAAATATTATAAAAATATGCGCCGAACTTGCTACTTTTAGTTGGTAAAAAACATACACATGGCTATCAGAATGACCGATGATCCGCAGGATCAGAACCAGAATGACTATAACGATAATAGTGGTGGCGGTGGTAACCGTCCAAATATTCCCGGCGGCGGGGGCGGTTTAATTGCCTTATTACCCATGCTGCTCAGCCTCTTCAAGGGCAAAGGGATCTTTCTCCTGTTAATACTAGGTGCCGGCGCTTATTTCTTATTAGGTAAAGGCGGTGGTGGTTGTAATGTGGCCGATATAGCCCGCCAGTTCTCCCAAAGTGGCTATAACTTCAGTCCCGAACAATTTAACAAAGCTTCCGTTTACGAAGGACTGGAAGCGGAAGCCGGTAAGAACCCATTACCCGAAGCGGTATCCTTATTAAGATATGCGCCTACCCGCGGCGACCAGGGATCGCAGGGCAGCTGTGTGGCCTGGAGCAGTGCTTATGCAGCCCAGACCATTCTTACGGCGGCAGCAACCGGCGCCGATCCGAATACTATCGTATTCTCTCCCTCTTATTTATACAACCAGATAAAACTGGATGATTGCCAGGGCTCTTATGTGAACCTTGCGATGGATGCCATGCGTAAGAACGGTGGCGTGCCGTTGAGCAGTTACCCATACAATCCCAACGACTGTGGCCGTGATGCCAGCCAGTACTTCAATGCCGGCCGTCAGAACACCATTCATGGTTATACCCGTTTAACCAATGGTAATACCCAAACCATTAATGTACGTGCTATTAAGGAACATTTGAGTAAAGACGCTCCCGTAGTGATCGGTATGATGGTAGGCAATAGTTTTATGCAGGATATGATGGGCAAGGAACTGTGGACACCACAGGGCATGGATGCTTCCATGGTAGGCATGGGCGGCCATGCCATGACGATTATCGGTTATGATGACCGCAAATTCGGCGGCGCCTTCCAGATCATGAACAGCTGGGGCCGCGACTGGGGTAAGGACGGTATAGGCTGGGTACGTTACGGCGATTTTCAGCAATATGCCCGTGAGGCATATGGTATAGATGCTTTACCTAAAACAAATGATGTAGCGGCAAAAGCATTGGAATGTAATATTGGTTTGGTGGCTTATGAAGATGTGAATGCCACCACAAAAAAATACATGCAACTGCGTTCTACCGGCGGTAACAGTTTTCAATCGGTAGCGCCTATTAAAGTGGGCACCCGTTTTAAAATGGAAGTAACCAATGCCACACCCTGCTATGTATATATTTTCTCCCGCCAGGCCGATGGTAGCAGCGCTGTATTATTCCCTTACTTAAAACCAGGTGAAACAGTATCCAAACATTCTCCTTATTTTGGTATTACGGGTTACCGGCTGTTCCCTAAAGGGCAGTCGATGGAAGCCGATGCCGACGGCAACAAAGACTATATTGCTATTGTAACCAGTAAATCGGAGCTGGACTATAACAAACTCAACCAGGCTATCAGTGCCAGTGCACAAACCGATTATACGGCCAAAGTAAACGATGCGTTAAAAAGTATTTTAGCTACCAATGCCAGCATCAGCAGTACCAATGACGGACGTATTTATTTTAAAGTAAATGCCGGCGAAACCCGTGCGGTGGCAACAGTAGTGGCTTTTGATAAAGTAGCGAAGTAGGCTGGGAGAATTGAGACGCTAGAATTGAGATGTCAGAATTGAGATAACAGAACAGGTTGTCTCAATTCTGACATCTGATAGCTGATTTCTTTTTTACCTGCTTGAGTTCCCTGATCGATCGTTCCTTGCAACAGCTTGCCCCCACAGCATTGTGGCGGGCTCCGTTCAACTGTAGTAACACCGGTCAACAATTGGAGACAATATTAAAACTGGCTATGAAGAAAGTTCTTATATCAATAATGCTTTGTTGTTTTTGTCAGCTCCATACTTATGCGCAAGATGCTGAATACGAATTGGCTAAAAGCGTTTTTAAAAAAGAGTACAAAAGGCAGCAATTCGCCCCATTTAATGGAAAAGTTGAAACTATTGATGAAAGTACATTTCGATACGGCGAAAAAGTGTTAAGCGTAGAGGCTGAAGATAAGTCGGTTATGACCATTTTTTCCAGGGGGATTTTTCATCCTGATATTATTGGAGGAAAGGAAACTATCAAAGCTTTGACAAAAACTCAGCTTGATACAATGTCAATAGAAAACCAGTTATTCTACAATTTGTCCCGTAATGACAGCATAAGAATTGCAGAAGTTGAAGAGCTCAGGCAACTTAACCCAAACTTTAAAACAAAGAGATTTGTATTCTGGCTTTATTCAAGAGGAATGGCTAACCCGACGGAGTGTTATTTTGAATTATATAACAGTGGCGGTACTAAAAAAATGACGATGGAGGAATTTGTAAGTGGCTCCACGGTAACATTTTATTACAGGGGGACGATAATAATCTGAAATTACCCTGTTTCAGTTCAACCAAAAAATAGCAAAGGATTGTTGTTGCTCAACGGGCAAAGCACGGCATTGGTAATATAGCGGTAAGTATTAAAATCATCAACGTAACATATTCAATAAAAAAGTCCGGAGCATTGCCCAGGACTTTTTGTTTATAGGTTCAAGCATTTAGCTTTTTGCTTTCAGCTTTAAGCATTCAGCTTGCTTACCCCTTCACAAAGTTGTAAACAAAGTAAATGGTTTTGCCTTCAAAGATCACCGGTGATTTAGCAGTAAAGCCATTATCGGTAATATCGGTGATCACTAATTTATAACCATCGTCTACATCATTGGCATCTTTCCTTTTTACACCATCCATTTTCTTGAAATTAAAAGTGTTAACACCATCTTTGGTGCGGAATGACCAGTTGATCTTTCTTTCACCGGTCATGCAATTGGCCGATGCAATATTATAGGTGCCAAAACCGCTGTTGGGTAAATACCACTGACTACCCTGGAAACATTCGTAAGGCACGTCGTCAAAAGCCACGGTTTTAATTTTAGTGCCGGCAGCCAGTCCTTCAATACTTACCGAACTAACCGTCCAGGTGCCACGGATGTCTTTTTTCTTTACATTCTGCGAGGCCGATTTTGAGGAAGAACAGGAACCCATTACAAAAAGGGTTAATAAAGCCAGTACTGGAACGAAAATTTTGTGTCGCATAATTTAAAAATTAATAATGTTAAGTTAGCAATTGAAGTGCCAAAGTTAGTACAAACAATAAAACAACGGGATTTAAGTATATTGCATAATAAAAATTTACCTGCAATGCTACGTACCATTCTTTTAGGTCTATCTATCTTATGCCTTGCTACTGTTTCAGTTGCACAGGCTGACACTATTGTAAAACCAAAAATTTACAACCCAGACGACAACGCCGCAAAAGCCGTTGCACAGGCCATAGCAACAGCTAAAAAAGAAAATAAACATGTATTTATACAGGTAGGGGGTAACTGGTGCATATGGTGTATCCGTTTCAATAATTTTGTTAAAACTGATGTTACATTGGACTCACTGGTAAAGGCCAATTATGTGGTGTATCACCTTAATTACAGCGAGGAGAATTACAATAAGGATATCTTAAAACAATATAAGTTTCCGCAGCGTTTTGGCTTCCCGGTATTTTTAATACTGGACCAGGAAGGAAAGCTGCTGCATACCCAGAATACGGAGTATCTTGAAGACGGTAAAAGCGGGTATGATAAAAAGAAAGTGATCACCTTCTTAAATCACTGGTCGCCTAAGGCATTGAACCCTGCCACTTACCAGGAGAAAAAATAAACCTATGTCCATACAAGCTGCCGATACAACCGCCTTTATAAAGCTGGTAAAACATCCGCTAAAATTCAGGCTGTTTTTATTAAGCAAATTACCCAGTGCATTTTTTGCCGGGGTAAGGGTACAAGCCATTTCGGAAAAAGCCTGTACCGTAACGGTGCCTTATAAATGGTTCTCTACAAATCCTTTTCGCTCAACCTATTTTGCCTGCCTGGCCATGGCCGCGGAAATGAGTACGGGGGCTTTATCCATGGCGCACCTGTATAAAATAAAACCATCGGTATCCATGCTGGTGGTAGGTTTGGAAGCGGAGTACTTTAAAAAGGCAACCGGTAAAACCAGTTTTGTTTGTAACGATGGCGAAGCCATACAAAATGCCATTGCCACTACTATACGTACGGGCGAAGGGGTAACCGTAAAAGCTACCAGTATTGGCACCAATGCACAAGGGGAGGAGGTAGCCCGGTTTTTTATAACCTGGTCATTCAAAGCGAAAAAATAACCAACTAATCAGTACATTAGCTACTCTATACACTATTTAAAAAAGCCCGGTATTTATTGCCGGCATATACAATATTATGAAGATTGCTTTCCATGGCGCCGCCCGTACCGTAACCGGCTCCAAACACCTTCTTACTTTAAAAAACGGTAAACAAATATTACTGGACTGTGGTATGTTCCAGGGCCTGGGTAAAGAAACCAACCAATTGAACCGTGATCTTGGTTTTGATGCATCGGCAGTAGATGTAGTGATACTCTCGCATGCGCATATCGATCACTCGGGTTTATTACCCAAGCTGGTAAAAGACGGTTTTAACGGCAAGATATTCTGTACCCCTGCCACCCAGCGCTTAACTTCTATTCTGCTGGAAGACTCTGCAGAAATACAGGAGGAAGAAGCCAAGTTTGCCAATAAAAGAGGCCTGCACCAGAGACGTCCTTACCAACAGCCTTTGTATACTTTAGACGATGCCAAACGTACCATCGACCGTTTTGAAGAAGTAGAATACGGCCGCTGGTTTTTTGCCTTGCCTGATGTAGAAGTAATGTATTCCGAAGCCGGGCATATTATCGGCAGCGCCTGTGTTAACCTGCGTATTACCGAGAATGGTAAACAAACGCATATCACTTTTAGTGGTGATGTAGGCCGTTACCGCGATGTAATATTAAAATCACCCGATCCGTTCCCGCAGGCTGATTATATCATCATGGAATCAACCTATGGCAACAGTTTACACGATCCGGCAGACAGTACACCGGAGCTGTTGCTAAAATGGATCAAACATACCTGTATTGAGAAAAAAGGAAAGTTGATATTACCGGCCTTCAGTGTGGGCCGTACCCAGGAATTATTGTTTGCCCTGAACCAGCTGGAACTGGAAAACCAGTTGCCTGACCTGGATTATTATGTGGACAGTCCTTTAAGTATTGAAGCTACCGGGGTAGTAAAAAGTTACCCGCAATATTTTAATAAGAAGATCCAGAAGATCATGCAGACGGATAATGATCCGTTTGCTTTTAAAGGATTAAAATATATTAAAACGGTGGAACAGTCCAAAATGCTGAACTATCAGAAAAATCCTTTTGTGGTGATATCTGCCAGTGGTATGGCCGATGCCGGCAGGGTAAAACACCATATCAGTAATACTATTGAGAATAGCCGTAATACCATTGTATTTACCGGTTATTGCGAACCCAACTCCTTAGGCGGCCGTTTAATGGCCGGTGCGCACGAAGTAGGAATTTTTGGTATCGATCACCAGGTGCATGCCGAGATAGGCTCTATACGCAGTATGAGCGCCCATGGCGATTACGAGGACCTGAGCCAGTGGTTAGCCTGCCAGGACCCACAACAGGTGAAAAAACTATTCCTGGTACATGGTGAGTTTGAAGTACAGGAAGAATTCAGACGTAAATTGTTGAAGAAAGGGTTTACGGATATTACGATTCCTGAGCAGCACCAGGAGTTTGGACTGGGAATGGAATAGAATTATGAATTATGAATGATGAATGATGAATGAGTGAGTTATGAATTAAGACTGTGCTATTTGCAGGATGCCGGTGCCGCGGTTCGTGTCTCACGAACCACCATGAGATTTGCAGGATGCTGAATAGCATTACCGGAAGTACAAGTGTGCGACCCGCAACAATACTGTTGGGGTACGACGCAAGGGACGATGATAGTAGTAATGCAGCCTGTACAAAATAAAAAAAGGACACTGTTAAAACAGTGTCCTTTTTTATGAATATAATTGAAATTTATTTAAGCTTCCTGTTCGATCAGTTCGTATTGAAAAACAGCCAGGTTTAAAAAGTTAGGCAGTATATGCGAATAGGTCCATAAAATTTTATCAGGGTCATTCAATTGCTCTAACATGCTCTGCAGCTTCTCTTCGCCGTGGTTTTCGATAACGGTCTTACGTTTTTCTTCTTTCTGAAAATGCGTGGCCATACCCATGGCATCAGCTTCGGGGTGAAACTGTGTGCCCACCATAAATTCGTTAAAACGAATACCCATCACGGCACGTTCGTAAGGTACATGCGGACGATCTTTTTCAATACATAATATCTTACCGCCTATTTTTTCCAGTATGGTATGATTGGGTTGTATTACCTGGTAATCGCGGCTGTCCACTACATAAAAAGGATCCTGTAAACCATCAAAAACATGCTCTTCCATTCCTTCTTCCAGCATATGTACGGGGAATACACCGAAGGAAGTACTGCGGCGTTTATACACCAGCGCTGCATCAAAATGGCGGCAGGCTAACTGGAAAGAATGACAGATAAAAAATACATGTTTTTTAATATGGTTATCGGGGTTCTCATTATACCGTACCATATCGGCCACCCACTTATTCCAGTTTATATCCCAGTCATCAAAACGGGATGATAAAGGATCGCCGGGGCCACCGCTGGAAATATAAATATCAAAAGAGGTATCTGGAACTTCGTTTTTTTGCCTGACATCAAATTCGGTGGTGGTAACAAACAAATCACGCTGTTCGCTCCATTCCTGTATGATCTGCCTGATGCAGCGCATACCCTGGTTTGGGAAACCGTCATTGAGGTCTAAAATTGCTATACTAACGGCCTTATTTTCTGTAAAACTCATGCCTGCAAACATAGGATTTTTTTTAAAAATGGTGTATTCATGCTATTTTTCATATATAACTAATTAAATAATAATTTTTTACGATTAAAAATTATTATTTATGAATCCAGGCCAATAATAATGTTCATTTCCAAATTATCTAATTAACTAATTGTCAAATTAGCTTATCCTATTCTTAACCCGTTCTCTGTTGGTTGTTCCGGACTAAGTAAGGTAATAACATTATTGGCGCCCACTGTGCCCAGTACCAGGCACTCGCTCATAAAAGTGGCGATTTGTTTAGGCGGAAAATTAATGACGGCTACAACCTGTTTACCGATCAGTGTTTCCGGCTGATACAGGTCGGTTATTTGTGCCGATGTTTTACGGGTACCATGGTCACCAAAATCAACCACTAATTTATAAGCCGGTTTACGGGCTGCAGTAAATACTTCTGCCTGGATAATAGTGCCAACCCGCATTTCAATCTTTGTAAAATCGTTCCAGGTAATGGGTGCTTCCGACTGTTCTTTCATGCTTCAGTTTTAAGGTTGCTGGTATACTTTAACACCGTTAATATAGGTTTGTTGAACGGTAGTTGTTAAAATTTCGGACTCGGGTATGGTCATCAGGTCCTTATTTAAAATAATAAAATCGGCCAGTTTACCGGCTTCCAGGCTGCCTTTCTCTTTTTCTTCAAAATGACTTTTTGCCGCCCAGATGGTCATGCCTTTTAAAGTTTCTTCACGGCTTAATGCGTTCTCCATCTGAAAACCCTGTTCGGGCCAGTTCTTGCTATCTTTACGCACTACCGATGCAAAAAAGGTTTTAAAAGGCGATATGTCTTCTACCGGGAAATCGGTGCCCAGAGCCAGCCAGCCGTTTTGCTGTAATAATTGTTTATAGGCATAAGCCGTTTTTACTCTTTCATTACCTAAACGGTCTGCTGCCCAATACATATCGCTGGTGGCATGGGTAGGTTGTACCGAGGGCACAATATTATATTTACCAAACATGGCAAAATCGGCGGGTGCTACCACCTGTGCATGTTCAATACGCCAGCGCAGATCGTTTTTCTCCGGTAGATGTTTGGCATAGGTATTCAGTATTACCCGGTTACCACTATCACCAATGGCATGGGTACACATCTGGAAACCGCCGGCTTTAATGCGGGTAGCCACCGAATCAAAATGAGCGGCGGTACTTAATAAAAAGCCATAATGCCCGGGGCGGTCGTGATACGGACTTAACAAACAGGCACCACGGGAACCCAATGCGCCATCACCATATACTTTAAAACCGCGAACATGCAAACGGTCTGTTTTTATAATGCCCGATTTTTCTAAATACTCATAATTTGATTTATCGTCGCTTAACAACACATACAAACGCATGGCCAGCGAATTATTGGCATGCAGTTGTTTAATACGTTCCACATCCTGATTACTTAAACCACAATCTGCAATGCTAGTAAGGCCCATGGCAAAACAATTCTTCTCGGCCTGTTGTAAGGCGGTCTTATAATCGTTATCGGTAGTAGCGGGTATTTTAGAGGAAACCAGTTCAACTGCATTATCAACCAGTACACCGGTCAGTTTACCATTCACTACTTCTATTTCGCCACCATCAATTTTATCTCCGGGTTTAATGCCCGCCAATTCAAGGGCTTTATTGTTGGCAATGGCAGCATGACCATCTACACGTACCAGTAACACAGGATTATCCCTGAACAATAAACTCAATGCTTCATTATCGGGGTATTTTTTACCGGGCCAGAGGTTCTGGTCCCAGCCACGCCCCGTGATCCATTGTCCTACCGCTAAATTTTTAGTAGCGGCAAAAGCCATTGTTTTTTCAATACAATTATCCCAGTTAGGGGCGCCCATCAGGTCAACACTCTGTAAAGCCTGGGCATAACCCACAAAATGCGCATGGGCATCAATAAAGCCCGGCATAATGGCCTTACCACCGGCGTTTAAGGAATCATTGGGATTGTATTTGGCTATGAGGTCTGCATAAGTACCGGTTGCTACAATTTTACCATCTTTAATGACCATGGCTTCCTGTATGCTAAAAGCACTATCTACGGTATAAATGCGGGCATTATGTACCAGCAGGTCAACAGCCTTTTTTTGCGAACAGGCGGTAAATAAAATTACACTGAGTATAAGCAGCAGTAAACGGTTCATAAAACTTTATTTTATAAACCTGTAAGATAAGTTTTATTTTTTTAGGAGGGACTTGCTGAGCGGTGTAAATCAATTTTGCTATATGCGTTTACCTGAAATGCCCTGTATACGCATAGGCAATGGAATCATTCACTTTATAAAATATCTCCCCGTTAATACTTCTCTTTTGCGTGGCCAGGTCCTTGTCCAGCAACCTGTTTTTATGATCATATAATTGTTTGGAAGAGAAAAAGGCAAGGGTAAAATACTTCTCATCTTTCCATTTGGCCGTGAGGTCCTTGTGCCGGATAGTTAAAAATACCAGGTGTTTCTTCTGCCGTTTTTCATAAAAATCAAGGGTGGTGATCCAGGTACAAAAATTCTGGCGCATATCATAGATCAGGTCATTCACCGCCCGTTCATCAAAATGGTATTTCCGTAAAGTATCGGTCAATGCCCGGGAATCGGAATCAAATACATAAATATACCGGATACTGTCCGTAATGATCTCCAGCCCTAACTTGGTAAAATTTTTGTCCTTAAACTCAATGGAGAAGGGGCGGTTTTTAGACAGCTTTTCGTATTGTTGTTTAATACGCTGCAGGGCTTTCTCGTTGGCCTGGTAATAGTTATAGGTAAACTTCTGCGAAGGAAAACACCCTCCCAGTAAACCGAGTAACACAAACCCAATTAAAAAAAGTTTACCCTTCATGTTTATCAGTCTTTAGTTTACAATTGGTAACACCATAAATAATTTCATCTAAAAACTCAGGGGTTACCTGCTGCAATGATTTGCGGCCATAATCCCAGTATACAATATTTATTTTACCGTTATCCGCTTTGTAAATATCCAATAACACCACGTAATGGGTAGGTACGCCAAACCTTGCTTTAACATGTGTTTTTTTATACAGCAGTCGGTTATTCAGGTATAGGAATACCGGCCCTTCCTGCATTTTTTTGCTCAGGTAAAACAACCAATCGTTAACGGATGGTTTAATAATATCGGCGCCACGGGCATGTACTTCAAACTGCGGGAACAGTTTTTTCAGCATGCGGTTAAACTTGGCAAAATTGGTTGAGGCCCAGAAAGTATTCTCGTCGCCTTTATCAAAACGGTGATTAAATATATTCAGGTAGCCTTTAAAATGATCGGCCAGGGTAAGAAACCACATTTGTCCTGCAGGACTGATATCCAGGGCGCCTTTGTATTTAATTAAACCTGCTTCATTGCGTACCCGCTTACCCGGTTTTAAATGCACGGTACCAAAACTTGCCTGCCCGTTTATAAACAGGCTCACCATAAACCGGGAAAAGTACTCAGGGTCATAATTCAGCGGTAAATAAGTGAGCGCCATATAGGCACAAAAATTAGTTACTTTTCCTTCGTAAAATTTTAAAGGAGATTTGGCAAAAAAACGCAGGTTCTCCATAAATAAAACCGGGTCAACATGCGGCCAGTGAACGCTGCTGTCCAGCTGTTGTACACTATCTAAAAAGCGGATGGCTTTATCCTGGCTGTAAATCAATGCCGGGCTAAAATTATTAACAGGCAGGTCGCTCTGTGCATATAACGATAAACGTGATACGCATAGTCCGAAAAAAAACAATAATGTTTTGATATATGCTTTTACTGAATGCAATTGTTTCCTGCAAATGGGTTCAAAAACACAAATTTAATGAATAGTTTATTGCAAATGATGTAATGAAGAACGATGAATTATGAATTATGAGTGATGAATGATGAATGATGAATTGGGGAGAAACAGGATTGGCAAAGAGGTTAGTATATTACAGGGAATAGTCTTGCGACCTGAAATATCAGCACTACCTGAAGTTTAGCACGAAGCTGATGCCATTGGTGTTGGCCAGCTCACTGTAACCCGGTTTAATTTTAAAACTAAGGTCAGGGCTTACATCAAAACTGCTTAAATGGGCATCTACGGTGGCATCAACTACATTTAAAGCCCATGCCAGCAGGAAGAATAAGGCAGCATAATCAATATCGCGGCGATAGGAGTTGCGATAATAACGCAGGGTTTCCAAACGGTTGTTCTGTACAAAGGGTTGCAATTGCCGGTGTACTTTTTCATAAGCGGCCGGCCCTTCGTTTATTAAAACATTGGTAGCATAACGGGTGCGGTTATACCATTGCAGGTTAAAAAAGAAAATATACCCGGTGGCGCCTAATGCACCATATACCAACGGTAACTTCCACCATTTACGGTTGTAAATCTGTCCTAAACCCGGCAGTATAGCCGAACGAAGGGCGGCAGTACGGGGATTACGGACTTTTTTATTAAAAACCGAAAGGTTACTGTCCGTTGCCGGAACAGTGTCAATATAAATGATAAAGCTGTTGGGGGATGTTTCCTCAATCGTGTATAAAACTTCCTTTACACTATTATTACTGTAAGGTGATACCGATGCACGGACAGTAAGTGACGGCCAGCTAAGGGCTCCCACTATGGCCAGTAAAAATAAACAACGCATCGGTACTGATTTCATACTTTTTGTTAAGTGCATCATCCTGCTTAGTCAATCGAAACATCCAGTTTTTTCAGCAGTTTGTTCAGTTCATCCAGTGAATAATAATCAAAAGTGATCTGACCGTTGCCGCTTTTACTGTGTTTTAATTTTACCCTTGTTTCAAAATGCGACGCTAAGTTATCTTCAATTCGCTGAAAAGCGTTAGCCAATTTAGGTTTTGCAGTTTTTTTAACAGCCGGGTCATCTTTATAAAAGTTACGTACCAGCTGTTCTGTCTGGCGTACAGATAGTCCTTTACTTTTTATTTCCTTAAATACGGCCAGTTGTTTATCAACCTTATCTATATTAATCAAAGAACGGGCATGGCCCATGCTCAGCTCGCCCTTACGCACTGCCAGCTGAATATCCGGTGGCAGTTTTAACAGGCGGATAAAGTTGGACACGGTACTCCTGTCAACACTCATTCTTTCACCTACCTGGTCCTGTGTATAGTTCAGCTCCTCCATCATCCGTTTATAGCTTAATGCTACTTCCATGGCGTTCAGGTCCTCACGCTGCAGGTTTTCCAGTAAAGCCAGTTCCAGTAACTGCTGGTCGTTCGATTGGCGTAAATAAGCCGGTATATCTTTTAAACCCGCCATCTGGCTGGCACGCCAGCGCCTTTCACCCGATACCAGGCGGTATTTACCCGATGGTAATTTTGA
>CAYUMH010000027.1:13267-40823 GCA_964445775.1 uncultured Terrimonas sp.
CGGCAAGATCCTTTAATGCCTGTTCGTCAAAATCACGACGGGGTTGTTTGGGGTTGGGTTCAATATCGCCAACAGGTATACGGTTAATACCGGTCGCATTTTCAACCACGGTATTCTTTAATGATCCCGCAGCATTTTTCAAATCCGAATCAATGCCCTGTAATAAGGAACGTATGCCTTTACCTAAGGCGTCTTTCTGGGGTTTGGGTGTTGCCATGTACAAGTAAATTTATTGCCCGGTATGTTGCAAGCATCGGGCTATTGGATGCAGCAATCATCTTGCCGCAATATGATAAAATTAAAGTTCCAGTATCCTTTCTTCCTGTGTTAACTTGGTCATGTTATTCTTCTGCAGTATTTCTTTGGCCAGGTTCAGGTAGTTAACCGATCCCTTACTGCTGGCATCGTACATAATAACAGGTTTACCAAAGCTGGGAGCTTCACTCAGGCGCGAGTTACGGTGAATAATGGTATTAAACACCAGTTCGTCAAAGTGACGGCGCACCTCGCTTACCACCTGGTTACATAAACGTAAACGGCCGTCGTACATGGTCATTAAAATACCTTCAATCACCAGTTCGGTATTTAAACGGCTTTGTACTATTTTAATAGTGTTCAATAATTTGCCTAAACCTTCCAGGGCAAAAAACTCACATTGTACCGGTACTACTACTGAATCAGCAGCTGTTAAGGCGTTTACTGTAATTAAACCTAAGGAAGGGGAGCAGTCAATTACAATAAAATCATAATCATCCTTTATGGTTTCCAGCATGCTTTTCAGCACGGTTTCACGGTTGGGATAATTGATCATTTCAATTTCGGCGCCTACCAGGTCAATATGGGAGGGAATTAAATCCAGGTGCGGTATCTCGCTTTTTAATATTACCTCTTTGGCCGTTGCCTGGTTAATCATACAGTCGTACAGGCTTTTGGTAATATTGTGCAAATCAAAACCAACACCGGTGGTGCTGTTTGCCTGCGGATCACCGTCTACTAACAGGGTCCTGTATTCCAGTACGGCAAAACTTGCCGCCAGGTTAATGGCTGTAGTGGTTTTACCCACACCGCCTTTTTGATTTGCTACACCAATAATTCTTGCCATATATTTCCAAAACTACACTACCCAGCGTAATATTTATAATAAAGCTCCAAAAATAATAAAAAACCCGCCTATAAAGTGATGGTTTCACCAATTGCAGGTAAAATCAGGTCCTGCCCGGCACCTGAAAAAGCTTTTTTAGCGGCAGCATGGTCAATTTTAATAAAACCGAAAGTATCAAAGTGAACACCTACTACTTTATTGGTTTTTACCCATTTAGCCGCTTCAATGGCATCATCAATACCCATGGTAAAATTATCGCCGATAGGCATAATGCTGAACTTCAGGTCGGCCCAACGGGGTATCAGCTGCATATCCATGGTAAGGGCTGTGTCGCCGCTGTAATAAAAATTGCCTTCGGGACTGTATACAATAAATCCCATCGGGTTGCCGCCATAACTGCCGTCCGGTAAACCGCTGCTATGCTGGGCTACCACACATTTTACCGAAAAACCGTCAAAATCCCATTTACCACCGGTATTCATGGGGTGGGTGTTCTTCACGTCCTTCGATCCCAGCCATTCGGCCACTTCCCAGTTACAGATCACTTTAGCGCCTGTGCTCATGGCCAGGCTTACGGCATCGGCGGTGTGGTCAACATGCCCATGCGATAATAAAATATAATCGGCCTCAATATCAGCTACCACAATATCCTTTGCCAGCTCATTTGGCGTAATAAACGGATCAAATAACAATTTTTTACCATTTACTTCGACTAAAAAACAGGCGTGGCCAAAATAAGTAAACTGCATAATCTATATTTTTTGATGGTATGCTACAAAAATACGGCCTAAACAGGAAAGAGGCTACGGTTTAAAGTTTAAGGTTTTATGTTTAATGTTTTCGTAAAGAGTTGGAAAGACCGAAAGTCGGGAAGTGTTCATTGAACCTTTTGAACTGCTGGAACTTTTGAACTTAATGATGGACCATTAACCACTCCCAACATTAAAAGTTAAACTTGAAACATTAAATTTCAAAAACCGCTTACTTTGCAATATGAGGAATTCATCTTTCTGGTGGATATTGATCGTTTTAATGATCGTATTAGACCTGTATGTTTTTCAGGCAGTAAAATTAGTAGCCCAGCCAATGGGCGCCAGGACAAAAACCATTATTTATATTGCCTATTGGGTGGTATCTATCTCGGCAATGGTTACTTTACTGTTATTACCCTACCTGCCTTTTATACAGCAATCTAAATTTTTACGTTCCACGGTATTTGCCATTATTATCGGTTTATTCTTTGCCAAAGTGGTATCGGCACTCTTCTTTGTTATTGATGATGTCCGCCGCGGGGCACAATGGCTGGCAGGTAAATTACTTTTCAGGCAAACCGAAGGCGAAACCTTACAGGAAGGGACCCGTATTTCCCGTTCGGCCTTCTTAAGCTGGATAGGATTTGCAGCCGGAGGTGGCTTATTTGGTACGTTGATCTATGGATTTGGTAACAAATACCGTTACCATATTAATAATATTCCCCTGAGTTTCCCTAACCTGCCCGCAGCTTTTCACGGGTTAAAAGTGGTGCATATATCCGATATACATACGGGCAGCTTAACCGATAAAAAAGCGGTATTAAGAGGTGTAGAAAAAATATTAAAAGAAAAGCCGGATGTAATATTATTTACCGGCGACCTGGTAAACAATGTATCCGAAGAAGCGGAAGAGTATATGGAAATATTCAGCCGCCTGAAAGCGCCCATGGGCGTTTACTCTACTTTGGGCAACCACGATTATGGGGATTATGCCACCTGGGATACCATTGAGGCTAAAAAAGCCAATCTCGACAGGATCATTAACATTCATCATGAAATGGGCTGGCGTTTGTTAATGGATGAGCATGTGGTGTTTGAAAAAGATGGTCAGGAGATTGCTTTACTGGGTGTACAGAATATTAGTGGTAAAGCACGTTTTCATACTTATGGCAATATGCGCAAAGCACATGAAGGTGCGGCTGCCTATCCCTTTAAAATACTAATGAGCCACGATCCTTCGCATTGGGATGCGGAAGTGGTGCCTAATTTCTCCGATGTTGATTTAACCTTAGCCGGTCATACACATGGTATGCAGTTTGGTGTGGAGATACCCGGTTTTAAATGGAGCCCTGTACAATACGTATATAAACAATGGGCCGGTTTATACGAGCACAGCAAACAAAAGTTATATGTAAACCGTGGCTTTGGTTTTATCGGTTATCCCGGCAGGGTAGGCATATTACCCGAGATTACCGTGTTTGAGCTGAAGCATGGGTAAGGAGCTTAATATTGAAGATTTAGTATTTAATATTTTTCGTTACCGATGGTATTGTTAAAACGTCTTTTGTTGTGGACAATCTGCCTGCATGGATTAATACTTATAACATTTGCTCATAGCGGAGGCTTTGTGTTTATGTTAGATTTGTCTTTCCTGTCAGCATCTACTGATTTTTTTGACGAAAGAAATTTTAATCCCTTCACGCTGGATATTATACACAATATTGGTTTCGTTGTAACATTATCTTTTTTAGGAAAGTTGTTTATTGTTATTGCTTTATTTATAAAAAGAAAAAGAAGGTTTCTTATTCTGTCGTTTATTGGTTTAATACAACTCTGGTTAAGTTTTTTTTATTTGGCTTATGACTTTCCCAACAACAAAGAAGCTTATACAGCTTTTATAACCGGGCTCCCCTTTTTAATACTATCAGTCTTATTTATAATATTAGTCTGTGTACAACGGAAGAATCAAACAGTCGATGCATAGGCTTTAAAAACATAATTACCTCATTTCCAAATTTTCAAATTGCCAAATTATCTAATTGGCTAATTATCTAATTGTTTTTACATTTTCTTTCACAACTGTTATATACTAAAACCGCCGGGTAAACTGTTTTAGCAAATGATTATATCCCTGTTAATGTACTTTACAAAATGCAGGTATAAGTATTGATATTTTTTGGACAAAAACATTATTTACCATGACGAAAAAGCTTTCTATGCTGCTACTTGCAGCAATTGCCTTAACACAAGTTGCTATGGCACAGTTTCATGTAGGGTTTAAGGGCGGGGCCAACATTACCAAAATTGACGGCAAGTCGTTTAAAGATGAATTCAGTTATGGCTATGTGGTAGCCGGCTTTGCTGAGATAGGTTTGGGCAGCCGCTTCAGTATTAATCCTGAAGTACAGTTTAACCAGTTCTCCGGTACTGTATCCGAAGATTATAAGGATATATACCAGGGGGTATTTAATTCAGACCAGTCCAAAGTAAAAATGAATTACCTGTCTATTCCGCTGGTATTAGATTATAAACTGCTGGGGCCTTTACATATACAGGCTGGTCCGCAGTTCAGTATTTTAATGAACAAGGATAAAAACTTTTTACAAAACGGTGCCGATGCATTTAAGAAAGGTGACTTTGCCCTGGTAGGCGGTGCACAAATACATTTGCGTGGTTTACGTGTGGGCGGCCGTTATGTATTGGGACTGGATAACATGAATGATATAGATAATAAAGATCAGTGGCGCAGCCAGGCCTGGCAGGTGACCGTTGGTTTTGCACTATAGTTTTGGTGAAGGATAAATGATAAGCCGGTTGTTTTTACAACCGGCTTTTTTAGACCTGTAAGATTTTTAAAATCTTACAGGTCTAACCCTATGTTTTAAAACCTTACAGGCCTAATTGTTGAAGGGCTGCCCGACTGGCAGCAGTAGCTGCAAATGTGCGGTGGTTCCCCTTCAGGGGTCAGGGGCTGCGGGGCGTTGCACTACTGCAGAAGGCGGGAACTACAGCTGAAACGTATTACTGCAGTTGACAGCCCCAAAATACATTCTGAAAATAAACCCGTCATATTGGCGTAAGCCGTGCCATAGTTTTATTGGCTTGAGACACAATGAGTTGATTTTTTTTATGGCATTAAACTTGACCGCTATTTATTCCTTTGTATTTTTACAGGTTCGGACTATGGACCTGTGACAACTTGACTACTAGAATTAATGAATATGAATTTTGATAAAATGTTATTGAATACGGAAGATGATATGAATTTTATGCCGATCATCCCGTTGAATGAGAGCGACCAGGAGGATAATGCTAAGTTGGAGATCCCGTCCGAAATTGCACTGTTGCCTTTGCGTAATACGGTATTGTTTCCCGGTGTGGTGTTGCCGATTACTGTGGGCAGGGAAAAAAGTATAAAAGCCGTAACCGATGCGTATAAAGGCGATAAGCTGATTGGTGTGGTAGCACAAAAAGATACGAGCATTGAAGACCCTGCGGCTACCGACCTGGTACAGGTAGGAACTGTTGCCAAGATAGTGAAGCAGATCAAGATGCCGGATGGCGGTACTACGGTAATCATCCAGGGTAAAGCCCGTTTCCAGGTAGATGAGATTATAACGGACGAGCCTTATTTTAAAGCAAAAATTACCCGCCTGGAAGATGGTGAAACACCGGTTGATACGGATTTTGAAGCTTATGTGGCCAATATTAAAGACCTGGCTACCGAGATCATACAATTATCACCCAATTTACCGGCAGAAGCATCGATCATTTTACGCAATATTGAAAATCCTTCTTTCCTGATCCATTTTGCATCGAGCAATCTGAATACGGATATAAAAGAGAAACAGCGTTTACTGGAGATCAATGATATACGTGAACGTGCCAATGCTTTAATGCAATTGCTGCAAAAAGAATTACAGTTTGCGGAACTAAAAAATAAAGTAACCAATAAAACCCGTACCGAGCTGGATAAACAACAGCGGGAGTATTTTTTACAGCAACAGTTAAAGAGTATTAAGGATGAACTGGGTGGCGATACCAATGCCCAGGAAATAAAACAGATGCAGAAAAAGGCCGAAACAAAAAAATGGCCGGAAGCTGCAAAAGAAGCTTTTAAGAAAGGGGTAGAAAAACTGGAGCGTATGCATCCCAGCACGCCTGACTACTCTGTGGTGTACAATCACCTGGACCTGATGCTGGAATTACCCTGGCAGGAGTATACCGAAGATTTTTATGATTTAAAGAAAGCCAAGAAAACCCTGGATAACGATCATTTCGGGATGAACAAGATAAAAGAGCGTATACTGGAATACCTGGCAGTGTTGAAATTAAAGGGCGATATGAAAAGCCCTATCTTATGTTTTGTAGGTCCTCCGGGTATCGGTAAAACATCATTGGGGCGCAGTATTGCCAATGCTGTGGGCCGTAAATATGTGCGCTTAAGTTTGGGTGGCTTACACGATGAAAGCGAGATACGCGGTCACCGTAAAACCTATATTGGCGCCATGCCGGGCCGTTTATTACAATCGTTACGCAAAGTAAAATCGGGCAACCCCGTAATTGTACTGGATGAAATTGATAAAATTGGCAGCGATTTCAGAGGCGATCCTTCATCGGCTTTATTAGAGGTACTTGACCCTGAACAGAACCATACTTTTTACGACAACTACCTGGAATTAGAATACGACCTGAGTAAGGTATTATTTATAGCTACGGCGAATAACCTGCAGAATATTCAGCCGGCTTTACGCGACAGGTTAGAGATTATTGACCTGAGTGGTTATGCTATTGAAGAAAAAGTAGAAATAGCTAAAAAACACTTATTACCCCGCCAGAAAAACCTGCATGGCTTACAGCCAAACAGTTTTAAGGTAAGTGATAAAGTGCTGGAAAAAATTATTACTGATTATACCCGTGAGAGTGGGGTACGTGAACTGGAAAGACAACTGGCATCGGTAATGCGTTACCAGGCTAAATTACTGGCCATGGATGAAGAAGTAAAATCACCCTTGACCATTGAGGATGTGGAATTGATTTTAGGAAAATCGCGTTACAGTAATGAAATATATAAAACCGCCAATATGCCGGGTGTGGCCGTTGGTTTAGCCTGGACATACGTGGGCGGAGATATTTTATTTATTGAAACCAGTTTAAGTACGGGTAAAGGCGATCTGAAGCTGACCGGTAACCTGGGCAATGTAATGAAGGAAAGTGCCAGCACAGCGTTGACCTACCTGCAATCCAATGCGGAGCGTTATAAAATTGATGCTACAGTTTTTGAAAAGAAAAGTATTCACGTGCACGTACCGGAAGGTGCTGTACCCAAAGATGGTCCCAGTGCAGGTATTACCATGATGACCGCCATTGCATCGGCGTTAACGGGTAAAAGGGTAAAACCTTTCCTGGCCATGACAGGGGAGATCACTTTACGCGGACAGGTTTTACCGGTAGGCGGCATTAAAGAAAAAATACTGGCAGCAAAACGTGCCGGTTTAAAAGAGATCATTCTTTGCTGGCAGAATGAAAAAGATGTGCAGGAAATAGAAGCTGAGTATATTAAAGGAATTAAATTTCATTATGTACGTACCATGGATGAAGTGCTGGAATTGGCATTGTTGAAAAAATAAGGAGATATTGATACAACTGAAAAGAGCAGCCCCGGCTGCTCTTTTCAGGTTATACTTTATTGTAACATTACCGTGGAGTCTTTTAACAAAGGGAGTTTAGCATCAAAATATTTATTACTGATGATCCTGAATATGTTTACGGAGCTCATGCTGTCACTCAGCATACTGTAGTTTTTGTCGGAGAAATAAATAGTGTTCAGGTTAGCAAATTCTTTATCCCGTACTTTATTACCTGCCTGCGGGTGCCGGTAACCATGATCTCCTGCAATAACCACCACTTTAGGGCGGCTGGACGGTGTATTAACAATTACCGAAGTAATTGAATCTATAATAGTATTAGAATACTGTAACTGTTGTAAGTACAAACTATCCATAACAGGGCCTGGCTCATGATCATGAATTGACAAGGTCCGTATGGCTCCGTCCTTGGTATATATAAAAGGACTATGCGGGAGAATAAGATGAGTATATACAAATACCGGTCTGGTATCTCGTGTTTTTAATTGTTGCAGGGTATGGTCTATATTACTGGTGTTTTGATTACGCATGGGTAAGGCCCGTTCGGTAATTGCTTTTTCAATCTCCTGTTCGGTATGTAAACGTAAAGAAACGTTCCACCAAATATCTTTATGAATACGGCCCCATAGGGTTTCAAGCGTAAGGATATTCTTAATATCAAAATTAAAAAAAGGTTCTCTCAGGCTTTTAGTGCCGGCAAAGTCAAAAATACTGTTGTTGATCAATTTATACCCCGCGGCTGAAAGCGTTTTGGGAAAAAAGCTTTCAGCAATTGTTTGTTGTGCTTTTAAAGTAATACTGGGGGCATAAGGATAGCCTTCCAGATCGGCATTTAAATATTGTAAGTTTAAGGTAGAGGCAAGTGAGTGTGGTGTTGAGTTATAGTTACTAGTGGAGTGGTTGGCAATAAAAAAACCTTTCTTCAATAACAGGGAGTCCAGTTGGGAATTATTATATCCCAGATACTTGTGTAAACTATTTGTATTGGCATACTCATCAAAAATAATGAAGTAAATATCCGGCTTTGCGGAGTCTGGTAAGTCCAACGTATTTATTACCGGCATTACAGAACCGTAAGTAAGGTTGTTTTTTCCTTTTTTATTGCTTGCCAACTGATAAATATTCACCTGTAGTTCCAGTAAAATTAAAAAAAGCATTACAGCATTCAGGTAGGCTGTCATACGTACCTGATTGGCTTTATTCCTTTTAAGTACAATGGCGGATACGATAATAATAATCAGTATCAGGGGTAAAAGAATACTGTAAGAACTGATAATAGAAAAAAAAGTACTGGTCTTAACAAAATCATGAAAAGCTCCAAAGAAAAAAAATATGGTCAGCAGTATGGAAGCCCAGATAGCCGCCCGGTTATTGGTTTTTAGCAATAACTTACCCACACCAAATAAGGCCAAGCTTAACCCCAGGTAGTAGGCAGAATATTTAAGAATATAAGGCCAGGTAACTAATCCAAAATAACTATTGCAGCAATGCCAAATAAAAAATATTGGAATAAGTAGAAAATGAAAGTTATACCTGGTTAAAAATTTGATCATGCAGTTACTGGTTATTTCCTTTTCAGTAAAAATAATATTCTTTCGGAATGTGGCACCACCATTTGCTGTTCAACATGGAATAAAGGCTCAAACGCAGCCAGGAAGCCGGCTTCGGTATACTGCGGATAGATATCCTTTTTATGTTGTAGCAATAATTGTGTTTTGGGGTCCTGTTTGGGTACAAACTCAATTAACAGGTAAGGTGCAACCGGTGCAAAAAATGCGGCAATGTTTTCCAGGGGAATATTTTTGCCAATGGCCAGGTGATGTATTACGGCCAGTGCCAGTACTAGGTCAACCTGCAATCTTTTTGAAAAACTGCTGCGCTCGGCATAATTCAACCCATTGGCCGGTGAGGGCTGTGACAGGTCAAGTATTAAAGGTTGAATATTCTTTACACCATTCTTTTTAATATGGCGGTATAAATTATTAATGCAATAGGGGTCAAAATCGGCAGCAACTGTATCAATATTTTTAGCGGCAACCAGTTTGGAAAACTCTCCTTCGTTGGCGCCCAGGTCGGCAGCTGTTTTTATTTGTGGTAAACGGCTTAACCAACCGTCAATCATCTCCTTCTTCGCTTCCAGGTAACCATTTCGTTGCGAGGCTTCCTGGTAATAATGTGACCAGGTACTTTCCAGGTCAGGTATCTGTAGTTTATTAATGAGTATCTCCAGGCTGTTGATCAGGCGGTCCAACTTGCCTTTGGCAAATACTTCGGTATTGCTGTTATGCTGTGTGCCGGTTTTTTGTTTGGCCGAAACCTTTGCATGTAAATGTATATGCAGGTAGGTATGTATGGAAAAACGGCTTTTGCGGGGTAACAGGCTGGCAGCTATATCCAGCGGAATACCATCGGGCCATGCCAGCATTAACTGTTGTAAAGGCCTTTTGGTATAATACATTACCAGTAAAGGAGCTACAAAACATTCGCAAAACTGGCGGTAAGCTATCCAGGGCTTTTCTTCATACTTTTCAAAAGAAAGGGTATCAATAAATACCAGTTTACCCTGGTGCCATTGTATATTATAAGGCGTGGCATCTTTTAATACCAGCCCAAACTGTAAAGCCTGCTTCAATATACGCAGCGTGAGTAATGCCGCATCTTTCAGCATATCAAAACTCCACTCATAGGCATAGCTGACAAGGGAAAGTTGTTCCGGTTTTAAGGTGGTGTACCAGTCATTACTGTTCAGTAGATTGTCCGTAAGCTGTTCATGGCTTACCAGTAAACCATCAGCAACCAGTTGCCGGTAACAACCGCTGTTCACAAACAGGTCAAAATGTTCGCGGTAAAACTGGTTTACCTGGCGGTATACAATGCCTTCATGTACATAAATAAAACCCGAGGGGTCACGGTAGGATGCAGGATGTTGGACGCTGGTACTCATTAATCGTTGGTTGTGGTATTATCCTTCTTGGGCTTTTTAAACCTGGAGAAAAAAGCCATAATATATAGTTTTATGTTTCTGAAAAAAAACACAACGCCCAACGCAGCGGCAGCCAATATCTGTACCAGGTAGCTGCCGCTACCCGGATCAAGATACAAAAGGTAATTGGTTATCATAAATAACTCAGATTAGTTTTAGGGGTAAGGGTTAACAAGGTCTCATACATCAGCGAAATGGTGTGCTCAATATCATCATGATGCAACATCTCCACCGTTGTATGCATATAACGCAAAGGTATTGAAATTAGTACGGACGGGCAGCCGTCATTGCTGTAGGCAAAAGAATCGGTATCTGTACCCGTACTGCGGCTTAATGCCCGCCATTGTACAGGTATTTTTTTATCAGCCGCTACTTTTTCAACTATACCCAGCAGTTTATTATGTACGGCCGGTGCATATGCCAGTGATGGTCCTTTGCCACAATGCACTTCGCCTTCTATATTTTTATTGATCAAAGGGGTAGTGGTATCGTGGGTTACATCAGTAACAATAGCAATATTGGGTTTAATACGGCGGGCAATCATTTCCGCGCCACGTAAACCAATCTCTTCCTGTACCGCGTTTACCACGTATAAACCAAAAGGCAATTTCTTTTTATTCTCTTTTAATAAGCGGGCAACTTCGGCAATCATAAAGCCGCCTACACGGTTATCAAAAGCACGGCCTACATAATTACCATTAGCCAGCTCATCAAAACCATCCTGGTAAGTAACCACGGCTCCTATATGTATGCCCAGCTCTTCCACTTCTTTACGGTTGCGGGCGCCACAGTCCAGCCATAAATTATCGGTACGCGGTTGCGCCTCTTTCTGGTCAGGCGTAGCATAACGGGTGTGAATGGCCGGCCAGCCAAACACGGCTTTCACCGGTCCTTTTTTACCATGTATCAATACACGGGAGGCTGGTGCCGTCTGGTGATCCACCCCTCCATTCCTTTTCAGGTAAATTAACCCTTCAGCCGTAACATAATTCACAAACCAGCTGATCTCATCGGCATGGGCTTCAATCACCACTTTAAATTCATGCTCAGGATTAATAACGGCCACAGCAGTACCATAAGGGTCTACATAATGTGTATCTGCATAAGGTTTTATATACTCCAGCCATAACTTCTGGCCCCAGGTTTCAAATCCTACGGGGGAAGCATTATTAATATAGTTCTTAAAAAATGCGAATGACTTATCAGTGATGATCTTTGTCTTTTTAGGTTTTGCTGCTTTTGCCATGATCTGGTATATGTTTTAATTTTTTGGGCGTTCCCCAGTAACAATCAATACGGCTCCGTTGTCGCCGGTTACTTCAATACGGGGCGGGCTTTTCGCTGCAAGTCCTCGTCCGTGTAACATTCTTGATGGCCTGTTCCCGGCCGGGTGCTTTACACGGAACTGCGGGCTTTTCGCTGCAATCCCTAACGCTGTTTTCAAAAATAAGTAATCTTATATGAATTATGAATGTTGAATGATGAGTGATGAATGTTACCGGATTATACAATACTTGTTCTTAAAGCGCCTCATCAGCGAAAATCTGCGTATTCATCTGCAAGATCTGCGGGCAAAAATAAACAGATGTTCAAATTTGAATAGGCTTTAGCGGCTAAGCCCCTTTAAAAACTCCATGGTATCAGCGCCATCCGCATAATTACTGATGCCCGGTTGCTGCGACTGTCCAAACGGTATATAACCGTCGCCCACAATGCATTGTATATCGGTATCGACTTCCAGTGTTTGGGCCAGTTCAGCTTTATCAGTATAAAAACTATAGTTCAGCTGGGCAATGGGCGAAAAATGATTTTCGTTCTCTACCAGCAGCAGGGATGGATTGCTCATGTAAAACTGCTTATTCAGTATATAAATGGCCAGGTTATAATCGTAATTGTTTTTATACTTATGGTGGTCAGCCAGGTCATTATATTTATCAAAAGCCCTTAAAAGCGGAATAAAATCGTACTCCTGCGGCACATAAATATGGGTAACATTGCGGCAGCCAAGGCCAAAATACAGGTACACATCATCGGCCAGTCGGGTCAGCTCATCAACAGTTTCCTTACCGGTAAGCAGGGCAACGGAAGTACGGTTGCGGCGGATAAGGTTGGGGTACTTGCCAAAATAATAATCAAAATACCCGGCAGAATTATTGCTGCCCGTAGCAATATAGGCATCACAATTTTTAAGCATTTCAGCAAAGGAAATATAATGGGCTATAGCCGGGTTAATGCTTATTAGCCGGGCTACCAGGTGCTTAATCAACACATCGTCCTTGGAAGAAGCTTTTATAACGGCTTTGTGACCGCTGACAAATACACATAAAAGGTCGTGAAAACCTACCAGCGGAATATTGCCTGCCATAACAATGCCTACATTTTTAGGGCTTACTACAGGCTGTTCGCTGATGCCGTAATGGCCGGACCACTCTTCCAAAGCTCCCTGTTGTAAAAAACTATGCGCTATCTGGTTGGCGGCCCTGTTTACAAAAGCTTCAGTAAACCAGCCGTTTTGCAGCTGTGCCCTGTATACGGTCTCCTGCCAGGCTTCATTATTTTCCAGTATATATTGTCCTAAACTTACTAAAGCCTGTATTCGTTCTTGTAAAATCATTACCAAAGGTTTACTTTTGCATTTCGTTGAGCGTAATTTTGCAAAAGTAAGTTCAACCGTTTAATTAGTTCAAATTATGGCAATTAAGATTACTGATGAGTGTATAAATTGTGGCGCCTGCGAGCCGGAATGTCCAAATAACGCCATTTATGAAGGTGGGGTGGAATGGGCCGTGGCTGATGGTACGGGTGTAACCGGTATGTTTACCTTAATGGATGGTTCACAGGTAGATGCGCATGCAAAAAATGACCCTGTAAGCGTGGATGTATACTTTATTTCACCCAATAAATGTACCGAGTGCCAGGGCTTTCACGAGGAGCCCCAGTGTGCGGCTGTTTGCCCGGTAGATTGTTGTGTACCGGACGAAATGTACCAGGAAACCGTAGCCGAATTACTGGAAAAGAAAGAAAAATTGCACGTATAACAGGTTTATTGCCCGTGCCCGATGTGCATAAAATTTTTAGGAAACAGGTATTATTTATAGTAACTTGTACTCAACATTCAACACTATTCTTGAATGAAGACAACTTCGGTTGTTATTAAGCAGGCGGGTGATATTTCCCGTCGTAAAAAGGTGAAGTACCATACCGGTCTTCACCTTTATTATTTTTATCCCCCTTATTGCAAAAAACAGGTTAAATTAAAACAATCTATGCCGTTTTCTGCAATACCATTACCTCATATACGTTAGTCTCACCGGGTTTAACGGTATATAAATGCGTTCACTTACATTTTATTTTACGTTACCCTTTTTTTCAATAATATTTGTGTTATTAAAACAGGCAAACAATATGAAGAAAAATATAGCCCTGGTTACCGGGGGCTTTTCCGGCGAAGCTGTTATCTCTTACAAAACAGCCGCCACCATTGAGAATAACCTGGATAAAAGTTTATATAATGTTTACAAGATAGATCTTACTAAAAACGGCTGGGTGTATGAAATAGCCGATGGCCGTAAGGTAACAGTTAATAAAAATGACTTTTCCTTACAATTAGATGGTCAACTGATAAAATTTGATGCGGTTTTTATCGCCATGCACGGTACACCGGGCGAGGATGGTAAACTGCAGGGCTATTTTGATATGCTCAAAATACCATACACCAGTTGCGATGCCACAACCTCGGCCATTACTTTTAATAAACGTTTTACGGTGGCCGTGGCCAAAATGGCGGGTATTGCCGTAGCCGAATCGGTACACCTGTATAAAAACAACGCCTATAACTGCGATGCTATTTTACAGCAGCTTACTTTACCGGTGTTTGTAAAACCGGCTAATGGCGGTTCCAGTATTGGTATGAGTAAAGTATCACAGCCTGGCGATCTGCAGGCAGCTATTGATAAGGCTTTTAACGAGGACGACCAGGTACTGGTAGAGCAAATGATCACCGGCCGTGAGTTTACCGTGGGTGTATTTAAAACGGAAGGAAATATTATTGTACTGCCCCTTACCGAAGTAAAGGCGCATGACAGCAAGGACTTTTTTGACTTTGAAGCCAAATACGAGGGCAAATCAACCGAAATTACACCGGCCCAGGTAGATGAAAGTATTGCCAATAAAGTAAGGGAAGCGGCACAAAAAATTTATGCGGTGTTCAACTGCCGTGGTGTGATACGGATTGACTTTATTTACCACGAAGCCAGCGGCCAGCCGCATATGCTGGAAATAAATACCATACCCGGCCAGAGCGAAGCCAGTATTGTACCACAGCAGGTAAAGGAAATGGGCTGGAGCTTAAAAGAGTTTTATGCTAAATTAGTGAATGAATGTTTTGTATAAACAGCATGTTAAGCAAAGCAAATAGGTTTGGTATCAATTATTATTAAACATAAATAAGTACATGTTTAAATTTATCACTACCCGTCCTTTGTGGGTAAACATTTTAGCAGGTATAGCACTCATGGTGATTATATTCTTCCTGTTTGTATTATCCTTACAATGGCTCACTAACCATAACGAATCCTCAACAGTGCCCTATGTAATGGGCAAAAGTTATGACGAAGCTGAAAAAATATTAAGCAAAGCCGGTTTCGAGGTGGTGATACAGGATTCGGTATATACCGATACCACCAAGCCGCTCACTGTATTAAAACAGGTACCGGAAGGTGATGAACTGGTAAAAAACAACCGTACGGTTTATTTAACCATTAACAGGGCGGTAGCCCCGCCGGTAGAAATGCCTAATATTGTAGGTTATAGTTTTCGCAGTGCCGAAATGGCTTTAAAAACTGCCGGCTTAAAAGTTGGAGATACTATTTTTAAACCTGACTTTGCCCGTAACTCGGTACTGGAACAACTGTTTAATGGCGCCGCTATTAAACAAGGCACTAAAATACCGATGGGCAGTCGTATTGACCTGGTACTGGGTAATGGTATAGGCGACAGGGAGTTTATTGTGCCGCAACTGATTGGTAAAACCTATTGCGATGCACTGGCCGAACTGGAAGCCAACGGCCTGGGGCTTGGCGTAGTAATAGCCGATGGCATCAGCGATACCTGTAATGCTTATATTTACTGGCAAAGCCCGGAACGGTATGATGAGGATAAAAAATTCCGCCGTATCCGCTCAGGACAATTAATGGATATTAAATTACAAACCGAAAGACCGGCTATTGATACGGCTAAAGCCATCATGCCACCAACACCCGCTGCAGAAGATTAAAAAATATATAACTATGCAAACAATTACCATAGACGAGTTAAAGGCACGTTTAGATGCCGGCGAAACAGTAAACATTGTTGATGTACGTGAACCACACGAACACGAGGAATTTAATATCGGCGGCGTACTGGTGCCATTAGGCCAGGTACGTGATATGCAGGTAGATGAGCTGGAGACGTTTAAAGACCAGGAGCTCATTGTGTATTGCCGCAGTGGTAACCGCAGTGGCCAGGCCTGTATGGTACTGGATTCACTGGGTTTTGAAAATACCAAGAACCTGGTAGGCGGTATGTTAGCCTGGCAGGAAAAGTTTGGTGGTTAAAATTTTTAAAGGCTCTTACTGGAGCCTTTTTTAATGTTGGTAACCGGGGCATTCTTGTGATGGAAGAATTGTTTCTGTGCCTGCGGGTAGCGTGAAACCAGGAGAGGTACTGTTCAGCGGCATAATTTTTTTTGATATAGTATTCAAATATTAAAGCATCTTATGAGCTTTGCGAAGTGATAATGTTTTAACAAAATAAAACCCCTTGTAGCCTTGGTTCGTGTCTCACGAACCAGGGGTAGCATAATTAGTGATTTTGATTAAATGGAAGCAATAATAAAAAATAATAAAGGTTTAGAACTTCTCTTTTGGACGGCGTTGATTTCGTCCTGGCTAACTTTTATTTTCATTTTTACATTGCCATTTGGTTTTTTGTATTGGTTAATTGTATTAGTTATTCTATTTATTAATAGAGTAAAACTTAAATGGTATTTATTGAGCTTTTCGGCCTGGACAATAATACCGTTGTTTGGTTTTGTTTCCGGAGTTAAAGATTACTATAATGGACAAGGTACATTAAAGTATTTTGGATTGCCCTCAGCTGAGTTTTACAATCTGGACAAGGAGTATAGGACATATAATGCAAGCTCCGGCTGTATTATTTTAGGTTTCGAAACCCTCATACAAAAACCGAATAATTGGGCAGTTCAACTTTGTACTAAAATGTTTGGCTTTCAAAAAGGAGTTTACGAAGGGTTTTATCCGGATCAAGTATATGCAGGTAATCTTGTTGATAGTGTTGGGGAGGAAGCTAATTTTAAAAAGAGAGATAATTTAATCAGTTTTAATTTTAGAGATAAAAATTATCAGATCTCGGATGAAGAGTATCGCGATGTACAAAATATTGACAGTTGTAATACTGCGAAGGTTGTAGTGGTTAATAACGAATTGATAATTTTTAAACCTATAATTTCGGGAGAAGAACAAGTGACTTATTTGGCAGCAATGAATAATGGAAATGTGTTTGCAAGATATTTTGAATATGCAAAGGAGAACTAATTCATTACCAATAGTATTCTAACAGCTATAGCCCCGGTTCGTGTCTCACGAACCGAAAGCATTGTATTGGTTCGTGAGACACGAACCAGGGCCAGCATTACCGTACGTACAAGTGTGCGACCCACCACAATAATGTTGGGGCTTAGCGCAACAAAAGCCAAATCAGGAGAGGGGCGATGGTAACAAAAAAATACAGCCCCTCTTTGCAGAAGGGCTGTATCATTATTTTAAAAATACTTATAGGCTAATATTCACAGCCCCGATTCGTGTCTCACGAACCGACAGCGTTGTATTGTGGTTCGTGAGACACGAACCAAGGCCAGCATTACCGGACGTACAACTGTGCGATCCACCACAATACTGTTGGGGCGCAGCGCAACAGAAGCCCAATCAGGGGAGGGAAGATGGTAACAAAAAAAGAAATACCCTCTTTACAGAAGCGCCTTACATTATCTAAAAAAATTACAGGCTAATATTCGTAGCCTGGGTTCGTGTCTCACGAACCGACAGCGTTGTATTGGTTCGTGAGACACGAACCAGGGCCAGCATTACCGGAAGTACAAGTATGCGACCCACCACAATACTGTTGGGGCGCAGCGCAACAAAAGCCCAACCGGGGGAGGGACGATGGTAAGAAAAAACAAAGCCCCTCTTTACAGAAGGGCTTTGTCATTATTTTTTAAAAACTTACAGGCTAATATTCACGCCAATCATAAAATTGGTGCCGGCCATCGGGAAATAACCATTATCTGCTCCTACAGTACCATCCAAACGGTACGCATAGTTCCAGCCATTAGGCTCGTATTTTTTATTCAATACATTATTTACCTGGCCAATAATATACCACTGTTTAAAGAACTTATTTTTTAACGTTAATATGGCTCTTATATCCTGGGTATAAAAATCATTCAGCAAACGGGTTTTGTTCTGGGTATTATCCAGGTACTGTTTGCCAACATACTTACCCAGTAAACTGAACTCCAGGTTTTTTGCCGGTAAAAAATTAAGATCATAGCCGGCGATCACAGCAGGGGAGAAAGCAATATTGGTATTTTCATGTGCTATACCAAAATAGCCTAACTTATTCCAGTCTGCGTCAAAGTCCTCTACATACTCGGTAAAAGCTTTTACTTTATTACGACTGAAAGTGGCATTGGCATTGATATTGGCCCATGTACTAAAAATATAACCTGCCTGCAACTCAATGCCCGTACGGTAGCTGTCCGGTACGTTAATACGTGTAGCGGCGCCTACATCGTTAATTTGCCCGGTCAATACCAGCTGGTTTTTATACAGCATATAATACAGGTTGGCGGCTGCATAAAACTTATCAGTCCGTTTTTCTATACCGGCTTCAAAATCGTGTAACTGTTCATGTTTGGGCTGGCTGATCACACCGGCCTCAAAATCGTCCCGGTTAGGTTCTTTATTGGCAGCGGCATAACTTACAAAGGCGTTCCAGCCATTTGCTAAATAATTAATACCGATCTTGGGATTCACAAAATTGAACTTGCGATCAACCCTTAATGTGGGGTTATCTTCAAACCCTTTCATCTGGTGTTGTACATAACGGTACTGTATATCCGTAAACAAACTCCAGGCATTGGTAAAGGAGTACTGCCATTTGGCAAAGCCGTTAATATCGGTTTTATTGGCGGGGTTATTATAATAAACATAGCCGTTATCAAAACCGTATTTGGCCCATATTACTTTACCAATATGGTCGCCGGTATAACGGCTCCAGCCGCCACCCAGTGTTATTTCGTGTTTCTCCTGTTTGTAACGGATCGAAAATATCTGGCCGTAAAAATAATTATCCAGCCATTTCTGGCGTACCAGGTCGGTGCTGGTAATGGTGGTATCGCCTATTACTACATCAGGCACCCGGTACTCGCTTAAAAGCTGTTCGCCTTTGTAGTTCTCATAATAACCCTTACCACGTGTTAAAAAGAAAGCCGTATTCAGGTGCCAGCGGCTGTTTACCTGGTGGTCCAGGAAAAGCTGGTAATGGGTCTGGTTATAATTATCCGTTTCATTATCATAAGGCTCACCCGGTTTATCGGTACCGGCGGGATTATAGGTTCGGTCATTCTTTAACCTGCTGGCCGAAATGCCGTTCCAGGCCTGGTATGTTTTTTCCTTACCCGAAAAAACATTCAGGCGCAGGGTAGTGCGCTCCCTTAAATAAGCGCCGGATAAATAAAATGCCTGTAAGTCGCTGCTGGCGCGGTCAATATAACCATCACTGGCAATACGGCTTAAACGGGCATCCAGTGTAAAAGCGTTATTAATGAGACCGCTTCCAACCTTAATGGTATTTTTCCAGGTGTTAAAAGAGCCGTAACTATTGTTCAGTTCGGCATATGGTTTATCATTCACTTCGTTGGTGGATAAGCTGACAGTTGCGCCAAAAGCACCGGTTCCGTTGGAGGATGTGCCCACACCCCGCTGTATCTGGATGGAGTTAACCGATGAGGTAAAATCGGGCAGGTTTACAAAAAATGTACCCTGGCTCTCGGCATCGTTGTAGGGAATACCGTTCAGGGTAATATTTATCCGGGTGGCATCGGTACCACGTATACGCAGGCCGGTATAGCCAATGCCGTTGCCGGCGTCCGAGCTAACCACTACCGAGGGGGTGCGGTTCAGTACAAAGGGAATATCCTGGCCCTGGTTCAGCTTCTGGATGGCTGCTTTGTTTAAATTGGTCTTGGTAAAAGGTGTTTTTTCGCCTGCACGTATAGCTTTTACCTCAATCGGCGATAATTGGTAAAAACTGTCTGCAACGGCAGTTGTTTGTTGGGCATGTAAAATGCCAGCTACTCCTAAGTAGCTGAGAGTCAATAAAATCCTCTTCATTTTTTTTAATGAGTTTTGTTTTAAAAAATAATGAGAGGGAAATGCTGTAGTAGAAAGGAAATAGAAATAGTCATCATCCTTCCCTGCGCAGGCATTACCCTGATCAGGTTTACGGGTTTAATCTCAGCCGGTTGTTTTTAGGCAACAAGCACCCCGGGAAACACTGTAAAATGCCCTTAAACGGTGCACCATTTAAAAGCGGTGCCAAAGGTAGCAGAATATTTTTACATTTTTTGTAACATTCTGCTCTCCCTTATCGTAATACCTTATATAACTACTTAAATTTTTTAAAAATAAAACGAGTATGAAACCCATAACTATTGCTTTAGCTGCCCTCACTTTACTGTGCAGCAACCTTTTACCGGCACAAAAAGTAATTACCGATAACAATGCCAATGCGCAGAAAAGAACCCTGTCCGAAAGCTTTTCGGCCATCAGCGTATCCAGCGGTGTTGCGGCTTATTTAACCGAGGGTAATGAAGAAGCAGTAGCGGTAAGTGCTGTTGACGATGAATTTCGAGACCGTATTATCACCGAAGTAAAAAACGGCACTTTACATATTTACTATAAACAGGATGAAAATAAAAAATGGATCAAAGGCGATAAAAGGTTAAAAGCCTATGTTTCCTACAAAAGTTTAAAAAACATCCGTATTTCATCAGGTGCTTCTATAACCTCTAATGAATATATCAATGCCGACAAATTAAATATGGACCTATCTTCGGGGGCCAAATTTAATGGGTCTATAAAAGCGCAGAAGGCAACTATCAGCCAGAACAGCGGTGCGGTAGCCACCGTATCGGGCAATGTGCAGCAGTTGGATGTAAGTTCCAGCAGCGGGGCCAAATTTAATGGTAAGGACCTGCAAACCATTGCCTGCGAGGCTTCGGCCAGCAGTGGCGGTCATGTGGAAGTAAGTTGTTCCGAATCATTAAATGCCGATGCCAGCAGCGGGGGAAAAATAGCTTTTAACAGTAATAACAATGCCATCAGCGTTAAAAAAACAAAAAGCAGCGGTGGTTCCATTGTAAACAGTAAATAACTTAACAAACAGAGGATTACATGAAACGGATAAATTTTCTTATTGCTTTTTTAATCACTGCGGTTATAGCGCAAGCGCAGAAGATATATGATGCCAATGCTACCTTACGTACGGTAGGAGAATTTAAGGCCATCTCTATCAGCAATGCTTTCAGTGTATATATTTCGCAAAGCAATGAAACCGGGCTGGCAGTAAGCGCCGAAAATAAAAACGATATTAAAAACATAGTGACCGAAGTAGAGGATGGTATTTTAAAAATAAGATACGATGAAAAAGGCAGCTGGCGTGGTGATAAAAAACTGAAAGCCTATATTTCTTTCAAAGACCTGAACAGGATAATCATGAAGGGCGCTACCGACCTGTATGTTGTAACACCAGTGAACCTGCCTTCCCTGCAGGTAGATGCTTCAGGAGCCAGCAACTTCAAAACACTCACCGGTATCTTAAACATCGACGATATGGTGATTAAATCCCAGGGAGCTTCCGATATCCAGTTAAAGGGTAAGGTAAACAAACTGGTAATTGATGCCAGTGGCGCCAGCGATATAAAATCCTACGCCCTGGTGGCCAACACCTGCGATATCAAGGCCAGTGGCGCCAGCGATATTAAACTAACGGTAAATGGCGAACTTACGGTTAATGCCAGCGGCGCCAGCGATATCCGCTACAAAGGGGCGGCTACGGTAAGTAATATTAAATCCACCGGCGCCAGCTCGGTAAGTAAAGTAAATGATTAAAAAAGCTGTATAATTAAGGTGAATTCCTGACCGGGGCTGAAGCAATTCAACCCCGGTTTTTTATGTTAAAACGTTCAGACTGAAAATATTCTCATGAATATTTTTTCAATTAGTTTGGCTGGTAATATAAATCCCCTTAATTTTGCACCCTCATCGCGAGGTAGAGCAGCGGTAGCTCGTTGGGCTCATAACCCAAAGGTCGGGAGTTCGATCCTCCCCCTCGCAACAAAAGAAAAGTTGGCTCAAAAGGCCAACTTTTTTTGTATGTATATGTGAGTCCAGGTCGTTTAAGCAAATTCCAGTTCCTTATTTTTAATCTTCAGGCTTACGGCCGATACCCTGATCTGCTGTAATACCGCTGACAGGTCTTTGATCCTTTCGGCAGATAACTGGCTGTACAGTTTTATCTCGTTCACAAAATATACATTGGCGTTAATGATCTCCCTGGCCGTTCTGCCCGAAAAAACATTCACAAACAAATGCACAATCCCTTTTACTATCTGGTTATCGCTGTCGCCGGCATAATAAATCTTACCCTCTACATACTTAGCTTCCAGCCATATTTTCGACTTGGTGGCTTTCACCAGGTTCTCGTCCGTTTTTTTAATGGCATAGGCGGCTGTATCTTTTTTGCCAAAATGCGCCAGGTGACGGAAGTAATTGAATTTGCTCTTCATACCATCAATAATTGATTCAAACTCCTCAATAATTTTGTCCTGTACTTTGTTCAAATTCATAATACAAATTTTTCAGTTTATTAAAGTGGTTACCCGGCATTCTTCATAGTAAGTGTCTTTTTGGTATTTCTAATAACCAAACCAGCAACACAAAATTATCCCGGTGCGGTTTTCAGCAGTGGTGCCTGCATTTTGTACCGGCGATTATGTAATAAAATGGAGTTATTCTGTAATATGTTCTTCCTGCGGGTAATTGCGTACAGGGGTTAAAAAAGTCCTACATTGCGCCCTGTTATCATAAAAATAAAAGAACTGTAAGGCTAACCGTAATACCCGGGTAGCAACAGTATGAATAAATGAACCATCCCGCGGTAATAAAAAACTCCAGTTTATGGTCGGCAATAAAGGCCTGGGGCTGTCGGCTTATCATACCGGCATCAGCTATCGTTCCGGCTGCTGCGGGCTTCGCTGGCGCTCCGGCCCCGGTAAAACCGTGGCTGCCCCTGCGCATCCGGCAGCCCTTCAGCAATAGTACTACGTATCGGCTGATGGCAATCATAAAAATGATGGTCCTTTTATTATTGGGTAGCATTGGCAGTAACAATTTGCAGGCACAAACCGATACCAGCAAAACATTAGATAAAGTAACTGTATCGGCCTTAAAATACAGGAACCCTTACCGTTCGGCAGTACCCACACAATTGCTGCAGAAAAATACATTACAACAGTTAAATGCCCCCAGTATCGGCGATGCGGCCAACTATTTTTCCGGTGTACTGGTTAAGGACTATGGCGGGGTAGGGGGACTGAAAACAGTTTCGGTGCGCAGCCTGGGTGCGGCGCATACAGGTATTGCTTATGATGGCCTGGCTATTTCCGATGTACAGGCCGGGCAAATTGATATGTCCCGCTTTTCCACCTCCTTTGTGCAGACTTTATTACTGGAAATAGGTTTGCCGCAACAACTATTACAGCCTGCCCGTCTGCAAAGTTCAGCAGCTCTTTTATCCATCAATACACCATTTTACTATCCTGCTGCCGAAAAACAAACCCAATGGCAGGCAGGGGTAAACGCCGGTTCTTTTGGCCTGTGGCAGCCTTTTGCCGGTGTACAATTGCCGGTGTCAAAACGTACCACCATTGGTATTAATGCCGAAGCCTTCTTTTCAAAAGGCAGCTATCCCTACCAGGAGCGTAACGGCAATATTGTGGAAGATCATAAAAGGGCAAACAGCGATATCCGATCGGTACAGGCCGAACTGAACCTGAGAACTATCTTTAAAGACAGTGCTACCCTGCAGGTAAAAGGCTGGGGTTATCATTCGGAAAGAGGACTGCCCGGAGCCGTTATATTTTACAATAACCGGTCAGTACAACGCCTGTGGAATAAAGACTTTTTCCTGCAGGCCAGGTATAATAAAGCACTGGCTCCGCATACCGACCTGTTGCTGGCAGCCAAATACAATTACGCATATACCCGATATATAGATCCGGCCTTTTTAAACAATACCGGCGGCCTGGATGACCGGTATACCCAGCAGGAAGGCTACTTCAGTGCAGCTATTCAGCGCAGGTTGTTGTCAGGCCTGTCAATGTCCCTTGCATCAGATATTGCATATACCGGCCTAACGGCCAACAGTACCGTAAAAGGTAAGCCCGAAAGGTTATCCTTATGGAATGCATTGAGTGTAAAATATGCTCAAAAACTGTGGCAGGTAAATGGCACTTTACGGTGGCAGTACTTTAACGATAAAACCCAACACCAGCCATCTGCGGGTGCTACTGATAAAATAACCCCCGGTATCAGCGCCACCTGGCAATGGGCGGCCGAAAGTCCTTTTATGCTGCGTTTCTTTTACAAGCATATCTTTCGCATGCCTACGTTTAACGACCTGTATTATAATTTTATCGGCTCCCGTAACCTGTTACCCGAGCTGGCCAAACAATATAACGCGGGTATCAGTTATTCCAAAGGCCTTACAGGTTTTGTACAACAATTGAATATCAGTGCCGATGGTTATATTAATACTATTCATGATAAAATAGTGGCCATGCCTTCGCAAAACATGTTTGTATGGGCCATGATGAATGTGGGTAAAGTGCGTATTATGGGTCTGGATATCAATACCGATGTACAGGGCAAATGGAAGGAGCATTTTAGCTGGATGTTGCGCCTGGCCTATACCTGGCAAAAAGCATTGGACATTACCAACCGTAATGAAAGCAGTTATAAAAACTTTATACCTTATACGCCGGAACATTCTGGTTCGGGTATATTTTCTGTTTCCCTGAAACAATGGACAGCAGGCTATAACCTGCTTTTTTCGGGCACCCGGTATACCCAGAAAGAAAATCATCCCACCAATGAGTTGAACGGTTGGGGTATTCACGATATTTTTGTGGCCCGTACGTTCAGCTATAAACAGTATAACCTGCAACTGAGGGCCGGTTTAAACAATATAACCGACCGTGCATATGCAATAGTGAATAACTATCCTATGCCGGGGCGTAATATTAAAATAAGTCTGTTGGTCAATAACCTGTAAAGCACAAGCAAATATTAAAAACAAATAATAAACAAAACATAGATGAAAACAAGAACACTGAAGCTCCTGGTTGCAGCCCTTTCCGGCAGTTTACTATTCGCATCCTGCCAAAAGGAAGATGATCCTGTAGTAGTAACTCCTGTAACACCGGCCGATGGCTTATTCGTTTTAAATGAAGGCACTTTTTTTGCCAACAATACCACGCTTACCTATTATGACGCCGCCACTAAAACCGCTACCACCGATTTTTACCGTAATAAAAACGGTCACGGCCTGGGCGATACCGGCAACGACTTTATTAAATATGGTACCAAGTTTTACTTTGTGGTAAATGTTTCCAGTTATGTGCAGGTAACCAACAGCGAAGGTGTTGATGTTAAAAAGATCGACTTCCTGGGTGACGGTGGTGTAAAAAGAGAACCACGTTATATAGTACCTTACAAAAATAAAGTGTTGGTAAGTTCGTATGATGGTACTGTAGCAGTGATTGATACAGCGTCTTTAACCATTGATAAGTTTATAACAGTAGGCAGTAACCCCGAGCAGATAGCCGTGGCCGGTGATAAACTATTTGTAGCCAATTCAGGAGGATTCAGTTATCCTGTTTTTGATTCTACCGTTTCGGTAATTGACCTGGCTTCTTATACCGAAGTACATAAAGTAAAAGTAGGTAAAAACCCCGGAGCGGTTGTGGCCGATAATGCCGGTAATGTATATGTAGCCTGCACCGGTAATTACAGTGATATAGGTCCTACATTGGTTAAAATAAACGCATTCACACATGCTATTCTTAAAACCGCTAATCTCCCTGTTGGAAAAATGCGTTTTAACAATGGGCTTATATATGCAACACCCGGATATTTGGGCGATGGGAAAGTAAAAACCATTAACCCAAACAACCTGGCTGTAACCAGTGCTAATTTTATTACGGATGGCACCAGTATTACTTCTCCATATGGCATTGATATTGATACTCAGAATGGTGATGTATATATAACGGATAATAAAAACAGTACTTCATCCGGTGAGGTATTTTGTTTTGACAATACCGGGAAAAAGAAATTTTCATTTGCTACAACACCGGGATTAAACCCTAATAAAGTGGTAATTATAAGAAAATAAAAAGTACTATTTTAATCGTTGTATCATATAATAAGATGGGCGGCCTTTAGGCCGCCCATCTTATTAATGTACAGTTATTTAAGCAGGAGTTAAAAAAAATCCGGATTGGCCTGAATTATATTGGTACGGTTTTTTCATTAAGGGTAGTAACAAGATCTTAGGACTAAAACCAAATTCTATAATCAATAAATTTTAGGTTATGAAAAAAGAAAGCCCATCCGAAGATATGTCAACATTGGTGTCATGCATGAACAATGCCACCCGCAAGGGGTTTAAAGCAGATTTTCGTGTAACCGAAAATGGCCTGGAATCCTCCTCCAATGATAAAGTGTTTCAACCTACCGATGTATGTATTGAAAACTTCTATCGTTTTGAAGGCGAGAGTGATCCGGCCGATAGCACTATTTTATATTTAATAAAAACCAACAGCGGTTTAAAAGGTGTGTTATTAGATGCATATGGCGCCTATGCCGATGACAATGTAAGTGCATTTATACAAAATGTTGAATGCATTGTAAAAAAAGAACCTACCAAATTAAGAAAATCAAAAGCAAGGCTGCGTCGCAAAAAAATAGCAGCAGTAGCAATCGCCGCTTCTATCATTGGTGGTACATTCTACTACCTTATCAGGAGCAGCAAAAAAAAGAAAATGAAATTTGCCTGTTAAGTTTTTCAGGGATAAGACATAAAGAATCTTTATAGGTATTTTTTATGCGCTAACTAACAAAAGCACCGATATAAGAGAGGGATCTAAGTAATTAGGTCCCTCTTTGTTGTACACAAGGTTGGTAAAACCGATTTGGGTTCCAATCTGTTTTAAGCGTAATTACCCTTTAAGTAGTTTAAACGTTTATGCCCCGGGCTGTTTACCCGGCCAACTTCATAGGTTAAATACAATTGCCAAAACAACTTTATCACTCCGGTGAAATCAAAGGGAGTCATCATTACAGAACTCATCATCATTGCAGGAAGCTGTGGTATTATCGCGCATAAAAAAAGGAGTTTCTGTAAAACTCCTTTTTCGGGGTATGTGTTTGTGAAATGAGACCGAAAAACCTTGTAAAATGTAAGCCAATGGCATCATTACAGCCGGTAGCCCCTAATTCACTAATCGTTTACTTTGCTGGTGTAATAACTGGTATAACAGGGCGCCCACAAAAGGCACTGAAATAACCAGGATCTGCCAGAATCTTTTTTGATAAGTAAATAAATCTTTGGTTCCGCTTATAAGTACGATCATCCAGACCCAATAAATAGCAGCCAGTACAAGTGCAATGGTTAACAGGGGATAATTAAACAGGGCTTGGTCCGGTTTAATTAAGAAGCTAAGCATGCCTGTAAATAAAGCTATTATTGCTACCACAAACGGAGGAATGTTTACTATTTTCATAACCTATTGTTTTAGTGGTTAAAAAATTGCCCGTATTTGTTTCACAAGCTTAAAATGTATAGTTTATATAATGGAAAACCGTACCAAAAAACGGGTATCCCC
>CAYUMH010000028.1:0-40457 GCA_964445775.1 uncultured Terrimonas sp.
ATAAAACAACACAGGTTAATGAAGGCAATTATCCCGGTAGCAGGAGCTGGTACCAAACTGCGTCCGCACAGTTATACACAACCTAAAGCGTTAATGCCCTTAGCAGGCAAAACGGTGCTGAGCATTATTATTGATCAGTTACGTGAAGGTGGTATTAACGAATTTGTATTTATAGTAGGTTATTTAGGCGATAAAATATTTGATTACGTTCAGGCAAAATACCCTGATATTCAGGCGCACTATGTACACCAGCCCGATCGACAAGGTGTGGGCCATGCCATTCAGATGGCTAAAAATATTGTGAACGACGATGAAGTGGTAGTGGTATTGGGCGATACGATCTGCGAATACGATGTACAGGCATTCATACATAATCCCAATTCGGTGATCGGCCTGCGTAAGGTAGATGATCCCCGCGAATTTGGTGTGGCCGAAGTGGATGAGCATGGTGTTATTGAACATGTGGTGGAAAAGCCGCATATCCCCAAATCCAATATGGCGCTGGTGGGCTTATACAAGATCAAGGAAAGCGCACAGATGTTCTCCTGCATTGAGAACAATATATTACAGGGACTGCGCACTCATGGCGAATTCAGTTTAACCGATGCGCTTGATTGTATGATAAGGGCCGGTGTAAAATTCGATGCTTTTAAAGTGGATACCTGGTTCGACTGCGGGCGTAAAGAAACCATGCTTGAATCCAATGCTACTTTATTAAAGAAATTTGGTGCCGATAAAACGGAATACCAGTTCGAAAATACGGTGATCATTAAACCGGTAAGTATTGGTGAAGGCTGTATTATTAAAAACTCTATTATTGGTCCTAATGTAACCATCGGCGATCATACACAACTGGATTACTCCATTATTAAACATTCCATTGTAGGTAATTACTCCAACCTGTACGATATTGTTCTGGAACAATCCATCATTGGCAGTGATACTGCATTAAGAGGTGAATCGAGAACCCTGAATATTGGTGATAATACCAGTATTGACCTGGGGTAGGTAACCGGCTGCAGCGCCTTGATTGGGCGCCTGTTGCGACGCTCCGTTCAACTGTTTACCATTGTGCACCTTTTTACACATTACTCCTCCTGTATCATGACGAATAAAGAAAATGTTGCCTGGTCGAAGCTGGTGTTTCAAAAACAGGGCTAAACATTTTTATACTTCTTCAGTTAGGTATTGTTTAATAATATTGTAATTCCTTATGTTTCATTAAACAATCAATGATCATCATGTTGCCATTCAAAAATAAAATAACTGAACTCTTTACTATTCAATACCCCATTATACAGGCCGGTATGATATGGGCCAGCGGTTGGCGCCTGGCCAGTGCGGTTAGTAATGCCGGTGGTTTGGGCATACTGGGTGCAGGCTCTATGTACCCTGAAGTATTAAAGGAACATATACAAAAATGCAAAGCCGCCACAAATAAACCTTTTGGCGTAAACCTGCCTTTATTATACCCGGATATCGATAAACATATCCAGACCATTATAGAAGAAGGGGTAAAAATTGTATTTACCTCAGCCGGCAATCCCGCCACCTGGACGGCGCATTTAAAGCAACATGGCATTACGGTAGTACATGTGGTAAGCAGCACCAAATTTGCCCTGAAAGCACAACAGGCCGGTTGCGATGCGGTGGTGGCCGAAGGTTTTGAAGCAGGCGGGCATAATGGCCGGGAAGAAACTACCACCCTGGTATTGATACCGGCAGTGGTAGCAGCAGTTACCATACCCGTAATTGCGGCAGGTGGCATTGCAACCGGTCGCCAGATGCTGGCAACCATGGTATTAGGCGCCCAGGGCGTGCAGGTGGGAAGTCGCTTTGTGGCTACGCCCGAAGCCTCATCGCATCAGCAGTTCAAAGAGGCTGTTATTGCTGCGGGGGAGGGAGATACGCAGTTATCCTTAAAAAAGCTGACACCGGTACGACTGCTTAAAAACGGTTTTTTTCAACAGGTGGCGCAGGCGGAGATCAAAGGTGCTTCACCCGATGAGTTACAGCAACTGTTAGGCAGGGGCAGGGCTAAAAAAGGTATGTTTGAAGGCGATATGGAGGCCGGAGAACTGGAAATAGGGCAGGTAAGCAGTTTAATACAGGCCATACAGCCTGCGGCTGAGGTGGTAAACGAAATCTGGACAGAGTTTACAGCAGGTTTGGAAAATCCGCTAAAATTGCTTTAATTTTACAGTGGTTCCCGGAATCATAGGAAGGAAGGTATTGAACTGTGTATGAGAAAAAGATCATCTTTTAGCTAACCGGCTCATGGGTTAGTTTTTTATCCTCTCTCTATTTACGGTATTTTTTATTCACGAATAAACCTGGTTGTATGAAAGTAAAACTATTACTCTTACTGCTCACCTGCTGGTTTGCGTGTACAGCTGTGCATGCCCGTAACTGCGGCAAGAACCCCGATCCCGTGAATAAAAAGAAAAAAGATTTTGTAAACGGCATTGTATCCCATGCCTCTAACAAACGTCCTTTAAAAGATGTATTGGTTACAGCCTACCTGAATACGGATAGTAAAAAAGAAATATCGGTACAAACGGATGAAGCCGGCAACTACTCCCTCGATGGTCTGAAACCCGGTACTTATAAACTGGTGTTTGAAAAAACCGGCTTCAGAAGGGTTACAAAAGAAAAGATCATTATCAAAGAGGAGGATAATGTTAAGCTGAATATTGACCTGGCCGAGATCAGTCACCAGATCATGATGCCCTCACCCTTACATTTTTCCGAGATCTAGCACCTCGTATTATTACCAATCGTAAATAACCGTACCGCGTTTTTACTAAAGCCGGGCAGGCTTTTATTGTCATTACAAACAGGCGCATTACACCGGCTTTTACTTCAAATCAAGTTTTTTCAAAAAAAAGCAACAGGATATTGTTTAGCAGTTAAAAACCGTAACTTTCAAGCATGATTATTGCTTTTACGGCAATAATTATACTAACTGTTATGAGACTAACTGCTGCGTTCAGGCGACTGGTTGTTATGCTGGCGGTCATTATCGTTTGTATCAACAGCTATGCGCAAAATTGTTTTAATACAGGGTTAAACAATTCCACGTTTAACCTGGCATGTGGCGTTACCTGTTACAGCCGTCCCATACAGGTTCCTGATATCCGTTCTACTGATAACTATGTGGTATCACAAGTGGCCTACCTTCCCTTTCCCACGCATTCCGGTACGGAGGTTACTACTTCTAATACCGACGATGTATATAGCAGTGTTCTTGATCTTCCTTTCCGTTTTTGTTTCTTCGATTCGGTGTATGAAAAAATTGTCGTGGGCTCTAACGGCGTAGTGACTTTTGATGAAAGAAGAGCAGGCGAAGCAAATGCCTATACGGTAGACAGGCCCATACCTTATGCCGGCGGCCGGCCTAATGAACAGGATGGAATCTATTATCCCCCGGCCTCTATTATGGGCGTTTTCCAGGATCTTGACCCGACCAAAAATGCTGCCAACCGGCGGATAGAATATGCTACCTATGGCGTAGCTCCCTGCCGCAAATTTGTGATCAGTTTTTACGAAATGGCTTTTTATACGGAAGCACGTTGTGCCGGTCTTACCAATACCACCCAGATCATTTTATTTGAAAGTACCGGCATTATTGAAGTGCAGGTCAGGAACAAAGAGTATTGTTTTGCGCAGGACGAAGGAAAAGCTATCCTGGGTATTCAAAACTGGGACAGAACCATTGGTATAACCCCGCCAGGTAAAAATGCTACTGCCTGGACAGAATCAAATACGGCTTACCGTTTTACTCCCAGTGGCGGCAGCTCAAGGTTTATCAGCAGTGAGGCGTTTTTACTGGATGGTACTCCGCTGGGTGCCGCTACTTCGGCAAATACTACTCCGGGTTTTGTAGATCTTAGCTTTCCCGGTTTATGCCCCACCGTTTCAGGAACACAATATATTATCAGGAATACTTTCTCTTCCTGCGATGATCCGGCTGTTAACCTTACCAACAGTGATACGATAACCATTAACCTTACCAGTTCTTTGCTGGCCACAGCTGTTACCACGGCTTCTGATTGCGGAGTTGCGGGTACCGGGCAGATCGCGGTTACTGTTCCTGCTGGTATAGGAACAGGTCCCTATAATTATGTGCTGGACGGCGGGACAGCCGTACCCGGCGGCAATACCTATACGTTTACGGGTGTCACTGCCGGTGCTCATACGGTAATAGTAAGCGATGCAGGCGGTTGTTCCAGTAACCTTTCCCTTAATGTTCCCAATACCGGTGTGCTGGCTGCTACGGTAAGCACCACTGCCGCTACCTGTACAGGCGCTTATAATGGCACTATCACCATCAATGTTCCCAATGGCGATGCCACAACGGAATATAATATGATGAGTAACCCGGCTGTATGGCAAACCAGTAATGTATTTACCGGCTTAAATCCCGGGCTTTATTTTATCCAGGTAAGGCATGGAACCTGTGTGTCGGGAATTATTACCGCCCTTGTTGGTGGCAGCGGCACAACGGTTACCGGAACGGTCACGCCTGCCGCCACAACCTGTGCAGGAGTTAACAATGGCTCTGTTACGGTAACACCAACCAGCGGGGCCGGCACTTATGAATATTCTATTGATGGTGGCCCCTGGCAAAGCAGTAATATATTCAATGGCCTGGCGCCGGCTACCTATAATATCCGTATCCGCCAGAACGGGGTATGTATATCGGCCAATATCCCGGCCGTAGTAACAGCAGGCGGCGGCATACAGGCTACTATTACCCAAACGCCAACAGCCTGTACCGGTGTAAGTACAGGTACGGTAACTGTTACACCTACCAATGGTGTTGGTCCGTATACTTATATTATCGACGGCGGAGCGCCGCAAACATTTGCCGGGGCACATACATTTACAGGCCTGTCAGCAGGTAATCATACGGTAACAATTACTGATGATATCGGTTGTGTAACCACAGCGCCATTGACCATCAATGTTACCACCGCATCCGGGTTTACCGCAACGGCCGCTGCAACAGCAACTGCCTGTCCGGGTGTAAGCAGTGGCAGTATTACCATTACACCTGGCGCTACTGCAGCGGCGCCGGTCAGTTATGCACTGGATGGTGGTACAGCGCAGGCTTCACCCACTTTTAATGGTGTGGCGGCAGGCACGCATACGGTGTTGGTAACAGATGGTAACGGTTGTAGTTTTACCGTTACAAATATTACAGTGGCAGCCGGTACCGGCATACAGGCCACACTTACACAAACACCTACAGCCTGCACCGGTGTAAGCACCGGTACCATCACCGTAACACCTGCCAACGGTACAGGGCCATATACTTATATTATTGATGGTGGTACACCACAAACATTTGCCGGGGCTAATACTTTTACAGGGTTGGGTGCCGGCAATCATACTATCACTATTACTGATGATATAGGTTGTGTAACCAGTACCCCGCTGAGTATTACCGTTACTACCGCTGCGGGCTTTACAGCAACCGCCACAACCACGGCAACAGCCTGCCCTGGTATAAATAACGGAAGTATAACTGTTACACCAAATGCAGCTGCAGCGGCTCCCGTTACTTATGTTTTGGATGGAGGAACCGCACAGGCCGGAGCTACTTTTAACAGTGTATCAGCCGGTGTGCATAGCGTACTGGTAACCGATGGAAACGGCTGTCAGTATACGGTAAACAATATTACGGTAGCAGAAGGTACCGGGCTTACGGCAACGGTAAGTACAGTGCCAACCAGTTGTAATGCTGCTGCTGATGGCAGTATAACGGTTGTGCCTGCCAATGGCCTGGCTCCGTATAGTTACAGTTTAGATGGCGGAGCGCCCCAGGCTGGTAATACTTTTAATAATGTTAGTCCGGGTGCGCATACCATAACTATTACAGATGACCTCGGATGTACCGGCACTATTAATAATATTAATGTAACAGCAGGTCCGGCACTGACCACCACTTCTGTACAGCAACCTGTTATTTGTAATGGTGGCAATACCGGTAGTATCGTGGTGACTGTCCCGGTTATGGGTACTGCACCATATGCTTATTCCCTGGACGGGGTAAACTGGCAGGCCGGTAATATCTTCACCGGGCTAACGGCCAATAATTATACGGTTTATTACCGCGAACAAAACGGATGCCAGGGGCAACATAATATAACCATTACCCAACCTGCAGCGCTGGCTATTACCACACAGGTAACCGCTGCTACCTGCAACGGCAACAATGATGGTACCATAAGGGTTACAGTCAGCGGTGGTAACGGCGGGTATCGTTATTCCCTGGATAATACTAACTGGCAAACGACTAACCTGTTTAACTTACCGGCAAATACCTATACCGTATATGTGGAGGATGCGACCGGTTGTACGGCCAGTGTAACCAATGTGACAGTAACCGAGCCGGCCGCATTAACAGCAATGATTAATAACGTGACTGATGCTACCTGTGAAGGCGGGAATAACGGCGCCATTACCATTGCCGCCAGTGGAGGTACGGCCCCTTACCGGTATGGCTTTGAAAATGGTAATTCAGGTAATAATGCTACGATCAACAATGGTCCGGGAACTTATAATGTGGTTATCAGTGATGCTAACAATTGTTCTTATACTATCAGCGGCGTGGTGATCGGACTGAATAATAACCTGACCTATACTCCAATGATCGACGCGGTAGCAATTTGTGAAGGAACGGGCACCCAGCTGGCTATTGTATCTAATGCAACAGGTTATGCATGGACGGGTACAGGACTGAGTAACAACAGCATTGCCAACCCTGTGGCTTCACCCAGGCAAACAACTACGTATACCGTGCAACTTACACTGGGGCGTTGCACGGCCACAGATGATATAGTGGTGCCGGTAAATGCGGCGCCTGTTCCAAATGCCGGGCCTGACGGTGATATTTGTTATGGACAGGATTACCAGTTAAAAGGTTCCGGTGGTACGGCTTATACCTGGTCCCCGGCTACCTATTTAACAGATGCTACCCTGGATACCACCATAGTGCAAAGACCAGCGCAAACCATTACCTATACTTTACGTGTAAGAGACGCAAATGGTTGTTCGTCTTTAATAACTGATGCGGTAACCGTAAAAGTTACACCGCCTTTAAAAGTGATCGCTACGCCGAAGGATACTGTTGTGTACGAAGGAACTGTTGTGCCGCTGAGGGCCATTACCCTGTCTCAGCAAACCAGCCAGCCGATACCGGAATCAGAGCTTACCTATACCTGGACGCCTGCCACGGGCTTAAATAATACGGGTATAGCGGCACCGCTGGCTACTGCGGGCAGCACCGGCAGTGTGAGCATTTATAAAGTAACGGCTCGTTCTACCGGGGGCTGTGAAGGGGAAACAACAGCAACAATACGTGTGTATAAAGGACCGGAACTGTATACTCCCAATGCGTTTACCCCCAACGGGGATGGCCATAATGATAAATTTTTCCCTTTCCCGGTTGGTATAGAAAAGTTAAACTACTTCAGGGTGCTTAACCGGTGGGGGCAGGTGCTGTTTTCCACTACCACCCTGCACGATGGCTGGGACGGCCGGTTTAAAGGCATTGAACAGGATAACGGCGCCTATATCTGGATGGCCGAGGGTATTACCACCGACGGGCAAAAAATCACTAAAAAAGGCTCGGTTATTCTTATTCGTTAATAACTACTCACACAATGGGCATAATTAATTTGTAAAAGCCACATATTTATTCGGTGGCTTTTTATTGTTGCGTTATTTTTGCGCCCGTAAAAGCATAAAGCCGGAATGTTTGACCTATTTATGACTTTTGCGGTATACATTTGCGGTTTGCGGGAGAGGTAATAGTGAGGCGGGAAAAACGACGCAATAGCAGTTACAACGGGTTATGTAGCCGGTAACAGAAAAGCTTAGGCGGTTTATAGCTGAAATTAAAACAACAAAAAACAACAATAATGGTTGACGTTATTCTGGGACTTCAATGGGGCGATGAAGGAAAAGGTAAGATTGTAGATTATTTTGCAAAAGATTACGATGTTATTGCCCGTTTTCAGGGTGGTCCTAACGCCGGTCACACGCTATATGTAAACGGTGAAAAAGTGGTATTACACCAGATACCTTCCGGTGTTTTTCATAAAGGTAAACTGAACATTATCGGTAATGGTGTGGTGCTTGACCCTGTTACTTTAAAAAAAGAATGCGACCGTGTAATGGCATTTGGCGTTAACCTGCAGGAGAATTTATTTATTGCAGAACGTACCCATATTATCCTGCCTACACACAGGGCATTGGATAAAGCCGCTGAGATATCGAAAGGAAATGAAAAAATAGGATCTACCTTAAAAGGTATTGGCCCTACTTATATGGATAAAACAGGCCGTAACGGCTTAAGGGTGGGTGATTTGCTGGATGCAAACTTCAGCACCCTGTACGGTAAACTGAAAGCCAAACATTTACAATTACTGAATAACTACCGTATAAAAGAAGACGGTAGTGTAATGGAAGGTGATTTTGTAAATGAGGCGGAACTGGCAGCCTGGGAAAAAGAATTTTTTGCCGCGGTTGAGTTCCTGAAATCCCTGAATATTGTTAATGGTGAATATTTTATTAATAAACAATTAGCTGCCGGCAAACAAGTGTTAGCGGAAGGTGCACAGGGTAGTATGCTGGACATTGATTTTGGTACTTTCCCTTTTGTAACATCCTCTAACACCATTTCGGCGGGTGTATGCAGTGGTTTAGGTATTGCACCTCAAAAAATCAGGGACGTTATCGGTATTACCAAAGCTTATTGTACAAGGGTTGGCAGTGGTCCTTTCCCAACTGAGCTGCATGATGAGACCGGCGAAAAGTTAAGACAAATTGGTGGAGAGTTTGGTGCTACCACCGGCCGCCCCCGCAGATGTGGATGGATGGACCTGGTTGCCCTGAATTTTGCCTGTTTAATTAATGGGGTGACTAAAATTGTGATGACAAAGGCCGATGTACTGGATGATTTTTCTGAACTGGACCTTTGCGTTGCCTATACTATTGGGGGTAAAGAAACCAAAGAAATTCCTTTCCGTTTTGACAGGGAAGAAGTGGTACCGGTGTACAATACTTTTAAAGGCTGGAACGTTACTTCCTCCACTATTACCTCGCATGAGGCATTGCCACAAACCATGAAAGATTATGTGGCCTTCATTGACAACTATTTAGGCGTGAAAGTGGCCTACGTTTCAAACGGCCCGGGTCGCGACCAGATCATAGCCCTGTAACCCGGCATTTTAAGATTGCCGGCAGGTACTGATAACGACATCAATTGAAGTGAATAAAAAATATGTGAAAGTGTAAAAAAATGTTGATAGTATTTGCATTTGGTAATAATTTTATAGCACGGAAATGCCGGCAGGCACAGGAAGCACCAACAGGACGGATTATTAAAAAAACTATTAAAAAAAATTTGGCTATTTAAAAACTTCGCTGAAATTTTACACTCAAACCCTTTTAGGATATGGCTAAATCTGATAAGGCTAAAAAAGCAACCGACAAAACAAATGATGATGCAGGTAAACTACCTGCAAAGAAAGCGTCTACCCGTTCAAAAAAAGAAGAGGATGAACTGGAGGATGAAGATGATGATATGTTAGATGAAACAGAGGAGGAAACTCCCCGTGGAAAAGGTAAAGCTGCTGCTAAAAAATCAAAAGCATCTGATGAGGATGACGATGAGGATGACAGTGCAGATGACGAAGTGGATGATTGGGATAAAGTAGAAGAAGATGAGGACTGGGATCCTGATTTTGATGAATTTGATATTCCAAAATCAAAGTCTAAGAAAAGTACCGGAAGCTCTTCTGCCGGTGGTAAAAAAACTGCAGGTGATGACGATGACTTCAAAATGGATGATGAATTCAGTGATTTGTTTAACGACAATGATGACTTTGATGATAATGACGATGACTTTTAACTAATGCACCCGTCACATATATTTCCTGTAAATAATTTTAAGGTAATAAAAGATAAGGTGTTGAACTGGTCTCAACAGTTTGACACCTTTTCTTTTTTAGATAACCACCAGTACCAGCTGCATCCGCATACACAGGAATGCCTGGTTGGGGCAGGGGTAAAAAGATATGTACAACCAGTAGCTGACAGCTTATACCAGCTGCAACAATTCCTGGACGAAGAAAAAAGCTGGTATTTTGGCCACCTGGCTTATGACCTGGCAGGCGAATTATACCCTGCTTTGCACCCGCAGGCTGACTCCCCCGTACAATTCGCAAAACTGTTTTTTTATGAACCGGAGATCGTGATCCGGCTTTCACAGGATCGCCTGGAAATAATTGCTGCCGATGCAAACAAAGTGTACGAGCAAATAATAAATACTGATGTAGCCATTGATCATTACGAATTGCCTGTTACACTGCAAAGCAGGCTCACACAATCCCAATATATTGATACCATTGAACAGCTGCGCCAGCATATCCTGCGGGGCGATTGTTATGAAATAAACTTTTGCCAGGAATTTTTTGCAACCGGCATACCTATAAATCCTTTACAGGTGTACCAACGGTTAAGTGCAGCTTCGCCTAATCCTTTTTCGGCTTTATATAAACAGGGTCAACAATGGTTATTATGTGCAAGCCCTGAAAGATTTTTACAAAAGCGCGGCGCAACTTTACTATCGCAACCTATTAAAGGAACTTCCAGGCGTATTCCCGGTAACGAAGAAAGCGATAAGACGTCGAGACAATCATTGGCTCAAAGTACCAAGGACAGGTCAGAGAACGTGATGATCGTGGACCTGGTACGTAATGACCTGGCCCGTGTATGTGAAGAAGCTACGGTGCAGGTGGATGAACTGTTTGGTATCTATAGTTTTCCCCAGGTTCACCAGATGATCTCAACGATCTCGGGAAAGGTTGCGGAAGATGTTGATTTTACCACGATTATGAAAGCCCTGTTCCCCATGGGCTCCATGACCGGCGCTCCTAAAAAAAGAGTGGCCGAACTGATTGCTGCTTATGAACCCGTTAAACGCGGCCTGTTCTCCGGCGCCGTAGGTTATATCGACCCTGCCGGTGATTTTGATTTTAATGTGGTGATCAGGAGTATTTTGTATAACGAACTCAGTCAGTATGTATCCGTACTGGCCGGCTCGGGTATTACTTTTTACAGTGATCCGCAAAGCGAGTGGGAGGAATGTAAAATGAAAGTAGCTGCCATGGAAAGAGTGCTGGCCGGTCAATTATAGATCAGTGACCAGTATTATCGTTTTAATAACAGGTCAACTAGTCAACCTTTCTTTTTTTTGTGTAATTTAATAGCAAAATAAAACCATGCGTGTTATATTGATCGCTCTGCTGCTGGTTACAGGGCCTGAATTACTACATTCACAGGTACGGTACTTCCTGGAGACTGACGGTAATTTATCCGTTATGTCCAAAATTAAAAATTCCGGCACCTACGTCAATACATTTGCATCCAATCCGGGCCAGGCCAGTATCAGTAGCAAAACTACATTTAAGCAAAAGCCGGGGTTCGGCATTAGCGGCGGCGCCCGTTTTCAGTTGAATCAATATGTAGGGATCGATGTATCAGCCGGTATAACGATGCTGGCTTACCGGCAAAAAAATAAATACCATATTCTAACAACAAACGGGACCAACTATACCGAATCAAAAGGTACTTACTATCAAGCCGGTTTAACTTACCCGGCTTATATTGTCCAAAACCCCAGTCAGGGGATGGGTTATTCCCCGTATATAAATGATAACCTGGCTGATGCTTCCTTACAAAAAAAACAGGGAAATGCAAATCTGGGTTTGGCTTCCCTGGCAGCAGTGTTTAAGTTAAACCTTACGGCAAAAACCAGTATTGGTATAGGTCCTTCCCTTGACTTTTTATTGTGGGCAAAAGCCTACAATGACAAGATGTTCATAGTGGAATCTCCAGTTCCTGATTATGTATATGTATGGGCTCCAATGACAGAAAAAACAGCTATTAAAAAAGACCTTCGGGCTGTTGGTGTAAGTGGTCGTTTACAAGTGGAGCATCAGTTAGCCAACCGGGTAGCGTTGCAGGCATTTCTTTCCCAAGCCGTTAACCAGTTATACAAAGAGAATGAAATGACCTTGTCCGGCGGCAAGGCCCGGATGCGTTATGTGAGTATCGGGTTAAGGTATTACCTGGAATAATGGCGTTAACAAAAAATAATTAAAAAGCCCGGATGATCATCGCCCGGGCTTTTGTATACAAGATGAATTTTTTAATTCTCGAAAAGGGCTTTCAATTCTTTCGCATCGTCCGGCTTCATTTTACCACCTAAGATCAGGCGTATCTGGCGACGGCGTAAAGCGCCTTCAAATAATTTTTGCTCTTCCTCGGTTTCGGTGATCAGGCCGGGAACGGGGGTTGGCTTATTTTCATCGGTAAGGGCTACAAAAGTATAATAGGCTTCATTGCTTTTATACTTATGTTTCTTCTTAAGGTCCTCGCCCCATACCTTCATGTGTACTTCCATGGATGAAGTGAATGCACGGGTAACTTTGGCCTCAATATGTACCACATTTCCCAGTTTAATAGGGTTTTCAAACGAAATATTATCTACCGATGCGGTAACCACCGGGGCATTACAATGTCTTTGAGCGGCTAAGGCCGAAGCAATATCCATCCAGTACATCAGCCGTCCTCCCATTAAATTGCCAAATACATTGGTATCATTGGGTAAAACAAGTTCTGTCATGATCGTCAGGCTGTCGCTGGCTTTTCTGGGTTCCATATCTTTCTGATTTTTGCCGCAAAGATAGCCTTAAACAGGGGTCAATGTATCAATTTTACAATCCGGGTAACAACCCGGCCGGAAAGAGTGGTATATTATGCAAACGTTTTATATTATTGTGAGCCTGCAGGGCGGATTTTATTTTTTATAAGCGGTGTTAATTTAGCCTTAAAGCTATGTTGTAATCCTTATTTTTGCAATCATTTTACAATATGGAAAATAGCCCCAGGATATCTTTCGATAACACACAGTTTGCCTTTGAATACAAGTCCAACAAAGAGCTTAAAAAAGCCCGCTTCCTTTTTTCTGTAATGGGAAAAGGCTGGCTGGTACAGATCGGCAGCCGCCTGACTCCCTGGGCTATTAAGGTAGGACTGCCGGTAAAAGGACTGATCCGGAATACCATTTTTGCACAATTTGTAGGTGGCGAAACCTTGCAGCAGACAGCGGCTGTGGCCAAAAAACTGGGTGAATACAAAGTAGGGGTTATTTTAGATTACGGGGTAGAAGGCGGTGATGACGGCGAGAAGGGATTTGATCATGCAACGGAAGAGTTTATACGTGTGATAGATTATGCTGCCACGCAGCCCAATATCCCGTTCATGAGTATTAAGGTAACCGGCTTTGCCCGTTTTACTTTGCTGGAAAAGCTGGATAGCACGATGCAGCAACTGGAAGGCAGCCTGATGAAAAGATACCTGACTGCCATTGATAGTTTACCCGCTGCAGAAAAAGAAGAATGGCACCGGGTGCGTTTACGCATGATGCATATCTGCGAAACTGCGGCCAATAAGGGAATTGGTGTATTGGTAGATGCGGAAGAGACCTGGATACAGGACCCTGTAGATGCACTGACCATGCTGATGATGGATACTTTTAACAAAGAAAAAGTAGTTATTTATAATACCATCCAGTTATATCGCCACGACCGTTTAAAATTTTTGAAACTCTCTTACGATGCGGCCGTAGAACGTAAGTTTATACTGGGCGCTAAAATTGTACGTGGCGCTTATATGGAGAAAGAACGTAAGCGTGCCGCCGAAATGGGCTATCCCTCGCCTATACAACCCGATAAAGAAAGTTCTGACAGGGATTATAACGAAGCAGTTGTGTTTTGTATTGAACGCCTGCAGCAGATCGGTTTAATTGTTGCTTCGCATAACGAACAGAGCAGTTTATTAGCCGCAACATTATTACAAAAAAACGGGTTACCCCTGAACCATCCGCATGTACATTTCAGCCAGTTATATGGCATGAGCGATAATATTACCTTTAACCTGGCCAATGCCGGTTGCAGCGTTAGTAAATACTTGCCCTTTGGTCCTATTGATGACGTAATTCCTTACCTGATGCGCAGAGCACAGGAAAATACTTCCGTTAAAGGCCAGACAGGCCGGGAGCTTGGATTGATCAATAAGGAACTTAAACGAAGAGGGGTGTAGTTGTTAATGGTTCATAGTTAATGGTTATTAGTTAATGGTTAATGGTTAATAGTTAATAGTTAATAGTGTGGTCTAAATACTATATACTAAATACTATATACTAAATACTTTATACTGAATACTAAATACGTTTCTACACTATCTTGAGTCGCTTTTATTCCTATATCAATTCAGCAACTGCTATTATTCAGCAATATAATGGTGCCGAGCCATTAGCGGCTTTCCTGAAAAAGTATTTTACAGCAAATAAAAAATATGGTTCAAAGGACAGGAAACAGATCGGTCATTTGATCTATTGTTACTATCGTTTGGGTAAATTGGTTCTTGAGGGTGGTGAACAGGAGCGTTTATTGACTGCTTTGTTTTTATGCAGTAATCAACCGCAACCTATACTGGAAGCTTTACAGCCTGAATGGAACCAGCATATAACGGCTTCATTACCGGAGAAACTGGCTATCCTTTCCTTACCACTTGACCCTTCTGCAATTTTTCCATGGCATGATTTATTGAGTGAAGCGATTGATGCGGCAGCATTCTCTGCTTCACATCTGCAACAGCCTTATTTATTCGTACGTATCCGTCCGGGTTATTATAAAACGGTAACCATGGTGCTGCAGCAACAGCAGCTGCCATTTGCTGTTATCAGTGAAACCTGCCTGGCCCTGCCTAACGGCACTAAAATAGAAGAAGTGATCAGCCTGAATAAAACGGCTGTTGTGCAGGATCATAGTTCCCAGCAGGTGGCCGGTTTGTTTACACAGCTGCCCCACAATAAACCGCTTAAGGTATGGGATTGCTGTGCGGCCAGCGGCGGTAAGAGCATCATGTTATGGGATAGTTTTATGCAGCTCGATCTTACGGTATCTGATATACGGGCCAGTATCCTTACAAATTTGCGTAACAGGTTTGCTGAGGCGGGCATTAAACAGTTCAACTCTTTTATAGCCAATGCGACTGAACCGGTACCCCAAATAAAAGCCGGTACTATTGACCTGGTAATAGCGGATGTGCCCTGCAGTGGTAGCGGTACCTGGTCGCGTACACCGGAACAACTCTATTATTTTGAAACCGGTAAAATACAGGAATTTCAAAAGCTGCAGCAACAGATTGTGTTGCAAACCTGTAAGGCTGTAAAGCCGGGTGGTTATTATTTATATATTACCTGTTCGGTATTTAAGGATGAGAATGAAACACAGGTGGAATTATTGCAACAACAGGGATTTACTTTAATTGAACAGCAGGTATTCAAAGGCTATGAACAGCAGGCTGATACAATGTTTGCAGCACTAATGAAAAAGAATTAGCAGATTAGCTAATTAGCTAATCTGCTAATTAAACCTACCTCCATTTTTTATACGTATTGATCAACGCATTGGTCGAAGCATCATGCGAGGTAATGATACTCTTATCTGCCAGTTCCGGTAAAATTTTATTGGCCAGTTGTTTACCTAACTCAACACCCCACTGATCAAAACTGAAAATATTCCAGATAACACCCTGTACAAATATTTTATGTTCGTACAACGCAATTAACTGGCCCAGTGTAAAGGGAGTGATCTTTTTCACCAGTATGGAATTGGTCGGGCGGTTACCGGTGAACACTTTAAAGGGCAATAACTTCTCAATCTCTTTTTTACTCAGGCCCTGTTTGGTCAGTTCGGCTTTTACTTCTTCGGCGGTTTTGCCGTTCATCAACGCTTCTGTCTGGGCAAAAAAGTTAGATAATAATTTATCGTGATGATCACCTATCGGGTTATGTGTTTGTGCCGGCGCTATAAAATCGCAGGGTATTAAAACCGTACCCTGGTGTATTAACTGGTAAAAAGCATGCTGACCGTTGGTGCCGGGCTCACCCCAGATCACCGGGCCGGTGGCATAGTTTACCGGGTTGCCGCTCCTGTCCACATACTTACCATTACTCTCCATATTACCTTGCTGGAAATAAGCGGCAAAGCGGTGTAGGTACTGGTCGTAGGGGAGTATAGCTTCTGTTTGCGATCCAAAGAAATTGGTATACCATAAACCTACCAGGGCCATTAAAACGGGTATATTTTTTTCGGCTGGTGCGGTGGAAAAATGTTTATCGGTATGATGGGCGCCTTTTAACAGGTCCTCAAAATTTTTATAACCAATGGTAAGGGCAATAGATAAGCCAATAGCACTCCATAAAGAATAACGGCCGCCTACCCAGTCCCAGAACTCGAACATGTTCTTTTTATCGATACCAAACTTTACCACTTCTGTTTCGTTGGTGCTTAATGCCACAAAATGTTTGGCAATATGCGCTTCATCTTTTGCTTTTTTGAGGAACCAGGTGCGGGCAGTGTGCGCATTGGTCATGGTTTCCTGCGTGGTAAAGGTTTTGGATGCTATCAGGAATAAAGTGCGTTCAGGTTTTACCTTCTTTAAGGTTTCAGCAATATGCGTACCGTCCACATTGGAAACAAAAAAAGCTTCAATGCCATCAACTGTATAAGGCTTTAAGGCTTCGGTTACCATAAAAGGACCAAGGTCGCTGCCGCCTATGCCTATGTTGACAATGTATTTAATACGTTTGCCGGTATAGCCGCGTAACTCACCGCTATGTACTTTATCGGTAAAGGTTTTTATTTTACGCAATACTTTTTTAACGGAAGGCATTACATCCGTACCATCTACCTTAATAGCAGTTTTAGAAAAGTTACGTAAAGCAATATGTAATACCGAACGTCCTTCCGTCTGGTTGATCTTTTCGCCGGAAAACATAGCGTCAATAGCTTGTTTTACTTTACTGTCAACAGCCAGGTTTTGCAACAATTCCAATGTTTTTGCGGATACAATGTTTTTGGAATAGTCAAACAAAATATCGTCAAACTGTACATGCAGTTTATTGTACCGGTCAGCATCCTGTGCAAACAGGCTTTTAATATCTGTTTGTTTTATGTCGTTATAGTGCGCCTGCAGGTCCTGCCAGGCTTTGCTTTGAGTAGGGTTAATAACTGGGAACATAGTTTATATTTTGTTTAAAACATCAATGGTATGGGCAACCATCGATGGGGTTATATCTAAATGTACTACCAGGCGTACACGGTTAGGAGCAATGGCATAAGCTAAAATATTATGCTCCTTTAATTTGGCAACAAAGGCCGGTGCGCCGTTACTGTCGTGCAGTTCGAATATAATAATATTCGTTTCAACCGGGAGCAGTTTGGCTACAAAACTTTTACTGCTGATTGTTTGGGCAATTTGTTGTGCGTGGTCATGATCCTCCTGCAGGCGTTCTACATGATTATCGAGTGCATAAATACCGGCTGCAGCTAAAAATCCGGCCTGGCGCATGCCGCCGCCAAATACTTTTCGTATGCGGCGTGCTTTTTTAATAAAGGAATGGGTACCTAATAATAAACTGCCTACAGGACAACCTAAACTTTTACTCAGGCAGATAGAAATACTGTCAAATGTTTGTCCGTATTGTAAAGGCGTTTCTTTTTTTGCTACCAGTGCATTGTACAAACGGGCGCCATCCAGGTGAAAAGCCAGGTTATGCTGCACACAAACTTCACGAATGGCCAGTATATCGTTCCATTCATAACAACTGCCACCACCACGGTTGCTGGTGTTTTCCAGGCATACCAGGCTGGTATTGGCGCGGTGAACATCTTCGGGATTAATAGCTGCCTGTACCTGTGCGGCGGTAATGCGTCCCCTGTCGCCACTCAATAAACGTACGGATGCGCCGGCATTAAAAGCAATACCACCACCTTCATATTGATATATATGTGCATCATAATCACATATCACTTCATCGCCGGGTTGGGTATGACATTTAATAGCGATCTGGTTGGTCATGGTACCCGAAGGGCAAAACAGCCCCGCTTCCATACCAAATAATGCCGCTGCTTTTTTCTCAAGGTTATTAATAGATGTGTCTTCACCAAAAACATCATCGCCAACGGGGGCGGTCATCATTGCATCTAACATGCCCGGTGTGGGTTTTGTCACCGTATCCGATCTGTAATCTACTGTCATGCCATTTTTTGTTGCAATATACCGCATCCTGTCTTTACCACTAACGGAATATAATGACCATTTATCCCAAACTATCATATTAATGTAACAAATTATTTGTCTGCGGGGTCATACTGCCGTGCGGAATTGAGGGAGGGGATGTTTAAGGTTTAAAGTTTAAGGTTTAAAGTTTAAAGTGTGGGGCAGGTTAAACCAAAGACAGTAATAAACCGGAAACCAGGATGAGGAAACCAGTTATCATTATTTACGACCGTTTAATACAAAACAAGCTACTGTGTAATGCATAGTACTTTAATTTTGTGAAAGAATAAATCAAAAAACAGAAGACGACTAAAACCAGAATCATGAAAAAATTGCAACTACTTGTTTTACTGGCTGTTATACTTTGTGCATCAAGTGTATATGGCCAGGCACCTGCGGGAAAGATCCAGGGTATTATTAAAGATACCGAGGCCAACCTGCTGCCTGCGGCCTCAGTTACCCTGAAAAAAGCAAAGGATTCCAGCGTGGTGAAAATAGAAGTGGCCGACAAAAACGGTGCATTTACATTTGAAAACCTGCCTTTTGAAACCTACTTTTTATCGGTAACTGCGGTGGGTTTCCAGGGTATCAGCACCGACCTGATAACAGTAAGCGGTTCACAGCTTAACCACACTGTACCTGCCATCAGCATGAGTCCTGAAGCAAAAGCAGTAGGAGGGGTAACCGTTACCTCACGTAAACCACTGGTGGAGGCAAAGCCGGGGATGATGGTGGTGAATGTTGATGCTTCGCCTACCAATGCAGGGTTAAATGCGTTGGAGTTATTGGAAAAATCGCCGGGCATTACTGTTGATAATGATGGTAATATCAGCTTAAAAGGTAAACAAGGTGTGTTGGTGTTAATTGATGGCAAACCTACTTATATGAGTAGTGCTGACCTGGCTGCGTTTTTGAAAAACATGCAGGCTAATAATATACAGTCGGTTGAAATTATGACCAACCCTCCGGCTAAGTATGATGCTGCCGGTAATTCGGGCATCATTAATATTAAAACGAAAAAGAACATTGTAAAAGGAATGAACGGCAGTGTGGGCCTGGGTTATACGCAGGGTGTTTACCCGCGTGGATTTGCCAACGTAAACCTGAACTACCGTAACGATAAATTTAACCTGTTTGGTAGTTATAATCCTTACCGTTTCGCAGGTTTTAATGAACTGGATATTCAGCGTACCATCTTTAAATCGGATAAAGTAACACCCGATGCTTTTGTTAACCAGATATCACACAATAAATTCTGGGGCTTTGGGCAAAACTATAAAGTAGGTCTTGACTACAGTATTAAAAAAGATGAGATCATTGGTGTATTGGTAAATGTGAACCTGAATGATAATGATGAAAAAAGCAGGAGTGACCTGAATATGCTGAACGGCGGTAAACAACTGGATTCGAGGTTTAAATCGGCTGGTACAGAGGGCAGGAAGTTCCTGGGTGTTACCACTAACCTGAACTATAAAAAAACATTGAATAAGGAAGGTCGTGAATTTTCAGCAGATGCCGACTACGCTTTTTATGATTCACGTAACAACAATACATTATACACCAATGTAGTGGATTTTGTAAGAGATACAGTTTCAAATACCTGGCTGGAAACAAAAATGCCTTCTAAAATCAATATATATAGCTTTAAAGCAGACTATGTACATCCGTTTAAAAATAAATGGAAACTGGAGACAGGTTTAAAATCGAGCTGGGTAAATACTGATAACGTGGCTGATTATATCCGTAAAGATGCACATGAGTGGATGCCGGATGACAGGAGCAATGCTTTTGATTATAAGGAGAATATTAACGCAGCTTACGGCTCTTTATCCGGTGAGGTAAATAAATGGAGCATCAGTGCCGGTTTACGTTTGGAGCATACCAATGCAAGAGGTAAACAAGCGGTTGGCGATTCCTCCTTTAAACGTAACTATGTAAACCTGTTTCCCAATGTAGGTGTAGGTTATAACTTTAACGAGAACAATCAGCTGAACCTGGCTTATGGCCGTCGTATTGAGCGCCCGTCATACGATAACCTGAACCCTTTTGTTTTCTTCCTGGATTCCTTAACCTATAACCAGGGTAACCCTTACCTGAAACCACAGATCACGGATAATATTGAGTTGTCACATACTTTCCTGAAGTTTATTACTACTACGGTAAACTATAGCGTAACCAACGATGTAATTGCCGAAATGCTGAAACAGGAAGGTAAAAAAACTTTCCAGACAAGAGAGAATGTGGCTAAGTTATCGCAGATTGGTATAGCGGTTATGATAAACACACCGGTTAAAAAATGGTGGACCATCAGCACTTATTTAAATGCCTACAATAACCAGTTTGAAGGTTTTTATAATGGTGATCCAATTGATATAAAGATGACCACTTTCATGGGTAATATGAGCAATACCTTTAGCCTGGGCAGCGGATGGAATGCGGAGCTGAGTGGCTGGTACCGCAGCAAAGGAACCGAAGGACTGTTGATTATTGATGACCTGTGGGCGGTAAATGCCGGCATAAGCAAACAGGTATTAAAGAAAAAAGGTACCATCAGGTTATCGATGAGAGATATTTTCTACTCGCAAAAAGTAACCGGAAGTGTATTGTATAGTGATATTGATGTGAATTTATCCAATGTACGTGATACACGCCAGGTAAGTTTAGGCTTTACCTACCGTTTTGGTAAAACCAATATTGCCCAGGCACGTCAGCGTAAAAGCGGCGCCAGCGATGAGCAAAACCGTGTAGGTGGCGGTGGCGGACAAAATTAAAAAAGCATTTTAGCTGACCGGCTTCAGTTACCTGATCAGGCTGCTTTTGCGACAGCTTGCCCTCACAGCACTGTGGTGGGATCCGTTTAACTGTTGTAATGCTATTGAACAGTTTATATAAAAGTTGAGCAACATTTCTTACTCAGCATATATCACAACAAAGGGGCTAATTCATTAGTCCCTTTGTTTATTTCAGCAACAACAGGTAAGGATTATTCCTTGTAAGGAAAAAGCTGGAACAAGGCCGCATAAATGCTGTTATGTAAAATGGTAGCATGGTTTTCCTTTTCCATTACATTCAGGTGCAGGCCCAGGTTTTTGCTTTTGGCAGCCAGTAATACCTGGTATAATTCCTTTGCTTCCTTTACCATGGTCTTGTGTTCGTTTTTACCTACGGCAATATATACGTAGGTGGCACTATCCGGTTGTTGCTGTAAAAGGGTAGTGGCTTTTTTTAACATACTTTCATCGTCCCACCATAAACTGGGGCTAACAATAAGGTAATGGGAAAATAAGGAACGTTTGTGTAATAATACTTCTGTAGCCAATAAACCACCTAATGACTGACCAATGATATACCTGGTAGCTGTGGTTTTGTAATTGGCCGAAATATAGGGTAATAACTCTTCTTCCAGGAAACGGATAAAGGGGGCTGAATGGCCGGTGGTAGGATAATCTTTTTGCAGGTCTTTCAAATCGGTATGATGGGTGAAATCTCTTTTACGGTCTACGTTGGCAATGCCCACCATTATACAATCAGGCATTTGCATTTGCAGGTTGAAAAATTGTACTAAGCCGGCAATATGTAAAAAATCTTCGTGCATACTACCATCCAGCAAATAAATAACCGGGTAGGCTTTGCTGCTGTCATAGTTTTGCGGCAGGTAAATGTTCAGGGTTCTGTTCTCGTTCAGTATAGCTGACTGTAAGGTTCTTGTTTCACCAATAGTTAAGGGTGTTTTGTTATTGGCCTGTGTATACCCTTTAAAAACGGTGGTTAATAAAATTGTAAGTACGAATAATGCTCTCATATATGTAAAAATAAGGAGCAAAATACTAATTAATTACATAAAGGGGCGGGTGCTTAATTACCACTGATAGTAAAACTTGTTTCCTTCACTGTCGATTTGTCTTTTTTAATGAGTTGAAGATGGTCAGTATTAAACCGGAACTGATCGGTTTCGGTCCAGGTCCAGCTTTTACCCTCGCGAATATTAATGGCCTGCACGGTGTAAGTAATGTCAATATTATTACCCTTCGTAGTGATATTGATATCTTCAAAACTATCCTGTATGGTAGCGCCATCCGGGGTGGTAGGGCAGTTTTGCAGTTCTGTTAAAACGGTATTGTCCTTACTGAACCAGTATTTTAAAAAACCAAGGTGAGTATTGGAGCATTGGTAGCCCAGGTCCAGGGCCGATAATATTTTACATTTCAGGTTGGTTCTTTCCGGTGTTGCCTGTCCATCCCAGCTACATTCATTGCCCACAAAAGTAGCCACATAGGCAAGGGCGGCTTTCTCCGGGTCGGTGATGGTTTTACAATAGGCTTCATTGATCACCATTGTATTGATAGAATCGTTTATGGTGGCGTCATATTTTTTTGTTCTGGAGAGAAAATTGATGTTTTTATCGGTGAGTGTAAGTCCTTTTATTCTTTTTGCTGATACGAGAAATTCGGTATAATCCAGCACTTCGCTGTCACCGGCATACCGTATACTGTCCATTTTCCAGTTAATAGCTATTTCATCGCCCCGTACAAAATTGTATGCACCATCGTAAATTAAACCAATGGTATCCCTGTTCTTTTTCACGAAACACAGGTAGTAATCGCCATCATCATTAAATTCAATAAACTCCAGGGTATCGGTATAGGGTTGGTTAAGGACAAGGTTTTCGCCGGGCCTTAGTGGACTGTTGACTGTAAAAGCGGTAATACTATCACTTTTTGTTGCGGGCTGTTGATCGTTGTTGGAATGATTGTTACAGGCCAGCAGCGACAAAAGCAGCAGAACGATTATATATTTCATCTGACTTTTTGGGGTTTAAAAATTATTCCTGTTGTATCCATTCAAATTTCCCGTTTTTAAGATAGATCACCCCGCCACCGCAGGATTCAGCGGCATGGATAAAGATGCCGTCGTTTGGTAACCTGATCTTTGCTGTTTCCGGAACCTGGTCTTCACCAATGATCTCGCCTTCGTCGTTTACATTGTTCCAGTAAACATCACCTTTTTGTGCTTTTTCAAAAACACCTACCCAGTCCAGGTCGTCAAAACCCTGTTGCAATACATCCTGGCCAGCGCCCAGGAGGGTGGTGGTATGATTGCCGAATTTTATCAGCAGGCCGTATTTTTTGTTGGCGATATGTTGTATGAGTTGTACACTGTCCGTGCTATTATCTCCGTCAAGATCGGCGAGGATATAGTTGGGTTTGTGTTGAGCCGATAAAATAATCGAGTCCTGTATACCGGCAGTTGCTGCTGGTGGTGTAATAGTAGTTGTTGTATTAGTAACAGGAATGCTGTCGCCGGGTATTGGAGCTGGAGTTTGTTTTGTTTCGGTGCAATGCGTGAATATAAAAAGTATAACCGTAAAGTATAATAGGCGCATGAAGGGATAATTGTTTTATAGGGTATAATTAAACTTCGTTCTGCAAAAATAAGACCTGTTTTCTTTCTGAACCTAAAAGGTTTTATGTCGTTTTCATCAGTGATAATTTATATAGGTTAACTTATGTTGTAATTGCCGGGATTTGTACTATAGCTGAAAGGCTGCACGACTGGCAGTAGTAGCTGCAATAAAGGGCAGTGTGCCGGCCTTGCACTACTACAGAAGGCGTGGTCAGCAGTTGACCGGAGCAATGAAGCGGACAGCCCCAAAGAACGGATGTGTAAAATGACCGCCGGTATTGTAAAAAGATGTTTACTTTGTAATAGTATTTATATTTGATGTTTAAATTAGTTTGTTATGCCTTCATTTGATATTGTAAGTAAAGTAGATGCGCAAGCATTGGATAATGCGGTGAATGTGGTTACAAAAGAGATTGGTAACCGTTTTGATTTTAAAGGTGCACATATTGTGATAGACCTGGATAAGAAAAGTTTTTTGATTAAACTGGAAACGGATGATGATATGAAGATGCGCCAGTTGCTGGATGTATTGGTGAGCCGTGCACATAAACAGGGAATTGCTCCTGAAGCCTTTGACCTGAGTAAAGAGGGCAGCCAGGTAGGTAAAGCCTGGAAGAAGGAAGTACAGGTGCGTAATGGCCTGAAACAGGAGGATGCCAAGAAGGTGGTGAAGTTTATTAAAGATGCCGGTTTAAAAGTGCAGGCCTCTATTAATGATGACCTGGTACGTGTTACCGGTAAAAAAATTGATGACCTGCAAACAGTGATACAGGCTGCAAAGGGCTGGGACCTGGGTGTGCCGCTGCAATTTGAGAATATGCGTTCATAACCTGTGCATAACTGCCTGTTTTGAGGCTTTTATGGTGCATAACCTGGTGCATAAGAGGTGCATACTAAAACAGGTAAATATTTGGAAAAGGGTAGTGAGATAATGTATCTTAGATATATAAACGTTACAATAAAACTGTAACTGCAAGACAGATAATAATCTATTGTTAATCAGTAAGTTTTGCTGTCGTGAATTGTAGTAACAGGAAGTTGTAATGCGGATGGGTAAAGCTTTGAAAAAAGTAATATTCATTCAAAAAGCATCGGGTTAATTATGTTTTTTATTACGATAAAGAATGTACAAGACTTGGTGCTTTTTTTATGCCCCAAAAACAAGCCCTTGTTTAATACACTGTTAAACAAGGGCTTGTTGTATGTTGTTATGCCTGAAGTATTATTCTTCGGCTGTGTTTTTAAGCTGGGCCAGAATGCTGTAGGCATTTGCGGTGGCAATAATACTTCCCTGTGGCAGGTTATCGCCATTTATTTCCACCATACCATTATTGTTAATACCTGTTTCAACCGGTACCAGTTTAAAGGTGTTATTGCCCTGGTACAATAATACCAGCTGTTCGCTGCCATGTCTTACCACGGATTGCTCGGGTACTGCTATCGCTTCCTTATTTACTATATGAATGCGGCCCTGGATAAACATGCCCGGTAAAAGCTTGGGCGGGGTACCGTTAAAATGACAATGTACTTCGGCATTCCTGCTATCGGAAATGTTTTTGTTTATGAGGTGTACACTGGCCTTATAAGATTGTTTGGGGTTGTTAACTGCCGCAATTTCCACCGCTTGCCCCTGGTTGATAAAGAGCAGGTCTTTTTCATACACATTTAGGGTAGCATGTATATCGCCGGGATCAATCAATTCAAAAAGAATATCCGATGCCGTTACATATTTACCCGTGTTTACATTTACCTTACTTACATAACCACTAATAGGCGCACGCAATACCACTGACCTGGATATATTGTTTTCATTTAAACCGGCGGGGTTAATACCAATAAGCCTGAGTTTTTCATCATAAGCTTTTGCCAGTATCTGTTGTGTTTTTAATTCACTGGCTACCTGCTGGTATACTTTTTCGGAATTGGCATTGTTTTCCTGCAGGGTCTTTTGCCGCTGGTGATCCAGTTCCAGGTAAGCCAGCCTGGCTTTTGCTATCAGGTAATCCTGTTGCAGCTGTATGATGGCCGGGTCTTCCATGGTTGCGAGAGCATCGCCTTTATTCACTTTCATACCGGGTATCAACCGGGTGTTTTTCAGGTAACTGTTATAAGGAAAGCTTACTGATACAATATTTTGCGGGGGTACATCTATTTGCCCGTTTACCTCCACTGTGCCGTTGATGGGCTGGCGGCGCACCGTATCAAGCTGTATACCGGCATGTTGCATTTGTTCGGTGGTTAAAGTTACCTGGTCTTTTCCTGTTTCCTTTTTTTCAGGAGCAGGTTCTTTTGCAGAAGAACAGCTCATGATAGTAAAACTGATAATTAATAATTTTATATACTGTTTCATAACTGATCGTTTTGTTATAGCTGCTATTAATTGGATAATAAATATTCCAGCTGGATGATATTGTAGTTATAGTTTTTTACGGCCTGCTGGTACCGGATCTTTGTATCGATAGCATTAGCGGCCAGGGTAGTCCATTCGGCATAACTGATATTACCTGCCTGGAAGTTTTTTTGCGCATACAGTAATACCTGTTGTGCCTGGGTCAGCCCTACCGTTTCATATTGTGTGATCATATGGCTGTTGATCTGTAATTGCCGGGTAGCGGTTTGCAGGTTATTATCCAGTTCCTGCGCGGCTGCTTCGGTTTGTTTTTTGGCAACTGTTTCTTTGGAGCGGGCTGCTTTGATTTTTGCTTTGGCTGCCTGGTTAAAAATGGGGATGCCTACAGTGGCATTTACCGTATGAAAGCGATGGCCGCCATCATAGTATTTTTGGTTAACACCATCAGCACTCTGGTAACCAATGATGGATTGATTACTGTAGCCCACACTGATATCAGGCGTTAACCTGCTTTGTTCGGTTTGCGTAAAGGCTTTTGCTGCCAGCTCATTACTCTGCGTATAAGCCAGTAAGCTATGCGCACCTGTAGAATTGTTACCATTCACCTGCATTTCTTTTTTAAAGCTGGTATACACCGGTTGCAGCGGGCCGCTACTGTTGCATAAACGTTGCAGGTGTAATAAAGCGGCTGTTTTATCTTTTTGTAATTCTTCTTTCTGCAGGTTAAATTGTAATAACTGCATATTGATGGCGCTTACATCGAGCAGGTCGGTTTCACCTGTTTTTTGGCGGATATTGGCCGTTTGTAACAGGTTTTTATAGGTGCTGTCCAACTCTATTAACAGCTTTTCCGTTTCCTGCAGGTATACCAGCTGGTAAAAAACATATTTGACTTCCTGTATCAATGCTGCTTCGCGGGAACGGGTATAGTGGACCTGGGTGTTCAGCTCTGCTTCATAGTATTTTTTTTGACGGCTGTAAATGACCGGCAGGCCAAAGCCCTGGCCAATAAAAAAACGGCTGTCATTTTTAATACTGCTGATACCCCCGTATTCGGCCCCTATTTCTGTTTTGGGAAGTTCCACTGTATTGGACGCTATGGCTTTCCAGTAATGCTGCTGCTCCTTCACGGCCTGTAGTGATAAATTATTCCGTAAAGCCTGTTGTACTGCACTATCAAGTGTAATATTATCCTGTGCGTTAGCAAAGCCTGTAAGTAATAAAGCAGGTATTAATACCGATGCGACAGTGATTGTTTTTTTGCGTTTTGTTTTACGCTCCATCAGGTTGTAAATAATGGGCAGTATAACCAGTGTTAAAATGGTGGCGCTGATCAAGCCGCCAATTACCACCGTTGCCAACGGACGTTGTACTTCCGCACCGGCACCCTGGCTAAGCGCCATCGGTAAAAAACCCAGTGAGGCAACGGCAGCGGTCATGAGTACCGGCCTTAATCTTACCAATGCTCCCTGCATAATAATGTTTTTTATATCTGTTTGTTGTTCTTTTAGTTTATTGAATTCGGCTATCAGTACAATGCCATTCAGTACGGCTACACCAAATAAGGCAATAAAACCCACGCCTGCAGAAATGCTGAAAGGCATATCTCTTAACCATAAGGCAAATACACCACCAATGGCCGATAAAGGAATAGCGGAGAAAATAAGTATGCTGTATTTGACAGATCCGAATGCGAAGTATAACATCACCAGTATCAGTAATAGGGCGGCCGGTACGGCAATGGACAAAGTAGCTTTGGCATTTACCAGGTTTTCGAACTGGCCGCCATATTGAATACGATAACCCGGCGGTAGTTTTAATTGCTGCTGCACTTTGGCATCCAGTTCATGTACTACCGATTCCACATCGCGGTTACGTACGTTAAAGCCTACCATGATGCGTCGTTGTGCGTTCTCCCGCTGTATCTGGTTGGCTCCTTCCTTAATGCTTACATCAGCTACCAGGTATAAAGGAATCTGGTCGCCGGCAGGGGTGGCAATAAGCAGGTTTTGTACTGCGCCCAGGTGATTGCTCTGCGATTTATCCATGCGTACCACCAGGTCGTACCGTCTTTCGTTCTCATAAACGGTGCCGGCCACATCACCGGCAAATGCGGCACGGATCAGCCGGTTTACTTCGGCAATAGTCAAACGATATTGCGCCAGTAGTTCGCGTTTAAATTGTACCACTATCTGTGGCAGGCCTGTTACCGTTTCAATATAAATATCCTTGGCCCCGTTTACCGATCCAACCACCGTGCCCAGTTTACCCGCAATAGCAGCCAGGCTATCCAGGTCTTCGCCGAATATTTTACAAACCACATCCTGCTTGGCGCCGGAGATAAGTTCGTTAAAACGCATTTGTACGGGGAACTGGAAGCCGCTGGTAAGACCCGGTATCACTTTCATAGCGTCGCTCATTTTATTGGCCAGCTCTTCAAAACTACCGGCCGATGTCCATTCACTTTTAGGCTTCAGGCTGATCATGATATCGGTCATCTCCAATGGCATGGGATCGGTAGGTATTTCACTGGCGCCGATACGGGTGACTATTTTTTCTACTTCGGGGAATTTATTTTGTAAAATATGAACAGCCTGCTGGGTCACTTTGATGGTTTCCGTTAATGAACTGCCGGTTAATAAACGGGCGTCCACTGCAAAATCACCTTCCTCCATTTCGGGTATAAACTCTCCACCAAGGCGGCTCATGGTAAATATGGCCAGGGCAAATAAAACAATGGTAGCAGTAATAATGGTTTTAGGGAATTGCAGTGCCTTGCCTAATACCGGCTGGTATAGTTTTTTAAGCCGGTTCATCATTTTATCGGCCAGGTTTTCCTTTGTTACCGGTTTTCGCGATAGTAACATCGAAGCGATCATGGGAACATAGGTAAGCGATAAAATAAACGCACCTATCAGGGCAAAAGCCACGGTTTGTGCCATGGGTTTAAACATCTTGCCTTCAATGCCGGTAAGGGTAAGTATGGGCAGGTAAACAATTAAAATAATGATCTGGCCAAACACGGCTGCATTCATCATCTTGCCCGCTGCCTGTTCTACTTCAGCATTCAGTTGTTCCTTGCTGATGGCGTTGGTGCCCGGTAATAAACGGTTATGTGCCAGCCGGTGTAATACGGCTTCAATAATAATCACCGCGCCATCTACGATCAGGCCAAAGTCCAGCGCACCCAGGCTCATTAAATTGCCCGATACACCAAACAGGTTCATCATAATAACGGCAAATAACATGGCCAGGGGAATAACCGATGCTACAATAAGGCCTGCACGCCAGTTACCGAGGAAGAGTATTAATACCAGTAAAACAATTAAAGCCCCTTCAATTAAGTTGGTCTTAACGGTTTTAATGGCCCTGTCCACCATCTTGGTACGGTCATAAAATGTTTCCAGTTCAACCCCTTCCGGTAATGTTTTTTTAATTTCTTCAATTTTCTTTTTTACCTGCTCAATTACCTGTGACGCATTGGCGTTCTTTAACATCAACACCACGGCCCCGGCTACTTCGCCCTCATCTTTATAAGTCATAGCTCCGTAGCGAACGGTATGTCCGATCTGTACTTTCGCTACATCCTGTATAAAAATTGGTGTGCCGCCCGGCGTATATTTTACAACGGTCTGTTCAATTTCCTTAATGCTTTTTGCCAGTCCTTCTGTTTTTATAAAAAGGGCAGTTGGGCCATGCTCAATATAAGCACCACCGGCATTCTGGTTGTTGTTTTCCAAAGCCTCAAAAACCTCGGCCATGGTCACGTTCATGCTTTTTAACTGGCCGGGTATAATGGCTACTTCATATTGCTTTAAATAGCCGCCAAAGCTGCTTACATCGGCCACACCCGGTGTGCCCAGTAATTGCCGTCTTACGATCCAATCCTGTATAGAGCGTAATTCTGCCAGGTCATATTTGCCTTCAAATCCTTTTTTTGGTTTCAGAATATACTGGTAAATTTCGCCGATGCCCGTTGTGGGCGGGGCTAATTCAGGCGTGCCTGCTTCGGGCGGAATGTTCTCTTTTGCCAGCATCAAACGTTCGGTTACCTGTTGCCTGGCCCAGTATACATCTGTCTTGTCGTTAAAAACAACGGTTAATACAGAAAGTCCGAAACGGGAAATAGAACGCATTTCTGTAATACCCGGAATATTGGCACAGGCCTGCTCTAAAGGAAAAGTAACGAGTCGTTCCACCTCGGGAGCGGCCAGCGCCGGGGAAACGGTTATAACCTGTACCTGATTACTGGTTATATCAGGCAGGGCATCGATAGGTAGTTGTTTAAGATGAAAGATACCTGCTACTAACAGGCCCAATGTACATAAACCAACTAACAGCTTATTCCTTACGGAAAAGCGGATAATTGCATTTAACATGAGTAAATGATTTACGCCTTAAAAAATAAATAGTAATAAACGAACGGACTATATACGGGCGTAACGGGGCGGTTGAAAAACGCCGAAGGCTTTATGTTCGGGGATATAAACGATGAGCGGAGTAAACACTTTTTCGGTTGTAAACTCAGGTTGCTCTATTTCAATAGTAGCTGGTGCCGTGTAGCAAAAAGACGCAAACAGCATATTACAGTCAATGGTCCTGAAAGGTAATTGCTGGTCCTGCTGAAAATCATCATCTACCTGTATGGGCTGCAGGTAGTGGATCTTAATGAACTTGGTAAATGCCATTTCAGGGTCAGTCTGCTGATGTACTTTAAAGTGTTTTACCAGGTAGGGTATACGCAATAACTGATGCCCTTCACCATAAGCGGTAAGGTAAACCAGGAAAAATGTTATGGCGAAAATGCGTTTCAACGGGACGAATGTACATAAAATGATTAAAATACAAAAAGGGGAGGTATAATTGGCCTATGGTTACGGGCTAAAGTAATCCTGATCAACTGTTGTTGCGTCGCACACTTCAGCTGCAGCAACAACGCTCATCAGTTTTTTTTAATAATTGATAGTATTCGGTTGTTCTACTATTGCTATCATTCATGAAATTAAAAAGCCGGAAAGCTTATCAGGACTTTCCGGCTTCTGTATAATATTATAATAGTTTAAAATGCCTTTGCAGGCTTGGTACTCTTGTTAGGGGTGGCGTTTTTTACATATTTTTCCAGCCACTCAAACTGTTCGGCCAGCGTATGCATAATACTTTCTTTAGCCTGGTAACCATGGCTTTCAAATGGCAGGCTGACAAATTTTACCGTACCACCATGTCCTTTAATAGCATTGAACATGCGTTCGCTTTGAATAGGGTAGGTACCGGTATTGTTATCAGCTTCGCCATGTATCAGTAGTAAAGGTGTTTTTATTTTATCCGCATAACTGAAGGGGCTCATGTTATTGTATAGTTCAGGGGCCTGCCAGTAAGTGCGGTCTTCATTCTGGAAACCAAATGGTGTCAAAGTCCTGTTATAAGCGCCACTGCGGGCAATACCACCTTTAAACAGGTTGGTATGGGCCAGTAAGTTAGCGGTCATAAAAGCGCCATAACTGTGGCCGCCAACAGCTACTCTTGTACTATCACCTACACCTAATGCGGCCAGTTTGTTAATGGCTGCTACGGCATTCATGCGTAACTGGTCAACAAAATTATCATTGGGTTTCTTTGCGGTATCCGTTGCTACAATGGGCATTTCGGCATTGTTCAGTACGGCATAACCCTGTGTGGCATAATATATCGGCGAGCCCCAGTTTAATAAAGTAAAACGGTGTTTACTGCCACGGATCTGGGCAGCATCGGCAGCAGAGTTATACTCGGCGGGGTAGGCCCAGATAAATACCGGCAGGGGACCATCACGTTTTGCATCATAGCCTTTGGGCAGGTAGAGGTCGCCGGTAAGTGTTACACCATCTTCCCGCTGGTATGATATTTTTTCCTTGCTTACACCTTTAAGCTGCGGATAAGGATCCGTGAAACTGGTGAGCTGCTGATCGGCAATACGTAACCGTAAATTCTTTAACCAGTAATTGGGTACTTCATTCTCGGTTTCCCTACGGGTAATGATGGTCAGTTTATTGGGGTCTAATACCCTGGTAATACTTTCAAATGTACCTTCTTTACTGCGCCATAAAGTGTCCGCTTTTTTGGTGTGCAGGTCAAAAGAAATTAAAAAGGGGAGGTCGCCCCTGGGTGAGCTCCCTGTGGGATTGTTGAATAATATTTTATTGCCGTTATCAATGGTAACCGCCACATTGCGGCCATATTGATTAGGGGCAGTAACTACCATGCCGGGGTTGTTGTAAGCATCAGTGGTGTTACGGGTGATCAATGCTTCCAGGTCGCCGGTTATAGTAAAGTAACGGTCAATCTGTGTTACCTGTTTGCTGCGTAAGCCTTCTGTTACCAATGCATTTTCACCATCGCTCCAGGTGGTGCCAAAATAACGCATTTTTGTTTTAAACAATTCGTCGGCCTTGCCGGTGAAAGGCGCTTTTAATTCATACACCGCATCGCGGAATTCGGCTTTGTTTTTTATCAGGCCACTGTCTAAAGCCTCGCACCAAAGCAGGGAAGCCGGGGCATTGCTGCGCCAGGTATAACTGCGCGGGCCGGGTTGTACATTATCGTTGCCGCCGGGGGCGGTTTCGCTCGATGGCAGGTTGATAATATGTTTCACCAGTTTACCGGATGCATCCAGTACCTGTAAGCTGCTGTTAAATCCTGAGGCAGGCACCAGGTAGGAGAAAGGTTTTTTCAGGGTGCGGGTGAGTAAGTATTTTTTATCGGGAGAGATATTTACATCCGCATAAATAGCCGGTTGTCCTATTTTGGTTTCTACGCCGTTTACATTTTTTACCAGCTGGGTAGTGGCATAAAAAGCAAACAGCTCTTCATCGTATGGCGATTTGATCATATCCTGGTAAGTAGGACGGGGTGAAGCTTTGCCGTAGTTTTCCTGGATGGTTGGCCCTTTGGGCGCTAAAGGTTTACCAGGCGCAGCCGAAGCCGGCTTAATGATCGTATAATATAACAGGGTATTATTATCATACCATTCCACACCGTTCATAATGGTGTTCAATGGTTGTTTATTTACTTTAACCGCTTTGCGGGTGGCTACATCAATAATGTAAACATCGGTACCGTTATTGGTTGTATTGGTAACGGCAATTTTTTTACTGTTATCATTCCAGCTTATGCCGGAGGCCGAAAGCGGGCTGGGTAATCCCGTGATTTTCAATTCCGGTCCGCCTTTCAGGCTTTTTAAATATAAGTTGTTGATAAAGGTTTGCCTGCTGGGTGCAAAGTTCCTGGGGTTGATCCTTAATCCCGCGATCTTTAACTCCGGCTGGGCCAGCTCTTCTATAGAAGGGTAGCTGTTTCTTTCCAGGAACAGCATCCATTCGCCGTTTTCACTGATGCTAACGGAGGGTGTTGGTTTTACAGAAACCAGGTCCACAATATCTTTGGGCGGGGTTTTGTAACCTGCATCGTCCTGTGCAGTGACTGATTGCGTGCCGGCAATCAGCAATAAAGCAAAGAGGCCTTGTTTTATCATGCTTGGTTGTTTTGATGAGTAGGTTGCAATTTAAAACATTAAACTAATATTTTCCGGTTGGCAGTCATCTTGAGCGCAGAGAATGTTATGCATATAAAAAAGCCGGCTAAGAATCAGCCGGCTTTTACAATGATTTATTGATAATGCTTAATAACTGCCCTTAAATGTACCGTTAGTGATGGTTACACTGGCATTGTTGGCATCTTTGGCTGTTCCGGAAAATGTACCAGCAAAAGTTTTAGTGGTACCGTTAAAACTGGTTACCTTAAAGGTCATACTGGTACCGGGAACCGTCATGTTGGCATTATATTTCACACCGGTATTGGGGTCGCTGAATTCAAAGATAGCTGAGTTATTAGCGCCGGTTACTTGTGTTTTATATTCTTCATTATTAGTAAAGGAACCGCTCATGTCGGTAAGGCTTATTAAAAGGTTCTGACCGGTTGGATTTGAAGCAATATAGCCGAGGGTTGCCATTCTTATTCCTCCTGTATTAATAACATCATGTATAGCCGTATTAGTTTCTCCGCTATATTCTGTACTGCCGGCTTTAAAGCTCCAGTTAACCACCGGAGGTCCTGTTACCACAATATCGCCGGTACAGGTTTGTCCGTTTACACCATTAATAGTGATGGTTTTATTACCGGCTGAGGTTGGCTTACCTGCACCGTTCAGGGTAACATCGGTAAGACCTGTTGCGCCAAAATTACCGGAGCCGCTAAATGTCATACCGTCGGCAGTAGTGGTAGTAATGCTGTATGGCCCTACAGTTGTAACATCTACTGTTATTGTCATTGTGTTAGAAGCTCCCAGGCTGGTATTAGCCGCATACACACCGTTCACAATAACCGAATTACAATCGATGGTATAATCTGCCGGTCCAAAAACCTCTACTTCAAATGTACAGGAATTGGGGCCTGCTATTGGAATATTAAACAAACCTGCGGCAGTTGGTGTGCCACTGGCTTTTAAGGTAATGGTTGTTGGTCCCAGGTCAATTAATGGTCCTGAACCTTTAAAGGTAATGCCGTTGGTAGTGGTGGTGGTAATATCGTACACGCCAATGGTGGTTACATTAACCTTTAGTGTTACGGTGTGCGAGTTGTTTACCGCAATGCCTTCGCCATATACACCGTCTACAATAGCGTCTAAACAGCTATTGGGAGAGCCAAGCAGCTCAAATACTGCAGGGCCGCTGGCGCCTTTTGGTAATATACTAACGGCAACCACACAGGTGGTGCCGGCATAACTTACCGTAAAGTTGCTTATGCCGCTATTGGTTGGAGTGCCACTGCCAATAAGTTTTACCGTTTGTATCCCTGTTGTGGTAAAATATCCCTGGGCTTTATAGGAAAACCCGTTTACCGTATCGGTACGGATGGTATATGAACCGGCTGTAGTTACATCTACGTCCACTTCAATATAATTAGCTGTAGTTAAAGCTACAGTAGCTTCATAAATTCCGGCAACATTCTTGGGTAAACAATCACCCGTTGTTTCACTTTGTAAGGATCCCGCTGAAGGACCAAATCCGGTCTCAAAACTTTTTTCTTTAGCACAGCCCGCAAAAAACACAGTCAAACATGCCAAGGTCAAAAACGCCAGTACTTGTTTTCTCATATAAGGGTTTAAATAATTACTGCGAAAATATAAATATTTAGTGTAAACTGGTTTTTTAGGATACGGAGACTATGAACAGTGGAAAGAACTCATTACTTTACACTTTATTGTTCAATATGCAGAAATATTACAAAATAATCACCTTATTACTGTTAATCGCAGGCAGCGGGCAGTTATTCGGCCAGAAAAGGGCAGTGGAAGTACTGACTACCGGCACAAAAACCAGTTTACGGGGATTGAGTGTTGTTAACGACAATGTTTTGTGGGTGAGCGGAAGCCAGGGTAAAGTGGGACGTAGCACCAATGGTGGTAAAAACTGGAAATGGATGACCGTTCCGGGCTTTGAAAAGGCGGAATTCCGCGATATTGAAGCTTTTGGCCCCAATACGGCCATCATTATGGCCTCCGGTGATTCGGCCTATATCTTAAAAACCACTGATGGAGGTGATAACTGGCGTATTGTGTACCAAAATTTTACAAAAGGGATGTTTTTAGACGCCATGGATTTTTATACTCCTGAACATGGTATTGTAGTGGGCGACCCTGTCAATAACCGTTTTTTTATTGCAGAAACTAAGAATAATGGCGATAGCTGGGAGCAGACCAGTTTACAACATCCCGGAGCCATTGCCGATAGCGGTGAAGCATTTTATGCCGCCAGCGGCACCAATGTACGCCTGTTCCCTGACGGTAGCTTTTACCTGGCCAGCGGCGGCAAAGCCTCCCGTTTAATCACCAGAACATCGGCCACGGCACTTCCCCTGGTACAAAATACCCCGGCATCAGGTGCTTATTCCATTGCGGTATACAAAAGAAGTCAAAAAACAAAGCGTACCCATATTGTCATAGTAGGGGGCGATTATACCAGGGATACGGCTAATATCCAGAACTGCATATTCAGTGTTAATAATGGTAAAACCTGGCAAAGACCCAAAACTCCCCCCAAAGGATTCCGGAGTTGTGTGGAGTTTATAACGGATGAAGTATTAATTGCCTGTGGTACCAGCGGTGTGGACCTGTCTTATGATGCCGGTCGCCGGTGGGTTAATATATCGGGCGATAGTTATAATGTATGCCGGGCAGGCAAATTTTCCAACGTGGTTTTTTTAGCCGGTAATAACGGCACTATCGGCAAGCTGGTAGAGACAAGCAAGATGGAAGATTGATGCCGGATAATGTTTGGTTTCTATTTTAACTTGCTCAGCAGTTCTGTAATGGCCGGTCTTTTCTTATAATCGTTTTGAAAAAAGCGGTAGATCACTGTACTTTCTTTGTCAATAATATAAGTGGCGGTGATGGGCAGGTTAAAACCGTTTTTACCGTTTATTTCGTCCAGGTTAATATTGGTCCGTTTAAACTGGGTAATGGTATTCTGCGGCACTTCATAGTTCACATCATATGCTTTGGATATTTTCAGCTCCTCATCATATAATACCGGGAAAGTGGCCCCTGTTTTTTCTACTGTTTTGGCAATATTTTCAGGCAGCTCCGGCGATACGGCCACTACCGTTGCTTTTTTGGCGGTAAAAGCGTCCAGCGAATCCTGTAATTGCTTTAAATGCCTGGTACAATGAATGGACCAGTTGCCCCGGTAAAAGACCAGTACCACAGGCCCTTTTTTTAACAGGTCTTTTAAACGGACACTATTGCCATTTTGATCAGTTCCTTTAAAGTCTTTGGCTTTTGAGTTCAGGAACATGCCTTCCGGTGTTGCCTGTGCAAAAACGTATGATGTTACCAGAAAGAATGACAGTAATAGTGCAATTTGTTTCATAACCTGCTTGATTAAATACGTTAACATAGATGGCCGCTAAGCCATAAACGTTGTATGCCAAATATCCTGTAAAGAAAACAAAGTTTATTTAAACAATTAGTTAATTTGGTTTACTGAGGGTTATTGAAACGGGCGATAATCATTGTCTCAGCATTGATGTAACATGGCAATGAACAATGAACTATCAGCTATTAACTGTCTCCAGTGCCGCCCGCAACAACCTCACTTCCTCCGGGTCAATATAATTATTGGTATAACTTTCTTTATCCTGCGCAAAAGCCGGGTGTATAAATTGCGAAGCTGATGCCCTGGTGCTGCGTAAAGATGTGTGGAACTCTGTACAGCCGGTCTCTTTGGCAAGGGTTGCTATATTTTCTTTTCTGACACCGCTGCCGGGCATAATGATAATACGGTCATCAGCGGCCTGCTGTAATGCTTTTAGTAAAGTTATACCATCCATCGCATTGGGGTGCTGACCGGAGGTAAGTATACGTTCACAACCTATATTAATGATTTGTTCCAGCGCCTGCAGCGGATCTGCACAACGGTCAAATGCCCGGTGAAAAGTAACGCCCAGCGGATAAGCCAGGTTTACTAATATCTCCGTTCTTCTTACATCAATAGTGCCGTCATTATTCAATAACCCCACTACTACACCATCGCAGCCTAACTGTTTGGCCAGCTGAACATCCTGCACCATACAATTAAACTCCTCATCGGTAAAAACAAAATCGCCGCCTCTTGGCCGTATAATGGGATAAATAAGGGTGTCAAAGTTCTCCCGGCAGGTTTTTATTACACCATAGGAAGGGGTAGTGCCTCCTTCCGCCAGGTTGGCGCAAAGCTCTATACGGTTGGCCCCGCCTGCTACGGCAGCGGCAGTAGTGGCATAATCGGAGGTCGCAATTTCAATGATATAATCCGGCTGCATAGTTTATTTAAAGTAATGTTTAGGTTTTATTAATTGCTCGCCTTTGGTGGTACGCAGGGCATAGCTAAAACCTTTATGCAGGGCATAGGCGCCTACCACGCCTTTTTTATTAATAGCAATAAAAGCTACCTGGATATCTTTTGCCTTCTCTTTTTTAATGCGTACAATGCGTTCGATAATCTTTTTGCAGGCCGCTTCCGGTGATAATCCTGAACGCATGGCTTCTACTACCGAATGTGAGCCGGCCACACGGATCACGTCTTCACCCTGGCCGGTTGCAGTGCAGGCGCCTACTTCATTATCTACAAACAGGCCTGCGCCGATAATGGGTGAATCGCCCAGGCGACCGCGCATTTTAAAGCCCATTCCGCTGGTAGTACAGCTGCCGCTTAAATTGCCTTTGGCATCCATTGCCACCATACCAATGGTATCATGGTTCCAGTCGCCATTCTCTAATTGTTGAGGGGCAAACGGACCATGTCCTTTATTCTCAATATTGATGACGGGTTTATATTCCGATTTTTTAAGCCAGTTATCATAAGCTTTTTTTGCATCGGGCGAAAGTTCGCCGGACTCTAACGGAAAACCTTCTGCAACAGCAAATTGCTGTGCACCGTCACCTACCAGCATTACATGCGGGGTTTTTTCCATTACCCGGCGGGCTACAGATATAGGGTGTTTAATACGTTCCAGGAAAGCCACGCTGCCGCAGTTATAGTTTTCATCCATGATGGAAGCGTCCAGTGTTACACGGCCATCACGGTCGGGGTTTCCGCCTAACCCAACGCAACAGTTTATAGAGGCTTCGGTGACCATTACCCCTTTTTCTACCGCATCCAGGGCCCGGCCGCCGGTGCTTAATACCTCCCAGGCCGCTTTATTGGCCTCCAGTCCGGCATCCCAGGTTGATATCACTACAGGATTATTCAGTACAGCTTCTTCAGGTGTATTGGCCAGTAATTGCTGCGATACAATGCCGGCAACTGATGTAAAGGCGGATGCTTTAATAAACTTTCTTCGCTTAAGCATGTTATTCCTGTTGTTTTTGTGTTAATACGAAAGTTGAATGATGCTGCTACAGGTAACATACTCTAACCTGTGCAGGTAATCATACAATTGGCAATAAAATTATAGGTTTAAAAATTAGTAACGGCAAAATGCGTAAAAGTTTTAACCTTTGCCCGTGATTTTAATATTGATATGCGAATTGAAATAATATCCGGTAGTCCGAGAGCAAATAGTTTAACCAGGCGGGTGGCCCTGCACCTGGCACAGCAGATAAACGCATCAGGCAGGCATGAGTCCGGTATTATTGATATGCGTGATTTTGAGCTGCCGATGGTACAGACCGTGTTTTCGTCGGTAGATAATACGCCCGACCCCTATAAACCGCTTAGTGAAAGGGTGTTTGCAGCCGATGCCTTTATATTGGTTACCCCGGAGTATAACGGCAGTTACTCACCGGCAATGAAAAACCTGTTGGATCATTACCCGAAACAAAGTCGTAAAGCTTTTGGAATTGTTACCGCATCCCCGGGAGCCCTGGGCGGCATCAGGGCTACGCAGCAGTTGCTGCTATTGGTAGCCGGCTTATTTGGCATTGCTTCACCGGTATTATTGGTAGTGCCTTTTGTTGATAAAAAGTTTAACAGCGATGGCTCACTGGCCGATGAAAATTTTCATAAGCCGGTACATCATTTTATCAGTGAGTTTACCTGGTTAATGGAAAAGCTGAAAACCGAATAGTTGCTACCGGCCTTGCTCGGTTATTTCCGCATGGTGTTTTAGGTATAGGGGAAGGGCAGCCGAGCCATACCAGTTAAACAACTCCGTATCCAATAATTTGGCCTTGATGGCAGGGTCGGTCTGTAATAAGGCTTTTGCTTCCTCCAGCGACTTGGTGTTTAAGATAAAAATGCCCCTGTATTGTTTTTCATTCTTTTGAAAAGGTCCCGCTACAATCAGTTTTCCCCTGTCTGCCAGGTGACCGATATTATCCATATGACCCTTAAACAAACTATCAACAGTGGCTTTGTCGGTGATGGTGGCGCTGCCTGTTTTTAGTATGGCCATAACATACATCTTCATGCCATATTTATCAGCATCCAAAGAATCGGCCAATGCTTTATTAAAAGCAGGGGTTGGGGTTTGTGCGTAAGCCATTTGACTACCTAAGAGTAGCATGGCGATCAGTACTTTTTTCATGTATATAAGGTTAAGCAGGTAAACAGAACCGGTATAAAATTACGGCGTTTTTTGGCCTGATGTGGCTCATTCCACCCCGGAAGGTTTACATATTTTTTTCCATATAGGCCAATAAGCTCTTTTTAGCGCTAAGCTGTACTTTACGTTTCATAAAGCCGGTCCAGCCAAATAGTTTACCGGGTATGCCTAAAGCCTGTCCCATCCAGGTGCTCAGCCGGAAAGCGTCACTGTGTTCAATGATCTTGCCATCTTTAATACGCATAAACGCCTTTACATTATTCTGTACTTTATTGCCTGTTTTGGAAAAGATATAATTGGCGGTCCAGTTACAGGTAGCATATTCATGATCAATTAACTGGATATTGCTGAAGGTGAGGCTGAAATCTTTGGCATTTTCACAAAGCATCTGCCACATGGCCCTTACCTGGTCGCCTTCCAGCAGCATAAAAACCGGGTCACTGAA
>CAYUMH010000029.1:0-40428 GCA_964445775.1 uncultured Terrimonas sp.
TGGATAATGTATTGCCATTGGCCTCGGTAAAAGGAGTACCACCGTTTTCAGCAAAGTCGCCAAAATTTTCTGTTACCATAAATTTTGATGCGGGAACAGCAGTTTGTACGGCGTTATAATAGTTCTGCAAATTAGCAGCGGTTTGAATACCACCCGTACCCTGCGAATAAGCCTGGCGGATAAAGTAATCGGCATATTCACCGGTAGCCACAGGAGGAACCAGGCTATAAAAGTCGATGATCAGTAATTTTTCGGGGTTGGGACTTTTAGGTCCGAAGAACTTAGCAACGTATTGTACCAGTTTGGTAAAGTTGGCGCCTTGTATCCAGTCACCATCAGGCTCGTAATCAAGGTCAACACCATCCAGGCCCGCATCCAGCACCTGGTCTACCAGGTACTGCCCGTACACTTCAATACCCGCATCGTTATGATTTAAGCGCAGGTCATACTGGGTACCATCACGCAGGGTAATGATCTTGTTCATCCGGGTAATGGTAGGCACTACAAAACGTGTCCCTTTTTTCTCACGCACATAATGCATGTCTTTATAAGCGATAGGCGCATAAGCCGGGCTGTTGGGATCGTTACTGGGAATACCCATCCACAGGGAAACAATATCCATGCTATCGGGGATGCCTAAAATTCTTTCGCCCCAGGAAGCAGGATCTTTATAACCGGCCGTTCCTTCAATAGGCGCATAGGCCGCAAACCAGCCAAAGCATAAAGTATGATCTGTTTTTTTATACGCTCTTAAATTAGCGTAATACTGTTCATCGTATGTAAATGGCTTTTGTATTTCCAATGCTTTTTCTTTTACACAGGCGGCAAAAGAAAACATGAATACTAAAAGCATTAATATGATTTTTTTTGTTGATCGCATATCAATAGTTTTAATCAGTTATTTAGTTTTTATCCCACCATAATGGTGTACCGCCGCTATCGGCTCCGCCCAGTAATGCCACACCGGATTGAACACCGGCCCTGTTATTATTGTACTCGGACTGTGGAAAAGGAATACGTTTGATTTGCGTAGCCGTAACAATGGTGCCATTGCTGTTATTGGTTACTACCGGTAATATTTTGGGGTAACCGGTACGCCTGTATTCAGCCCAGCCTTCGGGACCATCGGGATACATGGCGATCCATTTTTGTGTGATCACTTTTTCCAATGCCAGGTCAAAACCATCGCCATTGTTCCAGGCAATGGTTACGGTACTGGGCGCAGCATAGTTATTACCCGATTGCCCGCTATTGTCGGTAAACGCTATAGGTGTTAAACTTGAATTGGCGTAATAAACAGCCGCTTCAGCAGTTTGCAACCCGTTTTCCAGGAAGGAGGCGCTGATGCCCTGGTTATAAAAACTTTCAGCCGTACCACCCATATTCCAGCCTCTTAAAGCGCCTTCGGCACGCAGGAAAAAAGACTCTGCGGCAGTTATCCATACAATTTGCGTGGTGCTTTGATTAACATTTAAGTTAGAGATAGCGGTACCGGTGTAGGGTGTCCAGTTGCCGGTAACAATACCCTGGCGAACACCATGGTAATTACCATCTGCCGCTTTGGTAAAATAGGCAGCGCGGCGGGGATCCTGGAAACCGTTTAAGTAGGAATCCATCGATGCACTCATTCTTACTTCGCCCGCATTAAAAGTATAAGCGATCTCGTATAAAGGATGCAGGTATTCCAAAGCTGTTGAACGCTTCAGTGAAGCCCGCTCGTTAACATTGGAAATAAAACCCAGCGGGTTTGCCGCCGATTTTTCAGCTTCCGTTTTAGCCAGTGCCGCATCGGCATATACTACACGTAAAGCCAGGCGTAAACGTAAGGTATTGGCAAATTTTACCCAGTTGGTAACATTACCGCCATAGATATAATCAAACTTATCCAATAACAAGGCTGATGGATTTGCCTGTGCATACTGTGTTAATACATCAATAGCCGCATCTAATTCGGCGAAGAATTTTTTGTAAATATCCTGTACCGAGTTATAAGAGTTCTGTAAAGAACCGCTGCCGTAGTTTACATATGGTAAAGGGCCATAGGCATCGGTTACCCGGTGCATACCCTGTACTTTTACAATAGTAGCTAAAGCCGCTACATGTGGCAGGTTTTGTTCGGTTGCCGCTTTATTTATCGATTGCCAGGCAGGCATTATGGAGGCAAAGCCGGAAGTAAAGGTCTTTTCTATCCAGCCACTGATAAAAGCATAAGAGCCGTTATGTACACCCGCATACCAGGTGCCTGTAGGAGCAATATAACCGGAATACAGATCGCTGGTTAAACCCTGTGCCACCTGGTAATCGCTGGACAGGTTAACACCATCCCTGAATAAAACCACGTTGCGTAACATTTGTGCAAAGAATGCACCTGTCTTCAGGTTATCAGTACCCATCATATCTTCTGTAGCCTCATGCTGGTTCGTATTATAATCTTCGAACTTTTTGGTACAGGACGCTGCCATCGTCAGTATAAATAAACTGAACAGTGACCAGCTTTTAATTTTTTTTATGTTATCTGCAGTCATAATTATTAATAATTAGTTGATCAGAAATTAAGTTTCACTGAAAAGCCTACTGAACGAAGACTTGGCATCATAAAATAATCAATGCCCTGGAAGTATGTCTGCGTATTAGCGGTTAACTCCGGATCGAATGGTGCTTCTCGGTAGAACATGAACAGGTTACGGCCAACTAAACCTACATTAGCACCTTTGATGAATTTACTATACCGTTTTAAAGGCAGTTCGTAGCTTAATGATAATTCGGCCAGCCTGGCATTGGTAGCGCTGTAGGTGTATAAAGAAGCAATACCGCCCGAACCACCGGAACCTACCGCCTGGTAAAACTCACGTGCAGGAACCGGGCGGCCGTTTACAATAGCACCACCGGCATCTCTTGCATCGGCAGAAGCTTTGGACACACCAAACGCATCCATCATCGCTTGTGTATTGGAAACCACAACACCGCCTACTCTTAACGATACCAAGGCATTTAAACTAATACCTTTCCAGGTAACCGTATTTCCCCAACCCATATTGTATTTAGGTAAGTTGGTACCTGCATATACAAATTTGTTATTTTCAGGAACCACTGTCTGTGAACCCGGGTCAACATAAATTGCACCGTGCTCATCTACTCTTAAGGTGTTCACATAAATATCGCCCATGGTACCACCCTCTCTCAATACCATTTTATAACTGCCGGTACCGGTCATATCCAGTTCCAGCATGGAGATCATTTCTCCGGTAACCGGGTTTTCCCAGTTACGTAACAATTCCACTACTTTGTTCCTGTTTAAAGAATAAGTAAGCGAGGAGGTCCAGCTTACATTGCCAAACTCTTTGGTATAACGGGCAGTTGCTTCAATACCCTTATTATCTATTCTACCGGCGTTCAGCACCACACTGGTATAACCTGACGCAGCAGAAAGTGTTGGCTCAAAAAACTGGTTATAGGTACGGGAATGGTATACGGTACCTTCTAAACGAAGTGAACTGTTAAACAGTAATGCATTAAAACCAGCTTCCCATGAACGGGTAAGCTCGGGCTTTAAATTAGGGTTGGGCATCCTGGTTTGTGTTACAGGCACACCGCCTGCCAACGGGTAGGTTGGAATAGCCAGGAACGGATCGGGCTCATTACCGGCACCTGCATGTGAAATACGCACTTTCAGGTAATTCAGCATATTGGAGCGGATATCTACCAGGTCGGTAACTACTGCCGACAAACCTACAGATGAATAGAAGAAAGAATTATTTCTTGAACCCGCTAAAGTAGAAGCCCAGTCGTTACGGCCCGTTACATCCAGGAACAATTTATTCTGGTAGCCTAACTGAGCCGTTCCGAAAGCCGATTGTTTCTGACGGATATACCCGGTTTGTGATACATCGGCCGTAGCGCCCCTGATAATATTACCAAAAGTAAATAAGTTGGCCACGCCCTGTAATCTTCCGCCATATAAATTCTGGTCAAAACGGATATCCTCTAAAGAAACACCCAGGTTGGCCGCTATGCTGTAATCCTTTTCAATTGTTTTATTAATATTCAAAAGAGCATCCGCGTAAATCTGGCGGTTGCTTACATTTTGTAAGGAATAATAACCGTTCTCCGATGCGAATAAGGTATTGGTAGATGCTGCAAATTTTTTCTCGTTGCGGTCGTTGGACTTATCCAGTTTTACACGGCCGGAAATATTCATCCAGTCGTTGATATTATATTTCAAAGCCACTGTTCCTGCATAACGTTCTTTTTTATTTACAAAAAGATCTCTTTGTGTTACCCAGTAAGGGTTCTGCATCATCAGGCCGTTATCGCCGTAATGCCAGGACTGTGTCATTAAATTACGGGAAGCATTATAACGCTCAAATGATTTTACCTTGTTAAAATCGTCACCGGCCGGGAACAGGTACACTGCAATTAACGGGTTAAAGTACTGTCCCTGCGAGATCATATTCTGTTCATCCACCAGGCCTGCTGAAAAGCTTACATCAAGGTTCATTTTTCCGTTAAGGAAGGTAGATGTATTACGGGCCGTAAAATTTAACCGGCCAAATTCATTATTGGGCACAATACCATTTGCATCCACTTTAGCAACAGAAACATAGGTCTGGCTGTTTTCGCCACCGGTAGAGAAAGAAACCGAAGTGGCTGAGTTTACACCTGTCTGGAAAAAATCGGCCGGCTTATAAGATGAAGGTGTACTTAATTTATCACCCCAGCTATAATAGCTCCCTGCTTCTGATACGCCATAGGTATTCTGAAATTTAGGCAGTACCAATGGTGAAGAGAAGGCTGTTGTATTGGAAACACTAAAGCTTGTCCTGTTTTTTTGTCCCTTTTTGGTATTGATCACTACCACGCCGTTTGCTGCAAGGCTTCCGTACAAAGCGGCAGCCGAAGGGCCGCTCAGGATGGTTAAGCTCTCTATATCGTCAGGGTTAAGGTTAGCCAGGATATCGCCTGTTTGTCCGGCGCCGGAAAATATATCTTCGGCCTGGCCCCTGATGGTGTTGTTCAGCATCGGGATACCATCTACCACAAATAAAGCGTTGTTGTTACCACTGATTGATTTTACACCACGCAATACCACACGGGCAGAGCTGCCATCACCGGATGATGAAGTGTTTACTGTGGCACCGGCTACCTTACCTACTAAGCTATTAACAAAGTTGCCGTTATTTACGGCGTTTAATTCGCTGCTTTTAATTTCCTGTACAGCATAGGTAAGACTCCTTACACGTTTGGGAATACCCAATGCGGTTACCACTACATGCTCCTCTTCGGCCACCTGTTTTTCCAGGGTAATATCTATCTCCGTTTGGGTATTGAAGGTAATTTCCTGCGACTTGTAGCCCACATAGGAAAATACCAGGATCTGGCCGGGTAAGGCAGCAATCGTATAACGGCCGTTTATATCGGTAACCGTTGAAATATTGGTTCCCTTAATAGTTACAGTGGTGCCTGGTAAAGGACCTCCATCAGCCGTTACAACACCTTTAATTTCAGCGTATACCGGCTCGGGCTTTTCCTCTTTCTTTTCTACCGGGGTTTCTTTTTTCGCTACAATAAAAATGGTGCGGTTATGAATTTCATAACCTACCGGTTGGTCTTTGGTAATAACCGTTAAAAAACTCTGCAGCGGCATATCCTGTACGGCCACCGATACCGGTTTAATATTTTTCAACACATCCTTGTTGGCAAAAACCGTGTACCCGGTTTGTGCTTCAATGGTTTTAAACACCCTGGTGATAGCTACATTTTTCCCTGAAAATGTAACTGTCTGGGCATAACCGTTAGCCTGCACTTTTAGCAGGCCTGCCATCATAAACAGTATAAAAAATTTCATGATCAACAGCGTTTTGGTGAGTAACCTGAATCGCCGTGGCAACAGCCTGGTTTTGCCGCATGAGTTCGCAGCAGGTAAAGAGAGCCTTAGCACAACAGCGTTGGGGTCACAAAGAGCAGTTTTTTGCATACCTTTGTTTGGGTTTGTTTTAAGAATTAAATGTTCGGACCTGAATGTTGATACTACTCAAACCTTTACCGCCTGGATGGCCGTCCATGGCGGTTTTTTTTGAGTGTAACCTTGTTTTTAGTTTTGTTACATCATATTTTTTTAATCGTTTTTTTATTATGGCAATACAACCAACTTCCTGTTGGCTTCAACTCTGAAATGAACATTTGATTTTTCTAAACCGCGCAGCACAATATCCAGGCTCAGGTCCTTACCCATCTTACCAAAAAACTCCAGTTTAGGAATGTTTTTTTCATACACCACTTCTATATCGTACCAGCGCTCTAACTGACGCATAACTTCTTCCAGGCTTGCATCTTCAAAATCAAAAACACCGTTTTTCCAGGCAATTACTTTACCCGTGTTTACAGCATTCACCACTTTGCTGCTGCCATCGCCGGATGTTTGGGCCTGCTGACCGGGCGCCAATACGGTTTTGCTGTTTGTGCCTAAAACACGCACAGCCCCTTCCAGTAAAGTAGTATTGATGGTTTCCTCATTACTATAGGCATTTACATTAAAATGGGTACCTAATACTTCTACGGTAGTTGCATTATTTACCTTTACCTTAAAAGGTTTTGCTGCATTATGGGCTACTTCAAAATAGGCTTCACCGGTTATTTCCACTAATCTTTCATCGCCAATGAACATGGTTGGGTAATGTATGGAGGAGGCCGCATTTAACCACACTTTAGACCCATCAGGCAATACGAGTTGAAACTGGCGGCCCTTGGGGGTGGTCATGGTATTATACCCTACAGTTGCAGGGTTGGTATTATTTGGATCATATACCAGCTGGCCATTTTTTAAAACTATCTGGGTACCGTTTTGCGTAGTTACCAGCCCGTTACCTAAACTGTCCAGTACTACCACCGAACCATCTGATAAAGTAAGCACGGCGCCATCTGCGCCAGGTTTGATTTCGTTATTGGGTGTAACTGTGGCCAAATTTTTACCGGGCACAATAGTTTTTTGCGTGGCATTAAACAGGTAAAATCCCATTCCCGCTAATACAATGAATATGGCTGCTGCACGCCAGATTGTTTTTTTATAAAAAGGTATTTGTTTTACCGGGGCGGGTGTATTAATTGTTTGCAGTATCCGGCTAAGCCTGTTTTCCAGGGCCAGTGTAGTTGCCTCATCCGTTACCGGGCCGGTAACAGCCAGTTGCTGAAGTATTAATTCAGCGGCCAGGGGATCATCCTCCCGGCTGCTTAACCAGTTAATAATTTTTTCGCTGTCGGCCGGGGATAGATCTGATGCGAGCAATCGTTCAAATAAATCCTTATACTGTTCCGGGGTTGATAACACGTTACAATTAGTTTATTTCACTAATTAACGGAACAAAAAAACAAATGGGGGGAGTGGGGGCAGAAAAAAATATTAAATATATTACATTCATTTACAGCAGGTTAGAATATACCTGACTGAGAAAGCAGCCATACAGCCAGCAGGGTAGCATCCATATTATTGAGCATATACTGCTGCAAATTCTTTTTACCGGTTACCAGGTATTCTTTAACGGTAAGCGGTGATATGCCCATGATCTCTGAAGCTTTTTTATAGGTATAGCCTTCCTGTTTTACTAATTTATACACCCGCCTTTGCTGCGGACTCAACTGGTCAATGGCCTTATTTAATAACTGGGAACATTCTTTTTGCAGCAATAACTCTTCTACCGGGTTATACTGTTCGGAAGCCAGTTTTGTAAACTTTTGCTGTAGTTTTTTATCAGATTTCAGTTTTCTGAAAAAGTCGAAGACAAGTCTTTGACCGATGCGGTAGATATACCCGGCAAAGTTTTCCTGCATACCCGGTACTTCCCGTTTTAACCATACCCTGGTAAACAGTTCCTGTGTAATTTCCTCGGCCGATAAGGGATCCTTTACAATCCGGAGAATGCCGGAATATAACTGGGGGCTGTAATGACGGTACAAAACGGTAAATGCTTCCGTATCACCCTTTTGCAAGGCTTCCACCCACATGGGTTCGTTATGTAATTCTTTTTTTGACAAGCTGCTACAATCGGCTTTGGTAGCCCAAAATTAACCGTAAAATAATAAAATATTAATCTAAAAAAATGTAAATAAGTTTTATAATTTTTAAAGATTAACCGGATATAGCAATGGCAAATAATACAGGACGGTTTCAGCCAATACAGTAACCGTTATTTACAAAAGTTGGTTTAAGGAAATAAAACTGGCGTTAATTGGCCTTTGCCGGCACAATCATTTCAAATTCAGGAATTTCGACCAGGAATGTTTTTTTATTGTGAAGGTTTTCCATCTGGTAAGTGCCTTTCATTTTACCCATATCGGTACGCAGGTTGCAACCGCTTACGTATTGGTAATTTTCGCCCGGCTGCAGGGTTGGCTGCACGCCTACCACCCCTTCGCCTTCTACGGTACGGTAAGTGCCGTTACTGTCAAATATATGCCAGTTACGGCGATGCAGTTTTACTGGAAAAGCGTTATGATTTTCGAGTGTGATACGGTAAGCAAACATAAACTCCGATTGCATGGGATTACTGTAATCCGGTTGATAGAATGTTTCCACATGCACCAATATACCTGCCGTAATAGCACTGCTCATATATGATGGTTTTGGTAAAAATAAGTTATTTCCCCGGCGTTTACAATAATTATCTGTCATTTAACAACCTGCCTTTATACCGTATATAAAAACAGCCGCTTGCGGAAGGCAACTGTAATAGTATAAGCGTACCGGTTTTTGCCTGTTTTTTTACTTGCCGGCCAATGGTTGATCGTTACAAAAGGCCTTATTTAATACACAATGGAAGCATATTTGAGTTACCTTTGCGCCACCAAATCAGCCGCTTTAAACATCCCGGATATGGAGAGAACAGGCCGGTAGTTTTTGATCATCATTAATGACGGGCCTTGTATAACCGTTAACAGGCTGCCCGATGGCAGTGGCACCGAAGCCGTTTTAACGGCGCAGGTATAACGGACAGCGGGAACTGCAGTTGATAGTAGCACTACTGTTGACAGCCCCAAAGAAGTAAAATATTAAACACACAATTATATAGTAATTTATGAAAATAGCTGTAGCAAAAGGTGATGGCATTGGACCGGAAATTATGGATGCCGTGCTGAACATTTTTAAGGCAAATAATACACCGCTGGAGTACGAGTTTGTAGATATGGGAAAATGGGTGTTTGACAAAGGCTTTAATAACGGTATGACACCGGAGGCCAAACAAAGTATTGAAACCCTGGGCTTATTGTTTAAAGGGCCTATGGAAACCCCAAAAGGTAAAGGCGTAAAAAGTATTAATGTTACCGCCCGTAAAACCTGGAACACCTACGCCAATAAACGTGCTTTTCAAAGCCTGCATGGTGTAGATACTGTTTTCAGCAAAGCCGGTATACCTATTGATATTACGGTAGTACGTGAAAATATTGAAGACACTTATGGCGGTATTGAACATATGCTTACCCATGATGTGGCCCTGAGCCGCCGTTTTATTACCCGCCCGGGTAGTATGCAGGTGATCCGTTACGCATTTGAAATGGCCCGCCAGAAAAATGCCCGCCGCATCAGCTGCGGTCATAAAGCAAACATTATGAAAATAACCGACGGTTTGTTTTTGGAATGTTTTTATGAGGTAGCCAAAGAGTATCCTGAAATTAAAGCAGACGATATTATTGTGGATGACCTTTGTATGAAACTGGTTACCCGCCCGGATCTGTTTGATGTGGTGGTGCTGACCAACCTGCAGGGGGATATTGTAAGCGACCTGTGCGCCGGCCTGGTAGGTGGTTTGGGCTTTGCCCCATCAGCCAATATTGGTGACCATATTTCTATTTTTGAAGCCGTGCACGGCACCGCACCGGATATTGCCGGCCGTAATATTGCCAACCCCACGGCTTTATTATTAAGCGGTATTGCCATGTTACAGCATGTAGGCTTAACAGAGAATGCAGCCGTTATTGAGAACGCATTATTATATACCCTGGAAAGCGGTGTACATACCGGTGACTTTGGCGATAAAAGCATCCCATCGGTAAATACCACCGAATTTGCCAACGCCATTATTGCCAATTTTGGTAAAAAACCGGCCGTAGGTGCAAAAGAAATCGTGCCCAATAAACCAGGTACCCCTGCCCCTTTTAAACTGCAGCAAAACAGCATGATGGTAAGTAAGGAAGGCGTTAACGAAACCATCGCAGGTGTTGATATGTTCATTGAAAGTGATGAGCAGCCGCATGTAATTGCGTTGAAATGCCAGCGCCATGCAGGTGTAAAATTCAACCTGGTAAGTATCAGTAACCGTGGCACACAGGTATGGCCCACCGGCTCGGTATATACCAACCTGGTAAACCAGTACAATGTGCGTTTTGAAAGTATTGACGGCACACCACTCAGCCAAACGGATATCATTGGTTTGTACGTAAGCCTGAGCGGTAATTTTAAAATATGCTCATTTGAATTACTGAATACCTGGGGCGACAAACGCGGGTATAGCCTGGCCCAGGGACAATAGTTGTTTTTAGGTTAATTGTTATTGATTAATGGTTGTTTTATATGATTGAAAACACCTGCAAATGCAGGTGTTTTTTTATGCGGTAACCTGCTACTATTGCATTTTATGAGTAACCGGTAATTAACAAATACTTAAAACTGTTTTTTGTATCTTGGTGATATAACTGCTTAATGAAAAAACTTTTACTCTTAGTTTTATTACTCATCAACATTAAAGCTTTTACCCAGCTTGCATGGTTTCAGCTGCAACGGGTAAATTATTGTACAAAAGAAACTGTAATAGATTCCAACTATTTTTACCTGGCGGATATGCTGGGTAACCAGTATAAAAATGTTAGGGGCAAAGTATTCTTGCCAGCCGAAGGGGAGTACCAGATTTTCTATCCCACCCAGCCCGACATTATTTTCCCGGTGATCAATATAAAAAAAGATACCAATATTTATACGCATTACGATAGTAAGATCAGGGTAGGCCTGGGATTTGACAATGGTGTTATATACGTGTATAAAGATTGTAACGGCCTACTCAATGGCGAACACGAGGATTATTACGAAGATGGTATTGTGAAAATGCGGGGCAATTTTAAAAAGGGCATACCCAAAGACTCTATCAGTATATTTCACAGGAACGGCACGCCGTATAGATCTATTATTTACTTACCCAAGCACCTGTATATAAAAGAGTTTGACAGCTTAGCCAGGGTGGTACAGATCAGTAATTATAGTACCGTAAAATCATCCTCGCTCAATTATACCACTACCACTTTTTATCCCAACGGGAATATTCACACGACAGAAAAATCATACCGGGGTATTATACAGCTTACAGCGTATTACGAAGGCAAACGGTTGAAAACAGAAGTAACCAGGGACTGGCGAAAAGAATATACTCCGGCCGGCACCCTTGAAACCGTGTATAAATGGAAAGAAAAAGCGGCGAAAAAGCCGCCGTATACCCATAAAAAATTTGAGATCACCAGGACCAGTTATGATGCATCAGGGAGAAAGACGGAAGAGGTTAAATACCACACCCCTTCGTTTAATAAACAGCCCCAGGTAGGACTTGGATCGGCCGTTTATTTTGTTTACTGGAAAAAGTTTTCACCCGCAGGGCAGGAAGAATTGATACTCAGTAACAGGACCATCTACGAGGTGGTCACGCAGGGATTACTCCGCTATTGATCCGTTCCCAACAATTACACTCCAGGTTTACGGGTCGTCGGTCTGCCGTTATCGCTATCAAAAATAAAATCCCACCTTCAGCATTAACTGCCGGGGCCTGAGCTGAACAATGTTTTGCGAAAAATAAAACTGTGTGAACATCGGCCGCACATAGGTAGAAGCATTCAGCAGGTTGATACATACCAGGTCAAAGTCAATACGTTTTTTAGCAATGGTATAGCGGTAAGCCAGGTCCCAGTAAACATTGTGTTTGTTTGCCGGCACAAAATCATTATAGTAATGATCTGCCGTAACGGTAAGTTGATGATCCTTTAAAGGATACAAAGTAAGCCGGCCGGCCTGTGATAAGGTATAATACTTTTGTTGGGGCCTTGTTCCTGTTTTATTAATCCCAATATTATTGTTGATCGTATAATCAATACTGGCGTAGGCTGAGAAGCGGGTATTAATCCGCAGGTTAGGGTTCAATGTAGTATTAACTGTTTCTGTAAGACCATTATTTAACCACTGGTTTTCCGACTGGCGGGAAGCATCTGCACCAATTGTCAGCGTAGTTTTAATGGCCGTGAAGTAATAACCCAGTTTAGCAGACAATTCATGCCGGTAGGCCTGGTTGTTTACATCTTTAATAGCCACTATCATGGTACCATCGGGTTGTACCGAATTATGGAATAAAAACGGGTTATCGGAAAATAAAAACCGGTAACGTACATTGAAGAACACACCATTCACCGGGTTTCTGAACCGGATGCCCGGTTGAAAATAAATGGTTTTATTTTGCAGCACGGGATAAGCATTCTGTTGCAAATTGCGGTAATTGGTCAACAGGTAGCCATATAATACCTGGCCTGGTTGATAAAAATCGTTACTAAAGCCGCCAACAATATCCGATTCCCAATAGTTGCCCAGTTTATACCGCCAGGTAACGGAAGGTTGTACGATCAACCCGCTATTTTTCTGGCCATTATCCAGCCTGCTATCCCGAACGGAAATAAACGTATACGAAAACGGCAACCTGATGGTAAGATCACTTTTTTGTGTTTTCCGGATCAATTCAGTTTGTACAAAAAATTTCTGTTTTTTATATAACAGCGCATTATTGAAATGATCCTGTGACTTTACATTATCAATAAAAATATCAGCATCCGTTCTGTGTTCCTGTAATACCAGGCCTGCCCTGGATGTAATTGTAAACTTACCAAGGCCTTTTATAAACTCGGCATAGTTATGTGTTTGCCATACCTGTTGCCTTATCTCCTGGCGCAATTGCCCATAGTCCACACTATCATTCAAGGCCTCAATAAACTGTCCCGGCGTTACCGTAAGGCGTTGCGGCGACCTGTTATAGTTAATGAAAGAGTAAATAGTGACCAGTTGTTTACCAATGGGTGTTATCCATTTTAACTCGTTGGTAACAGATGTGTATGGGGTACTGGTTCTTTGGGCGATATTATCGCGGGTATTAAAAATATGCCCGGCTGCACCGTCGGTATTGAAATGAAAACGGGTATTATTGGCCATATAGCCCTTGGTAACATTTTTTTGCAGGGTTACACTGGTTTTAAAATCATTATAGAAAAGCCGGTTGTTCATTTGTTCTTCCAGCATCACATTTCCCGTTGGTAAAATATATTCTATCCGGTTGGCGCCATTTTGCCTCTGATAATCGTTGAAATAAGAGGAATTGATCCTGAGTTCTAGATCCTTTTTTAATTTAGTAATATAGTTAAGTGTTCCCAGGTGTATATTATTATCAAGGAAACGAAGGTTGGACACCGGCGGAAACTGTACTTCAACAATATTTACCAGGTTGGTTTTCATGGTAGGTGTTTCTATCTGTTCCAGAAAGCTTTCCAGGTTAAGGGCTTTTAACTGCACACTTACGTCGTTACCAATATTATTAGACTGGTAAGAAGCAATGAACTGGTGTTTTTTGGTAAATACCATCGGGGTTATATTGGCGCCCCAGAGAAAAGGAGAAAAACCGGCGCCCAGCTGTGCATTACCGGTAGTAGTGATATTGCTTTTTAATTTAATATTGATAGCTGCCTGGTTACTGGGTACCAGGCTGTCCAGCACTTTAATAGGCTGGTGATTTTCTATAACCTGCACACTGGTTACCGATTGGTGCGGAAGGTTTTTATTGGCAAGACCATAACGGCCTTCCAGCAGGTCCATACCCTCAATATAATACCGGTTGATCGGTTTGCCCTGGTATAACACTTTACCATCGCCCTGTATCTCAATGCCGGGCATCTTCGCCAATACATCGCCGATACTCCTGTCACGGCCTTCGGCAAATTCACTTACCTGGTAGCTGATGGTATCGCCCCGCATGCGGATCGGGCCGCTTTTTACTTTCACTTCCGGTAAAACCTCTGAAAAAAAATGCAGGGTAAAATTCAATTCCTGTGGCTGGTTTGATATAGTTTGACGGACGGGCTTATAGTTTAGTTTACGCAGGTTTAACACCATTGAGCTTAGCCCGGTGTTAATGCTTAAGCTATAGTCCCCCGTTTTATTACTGATTGCAAATGCCAGCACCTGTTGCTCCTCTGTTGTAATGGTAACAGATACGCCTTGTATACCAACACCTACTGTATCTGTTATTTTTCCTTTAATAAGAACCGGCTGTTGTGCGTTTGCTGAAAAAAAAGTAAAGCAGGTTATAATAGTTAAGGTGATGAAAGAGTATATATATCGCCTGTTATTCATCCAGTTCCAAAGGGTTATTCTGTAATTTAAGCATTTCCGATGCATTTTTAGCTGCCCTTTCTATCAGTTCGGGGGGCAGTTTCATATTATCCGGCTCAAAAAAAGGACCTGGATTGTTTTTAAATTTTTTATATACAGTTTTGTAATCACTACCGTTTTTTAATTCTTTTAATGTACTGTTTTTAGGAGGGTCTGTTATTGTTTTGGTTACTTTCTCCAAACCTACCGATAAAAACTTGTACTCGCCTTTTGTATCATAGATCTCCAGGATGAGGCCAGGCAGGCCACTGAATTTATAAGGGCCGTCGGGGATCGGTATGGCAGAAGCGAACCAGGCTATATAATCACGGCCTGAAAAATGTGTACTGGCTTTCTGACAAACATATCCCAGCACTTCTTTTTTCTCATCTTCCAGTTTCCAATTCAAACCAGGAAGACTATCTGAGAAAAAAAACTGTTGCACACCTAATACATTATTAAACTTATAGGTATTGTTGGAAAAATTTTTGCTTACCTGGTGATTCACCTTCGCTTTAGGAATACCTTGCATAGAAAATGAAGGAGCACCATTCATCATTTTAGGATTGTTGTATTGATCAAGTATCATGGAGTCGGCGAGGAACTTATTATGACTAAGATATTTTGAGCTGTTTTGACCGGACAAAAGGATCATCCTTTCCGTTACAACCCTTGTAGAATCTTCTTTATTTACTTTCCCGATGAAGTCATAATAAATCACATAACTATACTTTTCTTCCGGGATTTCTTTGGTTATTTTTTTTGCGTCATTACCAGTAGCTGATAATAATAATGCAAGCAGCAGTCCCCAATAAACCATGAATTAAATTTTACCATTTAAAAATTATAAAACTTAAAATAGCAAATGCATTAAAAATATAACTGCATTTGCTATTTCAGGATGTCAGACCAGTTAATTATTATTAATAATACACGGTAATATCCCAGTTATTGCCCGGATAGGCGCAAAAATAGGGGTCCATGTAAGATAAAACCTGCATTGCTTCAAACCATGACATGCCTGAATACTCCACCCAATAAGTACCTCCGCATGAATCGGTAAACCAAAAACTACCGAAGGCAGTTAAAACAATTTTACTAACACCTTTATTGGCTGCTATTTCCTTAAAAGTCTCGAAGTCGATTTTCTGTACATCTTTTACACCAGTCTTTGTCACAATCGACTCATTGACGTTCGCAGGCAGGTCAATAGAAGGATAAGTTACAGTTGCGGAAGCATACATACTAAAAGTAGCTACCAGTACAAGAAGAAAAAACTTTCTCATAAAGTTACATTTTTGATTTTAAGAAAAAAAGTTTACTCCCGTAATCTCCTACTTTGTCTTGAATAGTTTTATCAGTTTTGCTGATAGTGAATGTTTATCAATAAAACTGATAAAAAATACCACTAAGTGGTACGCATAAAGCCGCAGTTTTTTTTATATTTGAAATACATTAACCAAACTACTATGTGACCGCAGTTCAACCACCATGAAGCTACATGAGAAAATAAAATTGTTGCGGAAAAAAAAGAGGCTGACACAAGCGCAGGTTGCAGAGATGCTTTTTATCTCTCAAAACTCTTACTCCCTGATAGAAACCGGTAAAACCCGTATTGATATTGAACGGCTGCAGAAGATTGCTGCAATCTTTTCTTTATCAGTGCATGATATATTAGAAATATTACCTCCGGCAAGTGACAACTGGAAGATCTCTGCATAAACCTATCCAACGTATGAGTATTTACACTTATTCACCGTTAGTATAAATAATGATCCATTAAGTATATAACAAATATTTTATACTTAGGTCTTATTGCACCCAGCCATAAAACATAGCCATGGCCCAGCTGATTAAAAAAACACCCAGTACCATAAACATGATCGCATTAAAAACGCTTTTATTTTCTTCAAAAACATTTTTCACAAACAGGTAAATACCCAGTAAGCAACAAGCCAACCCTATAATACCTACCTGCCAGTACATTAGCCGATACGTTTAGTTTTTGAATAACCGTTTTTTAATAACCAGTTGAGTATCTTTTCCCGCTGATCGCCCTGGATAATGATCTCACCATCTTTGGCGCTGCCCCCGGTGCCACAAAAGTTTTTTAGTTTTTTAGCCAGGTCCTGCATATCCTCGTCCTTACCGGTAAAACCGGTGATCACACTTACCGCTTTACCAGCCCGGTGTTTGGTTTCCAGTTTTACACGCAATACCTGTTGCGCAGGCGCCAGGGTTTCCTGCGCCTCTTCCTCGTAATCAAATTTAAATTCAGGATCTGTACTGAATACAAAGCCGTTTTGGTCCTGTTTATTTTTCTTACTCATGGGAGTAATATTTATAGTAATGATGATGATTAAGTTGCCCGGCAAAGCTATTACATTTTCAGTTTATGGTTTTATTGCTCCTTGCATACTGGTAAGCTTATAAATTATACCCATTTTTGAGTCTTTTTTTGTGGAAAAGTACTTATCTACCTCCCCTGATTATGGAGTAAATTGCAGGATATTTCAACGTATTCCGGCATGATAAAATACACCCAATCGACGCTTGATAAACTGGAGCATATTCCCGAACAGTGCGGGTATGTACTGCGCTATGAAAGAGGTACTTTTCAAAGCGGTTTCTGCATTTTAGAAGCTAAAAAAGTGGTGGTATTGAACAAGTTTTTACAAACAGAGGGCCGTATTAACACTTTACTGGAACTAATACCCCAGCTGGATATTGATACCAACCTGCTTACAGATGATGCCCGTAAACTTTACTGGGGTATCCTGTCTACCAATAATACAGCAGAGGGCCAGGCATAAACGCCTAAGTTTAGCCCGCTTTTAGTTTTGCTTTTACTACTTTTACCATTGTGTTAGCTACCAGGTTAAAAATAACTTTTTTGGGTACAGGCACCAGCAGTGGTGTGCCGATGATCGCATGCGATTGTGAAGTTTGTCAATCCACTGATAAAAAAGATACCCGCCTGCGTTCCAGCATCATGGTAGAATCTGATACCACCCGCATTATCGTGGATACAGGCCCCGATTTCAGGTACCAGATGTTAAGGGAAAAGGTAAAAAAGATAGATGCCGTGTTGTTTACCCACCCGCACCGTGATCATATTGCCGGACTGGACGATATACGGGCTTTTAATTTTTTTCAAAAAACCACCATCCCGGTATATGCCAATCAAATGACGGAAGAAGCTATCCGCAGGGACTTTTATTATGCTTTTGACCATCGTAATATACCCGGCCTGCCCCAGATGAACCTGGTAAGCATCAGCGATAACCCCTTTATTGTTGGCGATATTGCCGTTACCCCTATCTGGGTGATGCACATGAACATGCCGGTGCTGGGCTTTCGTTTTGGTAACTACACCTATATTACTGACGCAAATTTCATTAATGCCGATTCTATGGACAAAATAAGAGGCAGCCGCGTCATTACCTTAAATGCCCTGCGCCACGAAAAACATATTTCTCATTTTACATTATCGGAAGCCATAGACATCGTACAGGAATTACAGATCCCGCAGGCTTATTTCACCCATATCTCCCATCAACTCGGGTTACACCAGGCTGTTTCCGAACAATTGCCTCCGGGCATTCAACTGGCCTATGACGAGCTTTCTATTGTAGTAGAATAATGCTCAGCGTTCAGGTAATTAAAAAAATAATGTCAAAATAATCAAACTAACATTTGTTAGTATCAATATTATTCCCCATCTTTGTACTGCCTTTAACGATTGCGTCGGTTGCTTGCCTCATAGCCTATGGCAAATAGCCTTCAGAATGTGCCATCACAATTTTGCGGTGGCACATTTTTTTACCGTTAACAGGTGTAGTAAGTTTGGGGAAGAGAGTATAACCCGGATAAAGGAAAACATCGTAAATAACCAGTCGTATGAACTTTGAAACATCAGAAATTACACAACAGGTAGCACAAACCGCCAGAGAATTTGCCCGTCAACATATACTACCCCACGTAATGCAATGGGATGAAAGCCAGGAATTTCCCATAGACGTTTTTAAAGCCATGGGGCAACTGGGCTTAATGGGCGTATTAGTACCCGAAGAATACGGAGGTGCCGGCTTAGGATATGTAGAATATAAAACGATCATTGAAGAAATAGCCAAAGTTTGTGGCTCAATAGGCCTTAGTCTGGCGGCACATAATTCACTTTGTACCGGCCATATTTTAAACTTTGGCAATGCGGAACAGAAGAAAAAATACTTACCCAAACTGGCCACAGCCGAATATTTAGGGGCCTGGGGATTAACCGAAGCCAATACCGGCAGTGATGCGGGTAATATGCAATGTACCGCCACCCGCGACGGGGATGACTGGATCATCAATGGTACTAAAAACTGGATCACCCACGGTAAAAGCGGCGATATTGCCGTTGTTATCTGCCGTACCGGTGAGCCGAGAAGCAAGAATAATTCCACCGCTTTTATTGTAGAAAGAACGATGACCGGCTTCAGCGCCGGTAAAAAAGAAAATAAACTGGGTATGCGCGCCAGCGAAACCACTGAAATGATATTTGACAACTGCCGGGTATCAGATGAGCAGCGTTTAGGAGAGATCGGCGACGGCTTTAAACAGGCCATGAAGGTATTGGACGGCGGGCGTATATCAATCGCCTCCCTCTCCCTGGGCATTGCCAAAGGGGCTTATGAAGCGGCTTTACAATACTCCCAGGAGCGTCACCAGTTTGACAAACCCATTGCCAGTTTCCAGGGTATATCGTTTAAACTGGCCGATATGGCCACCGAAATTGCCGCTGCCGAGTTATTGACACTGCAGGCCTGCGACCTGAAAAACCGCCACCAGCCTATGACCAAACAGGCGGCCATGGCAAAATATTATGCCAGCGAAGTGGCCGTTAAGGTAGCCAATGATGCCGTACAGGTATTTGGCGGTTACGGCTATACAAAAGATTTCCCGGTAGAGAAGTTTTACAGGGATGCCAAATTATGTACCATTGGAGAAGGTACCAGCGAAATACAAAAACTGGTCATCAGCCGCGAAATACTGCGCAGCTAACGACCATCAACCATAATACTTCATTTATACGGCTTAAACCACCATTTATAAAAGCTTGCAGCAATGCAAGCTTTTTCTTTGTTTCTTTGCACCACATAAACCTGATCATAAAAGTTGTCTTACCGGTGAAAGGAAGACTTACCGCCTGACAAATAAAAAACACATCATGAAATTAAAATTCTTATCGTTTCTTGCCATTATTGGTATAGTGGTATTTACTTCCTGTAATAAATCCGGCAAAACCGGCTTACTGATTCCGGAAGATGCAGCGATCGTTTTTACCATCAACTCACAATCATTAAGTGAAAAAATTACCTGGCAGGATATCCAGGCCAGTGAATGGTACAAAGACATTCAGCAAAAAAGCACCAATGACGATACGGCCATGGCAGCATTGGTAGCCAACCCCGAAAAATCGGGCATTGACATTAAAGCCGGTTTTGCCTTTTTTATGAAACCCCAGAACAATGGTGGCTACCTTGTTTTCCAGGGTAAATTAAAAAGTGCTGCTGATTTTGAAGCCGCTTTAAAAAATGTAAAACAAGGTATCAGTATTCAAAAGAAAGATGACCTTAGTTATACCAGCCTGGACGATAACGCTGTACTGACATGGAACAGCTCGCGTTTTATGTTTATTGCGGACGCTCCCATGAACCTTACCGGTGATTTTGGCGGTTCAGGTCGCAGTACCCGTTTTGGTACCGACAGCTTATTAACATTTGCTAAAACCACCTATGCATTAAGCGGTAAAAAACTATTGGACAGCGATAAACGTTTTGCCGACCTGGTAACCAGTAAAGGCGATCTGCATTATTGGATCAGTGCCGAAAAAATGTACAGCAACTCTTTTGCAGGTGGTATTTTAAGCATGATGAAGTTTAACAGCCTGATCGAAGGAAATATCAGTACAGGAACCCTGAGTTTTGAGAACGGCAAAATTTCCCTGGCCGGTGAACAGTTTTATGGTAAAGAACTTGCCAAGATCATGGATAAATATAACAGCGAAGGTGTAGGTGCCGACGTGGTAAACCGCCTGCCTTCAGGTGATGCCCTGGCTGCCGGCGTTTATAAATTATCTATCCCTATGATCATTGACATCATCCGCCTGGCAGGTGCTGATGGAATTGCCAATAGTTATTTAGGCAAAAACAATCTTTCACTGGATGAGATCGCCGCTGCTTTCAAAGGTGATATCGCTTTTGCCTTAACCGGTGTTGAGAAAAAAACAGTAACAAACACTTATGACGGTTATGATGGTAAACCGGAGACCTATACCTACGAAAAAGAAAATCCGAAAATGGTTTTGGGCATTTCTATCGTGCAGGACAAATTCAACAAGTTATATGATATGTTGCTGAAAGAAATGGGCGGCGAGAAACCTAATGATATGTTTATCAAAAATGAAAAGGACTGGTTTATTGTGGGTACCGATTCAGCTGCCCAGGAAGCATTCCTGGCCGGTAATAACAAACCTAATTATGCTGATAAATTAAAAGGACATAACCTGAACTTTTTTGTGAATATTCCACAGGTTATCGAAGCATTCAGAGGTAAGAATAACGATAGCATTGCCAATGCTATGGCTGACCTGTCAAAAGCAACCTGGTTGGAGTTCTCTGCTAATTGCGACTACAAAAAAAGCAAAGCTACTTACAATATGGAAGTACTGTTAAGCGATAAAAGTATTAACAGCTTAAAACAGATCAATAAATATGCTGATCAAATGAATGCTTTGGAAAAAAAACAAAGAGCACAATGGATGACCGAACTCCCGGTAGTTGATACCGTTTCAGCTATATTGGTTGAGCCAGCGGCACCAGTAAAACCAAAAAAATAATTAATATAATAAGCAGAGGGTACAATAATGGTCGTATGGCCTATTATTGTACCCTTTTTATTTTTCCGTTATTCATTATTACGTGTATCGCACGTTTTTTAACAAAACAGGCGGTTACAGGAATACCGGTAATGTTGTAGCTTTAAACTTCAATCATCACTATCCTATAAATAGTGATTTATTTTACTGATACATGATACTATCCATTAAAAACTTATTGCCCGGCTACTTTGAACAACAACGCACCACTACCTCCGAAATATGGGGTAAGGATATTGTATTTAATAAAGGAGAGCTGGTAAAGATTGTTGCACCATCCGGCAGTGGTAAAACATCGCTGATGCATTTTTTATATGGTATGCGACAACAATACAAGGGAGAGGTACTATATGATACCAAACCGCTTAAAAGTTTTACGCCGGAGGATTTTGCCCTGGTACGCACTAACCAGGTGAGCATTGTTTTCCAGGATATGAAATTACTACCGGAATCAACCGTATTGGAGAACCTGGAAATAAAAAGACAACTGGCTCCTTTTCATGATGGTGATAAAGTACTGGAAATGGCCAGGAGATTAGGCCTGGGCGATAAATTATCGTCGCGGGGAAAAACCTGCTCCTATGGCGAACAGCAACGTGTTGCCATTATCCGCTCTTTATTACAACCTTTTGATTATTTATTGCTGGATGAACCTTTTAGTCACCTGGATAATAATAACGCAGAAAAGGCTATGGAGCTGATCATTGAAGAAGCCAAGCTAAGGAACGCTACGGTAATCTTGGCAGACCTGGAAAAGATAGACTTCTATCCTTATACCAGTATTTATTACCTGTAATGTGAGCCTCTTCAGGACATGTTCTGTACTAATTTTTACTTTTAAACTCTGACCTTATTATATGGCGCTATCATTTAAACCTATAAAACCATTATTACAAACAGGTGGAAAAGGAGGCTCGGGTTTCTTTTCTTTTTTAGGCCTGGGTATCGGGGTACTGTTGCTGTTATGTTCTGTACAGATGTATATCAACATCCAGCAGTTATTAAAAGAAGGCAGCATCCGTAAAAACGGGTACGATTATATATCCATTACCAAGCCCATTACCAACGAGACCATGGGTCAGCCTGAAAAAAGTTTGTTTACCCAGCAGGATATAGATGGGTTAAAAGCCAACCCGCTGATTGATAATGTATCTCCTTTAATACCCAACGATTTCAGGGTAATGTTAAGTGCAGGCGATGTGGTACCCTTCCGGACAGATATGTTTTTAGAAACCCTGGACAATGATTTTTTAGACACCCTTCCACCCAGCTTTACCTGGCAGCCAGGTCAGCAAACCCTTCCGATAATCCTGTCCTCCGATTTTTTCGAAATATACAATGTATTTGCGCCGGGTCAGAACCTGCCCCAGATATCAAAGGAAACAGCTGGTGGCATGGTAGTACATGTACATTGTGAAGGGAATAATAATAACGAAGTATTTTATGGCCGCATAGTAGCTTTCAGCGACCGGGTAAACTCAGTACTGGTGCCTAAAGCATTTTTAAGCTGGGCAAACGAAAAATTTGGTAAAAATAAAGGCGTATCCTCTTCCCGCCTGTTCATCAAAACCAAAGACGCTAATAATACCGAGCTGCTGAAATTCTTCGACAGCAAGGGCTATAAACTGAATAAGGATAAAACTTTACTGGGGCGTAATAAAATTGTTATCCAGGGTATTTTCAGTGCCTTGGGCATTTTTGGCCTGCTGGTCGTAATTTTAGCCTTACTGTTATTCTCCTTTTACCTGCAGTTGGTCATCGCCCGCAGTAAGGACAACCTGCAGTTATTACTTACCATCGGGTATTCACCAAAATGGCTGGGCAGTAATTTTTCGCGCCGCTTTGTGCCCATGTACCTCGTGATTGTTTTTGGCGCATTAATAGCCACTCAGCTTATGCAATGGGGTTTTCATCAATTTGTAATGTATAACCGGCCTGAACTCTCTTCTGTTGTACATTGGTCGGTAATCAGTATCGCGGTAATATTGGTATTACTTTCAGTGATCACCAATTACAGGCTGGTAAAAAAATTATTGTATAAGTTGTATTCTACTGAATAGGTTACTGAATCCTGTGACGGTTACTGTTAGGCCATACATAGCTTAACACCTCAGGGTAAAAAAACATTTTTCCGGGTGTTTTTCCCATCCGGGCTAAAAAAACAAGCTCTACTTTTACATTGAACGTGGCGTAAGCGTTCATGCACATTAACTTTGCTACATGGAAGCACTATTAAAAAACTGGCAGTCGACACTCTATATGTGGCCGGCTGCCTTTTTAATAACACTTTTTTTTGCTCTCCTGTTTTGTATTCCCTCTGTCGGTTCCCGCAATATTCCTCTAGCAATAAAATTATACCTTATTGCATACGGTTGTACTTTTATTATTATTGACGGAACAACACTCATCAGGCATCAATATGATTATTATGCGTATCAAGTACAGCATTATACAGATTATATCTTTACTATTATTGAGTTTATACTCATTGCCTATTACTTCTACACACACAATCTTAACTCACTACAAAAAAGAATACTTACAATTTTAACTATTTTGTTTTTAATAGCATCGTTTGTATTTTCATTCCAACTCCCCCATGGACTTGCTGTAGCAAGACTATATACCACCCAGGTATTCTTATTATTAATTCCATCATTTTTTTATTTTAGAAATCTTTTTAAAAGCCCTACAACCATCGATATTGCAAACACACCTTCTTTCTGGATATCCACGGGCATCACTTTCTTTTTACTTTGTACCATGTCCCTCTCTGTAATTGAAACTTTTTTCCTTAATCACAAGCCTCATATATTGGAAAAACTATACCCCATCTATTATATATTTTATATACTGATGTTTTGTATGTTTTTCAGGGCCTATTTGTGCAAACCGGCGACATCCAACTCTTAATTATAAATATTTTAAAATAACCCGATGGAGATAATGATAAAAATATGGCGAATTACACTGTTCTTATGGCCAACACTTATTTTGTTAACTTTCTTTCTTACGATTCTCTTTTTTTATCCGAATAAAAGACATGGGAATATTCCTTTATCAGTAAAATTATACCCCCTTACTTTTTGCATTGGTCTTATTATAATAAACGTAACAACAGTACTGACAAATGAACACTCTAAATTTCTAAACGCTTGTGTAGATTATCTTATTACAACTATTGAGTTCCTATTAATAAATTACTACTTTTACTCCCTCAACCAAAATACAAAGCAAAAAAGAGTCCTTAAATATTTAACTGGATTATTTTTACTTATTGCGATTATATTAGCATTTCAGCTACCGACCCAACATGCGGTAGTAAGATTGTACACTACACAGGTGTTTTTACTATTACTCCCTACTTTCTTTTATTTTAAAACTTTGTTTAAAACCAATTCGGTAATGAATATCAGTAATACCCCTGCTTTCTGGATATCAACAGGCATTGCCTTCTTTTTACTTTGCACAATGATCCTTTCCGTAATCGAAACTTTTTTTCTTAATCACCGTCCGGATATACTGGCAAAACTTTATCCGACCTATTATATATTTTATATAATAATGTTTTTGATGTTCTTAAAGGCTTACCTGTGCCGACCAGTTGAAAAATAATAATTTTACCTCATTTTAAATTCCTTTACCTGCTACTCCTTGCGGAAGATAATAGGTAAAGTATTATCAGGTGCTCAGCAATGTACTGCTACTTTTAGGTTAACATTAACCTTCGGTTCATTAATTTTGAAGGATGCAAACATTATTAAAGTTTTGGCAAACAACACTTTATTTAAGACCTGTTGGTATTTTTTTAGTTGCTACTTTATTAATCCTGATATATACAACTGCTAAAAAGACCGCTAATATTCCCCCTACCATCAGGTGGTATCTCTTTGCCTATTTAATTTGTTTTGTTCCCATTGATATCACCATCCTGATTACAAAGAAACGTGCCTCACACATAAACCCCTTAATTAGTAGCTTAGATTACCTATTTACTATTGCTGAATTTATATTTATTACATATTATTTCTATTATCTCACTCATCATTCCAGGCAAAAGAAAGTACTCCGTCTTTTGATCACTTTCTTTTTTTTAATTAGTCTTGCCCTGATCATTTATATACTTTCTTCTGATTTAGACCCCAGGGTTGCCGTTGTATGGCTTTACACTACACAGGTATTTTTATTACTGGTTCCGGTATTCTTTTATTTTAAAAATCTTTTCCGAGCTACTGTAACTATCAATATTTCACAGCAACCTTCATTCTGGATTTCAAGTGCCATTGCTTTTTTTTTACTTTGCACTATGTTACTATCCGTAATAGAAACTTTTTTTCTTAACCACCGAACAGATATACTTCTAAAGCTATATCCCCTTTATTATGTTTTTTATATCATAATGTTTGGTATTTTTTTCAAAGCCCATTTATGCAAACCGGCGATATCCAAATTATAAATTTTGTTTTATTATCCATCAGCATCATCTGTCTCTTGGTGATATTAATTATTTTTTTATTTTACACTTATAAAAAGACACAAACTGCTGCTGCCCGTAAACTGGAATTACTGGAACTGAGAAACGAGCGGGACTACATCTTAAGCAAATTAGAGATTCAGGAAGATACTTTTAATTATATATCCCGCGAAATACATGATAATATTAACCTCGGCCTTACCCTGGCTAAACTTCACCTGAATACTATAATGACAGCAGATACTAATACCGGTAAAAAAATAAGCGATATTACTGCATTGTTAACCGATGCCATTGAGGATCTGAGAAACCTCTCACATGCTTTTAATGGTGATGTAATTCAATCACAGGGACTGCTTACCGCTTTACAATTTGAAGTAGGCCGCCTGGAAAAGTTAGGAACCTATAAAGTTATTTATGAAGTAACCGGCGAAACAAGTTTTTTAGATGCCAAGAAGGAGTTGATTGTATTCAGGATAATACAGGAATCTATTACTAATATATTGAAACATGCTAATGCCACTACCATTAGCATATCAATTAACTACAAGTCCGACTCTTTAACAGCCATAATTAAAGACAACGGTAAAGGGATCAATTTTGAAACAACCGGACAAAAGGGCAACGGACTGCCTAATATGCATTTACGTGCAAAATCGATCGGTGGTACTTTTAATATCAGCTCCCTGCCGCAGGAGGGAACTCAATCAACCATAAATATTCCATTTTAATACTACCTATGAATCAGGAAAATATGATAAAAATTGCGCTGGCCGATGATCATGCTTTACTGCGTAATGCTTTAAAGGCTTTAATAAATGGTTTTGAAAACTGTAAAGTGGTAATCAGTGTAAATAATGGCGCGGAATTGATTGACCAGTTAAAAATGGGAATAATTCCCGATTTGGTACTCCTCGATCTTAATATGCCGGTAATGGATGGATTTGAAACCATCACAGCACTAAAAAATACGCATCCGGATATCCTCATTTTAATGTTAACCATGTATGATTCGGAGCTATCCCTGATCAAATTATTAAAACTCGGGGTCAATGGGTTTCTAAAGAAAGATATTCATCCTGAAGAACTAAAACAGGCCATAAAATCGGTTACAGATACCGGGTATTACTATTCTAATGCGATCAGCGCCAAATTAGCCGGCCTTTTCCGGCAGAATAATGATAAAAGCATGCCATTACACCAGGTAATTTTAAGCGACCAGGACATGGAGTTTTTAGAATTATCGGCAAGCGATCTGACTTATAAAGAAATAGCACACCGTATGTCATTAACACCCAGGGCAATCGATGCTATCAGGGATCAGCTGTTCATTAAACTGGATGTAAAGAGCAGGGTTGGCCTTGCGATTATTGCCATCAAGAACGGTTTGGTCAAGTAACCGCCTTCAATAATCACTTGCAAGATTTAAGGGAATGAATTCTATATTATTGAAAATCAAATACTTACTCAAGAAAATAAATTCATCTATTCACAATCAGTTCTGGCTTTGAGAAATATACGATACCCGGAATAGTGCTTTTGCTATTGTCCGGCACTATCCGTTAAAATAACTTTGTACCCTATAAAAGGGGAGTTTCCCTTTTAAAAAACAGATGTTTTTCCTCTTTTTTCGAATCCGGTTTTTGCTTCTATTTGAAGAACTTTCTACAATAAGAGTTTATCCCTAGTAAAAAAACTATATACAAAATAGTAATTTTACTAGTAAATAGTCGTAACATTACGCAACTATTAGTACAGTCTTGTCTGATTATTTTCCCTGTAAGTCTTATCAGTACTGAATTACATGCACTTATAAGTATTTATCCCTCTAAAATTAAGGGTTGAGTATGGGACTTCTACGTGCAATTTTTGCGGTACAATAATTTTATAGACCGTCTAAATTTGTTACTGTTATGAAAAAAATTACGAAATTATCACGTAAAATCGTTTGGGATGACGTTATTGGTAAAGGTCTTTTTGAAGGTTTAGCTGACTAAATTTTTAAAGAATTTCCTTTTTTAAAAAACTTTTCTATTTTTGGATAAAATCCAATTACAATAGAAAAGTTTTTTTTATACCTAGTTGAACACATATTAGAGTTCAGTTACCTTTTTCCGGTAATAGCTTTTTTGCTGTTTATTAGAAACAAGAGTAAGCTTTTTCCTAAGGTCTTCCCCCTTCTGCTGTACTCGGTTACTTTTTTTCTGATTAATTTCTTTTTTGAACAGATTACCCCAAGTATTATTCGTCCCCGCTTATTCAATTTCATATTTACACTACTTGAATATATTTCGTTCACAACCTTGCTTTGCTACGGGCACAAAACGAATAAAACTTTTTTAAAAGTTATTATTACCTGCTCAATCCTGTTCGTCATCTTTCATACCTTCTACTCTTTTTGGAGAGCCAAAGCCGGTCTTATTGATTCAGTTTCTATAGGAATATGTACATTATTAATGTTTGTATACATATTTTATTATATTTTCCTGGAACTCAACCGCGATGATACAAAAGTACCGGGACTCGCCCTTACCGCACAGCCTACATTCTGGATGGCGCTCGGTATATTAATTTACTTGGCAGGTACTTTCTTTTTCCATTTATTGATTGACTATCTACCCAAAGAACAAATCCGGGGGTACTGGTTCATTACCTATATATTTGACATAATTAAAAATATATTCTTTACAATAGCTATCTTCGTCCATATCCGCCAAGCCAATAAAAAACCGCAAGCCCAAAAAACCAACGAACCATTTTTAAACTTTTTATAGGTTAGTCATGTAACCTGTCTCATCTACCTGCATATATGAATTTTCTACTGCAAGCCAGCACAGCTACAAATATCCCGGTGGTATTTATCATCGGTGCCGTGGGTATGGCTGTACTTACAGTAAGCATTGTTACCTTATTAATATTACACCAGCGAAAAGTAGCCCGCTTTAATGCCACCGTACAGGAAATGGAGAAGGAGCAACAAAAGGTTTTATTAAATGCTTCTATTAAAATGCAGGAAGAGGAACGTCAGCGCCTGGCAGCCGACCTGCATGATGATGCCGGTCCATTACTGGCCACCGCCCGTTTATACCTGAACGAAAACCTGGTAAACCAGGACAAAGCATCACAGCTGCAAGCCATCTTCCAGGCCCGCCAGATCATTGATGATACTATTCAACTGATCAGGAATATCAGCCACAGCCTGATGCCCCCTACTCTTAAGAACTTTGGTTTAGAGTCCGCCATTAATGACCTCTTCCAAAAGATCAGCGGCTCAGGAACCATCAATGCCAGCAGCCGTTTTCACGACTATAAAGACCGCTTAAAACCCGAAACAGAATTAGTGGTATTCCGTATCGTGCAGGAGTTAGTAGGTAATATATTAAAACACAGTAATTCCAGTTTTATACATCTTACCCAAAACGTACACGATAACCGCTTTTACCTGCGTATTCACCATGATGGCCGCGGTATTGTACAATCAGATTTTGATAAACTTACCAAAAGCACGGTAGGCCTGGGTTTAAAAAATATCACCAGCCGCACCAGCCTGGTACGCGGCAGCATTGTTTTCGAAAAAGATATTTCGCAAACCTATTATAAGGTTACCCTCGAAATTCCGCAGGAAAATAATACCACCTACGAATAAGCTTACTCAACACAATTATTCCCTCGCTTCTTCCGGTCTTTCCCGGTCGCTATGCCTTAATATTCAGAACTGTTATGGGTAAATGATACGAATTATTTACATTTGCCAATACCCAAGCCGATGGAAGTAATAAAAGTAGCCATAGCAGACGATCATAAGATTTTTCGAAAAGGCGTAGTACTATCTTTAAGGCCCTTTGCAAATATTAAATTTGTGCTGGAAGCCGGAGAAGGGGATGAACTTTTGGAAAAACTGGATGAAGCAGAACCGGATGTAATCCTGATGGATCTTCGTATGCCCGGAAAAGACGGTATTGAAACCACCAAGATCGTCAGTAAAAAATACCCGCATATTAAAGTACTGGTATTAAGCATGTACGAAGATGAGCGCTTTGTTTATCACCTGATGGAAAACGGCGCCAATGGTTACCTCCTCAAAAATGCCGATCCGCAGGAAATCCGTCGTGCCATTATGGATGTGGCCGAAAAGGGCTATTACCTTAACAACTTTGTTAACCGCATACTGTTAAAAAAATCCCACTCCCGCCAAAAAGTAATTCCATCCCTGAACAATGAAGTAACCCTAACCGATAAGGAAAGGGATGTACTGCGTTTTATTTGTATGGAGTTTACTGCACAGGAAATAGCACAGAAAATGGAGATCAGCCCGCGTACAGTAGAAGCGATCAAGGACCGCTTAATGGAACGTTTCGGCTGTAAAAACACAGCCGGCCTGGTTTTCTTTGCCGTTAAAAACTCATTAATAGAATAAATACCTTCTTTTTATTTGGGGGCTCTCAGCTGCAGCACTTTGTTCAGCCATAGTTCCCGCCTTCCTTAGTAGTGCCTGCCGCCCGCTATACCCCTGCTATGCAGCTACTACTTCCAGTCGGGCAGCCCCTCAGCTGCAGTACTGGTATCAACAGCCATCCGCTTACCCGGCTTTTTGGCGCTGCCGCTTCCATAATAAGGTAAGTACAATACCGGTAACCAATAACCCCAGCTGCACCAGTATGCCGGTCCTGTCAAGCTGTTGCTGCAAAGAAGCGGGTATAGTATCCGGAATATCAATTTTCCATATTGCCGGGTAACTGGTTTTCTGTCCTATTGCAGTCTGTAATAAATTGGCTGCAAAATGAATGCCGGTAGCCATGGCTATTCCCCCGGTGCGCAACACCGCCCAGCCAAATATAAAAGCCCATACACCAGGACCTAAAAACGAACTTATTACATCCTGTCCTCCCGCCACATGATATAATGCAAACAATACGGCAATGGTAATTTGTGCAGGCCAGATACCCCAGGTATTTTTTAAATGTACAAAAGCAAAAGAGCGGAACGCTATTTCTTCCATGAATGACAATAACAACAACGACATGGCCCACATAAAAAACATACCTATATCCTGCCCCTGTACCGGTACAACCCGCAAATCATTTACCCCTATAACAATCAAAAAAGCAATTACCGAAACCAGTAGTCCGAAAATAAAACCAGTGAAAAAGTTTTTATTGGTTACAGGCCGCCATGTTAAGCCCATATCAGCAAAACCTTGCTTACTGCATTTACAAAATACCCAAACAATAACAAGGGCAACCACTATACCAATAATACCATAGGCATAGCGTTCAAATTGTAGTGGTAACAAATGTTTAAGCGAGGAAACCAGGGCTAATACGCCTGTAAAAAATATACAACATAAAACTGATTGTATAAAAGCAGTTGTTTTTTTATTCACCTGGGTAAATTATCTGACTAAAATAATAAAAAAAAATACAATCATCAACAGATTATATGACAACAGTGTATATACTATCGTTCACTGAACCCGTATTTTATCAACATCTTTTTAGTGTATATTTTTTATACACATGAAGCAGCTTTTTTTAATTAATAGCAACACACTGAAAAACATTTACATAAGTATCGCATCATACAAAATGTTATTTTATTGTTATCATATTCATATGATATAATTATAAAAAAAATAAAAGCCTAAGCGCTACAAACCAATGCTGGCAGGGAGTCTATCATACTGGCATGGTATTTGAAAATTGTTGGGTCCCCAAGTCTGTAGAATACCTCATGTATTTTTTCTTTGGCTTACTTACTACTTATCATTCTCGCTACAGACTGAGAATGTGTGTTGAGTGTTCAAGTCTACAATAAGGAAGGATCATGAATTAAATGAATTGATAGTCACATCAACTAACACATTAAATGTATTGATTATGATGCAAGAACGTACCCTCAAAAAAAAATCCAGCCTTATGCAGCGGTTATCTTCCGGTGTAAAGGCATTTAAATCAAAAGTAGCAGAACATGCCCGCATCGCTGCATTAAAGTTATCAGATTACCTGGTGCTGATCACCACATTTATTTTAATGTTTGGCGCTGTATACCTGGTATACAGGTTTCAACCGCACTATGAACAGATCCGTTTAGAAAGAATGAACACCATATGGGGAACTGCCTTTGTAATCTTAGCAGTATCCCTATTGGTCATCAAGCTTTGTTTCCTCGCTTATATTCTTATACTATACCTGCGTTATAAAGCAGTTAAATCAGTCAGCGACGAGCTGTTACCAACCTGTACCATTATTGTCCCCGCCTATAATGAAGGAAAACTCGTATGGCAAACACTGTTAAGTATCGCAAACAGCGATTATCCCAAAGAAAAAATACAACTGATCGCAATCGATGATGGCAGCCAGGATGATACCTGGCAATGGATGCAGAAAGCCAAGTCCGAATTAGGCGACCGGCTGGATATATACCAGCAGCCGGAGAATAAAGGCAAACGCCATGCGCTGTATCGTGGCTTTCACTTAGGTACCGGCGATGTTTTTGTTACCATTGACAGCGACTCTATTGTAAAAGAAAATACTTTACGCAACCTGGTGAGCCCGTTTATTGTAAATGAAAAATGTGGCGCGGTTGCAGGTAATGTAAGAGTATTAAATAATAAATCGGGTATAATACCCCGCATGCTGAATGTTAGTTTTGTATTCAGCTTTGAATTTATCCGCTCGGCACAAAGCTCTTTAGGCTCGGTATTATGTACGCCGGGCGCCCTGGCCGCTTACCGTAAAGACGCCGTGATGGCCTGTTTACCGGAATGGATCAACCAGACCTTTATGGGCCAGCTGTCCGATATTGGCGAAGACCGTGCTATGACGAATATGATCTTAAAACAAGGTTATCATGTGGTATTTCAGCGTAATGCACATGTACTCACCAATATTCCCGAAAAATATAAAAATCTTTACAAGATGTTTATCCGCTGGGAAAGAAGTAATGTGCGTGAGAATATCATGATGAGTACTTTTGCTTTTAAAAACTTCCGTAATGGCCCTAAAACAGGTACCAGGATATTGTTATTGAACCAATGGTTAAAAGTTATCATGGCTATTCCGTTAACCTTATTAATGCTGGTATTTATTTTTACGCACCCAGTGCTGTTTATCAGTTCCGTATTGCTGAGCATATTGATCTTCTCCAGCATACAGGTGTACTTCTACGCCAAATGGCATAATATAGTAGAATCGTTCTGGGCATATCCTTATAGTATATTCTATGCTTTTGCCCTGTTCTGGATAACACCATACGCCATTGCCACCGCCAGCCGGAAAGGATGGCTGACACGTGGTCTGGAAACGAAATAATATATCCTGTACAGATGCGTTGCAGGTATCTAATAAAAAAACAGGAACATCCTTTGGATGTTCCTGTTTTTTATATAGTTAATAAGAATATCAACATAATACCACAGCCATACGCCATTATTTGGGTAAATGTAATAAGGCCAATATCGCAAAATGATCGGATGCAAAACGTCCTTCCCATGTTTGCGAAATGGTAGCATGATTTTTTACCTGCCAGTTGCCCTTAATAAAAATATAGTCAATAGGCTGGTTACTGGTCTCTTTATTTTTAAACGCATTAAAAGTGCCGGTGGGGCCGTAATGCGGTTTAACCGAAACAGCTTTTGCATCCGTTAAATGCAGCGGGTTATTTTTATCCATGATTACCTGTATTGGTTCATCATCCGGTGTGGCATTAAAATCGCCGGTAAAAAATGCCGGTAACTTACCTGCAATTTCTTTTACGGTTTTTAATACCATATGCGCACTTTCCCTGCGGGCTATTTTCCCCATATGATCAAAATGCGTATTAAAAGCCACAAATTGTTTACCGCTTTTTTTATGTTTGAATTTTGCCCAGGTAATCACGCGGGCAAATGCAGCATCCCAGCCTTTACTACCGGCTACCGCTGGCGTTTCCGATAACCATAACATGCCTGATTGCAAAACGGCCAGTTGTGTCGTATCATAAAAGATGGCAGAAGCCTCACCTTTATCGGTTCCGTTATCCCGGCCACCGCCAATGGATTTATATTGTTTTAACGAAGTCCTCAGGTCGTTCATCTGGTCGGGCAGGGCTTCCTGCACACCCAATACCTGCGGCGCATGGTACAGTACCTGCGAACTTAATTTGTCTTTACGGTAAGGCCAGGCATTTAAACTGTCTGATGCCGTATTCAGCCGGATATTAAAACTCATGACCGATATATCCTGGGCGGCTACAATACCTGTCATCAATAAAACAACAGGCAATAAAAACAATCTGCTATTCATGGTGTAAAAATATTTAGATCGGTTTGTTTCGCAGGTTAGCGAATTGTTACTATTCATTATTGATTGCTAACTGCTTTCAGGCTCAGGTCAAGACTTTTAGCCTGGTGTATCAAAGCGCCTACACTTACATAATCAACACCGGTTCGGGCATAGGCTTCTATATTATCCAGGTTAATACCACCGCTGGCCTCGGTTTCAAAACGTCCTTTAGTATAAGGCAAGGCATCGGCTATCTGTTCAGGTGTAAAATTATCCAGCATAATACGGAACACTTTTTCCTCGCCCATGGCCACCACCCTTTTCACTTCCTCCAGGTTACGGGTTTCCACTTCTACTTTCAGAGGCAATTTATTGGCCTGTAAATATTGATAAGCCGCGTCAATGGCTTTTTCCAGTCCCCCTGCATAATCCACATGGTTATCCTTCAGCATAATCATGTCATACAGGCCAAAGCGATGGTTTACGCCACCTCCTATACGCACCGCCTCTTTTTCCAGTAAGCGGAAGTTGGGGGTTGTTTTACGGGTATCCAGTAAACGGGTATGATAGCCCTCCAGTTTGCGGGTATACTCACGGGTTAAGGTAGCAATACCGCTCATACGCTGCATGCAGTTTAACACCAGTCGCTCACATTGTAAAATGGTGTGAATATGTGCTTCCACTTCAAATGCCACTTCGCCATATACCATGGCATCACCATCGGCTTTATAGGCTTTAAATACAGCCCCGGGCTCTTTGTAGGCAAATATCTCCCGGGCTACTTCCATGCCGGCCAGCACACCGTCCTGTTTTATTTTTAACACGGCTTTCCCGGTTGCTGCTGCCGGTATGCTGGATAAGGTAGAGTGATCGCCACTGCCAATATCTTCCTTCCAGGCTTCATCAATTAAATGATGTAGTTTTTGTGTAAAGCTCATGGGGCAAAGTTAGGCGTTGAGAATGATGAATTATGAGTGATGAATTATGAATTATGAATGAACAGCCGAAAGCTGAATGCGGAAAGCTGAGAGCCAGATTGTTTTTAACGGTGAATATATTGTCCGGTGGCATAACAGGCTAGCCATTTGTAACAGGAATGATGAATTATGAATGTTGAGTTATGAATTATGAATGCCGAAAGCTTATATAGAATATCCTTTCAAAATACAAACATCCTGCTTTATGATTGCAGCTTTCAGCTTTCCGCTCTAAGCTTTAAGCCTTCTGCTTTAAGCATTCTCCTCCACCCACAAAAAAGCCCGTACAATCTGTACAGGCCTATATCAATATAATAATACTTACTTATTCAATAAACTGGAACCTGATCTCTTTCAGGCTTTCTTTACCGCTTTTGGTTTGCATAAAAACATGGGTACGGTAGTTACCCGATTTTGTTTGCAGGGTACCAATACAATATTGGCCGCCGGGTGAATTACCCTTGTGTTTTAACTCAAAGCCTTTTACACCATTGGTGCCAAAAAAGTCACGCAAAATCTGTTGCGCCTGCGATTTGCTGTAGCTGTCGCTTTTATCGGGCAATGTCAGTAACAGGTTTTCATCGCTGTATTTTGACAACTCTGTTGCGTTACCGGTTTTTAAGGAACTGATCACGCCGTCAATACTGCTTTTCTGTTCAAAAGCCGTTAACATTACAAAAGAAAACAACGCCAGTAAAGGAGTATAAATCGTTTTCATATTTTTTATTTTAAGCTTTCATAGTTATTGCATCTAAAAATATGCCATCTTAGGCATTGGTTTATAGTGCTAATGTAATAAATTACTCATTTACAAGTAGTTTTTACCACATAAATAAGCTATTTCGCTGTAATTTTACACACTTCAATGACAAAAATTACTCTTATGGGCATTGAAGCGAACGTTTGCTTGTCACTTAAACAACCTCAAATTTTAATTTATGTCTGTTAAAAGAACTATTTTAATAATCATGGACGGCTGGGGACTCGGAAAAGTTGCATCCTCCGACGCTATTCAACATGCAAACGTGCCATTTACTAACTCCCTGTACGGCAAGTATCCGCACACCACGCTTACCACTTTTGGCGAGCAGGTTGGCCTGCCGGAAGGGCAAATGGGCAACTCGGAAGTGGGCCATTTAAACCTGGGTGCCGGTCGTATTGTGTACCAGGAGCTGCAACGTATCAATGTAGCCATCCGCACCGGCAGCTTTGCACAAAACCCGACTTTATTACAAGCTATTCACTACGCCAAAGAAAATAATAAACCGCTGCATTTACTGGGACTGGTAAGTGATGGTGGTGTACACTCGCATATCAATCACCTGAAAGCCATACTGGATATTTGCCAGGTGCAGGGTTTACAACAGGTATACATTCATGCATTTACCGATGGCCGTGACTGCGACCCGCGCAGCGGCTTACAGTTTATTACCGAACTGCACGAGCACACGCAAAAAACCGTTGGGGCTATTGCCACGGTAAGCGGCCGCTATTATGCCATGGACCGCGATAAACGCTGGGAACGTGTAAAACTGGCTTATGATGCTATGGTGAACGGCATTGGTGATACCAATATTGCAGCTATTGATGCAGTAGCTTCTTCCTATGCTTCGCATGTAACAGACGAGTTTATTAAACCTACCGTTATAGTGAATGCCAGCAACCAACCCATTGCTACTATCAAAGACGGTGATGTGGCGCTTTGCTTTAATTTCCGTACCGACCGTTGCCGTGAAATAACAGAGGTATTAACACAGACCAGCTTCCCCGATTTTGGTATGCACCCGCTGAGCCTGCATTATACTACCATGACACAGTACGATCATAGCTTTAAAAATGTACATGTTATTTTTGAGAACGATGACCTGCGTAAAACCCTGGGCGAAGTAATAGAGGATAATGGCCTGACCCAGTTGCGTATTGCCGAAACGGAGAAATACCCCCATGTTACTTTCTTCTTCAGCGGTGGCCGCGAAAAACAATTTGAGGGCGAGTACCGCATTTTGGTTCCCTCGCCTAAAGTGGCTACCTACGACCTGCAGCCCGAGATGAGCGCTTTTGAAATGACCGCCGCCCTCTTGCCCGAAATAGAGAATAAAAGAGCCGATTTTATTTGCCTGAATTATGCCAATGCCGATATGGTGGGGCACACAGGCATATGGGGCGCCGCTATTAAAGCTGCTGAAACCGTAGATAAATGTGTAGAGAAAGTGGTAACAGCTGCATTAGCTGCCGGTTACACCATTTTCCTGACAGCGGATCATGGTAACTCCGATTTTTTAATTAACGAAGACGGATCGCCCAATACCGCCCATACCATGAACCCTGTGCCCCTGTTCATCATTAGTAATGACTGGCATGGTGCTATTAAAGAAGGTAAACTGGGCGATATTGCGCCTACTATTTTAACGGTTATGGGTTTACCGATACCGGCCGAGATGACAGGAGAGGTGTTGATTTAATTGAACTGGTTTATATATTGAATGCCCGCAACATTGCGGGCATTTTTATTGGGGCTGTCGGCTTTAGTAATACTTTTCAGCTACAGTCCCCGCTTTCCGCTATATCCCGTCACGCTGTTCCGGTATGGCGCTGCAATCGGGCAGCCCTTGAAATATAAAAAAATAAATATATGTATTAGTGTTCTGGATTAAGACAACAAGTGGATGCTAGATTCATACTTTTTTTTATTTTTGCTCATTAATCAAACCATAAACCAAAATGACAAGACGCTTTTTGACTCCTCTTTTTTTATTGGGTTTTCTTCCCATCATTTCATGCTCATCTAGTAAGCCACTAAAGAAAACTATTACGCAAACACATTATAACCTAACTTTTACTCCTGATCAATCAACGAAAAAAATAATAAACAACACAGAGCTAACAATAACCCCAATTGATGCAAAAATTCTCAATAAGGAAACCTATGATGCTGCCTACAGAGATGGCAATTATGAAAAAGAGTTTGTATCAATAATTGAAGAGTGGAAAAATGAACTCTCTAAGTTTTCTAAACCTGAAAAAATAGAGATTCAAGGTAATATTAACGCTTTCGAGGCATTGTCAAGCCTTGAAAGAGATAATAAAATCCCTCAAGATGTGTCATTTATTCTAAAAAAGAGAATCATTGATAATAAAATGGGACGTGACGGTTCTGAAATAGAAAGTTTACCCGATTTAGGCATTCCATCCGACTATAATCCATATAGGGTTAATAAGAACTACTTTAGCGTATTTAAAATGAATTTTGAAAACAAGGGAAAAGAGATAGAAAAAATATCAATAAAAGAGTTTCAAATTTCTAGTAATGAAGAACAGTTGTATCCTTTAAACTTTGAGTATTTTGAACAAAACTTAAAGGACAGGGCAGAAAGCATGAAAAATTGCTATCGCTTAAATATGCCTAATGAACTGATTATTACTCCTGAACAAAGAGTAAATAAATACATCGCTATACCAGCCATCAATACAGACAACAATAGTCTACAAGCACAATTTATTAGAAATGGAGCAGTTACTAATTTCAATTTTAACGTAACAAAAAAAGAAACAAAAAAAACTTATAGTTTAGAAGAATTTGAATTTAAAAATGAAGGTGCCTTATTAAGTAAAACAACCAGGGTTTTTTATGTTGTAAAGTATGAGGATAATATATTATTCCCTTTACGCACTAATAAAGTATTTTTAACAGAGGAGAGAAAAAGAATACCGGTAAGTGTATATGCTATTTCTATTAGTGCTATTAACTCGGAAATCCTGTTTGGTACTGTTGAAAATTTTATCTTTTCTAAAGTGTCAAAAAATAGAAAGGGGGTTCCATTTAAAAAATTAAAAAAAGATAAAAAAACTGGTGAGTACGTTATTTTATAACCACTACACTTAATTCATTCGAAAGCTATAGAAGACCTCTTTTATAGCTTTTTTTGTAACCAATCCCAAACAAGATAAAAGTTAGAGTTAGAATACATTTTTAACTTACCTTTTGACAATTCAAAAACTATGAAAACAAAAAAGCGGTTACGTAACTTTTTAAAATGGCTGGGAGCATTATTATTGGTATGCATCGTTGCTGTGGTTATTGTATTGTATGTGCCAACCGCGGTAACTAAAAACACAGATACCTATATTTACAACCTGCCTTTTGAAAAAAACACCAGGCATAAAGTAGTACAGGGTTATGGCGGGCTCTTCTCTCATAAAAACACCGCTGCCATTGATTTTGAAATGCCGGTGGGTACTGCTGTCCTGGCCGCAAGAGAGGGTGTGGTGTATGCCTATAAGGACAGTTACGATGAAGGTGGGCCGTTTAGTAAGTATAAAGGGAAAGCAAATTTTATTATGATACAACATAGTGACGGCAGCTTTGGCTGTTACTGGCATTTGAAAAAAGATGGTGTACTGACCAAAACCGGTAAAGTAAAAAAAGGACAGCAGATTGGCTGGAGCGGCGCCACCGGTTTTATTTTCAGGCCGCACCTGCATTTTTCGGTAAAGCGTATGTTAAACTACCAGATGGACGCTTTTGTACAAACAAAATTTTACACCAGCGAAGGCATTACAATATTAAAGAACCAGCATAGCTATCAACGGCCAAATGAATAAATATGAAAACAAACGATAAGGTACATACCACCAATTACTACAATACATTTATTGAAATAGCGGAGGACTCCCCCACCGGTAAAGCCGTTATTCCCGTTTCAAAAAACGATAAAAAGACCATTGCTCAAATGCAGTATGAGCTGATAGCCAAACATCCTTACCGGTTTACATCAGATGATGTATTGTTCCAGGTATATGCCGATAAAAACGAGCTGACTAAAAAAGAATATGCCGAAGCCAGGGCCGCCTTTTTTTCCAAAGGCCAGGCTTGTATGCGGGCATCGCCTTTAACCAAGAAACAGGGTTTTGGTATTCATGCTGATAATGAAGGAAAGATTGCATTGGTGGGTGCAGGCACCGCAGCGTATGAGCAGCTTATAGCAGATGGGAAAATTAAAAAAGTAAAAGCTATGCGGAGTTCAAGAAAATAAGTTTGAGGCAAGATACTTCTCCAGCTTTGTTACATTTTCCTCCAACCCTTTATCGGCCTTAAATACTTTTACCACTGTTTCAAACAGCGCTTCTGTTTCAAATACCATAGTCCAGTATAACAGGGTTTGTCCATCTTTTGCTTCAAAGAAAATGGTAGCCAGGTAATCGGGGTTAAAATGCCGGAATACTATTTTTTGCTGCGGTATAATTTCTTCGAATGTACTTTTATTGGGATAAGGTTTTCCATCAGGACCATGCATGGTCAGCCGCCATTCACCGCCTTGTTTCACTTCCATGGTATGGATGGTGTTGGTAAACCCTTCCGGACC
>CAYUMH010000030.1:0-39984 GCA_964445775.1 uncultured Terrimonas sp.
CGTTATCACGTACGTTCATCCTTTCACGGATAGTACGTGCCATACGTGCCAGACCTACACCAAACTGGGCATATAACTGCTCGCCTACTGTACGTACACGACGGTTGCTTAAGTGGTCAATATCATCAATCTCAGCCTTACCATTGGTTAAACGAACCAGGTATTTAATGATCAGGATAATATCTTCCTTGGTCAATACCTTTTTAGTTAAAGGCTGATCAATATTCAGTTTACGGTTGATCTTGTAACGACCAACTTCACCCAGGTCATAACGCTTGTCGCTAAAGAACAACTTGTCAATAATACCACGGGCCGTTTCGTTATCAGGCGCATCGGCACCACGTAACTGGCGGTAGATAAACTGAACTGCTTCCAGCTCAGAGTTGGAAGTATCTTTATTTAAAGTATTGTAGATAATAGCGTAGTCACCACCAACATCTTCACGTTGAATAAATACGCTGGCTACATCCATATCAGCAATGGTATCAATAGCTTCTTCGTCTAAAATAGTATCACGCTCCATTACGATCTCGTTACGCTCAATAGACACTACCTCACCGGTATCCTCGTCAACGAAATCCTCCACCCATGTTCTTAATACACGGGCAGCTAATCTGCGTCCAACATATTTTTCCAAAGCTTTACGCTCACCTTTCACCTCATCGGCCATACCGAACAGGGTCAGGATATCCTTATCGGTTTCAAAACCAATAGAACGTAATAAAGTGGTAACAGGGAATTTTTTCTTACGGTCAATATACGCGTACATTACGTTATTGATATCCGTAGCAAACTCCATCCAGGCTCCTTTGAAAGGAATAACCCTTGCAGAGTATATTTTTGTACCATTCGGGTGAACGGACTGACCGAAGAATACACCCGGGGAACGGTGTAATTGAGATACCACTACACGCTCGGCACCGTTGATAACGAAAGTACCACGGGGAGTCATGTAAGGAATATTACCCAAAAACACGTCCTGAACGATAGTTTGGAAGTCAACGTGCTCCTCGTCATTACAGCTCAAACGAAGTTTGGCTTTAAGGGGAACAGCGTAAGTTAAACCACGCTCCATACACTCTTCAATAGAGTAACGGGGCGGATCGATAAAATAGTCCAGGAACTCCAGTACAAAGATGTTGCGGGTATCAGTAATGGGGAAATTGTCTTTAAACACCCGGAACAAACCTTCTATATCACGTTTGTCTGGTGTTGTTTCTAACTGGAAAAACTCTTTGAACGACTGAATTTGAACTTCAAGTAAATCTGGAGTTTCTGCCAGATGCTTGATTTTTCCAAAATCCACTCTTGAGGTCAATTTTGTAGAAGACATATGCGTAATTACCGGTTTTTAAAAATTTTGAGTACACAAAACACAAACAGGCCATCATTTTATTAAAATGAAAGCCATTGAAATTCAATCAATTGAATGTATTTAGGAACGTCAAAATATATTTGGCCAAAATAAAGGATTGCAAAGGTAAGGAAGATACGGCATACAAACAAGACTTTTTTGCCAACAAGAATAAGGCCAAAAAAGGCATTTCCAGGCATTTTATTTTGTAAAAAACCGCCCGCAATTTACCGCAGTTGTTTTATAAAATAGCCGCCAAAAGTTGTACATTAGTAAGGCTAACCACCACCACCATGAAACCAGCCACCAAACCCCTGCCCGGGTTTTCAAAAAAAGAGGTAACAGGTGTAATCACCCTGCTTGCCATTATTCTCCTTTTATATATTGGTGCACATTTTATCCGGTATATTGTAAAACAACCCGTTAACTTAAATACCCCGGATTCTGCCTGGCTGCTCGCAGCCGCCCGTTTACAGGAACAGGCGCTGACCGATTCACCAAGCGCTTATCCTGCCGATAATTTATTCAACCAGGCCACGGCTCAAAGCTATTTCAGCGCCCCCGGCAGAACCCTCTTTTATTTTAATCCCAATGAATTACCGGCCGAAGGATGGCAGAAACTGGGATTAAGACCCAAAACCATCCGTACTATTCTAAATTACAGGAACAAAGGCGGTGAGTTCAGAAAACCGGAAGACCTGCAGAAAGTATATGGCCTTAGCCAGGCCGATTATATTGCTTTATTACCCTATGTACAGCTACCGGCAAGAGAAAAAAAGGTTTACCCTGTTATACCCGATCCACAACAGGCGGCAATAGACAAAGCCTCCTTCCCTGCCCATACTAAAAAAGCCTATCATACTATCGATATTAACCTGGCCGATACAACCGTGTACAGTTCTTTACCCGGTATTGGCGCTGCCCTTGCCAGGCGTATCGTTAATTTCAGGGAAAAGCTGGGTGGGTTTTACCGGGTTGAGCAGGTTGCGGAGACCTATGGTGTACCCGATTCTACATTTCAAAAAATTAAACCTTATTTACAACTGGGTAGCGTTACTGTAAAGAAGTTGAACATTAATACCGCAGCGGTGGAAGTACTGGCAGCACACCCATATATTAAAGGAAGTATTGCTAAAAGTATAGTGGCCTATCGCCAGCAACATGGTCCTTTCAACAATGTACAGGAATTACAAAAATTAATGAATATTGATAATATGGTGTATGAAAAGATACGGCCTTATGTAACAACCGAATAAGGCTTGTTAACAACGCTATACTTATTCGTTGTCCAGTAAAGCAACTTCATCTTTCCCATCTTTATCCTGCCAGAATACTTTGATCTTCTGGCTCACCAATGCATCTACCGAACGGCCTACATAGTTGGGTTGAATGGGCAGTTCACGGCTAAACCTCCTGTCAATCAGCACACATAACTCCACTTTCTGCGGACGGCCAAAATCCTGTAAAGCATCCAAAGCCGCACGTATAGTACGGCCGGTGAACAGTACATCATCAATCAATACTACTTTCTTCCCTTCAATAGAAAAGGGAATATTGGTGGCATTGGCAATATGTAACTGGCTCCGTACATCATCCCTGTAAAAAGTAATGTCCAGCTGGCCATACTTAACCTGGTCCATTGGTATTTCTTTACCAATCTCCGCCACAATCTTGTCGGACAGGTAAATGCCCCTTGGCTGTAAACCAATAATAACGGTATTCTCCAGGTCAATATGATCTTCCAGCACCTGCTGCGCCAGGCGGCGAACAGTAATGGATAGCTGCTGTGCGGTAAGTATAGGTTTCAATGATGTTATAAATTTTAAGTAATAAGTGGTAAGTAAATATTTACTTACCACTTATTAACAGGTGTATTTATTTTTCCTGCATAAACGGATAAGCATAATCCGTTGGCGGGTTAAATGTTTCTTTAATGGTACGCGGGCTTAACCAGCGGTACAGGTTTAAAATACTGCCCGCCTTATCGTTGGTACCGCTTGCACGGGCGCCACCGAAAGGTTGTTGGCCCACAACAGCACCGGTAGGTTTATCATTTACATAAAAGTTACCGGCCGCATTACGCAGCTTATCGGTAGCCAATGCAATAGCGTTACGGTCGGTGGAGATAATAGAACCTGTTAAAGCGTAAGGAGAAGTAGTATCTACCAGCTCCAGTACTTCTTCAAATTTCTTCTCGGGGTATACATATACCGTTAATACGGGGCCAAATATCTCTTCGCACATGGTTACATACTTAGGGTCTTTGGCTTCAATAACTGTAGGCTGTATAAAGTAACCCTTGCTTTTATCGTATTTGCCACCTGCCCATATCTCTGCTTTTTTATCCTTTTTAGCATTGTCGATATAAGAAGCTATCTTATCAAAGCTCTTTTCATCAATCACCGCGTTAATAAAATTGGTAAAGTCTTCTACCGTACCCATTTTAAAGCTCTTAATACCGGCCACCAGTTTTTTCTTCACTTCTTCGGCCAGGTTAGAGGGGATATAAGCACGGGAAGCAGCAGAACATTTCTGTCCCTGGAACTCAAAAGCGCCACGCAGTAAGGCAGTTGCCACTACATCGGCCTTGGCGCTCGGGTGTGCTACTACAAAATCCTTACCACCTGTTTCACCAACTATACGGGGGTAGGTTTTATAATTACCCATGTTTTTACCAATGGTCTCCCACATATTATTAAATACGCCGGTAGAACCTGTAAAGTGTACACCTGTAAAATCACGGTGGGCAAAACATATTTTTCCTAAAGTAGGTCCATCTACATAAATCAGGTTAATTACACCGGCAGGCAAGCCAGCTTCCTGCATAATACGCATGAACATTTGCGCCGAATAGATTTGTGTATTGGCAGGCTTCCATACCACGGTATTACCGCACATAGCAGCACTGGTAGGTAAATTACCGCCAATAGCAGTAAAGTTGAAAGGCGTAACCGCCAGTACAAACCCTTCTAAGGGGCGAAACTCCAGGCGGTTGTGCATACCCGGTCCGCTGATAGGTTGTTGTTTATAAATTTCGCTTAAGTAATGAACATTAAACTTCAAAAAGTCGATGATCTCACAAGCTGCATCAATCTCCGCCTGGTAAGCATTCTTACTCTGGCCCAGCATGGTAGTACCGTTCATATAAGGGCGGTATTTGGTAGCAATCAGGTCAGCCGCTTTTAAAAAAATAGCCGCTCTGTCCTCCCATGACATGGCAGCCCAGCTTTCTTTTGCCGCCAGGGCCGCGTCGATCGCCTGCTGCACATGCTTTTCGGTACCAATATGAAAATGGCCTAAAGTATGTTTTGTTTCATGTGGCGGGTGAATACTCTGCGTTTTATTGGTACGCACTTCTTTACCACCTATATACATGGGTATATCGGCTTTTTCTTTTTTCAAAAGAGCCAATACTTCCTTTAAACGTTTCTTTTCTGCAGAACCCGGACCATAGTTTAATACCGGTTCATTTGCAGGCAACGGATATGAAAATGTTCCTAAAGACATATGTTTAATTTGATAATTAGATAATTTGTTAATTAGGCAATTAATACAAAAATACCCTTAATTAAAATTAATTAGCCTGTGAAATAGATATAATTTTTGATCAATACCTGCAATCGTTTAACCTCGTTTACTATTGTATCTGCTGCGGCTTATTTACAAAAAATAAAGAAACTGTTCAACATTTTATGTTGTTCATTTTCAAATTAGCACATTATCTAATTTGCTAATTAGCTCTCTCCCTCTTTCTCACTCATCAAATACGCCTTTATAAAGCCGTCCAGTTCACCATCCATTACCGGTTGTACATTACCCACTTCAAAATCCGTACGGTGGTCTTTGATCATTTTGTAAGGATGGAATACATAGCTACGTATCTGGCTGCCCCATTCAATCTTTTTCTTTTTACTGTTGGCTGCGTCTTTAATGGCCTGGCGCTTGCGCAATTCTTCCTCGTATAAACGGCTGCGTAACATTTGCATGGCCAGCTCACGGTTACCTAACTGGCTCCTGTCCTGCTGACAAACTACCACAATGCCCGTGGGAATATGCGTTAACTGTACTTTGGTTTCTACCTTATTTACGTTCTGTCCGCCTGCACCGCCACTGCGTGATGTTTCCATCTTTACATCAGCGGGGTTGATCTCGATATTGATCGTATCATCTACCAGCGGGTACACAAATACCGATACAAAAGAGGTATGCCGGCGGGCATTACTGTCAAAAGGCGATATACGCACCAGGCGGTGTACCCCGCTTTCGCCTTTTAAAAAGCCGTAGGCAAATGCCCCTTCAAACTGTAAAGTGGCTGTTTTAATACCGGCGCCATCGCCCCATTGCCAGTCCATCTCGGTAATTTTCCAGCCTTGTTTTTCGCCATACATCCGGTACATGCGGGCCAGCATTTCGGCCCAGTCCTGGCTCTCGGTACCACCGGCACCGGAGTTTATCTGTACAATGGCCGTTAACTCGTCTTCGGGTTCATTCAGCGTGGCTTTAAACTCGGCATCCTCCAGTCCATTTAAGGCATTTTCATACGCTTCTTTGGTCTCTTCTTCGGTAGCGTCGCCGCTTTTCCAGAAATCAAACAAAATGGCAAAATCCTCCACCGCCGTTTCAGCAGTGTGGAACAGTTTTACCCAGTACTCGTTTACCTTAATGGTTTTAAGAATTTCGGTGGCACGTTTGTTATCGTCCCAAAAACCCGGACTTAGTGAGAATTGTTTTTGTTCTTCGATCTTTGCTTCTTTATTAGCAACGTCAAAGAAACCTCCTTATCCCGGCAATGCGGGACCGCATATCCTGTAATTTTTCTATTGTCATGGCGCAAAGTTAATCAGATAATTAAATAATGCAGTATTTTGTTGGGTAGCGGCTGCAGTACCCTGATTGAGCTACTGTTGCGACAGCTTGTCACTACAATATTGTGGCGGGCGCCGTTCATCGTCCGGTAACGCTACTCGCCAGGATTAATTTTATAAGATAACAGGATCATGAAATTATACTTCACCGACCAAAGTCCACATTTTGAAAAACACCTGCAGCAGTTAAAACGGCAACCTGTTATCCGTTATAACAAACAATACCTTGCAGAAAAAGAAACAAGCACACCGGTAAACCTTGGCAAACCGTTCTCCGAGATCGACACCGGTTTTTTATTTAACTACCAGATCTTCCCGCCACATATCATGTCCTCCTATACACAATGGCAGGCTGAGAACCGGAAAATGCAGGTGGGTGATACGATCGTACAGCAGGTTTATCTTCCTCCATATAAAAAACTGTCACAAAAAATTATATTTGGTGTAAGGATCAGTGAGCTTATTATAACACCCGAGCGTATTGGTTTTAGTTACGAAACATTACAGGAACACGTAGAAAAAGGTGTTTCCACATTTACGCTTGAGCAAACAAAAAATGGTCAGATAATATTTAACATACACACATTTTCACAACCCGGAAATTGGTTAACCCGGTTGGTAGCACCGGTATTTTCGATCCCTTATCAAACTTATTGTACCCGGCAGGCGTTGAAGCATGTAAAAACTTATCAATTAAATGCTTAAATATTTCCATACATATTCGTTTTTATTATTGACATCTTACTTTTTAATCACTTCCTGTAATGAAAAAAGAAACAATTGGAAAATCAATAATTTAGGGATATTTACGGTAAACACTCCTTTAACCTGGCACTCCTTTAAATTTGCCGGCATAGATAGTTATGTAGGAGGATTAACCAATACTAAAGATACTTTATGGTTTGATTATGGCAGATATCACAATGAACTAAATCTATCAGATTCTATTCACTACCTATCTGCTATTGACACCATTAATGGATTAGTTTCTAGTATTGTAATTCCAAAATATAATGGAAAAGGTGTGATCGGGATGTACATGTATGTAAGCGATTATGAAATGCTTTCCATGTATGGAGAAAACATTAATAGTACTGATACAGTGCTTAAAATTTTTAAATCTATAATTTTTAAAGAAAGTGATACCAGTGTCAATGGTATTTTAACCATGGCCAAGTTTAATAATAAACCGCTCTTTAACGGAAAAGCCTATTATCTTGCCCGTTGCAGTGAGTGTCACGCCGACGGAGATGTAGAAAATTTTTCTCTTAAATACCGATTGGAAGAAAGAAGTGAAGACTGGCTTTTTACTTTCTTTACAAACAGAGACATGGTTGCCAATGATTCTATGCATATACTGCTCAAAAGTGCTTTCGGAAATCGTGAATGTGCCGTTATTCCGCAGATCACAAAATATGAGATCAAAGTGATTAAAAACTATGTGCTTTCAAAATAAAAAAGATGGATACTGCTATCCATCTTTCATTCATTATATCCGATAAAACCGATCTTATTAATGCACGTGTACCGGGAAGATCAGCTCGGCATCAGTAGCAGATTTGCTGCTGTTCACCAGGTCGGCTTCGGCTTTGTTATCATTCTGGTAGTGACGTAAAGTAATTTTTACGGTTCCTTCGCTGTGGCCGGTTGTGGTCCATTTGCTTTTTAAGCCCAGGGTTACACCATCTTCGTCCTTATCCAGGTCCGAAATGGTAATAGCACCGCCGTTAACCGTAACCTCGTAATAGAAACGGTGATGGTCGGCTTCGTGATCCTGAATATCGTGGGTAAGGTCATGTCCTTCTATATCCAGCAACTCCACACTTACATTGTACACGGCATTTTCTGCCAACTCCAGTTCCTGTATCACCGGAGCATTTCCACCGTCACCATCCAGGTCTTTCCAGGAGAAAGTTTTTACTTCGCCTGTACCAACTTTGGTAAACTTCAGGTTTACGGTACCTATCACTTCATGATCATGCTCGTGCTGATCATCATCTTTATCTTTTTTACACGAGGTTATAAATATTGCTAACAAACTAACTGCTAAAAATGATTTCAATAGAGTTTTCATGCTTTACTTTTTTTCTGCTAATGTTTAAAAATTGATTGTAAGGGAACTTTAACCCGGAAATTAATATTGGTACCCTGTGCATCGGTGTAGTACCTGAAACTGTTCAGGTAATCGCGGTACCGCTTATTCAGCAGGTTATACGCTCCCACTCCAAAGCCTACGGGCACTTTACCTATCATTACGGTTGTGTTGGCCTGTACGTTCAGCAGGGTGTAACCATCCGGCGGCATGGCGTAATCCTGTTTACCATGTATGGTTTCATCTGGCATGCGGGTTTGTTTAAACACCGTTGGCAGTTCTACCCTGATATCCGTTTTTGAAAACCTTCCCCTATCCGGCAACAGGTAAACGATCTCGCCTGTAACCCTGTGTCCGGGCATACCAATAAGCCAGTCATCAATGCTACGGTTCCTGGCCCATAATAATGCTGTTTTGCCTGCCAGTGTTAAACGGGGTAATAGACGGTAAGCTAGGGTTACATCTATACCCTGTAAGGTAGCATCGGTTTGCTGGTAAACCAGTTTGGGAAAACTACCCCGGATAGTGATCACCGGTTCATCGGGTTTGGGTTGCTGGTATATAAAATCATTGATCATTTGGTGATAAAGACTTATATCCAGGTTCCATTTGCTGTTGGGATTATCCCATACATAACCCAGCGATACATGAACCGATTTCTCTGTTTTCAAATTAATATCACCCTGCTCGTAAGTAGCAGAGCCGTGATGTACACCATCTGTAAGCAACTCGTTAACATGTGGCGCCCTGCTGCTAACACTAATGCCGGCATTGAACCTGCCGCCATTGTTTGCCAGGCGATAACCACCGTTAAGCGAACCGGCCATGGTACTAAAATTAAAATCATGTGCGCTGGTATCACCACCAAACAAATAGCGTTTGGTAGAGAGTGTTTTGTAATCGAAACGCAGGCCGCCCTGTACATCCCACTGATGACGGCTCCACTTTTCTATCCAATACAAACCTCCGCTGTATGATTGGTAATCGGGAATAAGGTATCTTCCCGTGTACCAGTTATTCTGTTGTATGGCCGATGCCCCTATTACCCCCTGGAAATTTCCCCATGGCCGGTGTTCCCATGAAATATCTTCGGACAGGGTTAATACACCAAAGGTTAACTGGGGCTGGGTACTGGTGCTGTTCCTGATAACGTCGTACTCTTTTCTTTTATTAAACTGCGCAGCAAATTGAAAATTCCACCTGCTTAAACCCGTTTTTACAGTTGATTTCAGTTTAAATAAATTATGTTGTACTTCCTGTGAGGGACGTTCTATTTTATACGTTTTTTCTCCTAAAAAACCGGCATCGGGTTCACCTGCTTCAATGGCATGCAGGAGGTCGGTTACATTACCGATATGTGAACCCTTGAAGATGCCCACTTTGGTAAAGAACTGGCTGTAAAAAGCTTCTATATTATAATTACTTTTTTTCCAGCCGGCCGTAACCGAAAAGTTCGCTTCCCTGTTACCTGTATTGTTTAACCGGTAATCCGGCGCCGCAACATTGCCGCCCTGTTTAAATGTTCCCTGTAAACGGTAACTGAAGGCCGGTAGTTTTTTTAACTGCTGTTCAAACATGCCCGATACCACATAAGCATTGTTATTGGTAAAGTACATGGTGTTGAACTCGGCATTATACCCGGGTGTATGACGTAAGGCTTTGGGGTTGACCAAAATTACCCCGCCTATGGCATCGCTGCCATAACGCAGTTCATCCACTCCTTTTATAATCGCCAGGTTATCGGCAATGAACGGATCGATCTCCAATGCATGCTCGTTACCCCATTGCTGCCCTTCCTGGCGTACGCCGTTGTTAATGGTCAGTATGCGGTTGCCGTGCAAACCATGTATCATGGGTTTGGCAATATTGGAACCGGTTTGCAATAAGGTAACACCATTTATACGGCCAAGCGCATCGGCAATGGACAATCCTTTCACCTCATCCAGTTCGGCACCTGATAATGTTTTTTTAAAACTACCCGTACTTATTCCTTTTTGCGTGGTTACTACTACATCGCCTAATTCCTTTCGGGCATGCGGCAGGAAAAAATCTATGTGCCGGGCTTTATCCAGCTGTATGGTTTGCGTAATGGTTTCACAGCCGGCGTGGCTGATAACCACCTCGTAGGTACCGGCACAGAGGTTGGTAAACACAAAATTGCCTTTTGTATCCGTAACAATCTGCCGGTTTACCTCACGGATCCATACCGCTGCCCCGGATAGTTTTTCCTTTGTATCGGCATCTTCCACATGTCCGCTGAAACGTAGCGTACAGTCCTGCGCCCATGATGCCATGGCGGAGATTGCCCAAAAGGCAATCAATAATAGTAATCGCAATGAAATAAGATTTACTGCATAAAAAATAGGAACAGCCAACCATACCCATGGTTGCTTACTGTTTTCACCAACTAAAAATTATGCAAGCCGAGGTGGACCCCGTAACGAAAAGTAGTTGTGCGGTGCAGAGTGAATGCGAACCGCGAAATGAACAGGTGCAGCATTTTCCGGTGTTGTAATACTTACTACTTTGTTGACAGGCAGGTCCGTAAAAGGTGCCAGGGGTTCGATGTTGTTACATTCGCAGGAAACAGGCGCATTACAGACAGTGGTCTGTTTTCCATGCTCATGATGCATCAGATCGGCAGTGCCGGCCTCTATATGTGCTACAAATAATTCATGCAGCAAAGGTTTGGGTGTAACACCCAATGCAAACACCACCAATAATACCCAGGCGGCCCAGAAACGTATATGTTTTACCTTTTTCAAAGTTGATACAACGTTGCAAAAATAAGAAAACTTACACAGTATTGAAAAATTTAATGCAAAAACTGTGACAGTTGAATGCATATCATACTGTATGACGTTGTTTTACACTAATCCCTGCTGAGTTTATTCCTTTATTATTCAACACATTTCATCGTCCGAACCCTAAGAAATGGAAAAGATTTATTCGACGGGGCCACGGTTCGTGTCTCACGAACCGAAACCTTTAATATTCTTAACCTATAAAAACTGTACGATGCCCTTGTTACAGTTGGGAGTAACAGCAGTACGCCTTACGAGCCAAGAGGTGGTTCGTGAGACACGAACCATGGCTAGCATAAACATACATTCAACGAAATAATTTGGTAAATTTAAATATGCTAACTCCTTTAAGAAAATCAACCAGCTATTTTGGTAAAATATACTTTTGGACAGCCTCCATACATAATTGGTTACCCCTGTTAACCAGTGTTGAAAATAAACTTATCATTATCAACTCCTTACAAACATTATCGTTAAGAAAGCTGATCAAGGTTTATGCCTTTGTCATTATGCCCAATCATATTCATCTGATATGGGAACAGGTAAGTATGAATGGCAAAGAAACCCCCAAAGGAAGTTTTTTAAAATTTACGGCGCACACGCTCCTTAAACACATTAAACAAACCAACACAACGCATCAATATCATGTGAATGCGGCCAATAAACAATATGAAATATGGCAACGGGATGCATTGGGTATTGAACTTTACAGCCGTTATTTTGCAACGCAAAAGCTTAATTATATTCATTTAAACCCGGTGAGAGGTAAATGGAGTTTATCCGAATCATATCTTGATTATGATTTTTCGTCTGCCAGGTTTTACGAATATGGGGTTGACTGCTTTGGTTTTCTGTATAATTTATATGAAGTAATTTAAGACTTACCAGGAATTGGTTCGTGAGACACGAACCATGGCACTGCCGGATACCACTTTTTATGTGCCTCCAGGCCGCGGTTCGTGTCCCACGAACCGAACCCTTCCAAATAATTTCCCCTTTCCCCAACCTTTTATAAGCCCTGGTTGTTTTTACCACATGAATATTAAACTAAGCGTATTAGATCAAACCCCTGTCAGGAAAAACGAAACGGCTGCCGATTCACTGGCCGAAAGCCTGGAACTGGCGGCATTGACAGATAAACTGGGTTACACCCGTTACTGGTTATCGGAACACCATAATACGCTTACTTTGGCGAATGCGGCACCCGAGATATTACTGGCCAGGCTGGGTGCGGTTACACAAAATATACGTTTAGGATCAGGGGGTATTATGCTGCCCAATCACAGCAGCTTAAAAATGGCAGAAAATTTTAAGCTGCTGGAAGCGCTTTACCCCAACCGGATTGATATGGGCATTGGCCGGGCACCCGGTACAGACAGGGCGACGGCCCAGTTGTTAAACCCGTCCAACACCTTCAATCCGCAGGAGTATGTACAGCAACTGAAGGAGCTACAGGCTTTTTTTAATAATGACCCGATCAGTGAGAATATGTTCGGTAAAATAAGGGCCATACCCAATATTGAAACACAGCCGGTGATGTGGGCATTGACCTCCAGCGGTGAGAGCGCCTATATTGCCGCTCATTTTGGTATGGGATTGTCGTATGCACAGTTCATTAACCCTATTGGCGGAGCACAGGCCATCAGACAATACGAGGAACGTTTTGTACCCTCGCAGCAATTAGCAGAGCCGATAAGTAATGTGGGCATTTTTGCTTTTTGCAGTAAAAGCGAACAAAAAGTAGAAGAAGCCATTGCACTGATGCAATACCGTTTTTTAAGTTTTGAGAAAGGTGAGTTTGATAAGTTTTACAGTTATAACGATATTAAAGATTACGAGTATACAGAAGGTGAAAAACAACGCCTGTTGTTTCACCAGAACAGGTTTATTGCCGGCACACCACAAACCATTAAACCGCAGCTGGAACAACTGGCCCGCCAGATGGGTACCAACGAAATTGTGGTAGCCACTTTTGCCGATAGCCGGGAGGATCGTTTGAACTCATATGAATTACTGGCCAGGCTTTTTATTAACCCGGTAAATCCGTTGAGTGATTTATAATGGATATTTCTTGTGGCAGGAAAGTATTTTATTAAACCACAGCGCTAAAGGAGTTTGCTTTACAGCGGTAACGGAGCTCATTTACACGTCCTAAAAAATCTTAGTGTCAGGCTGTGAAAAGCCGCTGTGGTAAAAACGTTGGCCAGGGGCTTTTGCCATCTTCTTTACGCTATGAAGCGCCTCCTGCTGCTTCATGGTTAATATCCCCTTCCCTTAACGTCACAATACTAAGCATTCCGCTTTTTTTGTTAATTTTACTTATTGGCATTTATAAAAAACATATCGTCAAACGGTTTGACCGATAACGAATTATTGGCAACCTATAAGCAAAACGGGGATCTGGCAGTATTGGGCGATTTGTACCAGCGCTATATGGACCTCGTATATGGTGTATGTTTAAAGTATTATAAAGAGCCGGAAACGGCCAAAGATGCCGTGATGCAGATTTTTGAAGAACTGGTAGAGAAGTTAAAGAAACACGAGGTAGATAATTTCAGGGGCTGGTTGCACCAAGTAGCTAAAAATCACTGTCTTATGCAACTTCGCAAAACCCAGAAAGTTAAAACGGTGGAATTCAATACTGAGCTTATGCAATCAGGAGAAAACATGCATCTTGATGGTATATTGGAAAAAGAAGAAAACTTTAAAAAACTGGCCGGCTGCATGGAAAGTCTGACCGGTGACCAGGAAACGGCTATCCGCCTGTTTTACCTGGACGGGAAGTCGTACAATGAAATAGTAACCATTTCCGGCATTGAATGGAATGCTGTGCGCAGCCTGATCCAGAACGGCCGGAGGAATTTAAAGTTGTGTATGGAAAAAGCCATAGCAGCAGAAAGCACCAATGATATTTATTTAACCAAAGAAAGCTAGATAAAGGATCAAGTATCCCAATGGCAGATCAAACAAATATATCAACCTATACCGCATACGATATTGAAAAATATCATAAAGGCTTATTGTCTGCTGCCGAGATGAATAAGCTGGAACGTGCTGCCCTGGAAGATCCGTTTTTAGCGGATGCCCTGGATGGTTATGCCGAAACACCGGTTAACCTGAGTGCCGATCTGGCCGATCTTACCAACCGTTTACAGGAAAGAAAAGAAGAAAAAAAAATAGTACCGATCACCGGTAAAAGTGGCGCATCTGCCACCTGGTGGCGTATTGCTGCCATGCTGGTGATATTTGCCGGGCTTGGCTATGCAGGTTACCGCTTTGCGTTTGATAATGATAAAAAAGAACTGGCACTTGAGGATACGGAAGCCAAGGTAAAACAAGCTCCTGCCCCTGTTGCAGCACCACCTATTGTAAGCGATACCAATACACAAAGTGTTGGTAGTTTATCTGCAGAAAAAGAAAAAGCGACAGTAACAGATAATAAATTATTGCCGAAAACTGAAACAGCTCCTGTTGCAGAGCAGGAACAAAAAATAAATACCCTTGCGGCTTCTCCGGCTCAAACAGCTGACCTGGTCGTAAAACAGGATTCCATTGCTTTAAATGAAGTAGTTGTAACAGCGAATGGCACACAACAAAAAAAAGCAATGACCATGAGTAATGCGCCCCTAGCTGAAAATAAAAGTATCAGCCAGGCGTCCAGGCAAAGAGCTCTTGCTGTTAAAGAAGAGTCTGATGATGCCTTGTTAAGAAACAGTAACCAGTTTGGTCGCCAGCAAAAAGCTCATGGTCCCGATGCCGGCAACCGGGCTAATCTTTACCGCGGCCAGATAGTAGATGCGCAGCAAAACCCCGTTCCCTTTGCCAATATAACCAACCCCCTGGATAATGTAGGCACTTATAGTGATGCGCAAGGACGGTTTGCCTTATTATCACCCGATTCGGTATTACGTGTGCAAGTACGTTCTTTAGGTTTTAAGGATAAGAATATTGCCCTGCAGACCAGTGCTGCTACCAACCAGGTAGTATTACAGGACGATCAAAATATTTCGGCTATTGTTTTAAACCAGAAAAGACTGAACAGTAATTTACCCGCACGGCAGAACAACCTGGTATTTGACGAGCCGGTACCTGAAGCGGGCTGGTATAATTTTGACAATTACCTGGCCAATAATATACGGGTGCCTGAAAACGAATACCTGAAAGCAAAAAAACAGGTGCCGGAGTTTGTGGGTGAAGTACAGTTGTCGTTTGAGGTAAGCAAACATGGCCGCCCCATTAATATTAAGGTGGAAAAATCATTATGTGATGCCTGCGATAAAGAAGCCATCCGTTTACTGAAAGAAGGACCAAAATGGAAAAGAAACAGTAAAGGAAAAAAACACACTACTTCTATTAAAGTCAGTTTTTAATTATCCTGTATAATACCCCTTCACCCACCCTATTTTCACTGTTATTAATTCTGTAACAATAACTACTCTCCGCTCACTGCATATGCATGTGCTGTCTTATCTTCGCACCCGGAAGAAACTTGTCATTATTATATAACACAACTATTTTTTATGAAACAACTCGTATTTGCTATTATCGGCAGTTTGATCGTTGCCACCAGTGATGCCCAGATCAAAACACCTGCTGCCAGTACTTCACAAACTGTAAAACAGGATTTTGGCCTGGCCTCAGTTGAACTATCTTATGCCCGCCCGAATGTAAAAGGCCGTAAAATTTTTGGCGATATTGTGCCTTATGATGCCGTATGGCGTACAGGCGCCAACAGCGCCACCGTGTTAAACTTTGGCGATGACGTAATTATTGGCGGTACCGCTGTGCCTGCCGGTAAGTATGGCTTGTTAAGCATTCCCGGTAAAAAACAATGGACACTGATCATCAGCAAACAAACTGATGTAACCAACCCTAGTGCTTACGATCAGACAAAGGACGTGGTACGTATTCCGGTTGATGTAAAGAAAAATTCGAAAGTAGAAACCTTTACCATCCAGTTTGCCAATGTTGCCGCCTCTACTATGGACCTGCAGATATTGTGGGATAAATCAATGGTAACCTTACCTATTTCTACTGAAATTGACAGTAAAATAATGGCGAGCATTGAAAAGAATTTAAAAACTGACAAACCACAATATTTCCAGGCGGCCATGTATTATATGGAATCGGGTAAGGATCTGAACCAGGCTTTAGAGTATTTTAATAAAGCGGTAGAGCAAAACCCTAAAGCTTACTGGGTACAGTATAACTGGGCTACCTGTTTAGCCAAACTGGGTAAAACCAATGAAGCCCGCGCTGCTGCCGAAAAATCAAAAGAACTGGCGATAGAAGGCAAGAATAATGATTATGTAAGGTTGAATGAGAAATTGCTGAAATCGTTGGGTAAGTAATCAGAAGAAGTATACAGAATATAGTATTAAGTATATAGAATAAATAATTATATAGCAATAAGAACGCCGGCCTTTGGCCGGCGTTCTTATTGTAACGATGTAAAACAATTACGAAAAATTATACCTTAACAGGACTTGTTTTATTTCCTGAAAACTGTTGCAACAGCCAGCTGATGAGCACTACACCCAAGGCCCCTATTGCATTTAACCACAAAAAGCCCAGGCCGATGGTGCCGTTTTTAGAAAGAATGAATAACACAATAATCGCCGCCTCCACGATCAAGGCTGCATAAAAGACAGCATTGCCCTTTATTTTTTTGCAATAAAAAGCCACCAGGAATATACCGAGTATGGTACCATAAAATAAGGAACCGAGAATATTAACCGCCTCTATCAGGCTATTGCCGATATTAGAAGCAAACATGGCTACCGCAATACAAAACACGCCCCAGCCAAAGCTATACCAGCGCGACATATTATAATCCTGTGCATCGGTACAATCTTTAGGTTTATATCTTTTATGCAGATCAATCACCGTACTGGAAGCCAGGGAGTTTAAAGCAGCTGCAATACTGCCCCATGATGCCAAGAAGATAACAGCGATCAATAAGCCAATTAATCCTACCGGTAAATAGTCTACCACAAAACGAAGGAAAATATAGTTGGTGTCGTTATCATCACCCCCGTTCTTTTTTACCAGCGATTTTACTTCGTTGCGTAAAGTGTCGGTTTGAGATTGCACCGCTTTTAATTGCTCCAGGTGCACCGCCTGTTTATCCTGCGCATAGGCCGTTAACAACACTTCTTTCTGTTGCTGCAATTGACCGGCCTGGGTCTGTATACGTGATAAAGAATCCTTGTAAACAGAGGTTTCCAAACGCTGCAGTTCTTTATCATTAAAGAAAACAGGCGGTTTGGTAAACTGGTAAAAAGAGAAGACCAGCACGCCGATCAATAGAATAAAAAACTGCATGGGGATTTTAACAAAGCCGTTCATCAATACACCCAGCTTACTTTCACTGTTGGATTTAGCTGTCATAAAACGCCCTACCTGTGACTGATCGGTACCAAAATAGGATAAGAGCAGAAAGAAACCGCCAATAGTACCACTGATGATATTATACCGGTCGCTCCAATCGAAAGAGCCATCCTTAAAGCCGGTCGTGATCACATTTAGTTTATCCAGTTTACCTCCCACTTCCAGTGCATCGAAGAAGCCAACGTTCTGTGGAAGCCCCTGCACCACGTATACACCGGCAATGAACATGCCGGTAAAAATGATAAACAGCTGCAGGGTTTGGGTATAGGCAACGGCCCGGGCGCCGCCGGTAACGGTGTATATAATCAAGAGACCGCCCATGACCAGGTTGGTCCAGTAGATATTCCAGCCCAAGAGTGCCGATAAAATAAGGGAAGGGGCAAAAATGCTGATACCGGTGGACAGGCCACGTTGTAATAAGAAAAGCAGGGAGGTTAATGTCCTGGTCTTACCATCGAAACGTGTTTCCAGGTATTCGTAAGCCGTGAATATTTTTAGTTTGCTAAAAGCCGGGATAAAAGTGATACAGATAACAATGGCAGCCAGGGGCAAACCAAAATAGTATTGTACAAAACGCATCCCATCGGTATAGGCCTGGCCGGGAGCGGCTAAAAAAGTTACAGCGCTGGCCTGTGTACCCATAATGCTCAGCAGCACTACCCACCAGGGCATACTCCGGTTTGATAGAAAGTAACCTTCTAAACTTTTAGCGCTTTTGCTTTTATACACGCCAAAAACAATGATAACCGTCAGCGTGGTTATTAATACTATCCAATCGGGTGTACTCATGAAAAATATTGTGTGAACAAATAAAATGCAATGATCTGTACCAGCAGCCAGGCAATTGCCAGCACATACCAGTGTGACCATTTTTTAAATAATGGCACTTTATCTTTTTGTCCGGTTTCCATAATGCCAGTTTATCGTTATACGATTATATGAACAGTTGTTGTTATTAAATACCATTACCTGCTGACAGGTAAATAAAATGAATACGATATATCAGTCCAATAATATATGCCCGGCTCAATAGCATTGATACTGTACAAGTGTGCGACCCGCAACAATACTGTTGGGACTCAGCGCAACCGGCCGCCCCTTTGGGGTTGGGGGCATAGCAGCACTACAGCCCGGCAACACAAAAATCACTTCTTCTTTACCCTTGTCCAGCCTAAAAAAACAATCGCTATTCCAATGATCAAACCCAGTATAATACCCAGTTTAACCTTTTTGATCAATACACCTAAGATCAGCCCTAACACAATGGCCACAATAAAGGCCATTTCGCCACGCCGTATACTGGGGCTTTTTTCCTGTGCCATATTTTAAAATGCTTTCTTTTTATTCAATGCAATAATATTAGCCAATAACCTGAATGCACCCGGAACAGCTGCAGGCAACTGCCTGAAAAACACAATGCCGGTATAGGTAAAATATCCTTTCCCATACTTCGCAATCAACAGGCTGCCCTCATCCGGTGTTTCACCTGCATCGCCCATAGAGAGGATGGTCTCATAATTTTTATCCCAGTTACTGCCATGGTAAATACTGCGCTCCTGTATCCAGTCCTTAAAATCGTTAGCGGTTATTTTATTGGGATAGTTTAATACCTGGTGTTCAGGCTTCACAAATTTTACTGTTGCATTCTCATCAGTTACCCTTGTCCTGGATAAGGTAAAAGGATAAGGCCCCATGGTAGTACGCAACGGACCAGCATTGCTGTTGGTATTATACTGTACTACCAGGTTACCACCGTTTTGTACGTACTGTATCAATTTATTATAATAAGCCGGCATCCATTCATTGGTATTATAAGCCCTCACGCCGGTTAAGATGGCATCAAATACTTTCAGGTCCAGTGCGGCAATTTCTTTTTCCGTAATTAAGGTAACATCGTATCCCATCTGTATCAGCGCATCGGGTACTTTATCTCCAGCCCCGACAATATAACCGATCTTATGTCCTTCTGTTTTCAGATCGACATGCAGTTGTTTTACCGCATCGGGGTAAAAGTATTTGATAGAAGGGATATGATCATAGTTAATCGCACGAACTGATAAATAGTAGTCTGCCGTGTCGGTGCCTTTATCTTCGTTTGCCACACCTAATATGGTAGTTTGCCCCGTTGCATCCAGGCGTTTATTTTTAAGGAAGAAGGGATAGGTTTTGCTGGTCCTGGCCGCAAACGTTTCTTTTTCCTTTATGGTTAATACCGAATCAGGTGTCAGTAAGGAAGCTGATAGTTTTCCTTTGAGATCAGTATTGGCATTCACCTGTAAATAAACGGGATGTACCTCCTGTTTTCCTTTTTTAAATAAGATGGTAGAGGGTGATGTCATTACCGTAGCGGCAGGAACCACAAATACAGGCTGGTATAATTCGCCTTTAACCGGGTCGGTAAATTTATATTTAACGGGAACGGTATAGTTAAATCTTTCGCCACCGATAGTCAACCCTACTATCACACTGTAAGCAGCATCGGCATCCGGCTGTCCTATTTTCAACTGGTCATCAATTGCAAAACGGCCATCGGTCATTTTATTCACCAGCCAGTATGGTTGTGTATTCGGTTTGGCTTCTGTAACGGGAATAACGGTAGAGAATACGACGTTCCTGTTTTTAAACAAGGGTTTTAAAACAGCTGTATCCAGTTTGTCAATGGTTATTTGCTGCAAACTGGCATCAGCTATGCCCAGGCGGTTGTTTACACTTACCGTAATACGGATTGAATCGGTTTTAATGGCAAACTGTTGCGTGGTAACACCTTCCATATATAAACCACCGCACTGCACTATCAGCTCCTGTATTTCCTTTAATTTTTGTTCGCGCCAGTAACCGGCGGGTAATGTTTTTATTGCCTGGTATAATTTAATAAGTCCCGGAACTGTTTTTTCCGGTGCTGTAATATCAAAGCCTGTGATCAATGCGTTGATACTTTCTGTGATATGGGCAGCGCCCGGCACCCGTTTCCAGCTAAGCTCGGCCCCATCCATAATATCCTGTTGCGGCGCCGTACCATTGGTAGTGGTAAAACTTTCAAATACTTCACCCCTGGTAGCAGCCACGCCAAAGCCCTGGCTTTTATGCTGGCTGCGGCTCAACGCTGCTACTTCACCATAACTCTTACCCAACAAGGCATTGAAACCACCTACATCCAATTTGTAATCGTTGGCCCCGCTGCCGCCAAAGCCATTCCATAATACCCGCTTTACCTGCCAGGGTTGTACATACTTTAATTGTTCAGGATACTTAGCCGGGTCGGCTGCTGCAAAAAAAGCTTCGTTCGCCAATATGGCCGATGCCGTATGATGACCATGCCCGCCTTCACCTGTAGTAGGGAACCGGGTTATCACCACATCGGGTTGAAATTTACGGATGATCCATACCACATCACCCAGTATTGCCTCTTTATGCCAGATTTTAAAAGTCTCTTCGGGATTTTTTGAATAACCAAAATCATAAGCGCTGGAGAAAAACTGTTCCGCACCATCCAGTCTTCTTGCAGCCAGTAGCTCCTGGGTACGTATCAGTCCTAACTCAACACCCTGTTCATCACCAATCAGGTTTTGGCCTCCATCTCCCCTGGTCAGCGATAAATAGCCGGTACGGTATAATTTTTCTTTGGAGAAATAAGTCAATAACCGGGTATTCTCATCATCCGGGTGTGCAGCAATGTATAATACTGATCCCAGTACATTCAGCTTTTTTAAAGCCAGGTACATTTCAGCAGTTGTCAGCTGTTGAGGGGCTTGCGCCGTTAATTTAAAACACTGTAAACAAATTATAAAAACCGGCAGGAAATATTTTATCAATTGCATTACGTAGTAGCTTATAGGTCACGAATATAAAACTATGTTGTGAAGGGGAGAAAAGTTAAACGTTAAAACTGCTTTTATACCCGCATGGCCAATTATTACGGGGCAATATAACATGAATAAAATAAACAGTATCTTTCGGCTTATTTTAATGTCCACATTATGCGACTACATCATTGCCTGCTGTTTATTGTACTTTTTACTGCATGTGGTACCGTAAAAAAAAGCAGCACCCCGGTTCTTACTCCTTTCAGTTATACCAATCAGAAAAATATTACAGCCGGTAAAGGAGCTGTGGTATCGGCACACCCGTTGGCCAGCCAAGCCGGTTTGCTGGTATTACAACAGGGAGGTAATGCCGTGGATGCAGCCATTGCCACCCAGCTGGCATTGGCCGTAGTATATCCCGGTGCGGGTAATATTGGGGGCGGTGGTTTTTTAGTAGCCCATTTAAAGGATGGCAGGAATATTACATTGGATTACCGGGAGAAAGCTCCCGCAGCAGGCCATCGTGATATGTACCTGGATGCTGCAGGTAATGCCAGTACCGATAAAAGCCAGAACGGGCACATGGCAGCAGGCGTACCGGGTACCATTGCAGGTTTATTTGCCTCTATGCCTTATGCTAAGCTAAGTTTTGAAAAACTCATTGCACCGGCTATTCTTTTAGCCGAAAAAGGATTTGTACTCACAGAAAGAGAAGCCCGCTCATTAAACAGTCTGCAGAATGACCTGAAAAAATACAATACGCAACCCAATGCGTTTATGAAAAACACGCCCTGGAAAGCCGGTGATACACTGGTACAAACCGACCTGGCCCATACCTTGCAGCGTGTTAAAGAAAAAGGAGCCGCCGGTTTTTATGAAGGCGAAACAGCAAAACTGATTGTTGCCGAAATGCAAAGAGGCAAAGGCATTATCAGTATGGAAGATTTAAAAAATTACAAAGCCCAACCCCGCGAACCCCATGTGTTTGATTACAAAGCTTACACCATTGTAGGCATGCCCATGCCCAGCAGCGGCGGTTTATTATTACACCAGATGATGAAGATGATTGAACCCTACCAGATCAGTAATATGGGCTTTCAATCGGCCGAAGCCGTACAACTTATGGTAGAAGCGGAGCGCAGGGCTTATGCGGATCGTGCAGAGTACATGGGTGATAAAGATTTTTATCCCGTTCCTGAAAAAGCACTTGCGGCAACAGCTTACCTGGCAGACCGTATGAAGACCTTTACACCAGGCAAAGCCAGTAACAGCAACGATATTAAACCGGGGGTAGTGCCCGTGCCTGAACATGAAGAAACCACGCATTTAAGTGTTATTGATAACGAAGGCAATGCTGTAGCCGTAACTACTACACTTAATGGTGGTTATGGCAGCAGAACGGTTGTAGGAGGGGCAGGTTTTTTCATAAACAATGAAATGGATGATTTCAGCATCAAACCAGGTGTTCCCAATATGTATGGCGCTGTAGGTGGCGAAGCCAATGCCATTAAACCCGGCAAACGTATGTTGAGCTCTATGACCCCTACCATTGTATTACAAAACAACAAACCTTACCTCGTAGTAGGCACACCGGGCGGTACGACTATTCCCACTTCTGTTTTCCAGACATTAGTGAACATTATTGAGTTTAACTTAAGTACCATTGATGCGGTTAACAAACCTAAATTCCATCACCAGTGGTTGCCGGACCGGGTAGATATTGAAAATGATTTCAGCAGCGCCACGGCTATTGCCCTGGAGATGATGGGTTATAAATTATACAAACGCGGCGCCATTGGCCGTACAGAAGTGATTAAAGTATTACCGAACGGAAAGTTTGAGGCCGTTGCCGATAAACGTGGTGATGATGATGCGAGGGGATGGTAGGTGTATAGTATAAAGTATTAAGTATATAGTATTGAGTATATAGTATACAGAATACGGTTTATATTGGTGCGGGCTATATAACTACTATCAACTGTGGTTGCGTCGCACACTTGTACTGCAACAAGTCTATTCATCAACTCACCCGACTGCTGTTACCTGCTTTCATTTTTAATTATTAATTATTCATTCTTAATTATCATTTATGAGTATAGCAACCGAATATTTAAATGCCGTAACAAGGCGCTTTAAAAACTATAAAGATTTAGGCGATAAAACATTTGTGCAATTAACCAATGATGCGGATTATCATTACCAGCCCGATGCAGCATCCAATAGTATTGCCGTTATTATTCAACATATGAGTGGCAATATGTTAAGCCGCTGGACCAATATCTTAACCGAGGATGGTGAAAAACCCTGGCGTAAAAGAGATGATGAGTTTGGCATCTTTCCCGTCCAAACCAGGGCCGAATTACTGGCAAAATGGGAAGCCGGCTGGGCCTGCCTGTTTGATGCACTGGCTTCTTTTACAGAAGAAGACCTGTTAAAAACCATTTATATCCGCCAGGAAGGTCTTAGTTTAATAGATGCGATTAACCGGCAGCTGGCACATTACCCTTATCATGTGGGCCAGATCGTATATATAGGCCGCATGTTAAAAAACGAAGACTGGCAGAGCCTGTCCATTGTTAAAAACGGCTCCGAAGCGTACAACAACAGTAAGGACATTAAAGACCCTGCTAAAAAGTTTTAATGATGGCCACTGAAAGGCCGATTTTGGAATTATGCCTTTAATAGCTAGTTTTGCGCACCTCTTTACCTGCTTCCAAATCCCTAAGTAAGTGCTAACCACACTTTTATGTAAAACTTTATTCGTTTTTTAATTATTAAACACTGTTTAACGTAAAAACATTTATGAAGTATTTACTCAGTTTAGCACTTGTATGTTGCTTATCATTTGCAGGTAATGCACAGATCGACCTGTTTGTTTTTGGAGGACCACAGGCCACTACCGCACGCTATGTAATTGGTGGCGCCAAACAGGAAACCGATTATAAAGTGGGTGCCATGGTGGGCGTAGGCTCAAAAATGCGCCTGGAAGGGATTTTCTCTTTTGCTCCCGCTATCTTTTATAGTTTAAAAGGATACAAGGTAGATTATAACCGTAGTTCCCCTTTTCCCGAACCCAATGCACTCAATAATAATGTAACCTTACATACTATTGAAGTAGCACCATTACTACAGTTCGATCTCAGCAGAAAAGAAAAACACCTGTTCATTAAAGTAGGACCTTCCATTGACGTAAACATAAGCGGTAAAGAAAAAATGGACCTGAACAATAATACCCATGTTGACCGTAAAATGGTATTTGATTTTAACAGTTACAGTTATATCGGCGCCAGCCTGATCGGGCAATTAGGTTATGAAGTAAGTAACCGGTTCAATATTTCTTTACAATATTCTTTAGGGATAGGTTCCATCAATAACCATGAAGAAGGACCCAGCATTAAAAACCGCAGCTTTGGTGTAACGGCCGGCTATTTCTTTAAAAGATATAAAACTTTCTAAACAAGGTTTATCAGAACAATCAATATCATAGTAAGCGGAAAAGTACAGGGTGTTTACTACAGGCAGAGCACCCGCAAACAGGCTTTGGCATTACATATTAACGGCACCGTAAAAAATAATGCCGATGGTAGCGTAAGCATTATGGCTACAGGAACTCAGGAGCAGTTAGATCAACTGGTAAGCTGGTGCAAACAGGGACCACCCCTGGCAAAAGTGGATCATGTAACCATTACCGGGATGCCATTAACGCCCTATGATGATTTCAGCATTTTACGTTAATGTATTCAATATAAAACGGGCTGCCAGTTAACTGTGCAGCCCGTTTATCTTTTATTAAAACAAGTTGATTATTTCTTCAGATTCTCCAGCATGTCCTTCGTCATATCTGCCAGGCTAAACTCTTCTTTCCAGCCCCAGTCGGCGCGGGCAACACTGTCATCAATGCTCTGTGGCCAGCTGTTGGCAATCTCCTGGCGGTAATCAGGTTCATAAGTCATAGTAAAGCCGGGGATATGTTTTTGTATCTCAGCACCTATCTCTTTAGGAGAAAAACTCATGCCTGAAAGATTATAAGAAGTGCGCACTTTGATTTTATCAGCCGGCGCTTCCATTAATTCAATGGTTGCCCTGATAGCGTCGGGCATATACATCATTGGCAGGTAAGTATCTTCTGATAAAAAGCTGGTATACTTTCCTTCTTCCAATGCCTCATGATAAATCTCCACCGCATAATCGGTAGTACCGCCACCCGGGGCCGATTTGTAAGAGATCAAACCGGGATAACGCAGGCTTCTTACATCAATACCATATTTAAGGTGGTAATAATTACACCAGAACTCACCGGCATATTTACTGATACCATAAACGGTAGTAGGTTCAATAATGGTTTGCTGCGGACAATTTTTCTTGGGCGAAGTGGGTCCGAATACAGCAATGGAAGAGGGCCAGTAAACTTTTGTCAGGTTTTCCTCGCGGGCTATATCCAGCACATTCAGCAGGCTTTGCATATTCAGGTGCCAGGCAAGACCCGGATTTTTTTCACCGGTGGCCGATAAAATAGCCGCCAGTAAATAGATCTGTGTAATACCCTGGCGTATTACCTGCACATGTAACATTTCCTTGTTCATTACATCCAGGCTTACATAAGGGCCCGTACCTTCCAGTAAAGGGTTTTGTTCACGCAGGTCCGAAGCAATTACATTACTGTTACCATATATTTTTCTAAGGGCCAGTGTTAACTCCACTCCTATTTGTCCGCTGGCGCCAATAACCAATATTTTTTCTCTTACCATACTGATGATTTAGCTGTAAAAGTAAAGGCCAAAAAGCAAGTGTAAAAATTATTTATGGGCATTAACATTTTAATTAAAAAGTAAAAAATAAAAAGTTCTATTACCCGTATTTATAAAACCCTTTATGGTACGCTGTTCTGCGACATTCATTCAACTTAAAGACACAGGCGGCCTGTTATTTTCAATCGTTTGCCGAAGTTTTTATAACTGGTAAAAGATAGGCTTGATGCCCAGTTTATTTCTCCTTAATTTTGCGGAATGGAACCCATGTTAAAAGATCTGTTCGCCGGACAATCGTACAATGAAAAAAGCTTTTTTTTAATTGCAGGCCCCTGTGTGGTAGAAAGTGAAGAACTGGTTATGGAAGTGGCCGATAAAGTATCAGGCATCTGCAAAAACCTGGGTATCCCCTATGTTTTTAAAGCTTCCTACCGAAAAGCCAACCGTACCAGCGCCAGCTCCTTTACCGGTCTGGGCGATGAAACCGGTTTAGCATTGGTAAAAAAAGTGGGCGAAACCTATAAACTACCTACCACTTCTGATATACATGCGCATGAAGAAGCTGCCGAAGCTGCCAAGTACGTGGATATTTTACAGATCCCCGCTTTTTTATGCCGCCAGACCGACCTGCTGGTTGCTGCGGCCGAAACAGGTAAAGTTGTCAATGTAAAAAAAGGCCAGTTCCTCAGTGGGCCTTCTATGAAATTTGCCGTGGAGAAAATAAAAAATGCCGGTAATAATAAGATCATCCTGACAGAAAGGGGCACCACCTTTGGTTACCAGGACCTGGTAGTGGATTACCGCAATATACCCTGGATGCAGGCCCACCAAACACCGGTGGTAATGGATGTTACCCATGCTTTACAACAACCCAACCAGACCAGTGGTATAACTGGCGGTAACCCGCAACTGATCAGCACCATCGCCAAGGCGGCCATTGCTACAGGAGCAGATGGACTATTCATTGAAACCCATCCCAACCCGGCAGTAGCCCTGAGTGATGGCGCTAATATGCTTAAACTGGACCTGCTGGAAGGATTACTGGAACAATTGGTAAAACTAAGGGCTGCTGTGGTATAAACTTTTATCCCGCCGTTCCGTCAGTGCATTTTTATTTCAGACAATTTATTAGTCTTACCTGTTTTAGCCCTTTCAAAAATATTTTAGCTTTTTTGTTATGTAGTAAGCAACGCTGCTCTTTACAGAATGGTCAGAACAAATAAAAAATGAAAGCATGTAAGATATATACACTTATTGCTGCTGTTGTTTTATTATCCTGTAGTAAGACAAAAGAAAAGGGCAACAATTTACGGGTTACACAATGTAAAGACTACGCTTTGACAAGCCAGGTTGTCAATGTCTGCTTTAACCAGGTACAAAGCGATTCCCGCTGCCCTAAAGATGTTGTTTGTATCTGGCAAGGTAGTGCCATTATTGAGTTAAGCGTCTTGATAAATACTGAATTACATAAGATCCAACTGGCATCCAACACCACGTTACCATCACTGCCTTCTTCAGATACAACCATTAACCGGGTAAAAATAGAAGTATTGGAACTAACACCCTATCCATGTACAAACTGTCCTGCACCGCCTGTAAAAGAAACCTATAAAGTAAAACTGAAACTTTCTGAAGTATAATCTTTATTAACGGACAGCATATATGGCTTATCCTGCAACGCAAGGCCGTGTCAGCTTTTTCATTGTAAAGAAGAGTCAGGAATGTTGCCCGGGTACCAGGGCTGTACAGCCGCTGACATAAAATTATCTGCCTGCCCAATCACCTCTTTATCTAATTATGTTGCTACCTTTGCGGCCATGAGCCTGTACAATAAAAGAGGCGTAAGTGCACAAAAAGAAGAAGTGCATGCCGCTACCGAAAAATTAGATAAAGGGTTATATCCCAATGCGTTCTGTAAAATTTACGCCGATGTATTATGCGGCGATGCCGACTGGGTAAACATTATGCATGCGGACGGTGCCGGCACAAAAAGCATTTTAGCTTATTTATACTGGAAAGAAACAGGCGATGTAAGTGTATGGAAAGGTATTGCCCAGGATGCCATTGTAATGAACCTGGACGACCTGCTTTGTGTGGGTATTTACGACCAGTTACTTTTCTCCTCTACTATTGACCGTAATAAAAGGATCATCCCGGCCGAAGTACTGGAAGCCGTGATCAATGGCAGCCAGGAGTTTTTTGATACCATGAAGAACTTTGGCGTAAACATTACTTATATGGGTGGCGAAACGGCCGATGTAGGTGATGTGGTGCGTACCATGGCCGTTAACGGTACTATGGCTGCCCGCTGGCCTAAAAACAAATTAATTACCAACGATAAAATTGCCGCCGGTGATGTAATTGTAGGCCTGGCTTCATTTGGTAAAGCCAATTACGAGCACAGTTATAACAGTGGCCTGGCGAGCAACGGCCTCACCAGTGCCCGTCATGATGTGCTACATAAGATTTATGCTGAGGACTTTCCTGAATCATATGATAATGAGCTGGATGATTCGGTAGTATATATTGGCCCTCATCGTTTCACCGAAATAATAGATACACAATTTGGCATGCAGACAATCGGTGAATTATTACTTTCACCTACCCGTACCTTTGCGCCCATTTTAAAAGATATCCTGGTGAACCATTTTCATGCTGTACATGGCCTGATCCATTGCAGCGGCGGCGGGCAAACCAAATGTTTAAAATACTTACCGGCACCTTTACGTATTGTAAAAGATAACCTGTTCACACCTCCTGAAATTTTCAGGATCATACAATCGGCCAGCGGTTCCGACGACAGGGAAATGTACCAGGTATTTAATATGGGTACCCGTATGGAAATTTATACCACCGAGGCAGAAGCCAATAATATTATCAATATCGCCAATGGGTATGGCGTTGCGGCACAAGTTATTGGTCGCGTAGAAGCATCAGATAAAAAAGAAGTAGTAATTACAACTCCTAACGGATTACTGCAGTATTAATAAGATTTATTACAGATTTCTGTAGAATTAATGCCATTTATTGCCCCGATGCAATAAATGGCATTATTATTATTATTAAATTGGTATTGTTTCACCAAAGACGCCATGTATGTTAAAACTTACCGGACTTGTATTATTGACAGCTTTGTTCTTTGTTGCCTGTAATAACCAGCAACCTAAAGAATTTGTCGTTCAGCCCCGTGACACCACAATCACCGTAAAAAATGCCTATAACGACCTGTTTTTAGACAGTGCGGCTATGGAAGATTATATTGCCAAACAATCCCTGGGTGATACCCTGGCTCAACGTATACGTAGTTTCTATAACAGCCGCAACTACCAGTTTGCCTGGTTCGACAGTACCGGTGTGGCAGAATATGCCGGTAGTTTTTTAAATGCGCAAAGCCAGTATATACTGTATTCAAAAGATAGCAGCTTATATAATGAAGACCTGCAACAACTGCATGACTCCTTAACATCGGACAGCAGTAAGTACCAGGTACCTTCCAAAAAAAGATTAGGTACTGAATTAGGTTTAACAGCCCAGTTTTTCCAGTATGCTTTTAAAGCCTATGTGGGCGACTCATCCATCAACCTGCAGGACCTTGGCTGGTTCATTCCCCGTAAAAAAACTGATATGACCGGTTTACTGGACTCTCTCATCAGCAATAAGGGTAAAAACATAGAGAACTATGAACCGCTGAACAAACAATACAATTTACTGAAAGAACAATTATTAAAATACTACGGTTACCAGAAAGACGGTGAATGGGACAGCATTGCCATCACCAAAAAGTTTTATAAAGTAGGTGACACTTCCGCAGCGTTAGCAAAAATAAAACACCGTTTATTTCTTACCGGTGACGCAGCTGAAGATGATACCACTACCATATTTGATACTACCCTGGTGGCAGCCGTAAAACATTTTCAGCGCCGGTATGGATTAAAAGAAGATGGTGCTATCGGTAACGACCTGTTAAAAGAGATCAACCGCCCCATACAACAACGTATAGAACAGTTATTAATTAATATGGAGCGTATGCGCTGGCTGCCGGGTAATACCGACCAGGATTACCTGCTGGTTAACATTCCCGCCTATCGGTTATATGTGTACGAAAAAGGCCAGCTGGCCTGGAGTATGAATGTAGTGGTAGGTTCTATTGCACATGGCACCGTAATATTTAACGGGCAAATGAAATACATTGTTTTCAGCCCGTACTGGAATGTGCCTAACAGCATTGTAAGAAAGGAGATCATGCCGGCCCTGCAACGTAACCCCAATTACCTGGCCCGTAATAATATGGAAAGGTATAACGGAGGTATCCGCCAAAAACCCGGTCCCCGTAACTCATTGGGACTGGTGAAATTCTTATTCCCCAATAGCTACAATATTTACTTACACGATACCCCCAGCAAAGGGTTATTCAACGAGGCCAGTCGTGCTTTCAGTCATGGTTGTATCCGCCTGGCAGAACCCAAGCGTTTGGCAGAATACCTGTTACGAAAGGATACGGCATGGACGGAAGAAAAAATCACCGCAGCGATGAATGCGGGTAAAGAAAAATATGTAACACTCAATCCTACGGTGCCGGTAGTGATCGGTTATTTCACGGCATGGGTTGATAACCAGGGGCAGCTTAACTTTCGTGATGATATCTATGGCCATGATAAAAAACTGGCGGAAAAAATGTTCACTAAGAAATAAAATATTGGGGTAAACAACTTGTAAACAGTGAATAGTCAATAGTGAATGTTTGAATCACTATTGGCTATTCACTTTATATTCTTAACCACTCAAGCCTTATTATTAACTTATACTAACCTGTAGCTATATGCGTTTAGTTGAAGTAAATACGCCCGATACTGCCAAACAATTTATACAGGTAAACTATCTTTTACAAAAAGATGACCCCAACTATATCCGTCCTTTAAACAAAGACATTGCAACGGTATTTGATCCGCAAAAGAACAAGGCATTCCGGCATGGTGAAGTTACCCGCTGGATCTTAAAAGATAATAACAATAAACTTATTGGGCGTATTGCTGCTTTTGTTAACAGCAAGTATAAAAACAAAGGCGATACTATACCCGTTGGCGGCATGGGCTTCTTTGAATGCATTAACAACCAGGAAGCCGCCAACCTGTTACTGGATACTGCTAAAACCTGGTTACAGCAGAAAGGCATGGAAGCGATGGACGGCCCCATTAATTTTGGAGAAAGAGACCGCTGGTGGGGCCTACTGGCGGAAGGGTTTACACCGCCTGTATACGGACTTAATTATAACCCGCCCTATTACCAGCAACTGTTAGAGAACTACGGCTTTAAACCTTTCTTTAACCAGGTATGTTTTGCATTGGATACCAGGAACCCTTTACAGGAAAAATTTTTCACCCGGCATGCTGATATTGCTGCGGATGAAAACTTCAGCGCCGTCCATATACAACGTAACCATATTGAAAAATTTGCCACTGATTTTGCAACAGTGTACAATAAAGCCTGGGCAGGTCATGGAGGCATAAAACAACTGGATGAAAAAGTAGTCATCAATATGTTCAATGCCATGAAGCCGGTATTGGATGAGCGCATCTGCTGGTTTGCCTATTATAAAAACGAACCCATTGCCATCTGGATCAACCTGCCCGATCTTAACCAATGGTTTAAATACCTGAATGGAAAATTTGGTATATGGCAGAAGCTTTACTTCTTATGGATAAAACTTACCCGGCCTAATAAAAAATTCACCGGCCTTGTTTTTGGTGTAGTGCCGGAGTTCCAGGGCAAAGGGGTGGATGCCTATATTATTGTGGAAGGCAGTAAGGTAATACAGGATCTGCAAGCCGATGGCCGTATTGGCAAACCTGTTTATGATGAATATGAAATGCAATGGATTGGTGAATTCAATCCTAAAATGATCAGCGTTGCCGAATCCCTCGGTACCTATCGCAGCCGCAAACTGGTTACCTACCGTTATATGTTTGATACTACAACTCATCCTATGCACCCCATGCTTTCATAAAAAATGGAGTGTCATACAACACTCCATCATAACAAACAGTTGGTTTGGGATATTGATTAAAACATGAGAAAACGGTCTCTTCCTCCTACTTTACCGGCAGCAAAATTCCTGATATTATAAGTGAAGGTCAGTAAAAAGTAACGGCGTAATGATAATGTTTCCGAATCGGTTATAAAGTTTTCCGATATGTTGCGGTAAACGGTATTATTCTGGTTCAGTATATCAAATACCGATAGTTTTAACTGGCCTTTATCCTGCTTTAGGAACAAGAAATTGACAGCTGCATTCCAGCGATAAATATTCTTTTGTAAACCGGCGGCTACCTGTGGGTTATAGTTATAATCCAGAGAAGTTTCCCAAACGATCTTCTTAGGCATACGTATAATCAGGTCGGTAGCAGCCGTATGACGCCATAATTCCAGGCCTGGGTAAATATTATCTTCATAAGTAGCTTTACTCCATGCCGGACCATAACGGGGGTTCAACTCAATTTTATCATCCCAGTTAATAGAGGCATTCACACCGGGGTTGAACATGAAATTCTTGGTCGTACTGCGATTTTGGTTCAATAATACCAGGCTTTGGTTATACGTAGCGTATATAGACGGGCCAACCGATATTTTCCATTTCTGCCCATACTTATACTGCTTACGCATACTGGCACTCATCTGTCCGCGCCATACGCCATCCGTATTCACCGGAGAGGAAACCTGTACCCCGTTATCATTAATGGTACGCTGCCTTATTACAGCATCCTCGCTGATGGCTCCATTTAGATAAAGGTTATAATTAATGGAGTTTTTAGCATCATAGGAATAAGCATTTACCGATAAGGAATGTGATTTGGTAGGTTTCAATGCGGGGTTACCCATGCTGATGAACAAAGGATTGGTATTGTTCACCGTTGGTTGCAGGTCGGTGATCTGCGGCTCGTTTACAAATACATTATAATTAAAGCTCCATTTATCCCAGCGTACACTAATGGCCGGCATAATAAAAGAAAAACTTTGTTTCAGCGAAGGGTCTTTTTTAAACTCATTATCTATCTGTAAATACCGCCAGGTAGCACCGGGTGTAATGGTCCATTTTTTATACTTATAACTTAAACCGGCAAAAGTGCTGTTCCTTAAACCGTCACGCTCCAGGCCATTGGTAAAAGTTTCATCCGGTACAATATACTTCCCGGTGGCATGATCATATTCAAAGGAAGCAATATTATCTTTATCATGAAACAACTCCAGTGTTTGTGTAAAACGCAATGATAAGGACTTGGTCAGTGGTTCGTTGTAGTTAGCATACAACCTGCCGTTCCATGATTGCTGGTCCTGGTTTCTTAACTGTTGCAATAAAGTGCTGCTGTTTGTTTTATAAAACTGGTTCTCCACATCATTATACTGGTCAGCTTTATTACTGTTCATATTAAAATTCAGGGTAGCATAAAAGGACCTTCCCTTTTTCCTGAACTGTTTGCTATATGATAACTCCTGCTGCATGGAAAAACCTTTGGACCGCTGGTGTTGCTCGTTGATGCTTTTATTAATGAGCGGATCAAAATTGGAGGTAGTTATCGAACTGTCCGTACTGTTGGCATCCTTCTTTACAAAGCTAAAGCTGGGCCGGTACTCCAGGGTACTGGTCGAATCAAGCTGTGTTTTCAGGTAAGCCGAAATACGGTGCGAGTAATCATTGGTTTCAGCATCATTCACCCGGTCGCTATACAAAGTAGTATCGCTGAAAAACTGCTGGCGTAATGTTTTTTGCTGTACTACGCCGTTGTTCTGACCGTAAAAATATTGCAGGCTCAGGGTTGTTTTTTTGCCTATCAGTGTATTAGCATTAAGGCCGCCACCGGTAGTACGCTGTAAGCCCTGTCCCAGGCCACCAAAAGAAATATCATTTAAGGCAAACCCACCGGTGCTGCTCACCATCATGCTGTTAATATTATTGCGGTTAAAACCGCCGATATTCATCACATCCTGGTAGCCAAAGCCCGACCGGTTTAAGTTATTGGTATAGCCCAATGCACTTACCTGCAAGGTATCGCGGAACATGTTCACTATGCCGCCCGCTTCATAACGTTCATCGGTACCGGCACCTGCATACAATTTACCAAACCATCCCTGTTTAATACTCTTCTTCAGTTTCAGGTTAATTACCTGCCCTACTTCTCCGGCAGACAGGTCGGGGTTACGCTGCAACTCTTCTTTATCATCTACCACCTGTACTTTATCAATTAAATTGGCAGGCAGGTTCTTGGATGCAATTTTAGGATCGCTGCCAAAAAACTCCTTTCCTTCTACCAGCATCTTATTTACTTTACGGCCATTCACCGTAATATTTCCTTCCTTGTCCACATCCACACCGGGAAACTTCTTTAACAGATCTTCCACCAGGGCAGTTGGTAAGGTTTTAAAGGCTGCGGCATTAAACTCTATGGTATCTTTCCGCACCACCACCGGCGGCCGCTCCGATATTACCAGCACTTCTTCCAACTCCTGAACATTGGGTAACATTTTTATAGTGGGTATCTCCAATTGATTATTATCTGCAGTTAGGGTAAACTCCTGGCGCCACACATCAAAGCCGGTGGCAGTAATTACAGCCCGCAATGGCTTGTTAACAGGTAAACCGGGTACTTTAAATTTACCGGCTTCATCGCTCATACGGTAAGTAACAATGGTGGTGTCCTGTGCAGTAAAAACAGTAATAGTGGCATAGGCAACCGGCGATTTTCCCGATGAATCAGTTAAGGCGCCACTTATTTGTCCTTTTTGTGCAAATCCTTCCTGAACACCTAATAAACATACAACTGCCAGTACCAGCAAATAAAAAACTTTTCTCATAAACTCATTTTGTGATGGGGACACAATAATACGAAGTAATTCGTACTATCAAAATATTCTAAATTTCTTTAACAAGTTGATAACAAACTACGAACGGATAAACAATGTTACGAATAATTCGTAATTCAACAAATTTTTCGTTGTTATTTTTATTTTTTGTAACAGCACTATCTGGGGCTATCAGCTGTATATCGCTTATCGGCTATAGTCCCCGCCTTTGGTAGTAGTGCACCTCCCACACCCCTGCCAAACGCACAGGTGCAGCTACTACTGCCAGTCGGGCAGCCCGTCAGCAAGGTTTAAAAGAAGTAAAGTTTAAGGTATAAGCCTTTCCCAATAAAGCTTGCAGCTTATACCTTCTACCTCAGGCCTTCTACCTTAATCAAATGTGCATATTAACCCAACCAAATACCACTCATCTTTGTTTATAAATAGCTAATTTAGCCGCTCAGGTATGGAAAAATTTATTGTATCAGCCCGTAAGTACAGACCACAGTTGTTTAACACAGTTGTGGGACAGTCGCATATTACTACAACCCTCAAAAACGCCATCAAAAATGACCAGCTGGCGCATGCGTTTTTATTTTGCGGTCCGCGTGGTGTAGGTAAAACAACCTGCGCCCGTATCCTGGCAAAAACCATTAACTGCGAGGATCGTACCGCAGATGGCGAAGCCTGTAATAAATGTAATTCCTGCGTGTCCTTCAACGAAGGCACTTCCATGAATATACATGAACTCGATGCGGCCAGTAATAACTCGGTTGATGATATCCGGGCCCTGGTTGAACAGGTACGTTTTGCCCCCCAGGCCGGCCGCTACAAAGTGTATATTATAGATGAGGTGCACATGTTAAGTGCCTCGGCTTTCAATGCCTTTTTAAAAACGCTGGAAGAACCGCCTTCCTATGCCATCTTTATTCTGGCTACTACCGAAAAACATAAAATACTTCCTACCATCCTGAGCCGTTGCCAGATCTTCGACTTTAAACGTATTACCAATAACGATACGGTAGAACATCTGCAGGAAATTTGTGAGAAAGAAGAAGTAACAGCCGATAAAGCGGCCTTGCAGGTAATAGCGCAGAAAAGTGAAGGCTGTATGCGTGATGCATTAAGCATCATGGATAAAATTGTAAGCTTCACCGGTGGCCAATTAAACTATGCCAATACGCTGGAACACCTGAACATACTGGATGCCGATTATTATTTTAAGGTATTGGAATGTATGTTGCAACAAGACCTTGCCGGCGCCATGTTACTATACGATGATATTAACCGCAAAGGTTTTGAAGGGGATATGGTATTAAATGGTATGGCCGAATTTATCCGTAACCTGCTGGTATGTAAAGATGAAAGGGCTGCTGCTTTATTGGAAGCAGTGGAAAATCATAAATCCCGTTACCTCGAAAAGGCAAAGGAAGTATCGGCTGCTGTACTGATCAGTGCCCTTAACATACTTACCGAAACAGAAATAAGCTTTAAAGCAGCCCGCAATAAACGCCTGCATGTAGAAATGGCTTTAATAAAGCTCTGTTACCTGCAACAGGCTATGGAACTTACTACTGCGGATGACGGTGTAAGTAAAAAAAAATTAGTTGAAACGACCAGGCCGGTAGGTTTCAGGCAACTGCGTATGCTGGAGCATAAACCCAAGGCTGCAGCACCTGTTACCACTCCGCTTAAAGAAACCGTTCCTGCTGCTACCAATACTATGGTAGCCAGGGAACCGGAAGCCAGGCTAACCATTACTGAAACCAGGCCGCAGCAAGCTACCCGCCAGCCGGTTGCCACGCCCCAGCCTACCAGTAGTGCTACCAAACCATTGGGCGGTGGCAGTAAACTATCCGCTTTAGAAAAAATCCGTAGCCAGTATAAAAATGCCGAGGAAAATAAACGGGAAAACAAACCCCTGCAAATGGAAACCCTGCGGGCAGCCTGGGATGAATTTGCCCAAATATTAAAGGACGAAAAAAATGCGGCCGGTCAAAACTTTGAAATGTCCGAACTGGTCATTACCGGCCCCGATAGTTTTTATGCTAAAGCCGGCAATACCATTCAATACCGTTTTATTGAAAGTAACTCCCGCCGCGCTACCGAGTTTTTAAAAGAAAAACTGGAAAATGTCAAAATCGAATTCATTATCACCAAAATTGAGAACCAGGAAATACTGGTAGGCGGCGACGCCCCGCTTTCTTCCAGCGAACAGTTCATTAAAATGGTGGAAATATACCCGCTTATAAAAGAACTAAAGGACAGGCTTAAGCTGGACCTGGACTATTAGGTTAATGTGCTAATTTGCTGATGTGCTAATTGATGGAAATGTTCTTTATACATCTGTCTGATCTGTCGCAAGTCGCATCTGTCGCAAGTCTTCCGTAAGGATGACTTGTGACGTTATAAATCCGTCCCGATTGCATCGGGACAATAAATGATCTGTCTCAAGTCTTCCGAAAGGCGACTTGAGACTCTATAAATCCACCCACATCTGTCGCAAGTCTTCCGGAGGGCGACTTGTGACGTTATAAATCCTCCCGATTGTATCGGGCTATAAATGCTGAATTTTTAACAACCCTCGCCCATTTGTATAATAATCAATTGCACTGCTGTACTTATAATGTTGCGGTTCCCATACCAGGCCGCTTTTCACGGGATTTTCATGTAAATAATTAAGACGTTGCTGTAGCCTTTGATCATTATGCAATTCAATGGGGTGATAATCCTGCTTCCAGAATTGAAACTCTTTATTATTGTTATTATTCCGGCCAGTAAATCTAAAAATATTCACCATCCATTCTTTTCTGCTTTCAGCCGGGTTTTCCTGTATGGTTTTAATGATCTGTTTGCTGGTGTACTTTTTAATATCCCTGACCAGGTATTCAATTTTATTATCGGTAGAACTGATGATCAGGTGCACATGATTGGTCATAATAACCCAGGCGTGTAAGATCAGGCCTTTCTTTTCGCAGCAATATTGCAGGCTTTTAATAAACAGTTCTTTGTACAACTCCCGGCTAAAAACATCAATCCAGGCAACAACAGTAAAAGTTACAAAATGAGGCGTACTGTCTTCGCCCACTTTATAGTTGGATGACATAAGGTTGGCATGTTGGTGTTACCAAATATATTTGAAACCGGTTTTTTAAAAACGATTAAATCGGGTAAGTTTTACCACTGTGTTGTATGGCCCGTTATAAGCAATCCCGATACAATCGGGCAGGTTTTGCCGGCGCAGGTCATCCTGCGGAAGACCTGCGCCGGTTATCTCCCTTCACTCAACTCAATCGTTTGATTTCCCGGCTATTCAGGGGTTATGCACAGTCTTGCAGAAGTACTTTAAAAATGATTATAACTATCGTACCTTTGCGCATCTTTTTACACAATTAAGTTCATTATATAATATGAGTTTGTTTAGTAAACAGGCCGGGGAATTTTTACCCCGCCATATCGGCCCTACCGCAGCAGATACCGAGCACATGTTACAAGTAATTGGCGAACCCTCACTGGACAGCCTGATAGACAAAACGGTGCCCACCGCCATCCGCATGGATAAGGATTTGGATCTGCCACCTTCTTTAAGCGAACATGCTTATTTACAGCATATTAAAGAAGTTTCTTTACTAAACAAAGTGTACAAAACCTATATTGGCCAGGGTTATTACGATACCATTACCCCTTCGGTTATTTTACGCAATGTTTTTGAAAACCCGGGTTGGTATACCCAATACACGCCTTACCAGGCCGAAATTTCACAAGGTCGCCTGGAAAGCTTACTGAACTTCCAGACCATGGTAAGCGACCTGACCGGTCTGCCCATTGCCAATGCCTCCTTACTGGATGAAGCTACTGCCGCTGCCGAAGCCATGGCCATGTTCTTCCATACCGTGAATAAAGGTGCTGTTCCAACAAAACCTAAATTCTTTGTGGACGAAGATATCTTTGCCCAAACCAAGGATGTACTGGTTACACGTGCCCAGCCGATTGGCGTGGAACTGGTATTTGGCGCATACGCTACTGCCATTATTGACGATACTTATTTTGGCGCTATTGTACAATACCCCAACGATAAAGGCGCTGTTGAAGATTACCGTTCTTTTATTGACAGTATACATGCCGTAAACGGTTATGTAGCTATGGCTACCGACCTGCTGGCATTAACCTTATTAACCCCTCCCGGTGAACTGGGTGCCGATGCTGCCCTGGGAAGTGCACAACGTTTTGGTGTTCCCCTGGGCTATGGCGGACCACATGCTGCTTTCTTCTCCACCAAGGATGAATTTAAACGCAGCATCCCCGGCCGTATCATTGGTGTAAGTGTGGATGCCGAAGGCAACCGTGCTTTACGTATGGCCCTGCAAACCCGTGAACAGCATATTAAAAGGGAAAAAGCAACCTCCAATATTTGTACGGCACAGGCATTACTAGCCAATATGGCGGCCATGTATGCGGTATATCATGGTCCTGATGGCCTGAAAGATATTGCTTCCCGTGTGGCTTTACTGGCCCAAACTGTGGCCGAATCATTAATAGCAAGGGGATATACTGTAGTAAACCAATACTTCTTCGATACCATCGTTGTAAAAGTAAACAATCAGCAGGCTATTCGTGAAAAGGCTTTACAACAACAGATCAACTTACGTTATATCGGCAGCGACCTGGTAGGTATTGCAATAGATGAGACCACCAATACGGATGACCTGTTTGACCTGATCAATTGTTTTGAAAACGATACCGACCCGGTAAGTTTTGATATACATATGGATGCAGGCTTACAACATTTACCGGCAGCATTAACCCGTAACAGCGCTTACCTGACACACCCGGTATTTAATACACACCGCAGTGAAAGCCAGATGATGCGCTACATCAAATCACTGGAAAATAAAGACCTGTCTTTAAATACTTCCATGATTTCACTGGGCAGCTGTACCATGAAGTTGAATGCCGCTACTGAAATGATACCCCTGAGCTGGTCACACTTTAGTAAAATACATCCTTTTATAACCCAATGCCTGGTCCTGTGGTACAAAAGGATGTATTTTACTGAAATGATACCCCTGAGCTGGTCACACTTTAGTAAAATA
>CAYUMH010000031.1:0-1377 GCA_964445775.1 uncultured Terrimonas sp.
GACTCCAGCCTGAGCTGGATATTTTTGTCTTTATCCAATAAAACCCGGAGCGTTTGCTCCTGGTAATTAACAGAAGTAAGGTTGATGATATAATTACCAGCACCTAATGCACTAAAGGAAAAATTGCCTTTTTTGTCGGTTTGTGTATAGCGGGTAATCGTGTCTTTAGTTATTGACACGGTAATATCAGACAAGAGCGAGTCATTCGCTTTATCGGTAACAACACCGGTAAGCGTGTATTTTGATTGGGCATTAACATTGCCCGTAACAATAAAAAGCAGTAAAAAGCCTAACCCTGATATATACAAACGCCGCAACGCCTTAAAATTTTTGCAAAGGTGTAAGGCTGTCAGTCCCTATTGTTTATGAAATCAGGAAAAACTTTATGCAAAATGGTTTTATGACCTTGTTATGACAATACAAATCAATCAATTGCAGGCCTGACCTTAAAATATTATCCCTTTTTGACCTATAAACGCTCATAAAAGCTTCTTGTTCAATTTATTCCCTTTTGCTGTACTTTTGCAGCCTTATGGCAAACGATACGAACAAATTCCAGGCTATTATATCGCATTGTAAGGAATATGGCTTTATTTTCCCCAGCAGCGAGATTTATGACGGCTTACAGGCGGTATATGATTACGGCCAGATGGGCAGTGAGTTAAAAAAGAATATAAAGGATTACTGGTGGAAAAGCATGACCCAGTTGCATGACAATATCGTTGGTATTGACGCGGCTATTTTTATGCATCCCACCACCTGGAAGGCATCGGGGCACGTAGATAATTTTAACGACCCGATGATCGATAATAAAGACAGTAAAAAACGCTACCGGGTAGATCATTTAATTGAAGGCCATGCCGAAAATTTAAAAACAGCAGGCAAAGACAAAGAGGCAGAAGATTTGCTGGCTGCAATGGATGCTTTGCTTGCCAAAGACGATTTTGCTGGACTGAAACAGTTGATTGAGGATAATAAAATAGTATGCTCTATCAGCGAAACATCCAACTGGACAGATATACGCCAGTTTAACCTGATGTTCTCTACTGAGTTTGGCAGCACCGTATCGGCAGATGATGAGGATAATAAAGTTTACCTGCGCCCCGAAACGGCCCAGGGTATTTTTGTTAATTTTTTAAATGTACAGAAGACCGGCCGCATGAAAATACCTTTTGGTATTGCCCAGATCGGTAAGGCCTTCCGTAACGAGATTGTAGCCCGCCAGTTTGTATTCCGTATGCGTGAGTTTGAACAGATGGAGATGCAGTTCTTTATCCGTCCCGGCTCACAGAAAGAGTGGTACGAATTCTGGAAGGAAGAACGCCTGAAATGGCATAAAAGCCTGGGTATTCCGGCCGAAAAGTACCGCTACCACGA
>CAYUMH010000031.1:1387-39689 GCA_964445775.1 uncultured Terrimonas sp.
TGATACCATGTACCGTTTTCACGAGCATAACAAGCTGGCCCACTATGCTGATGCAGCCTGTGATATTGAGTTTGATTTCCCGATAGGCTTTAAAGAACTGGAAGGTATTCACAGCCGTACAGACTTTGACCTGCGCCAGCACCAGGAATACAGCAAAAAGAAGCAACAATATTTTGATAACGATATTGACCCGGCTACCGGCAAACCTTATGGCAATTATATTCCTTATGTAATTGAAACATCTATTGGTTTAGACCGTATGTTCCTGGCCGTGATCAGCCATGCTTATGAAGAGCAGGACCTTAGTACTGCCGAAAAACAGGATAGCCGTGTAGTGTTAAAATTACCGGCAAAACTGGCCCCGATCAAACTGGCTGTATTGCCCTTGACCAAGAAAGATGGATTACCTGAAATTGCAGAACAAATCATCAGTAATTGCAAGACAGAGTTTCGTTGTTTTTACGAAGAGAAAGATTCTATCGGTAAACGTTATCGCCGTATGGATGCCCTGGGTACTCCTTTTTGTGTAACTGTTGACCACCAGACCAAGGAAGATAATACCGTTACCATCCGTCACCGCGATAGTATGGAACAGGAGAGGGTATCAATTGAGGTAATTAAACAACTGGTATTAGACGCCACTAAGTAAAAACTACTAATTTTTTATATAATATAAAGAGGTCGTACAGACCTCTTTTTTTATGCACCGTATTTTTTCGTCGGAGAAAAACCGATGTTAAAACATTGTTTTTGAAAGTAATACCACTAACCGGTAAAATTGGTAGAGTTTTCCACAGTAATACTCTTTTGGCACAGTAGTTGGAAATACTTACATACAAAAAACAGCAAGCCACTTCTGTTTGTGAAGGGAATAATAAAATTGTTTAATTTTTTAAAACAGAAGTTATGAAAAAGAAATTACTAAGTGTAGGCTTTATACTAGCCATTGTTGCCGTATTATTTGCCTTTACAAAAACTGATGACAGTGTTATTTTACAAGGTGCGATTACCGGCAGTATCAGTCCGGCAGATGGAGCAGAAGCAGTATGGGCTATTAAAAGCGGTGGTGATACCACAAAAGGTACATTAACGCAGGGCAAGTTTTCGGTAGATGTTAAACCCGGTAACTACACCCTGATCGTAGATGCAAAAGATCCTTACAAAGATGTGTCTGTAAATAATTTGGAAGTAGCCGATAAACCGGTAGATGTTGGCGAAATTATTTTACAACAGTAAAGATATTCTCACTTGGACGGTTTGAATTCATACGAGCCCCGATTTTTATCGGGGCTTTCAGTTTTTTTATACCTGTTGTATCTGAGTTTAATTACTGATGCTGAAAGGCTGCCGGATTGGAGCGAAAAGCCCGGTGAAGGTCGGCGCGAGGGCTGTGCCGGACTTGCAGCGGAAAGCCGGAACTGTTGCCGACCGGAGTTAATGCAGCCGGTAGCCCCTGATCAATCTCCTGCCCTGTTATAATATAAAAAATATATCTTTGTTATTCATGTTACCGGATTATCCACATAAACCGTTTACTGACATCAGGGGCAACTTCAACCTGCTGATGGAGACCCTTGCTATGGGTTCATAAAAGCTTGTTCCTTAATTTTCTATTACCCTTTTTAAGGGAATTTTTTCCGCATTTACATTAACACTGTTTACTATAAAATTGATTTGTATGTCTACTACTGTACAGGCGGCCAATGCCGTTACCAACACCACCGATTTTTTGCCACTGGAAGGTACCGATTATGTTGAGTTTTACGTAGGAAATGCCAAACAGGCCGCCCATTATTATATGAGCGCCTTTGGTTTCCAGGCCCTTGCCTATGCCGGGCCTGAAACCGGTATGAAGGACAGGGCCAGTTACGTGGTGCGCCAGCATAAACTGACTTTTGTTTTAACCACTCCCCTGCGCCCGGATAATGATATGGCCGACCATATTTATAAACATGGCGACGGTGTAAAAGCCCTTTCATTACGTGTACAGGATGCCACCAGTGCCTGGCAGGAAACCACCAGCCGTGGCGCTACCAGTTATATGGAACCTGTAATCATGAAAGACGATTTTGGTGAAGTGGTTATGAGCGGCATACATACTTATGGCGATACCGTGCATTTGTTTATAGAAAGAAAGAATTACACAGGTGCTTTTATGCCCGGTTACCGTGCCTGGAGCAACCCGCATTTTCAACCCACCGATACCGGCCTGTTATATGTTGACCATTGTGTGGGCAATGTAGACTGGAACGGCATGAACCCCTGGGTAAAGTTTTATGAAGACGTAATGGGCTTTAAGAATATTTTATCGTTTGATGATGAAGATATTTCTACCGAGTATTCGGCCCTGATGAGTAAAGTAATGAGCAGTGGCAATGGTTTTGTTAAATTCCCGATCAACGAACCGGCCGAGGGCAAGAAGAAATCGCAGGTGGAAGAGTACCTGGAGTTTTACCAGGGCGAAGGCGTACAACACGTGGCTTTAGCCACCAACGATATTGTAACAACGGTAAAAGACCTGATGAGCCGTGGCGTGGAGTTTTTAAAAGTGCCCACCACCTATTACGATGACCTGATTGACCGTGTAGGCGCTATTGATGAAGATATGGAACCGCTGAAGGAGTTAGGGATATTGGTGGACAGGGATAATGAAGGCTACCTGCTGCAGTTATTCAGCAAGCCGGTAGAAGACCGCCCTACCCTGTTTTTCGAGATCATACAGCGCAAAGGGGCCAAGAGTTTTGGAAAAGGAAACTTTAAAGCGCTTTTTGAAGCCATTGAACGCGAACAGGAAGCCAGGGGCAATTTGTAACCCTTTGTTGACGATATCATAAATTAGGGGTATTTTTACAGACCAAAACGAAATAGTACAGAATAAAAGAGCTGCTATTTCGTTTTGTTTTAAGTAAGCGTTACCGTTATGATAAAAAGCCTTCGAGTAGTAGTATTGTTTTCGATTTTTACCTTTTCTCTTGCTGTTAATGCCCAGAATGGCAATAACGGCCGCAGGAATTCGGGACCGGCCAGTGTAAGCAATGCCTCCGCAAAAACCTTTATTGATTTTCAGCGGACTTTTCCCCGCCCTGACGAATCCTTTAAACGCAAGGAGGACACCCTGCAGAAACAGTTTGCAGCCAAGAAACTGGAATGGCCTGCCAAATACCTGTATATACGATCCTTTAAATACGACAGCCAGCTGGAAGTATGGGTAAAGAACGAGATGAACGAACCCTTTAAACTGTTTAAAACCTATAAAGTATGTGCTTTGGCGGGCAGCATGGGGCCCAAGCGTATGGAAGGTGATTACCAGGTGCCGGAAGGTTTTTATTATATTAATGAGTTTAATCCCCGCAGCGAGTATTACCTTTCTTTAGGTATTAATTACCCTAATGCATCGGACCGGATATTAAGCGATTCATTACGCCCCGGCAGCGCCATTTATATTCATGGCAGCTGCGTTACCGTTGGCTGCATTCCCATTATGGACAGCCAGATTGATGAGTTATACATTTTAGCGGCGCATGCTAAAAACCAGGGGCAGGATTATATTCCTGTTCATATTTTCCCTATCCGTTTTAATGTACCAAAAAGTGTAACCTACCTTAATACCCTGACCAAGGACGATAATACCCTGAAACGTTTTTCGGAGAATTTAGAAGATGCTTTTAATTATTTTGAGAAGCATAAAAAACTGCCGGTTATTTTTATTAATGATAAAGGTGAATACAGTGTAAACGACCCGGTAAAAAGAGTGGTAAAGGAAGAGAAGGTGAAAGTGAAGAAACCCAGGGCACAATTACGCACCCGTCATATCAGTGTACTGGCCGATGCCGTACATACCTGGCCTGAATACCCCGGCGGTGGTACCGTGTTTATGCAATACCTGGATAAGCTGGGTAAGGAAATGACCGAGTTTTTACCGGAAGGCGTGAAAAAAGTGTATGCCCAGGTGGAGTTTGTGGTAGATACCGATGGCGTACCTGTAAACTTTAAAGTATTAAAAGGCACCAAGGACGAAGAACTGATAGACGAATTACTGACCCGCATGGAAAAAATGGAGACCTGGAAACCGGCCATCCTGCATAAAAAGCCTGTGGCAAAGAAGATGATACAGACGGTGACCATTTCGGAGGAATAAGAATGGTATGTAGATGATAGTATTTAGTATATAGTATTTAGCGTTTAGTATATAGATAATAGGTTACAGTAATTATGAATTATTAACTATTAACTATGAACCATTAACTATTAACTATTAACTTTCTTCCCCCGGAACATCCTGTTCATCATTTCATATAATTCCGGGTGCTTTTGCTGTAACAGGGCCGGCCTTTCAAAAAAATATTCGGCCACTACGGCTAGAAACTCGGCTTCGTTGGTAGCGCCATATACATTGATATCTGAATCGCCTTTTTCAATGGCTGCAATGTTTTTATGTACCAGGTGTAACCAGGGTAATATATAAGCATGTTTTAATAAGGCCTCAGGCACCCCATCAACCGCGCCGTCCGCTTTATCCAGCAGGTGAACAAATTCATGAATAGCCGTATTTTCTTTATCAGTTTTATTGCTAAACCCTAAACGTAAAGCCGATTGCGACAGTATCATTACATGCTGCATGGGTCCGTTACCCACCATACCCAAAACATTCTTATTATTACCATCCAGTTCATAAGCCTCGCTGAAGGTACCCGGATAGATCAATACTTCGTTAAGATTGGGATATTCCCAATGCGTGAAATTAAAAGTGGGTATCACGGCACTGGCAGCCGTCAGCACTACATCCAAAGGCGTAACAGTTGTTTTAACGCCGGTAATACGTACCTCTTCCACAAAATGGGAAACCCGTTCATTAAACTCTTGCTGCTGTTCCTTACTAAGTCGCTGGTAAAAAAGTACATTATCCTGTAATAACTGCGGGTAATTACCGGGCAGGGTTTGTTTTACACCCGGTGTTTTCTTTTTCCATACTGATTTTATAAGAAGAAACAGAAGGATAACTCCTATAACAAAAACAATAAAACTTACATTATTCATTACTGCAATAGTAAGATTTTCAGGTTACATTTGCTATAAATTAAACCAACAAACGGATGAGAAGATTTTTACTTATTTTTCTTGCAGCTACATTATTATTCGGCTCTTGTCAAAAAGAAGTATTTTATGAGGTGCCGCCAATTACCACAAACCCGGACCCAGGAAATGAGAACCCTGTTTCAGGCACTGCAGCAAGCCGTTTAGTTGGAACCTGGATTACCACTGCAAGTGTTGCTACTATAGAATGGCCCGCTCCGTTGGGCACACAAACATCGGAACTTTTCAGCAGTTTACCTGCTTGTAATAGAGACAACCAATTCACCTTTAAAGCAGATTTTACTTTAGTTAGTGATGAAGGCCCCACTAAATGTAACAGCACCGCTCCACAGGTTATCAGTACCGGCACATGGACGTTTTACGATAATGACAAAAAGTTCAAATCTACCACCAACGGTATTACCATTGAAGCAGATGTACTGGAGTTAACTGCAACCACTTTTAAAATAAGTTATGTAACTGATTTTACGGGTATTAAAGCAACCACCATTACCACTTATACTAAACTATAATTGACACATAGATTTAGCTAAAATGAAATGGCTTATATACATATCACTGGGTTTGTTTGTATATGATATATGGTCTGTTAATCAGAATCTTAAAAACGGGACGGATGGATTTATAGTTTTATTGCTTATACCAGCATTCCTGTTTCTCGCTTACAGTTTGTTGGCTATTAAATATGTTGCAAAACATAACACCATTGATACCAGTATATCCAGGTGGGTATTGATACTATCTCCAGTTTTTCTTTACATTTTAGCTCACCTTGTAATTTTTTGCTTCATGGCCCTACATCTTGCAACACCAAAGTTTTATTGAACATGTCATGCAAATCCAATTAACGGAGTTTCTCAAATCTTAATTCTTACATCATGAATCTTCGTTTACTCCTCCGCCATCAAAACCTGTATAGTCTCCGGGGTTTGTTGTTTTAACAGAATGGTACGGCTGGCCGTGATCTTATTATAATACTCCCCGGTATAATGCCTGATGGTCAAGAGTGATAAATTCTTGCGGATGCTCACATCAAAAATGGCCGATGCTTCCAGGGCAAGGGCTTCAATTTTTTCCGAAAAATCATCTACCACGCAATGCAGCTGGATAGCGGCATTCTGTGTAAGATTGGGTTTGAATTTAAATTTTTCAAACAGTTTAAACAGTTCGGTACTGTGGTGTTCACTTACAAAAGAAAAATCTTTGGAGGTAAGTTCCAGCAGCACCTGCTTTTCTTTTAATACCACAATAGGCGGCAACTCTTTTACACCATTACCATCTATTACCGTACCCGGTAAGGCCGGGTTTAAAAAACATTTTACCAGCAGGGGTATGCTTTTATTTTGTAAGGGCTTGATGGTTTTAGGGTGTATTACCTGGGCGCCGTAAAAAGCCATTTCAATTACCTCGCGGTAGTTTAAATGGTGTAAGGGTTTGGCTTCGGGAAAAATCCTGGGATCAGCATTCATTACACTTTCCACATCTTTCCAGATGGTCTGGCTTTCGGCATCCAGCAGGTTGGCAAATACCGCGGCAGAGTAATCACTGCCCTCACGGCCCAGGGTGGTACTTTCGTTTTCATCTGTACAACCAATAAAGCCCTGGGTTAATACAATCCCGTTTTCCTGCAATAGTTCTTTTTTGATATTGACTACTGCTTTTGACGTGAAATCCCAGTCAATGATAGCATCACGGAAATTATCATCTGTACGGATAATATCTCTTACATCCAGCCAGGTATTGGTTATATGCTGCTGGTTCAGGTAATGACTTACAATGGCTGTAGACAAAAGTTCGCCTACACATACCACCTGGTCGTAATAATAATCATATTCCCTTACCGGCTTATCATGCAGTAACCATTCTACTTCGGTAAAAAAATCCTTCAATTGCGCTTCGCAGGCCAGGTAACCGGTAGTCAGTAAATATTTAGCTGTGGTAATATGCTGTTGTTTTACCTGGTTAAACAGCTGTAAGGCCAATTCTTTATTTTCCGCATAAAACGCCTCCACTACTTTCTCCAAAGCATTGGTGGTTTTACCCATGGCCGATATAACAATTAACAAGGGTTGCTGCATGTGATCGGCAACAATATCGCCAACGGCCTGTATACGCTCTACACTATTTACGGAAGCTCCACCAAATTTAAAAACCTTCATATTACCTTTTATTGCGGGCAAAGATAATTATCCCAACACTATCAACCATCTCGGGCATATGATAACAGGGTTGATCTTTCAGCACCAATAGGCAGGTAAAGGACAGATGAAAGCAAATTACCCTTACATTTGTTAGTATAACTTACATATTTAAACCTAACTGTATGCTGCCCGTAAATAAAAAGGTATTAACATTAGATGAATTTACCCTGCAACAATTACGACATATTCCCAATGCCACCGGCGAGCTCAGCGGACTCTTACGTAATATAGGCCTGGCCGCCAAACGGGTAAATGTGGAAGTAAATAAAGCAGGGCTGGTGGATATACTGGGCGATGCAGGTAGTGTGAACGTACAGGGCGAGGATGTAAAGAAACTGGATATTTATGCCAATGACCAGTTTACCGGGGTATTACAACATGGCACCAGTTGTGCCGGTATTGCCAGTGAGGAGCTGGATGATTTTGTATCCTTTGACGATGCAGAGAATAAAAACTCCAAATACGTTTGCCTGTTTGACCCCCTGGATGGCAGCGGTAATATTGATGTAAATATTTCCATTGGTACCATCTTTGGCGTATACCGCCGCGTATCGCCACAGGGCAGTAAGGCCGTTAAAGAAGATTTTTTACAGGCCGGTACCCAGCAGGTGGCCGCCGGTTATGTAGTATACGGTTCCTCTACCATGCTGGTATATGCTACACGCCGTGGTGTAAACGGGTTTACACTGGACCAGGGCATTGGTGAGTTCACCCTCAGTCATCCCAATATTCAGTGTCCTGACTTCGGCAATATCTACTCAGTAAATCACGGTAACTTTTTCCAGTACGACCAGGGTGTAAAAGAATATATTACCGCCTGCCAGAAGAAAAACAAAACGAATGGCGGCCCTTATACCCAGCGTTATATAGGCAGTATGGTAGCCGATGTGCACCGTAATTTATTAAAGGGCGGTATTTTTATGTACCCGGGCACCACCGATAAACCTAAAGGAAAACTGCGTTTGTTGTACGAGTGTAATCCCTTTGCCTTTATCCTGGCCGTAGCCGGCGGACGTGCCACCAACGGAAAAGAACGCATTTTAGATATCAAACCCACCGAACTGCACCAGCGTACCCCCATGTTCATTGGCAGCAAGGGTATGATGGATGAGCTGGATACATATTTAACACCCGGTAACTAAATTACTATACTGATAGCCGGTTATATATTTCAGGTAACCGGCTGCAGTACTATGTTCATCGTTCCTTGCGCTGTGCCCCAACAAGATTGTTGCGGGTCGCACACCTGGGCTGCATCAATACTATGGAACAGGCAAGGTCCGCTGCGCCGTAAACACGGTATAGTAAAACACTTCATCAATTTTCTTACCCGTCATTTTTATCGACGGATTGTTTCCGTAACTTGCACCCAATGAGTAGTAATGTAATTATTTCGGTGGAAAACCTCACCAAAAATTACGGCCAGTTCCAGGCGGTAAAAGGTATTTCCTTCCAGGTAATGGAGGGCGAGATATTCGGCTTATTGGGCCCCAACGGCGCCGGTAAATCCACCACCCTGGAAATTATTGAAACCCTGCGGGAAAAAAGCGGGGGTACCGTTACCGTTGATGGTTTTAACCTGGATACCCACCCCAATAATATTAAAAGTGTGATAGGCGTGCAACTGCAGGCCAGCGGTTATTACCCGGGCTTAAACCTGTTACAGCTGATTGAATTATTTGCCGGCCTGTACAACAGAACGGTGGATGCTGAAGCCTTGCTGGAATCGGTGAACCTGCTGGATAAAGCCAAATCCAAATTCACCCAGTTAAGTGGTGGCCAGAAACAACGTTTTTCCGTAGCCACTACCCTCATCAATAACCCGCGTATCATATTTTTAGACGAGCCTACCACGGGACTTGATCCGCAGGCCCGTCGTAGCCTATGGGACCTGATCAAAAATATACGGGAACAAGGCACTACCGTTATCATCACCACCCATTATATGGATGAAGCCGAATACCTTTGCGACCGCATTGCCATTATTGATTCCGGCAAAATAGTTGCACTGGATACACCCGATCAATTAATTGACGACCTGGTAGCATCGGGTTTTGAAAGACCTAAACAGGTAAAACTGGCTAACCTGGAAGATGTGTTTATACACCTGACCGGTAAAAGCCTGCGGGATGAATAAATTATTTCCCTGAACTTTTCAGCTATCGCTGGTGTTAACTTTTCACTTACTAATTTTTACTTTATAATATGTCCATTCAAAATAAATTAAAAGAATTTATGAGCAGCAAAATACAGGCGCAGAAAGATGCGGGAGCAGCTTTTTTGCAGGTAAACAAACAACAACCCGGTGTTATTGAATTACCCGAAGGTATCCAGTACGAAGTAATTAAAGAAGGGACTGGTAAACAGCCTAAGCTCACTGATACGGTAACCGCCCATTACAAAGGCTCTTTACTGGATGGCAAAGAATTTGACAGTTCCTTTAAACGCAACCAGCCATTTTCGGCTCCTTTAACTGCCCTGATCAAAGGCTGGCAAATCGCTATTCCTTTAATGAAAGAAGGCAGTCACTGGCGTTTATGGATCCCATCGGACCTGGCTTATGGCGACAGGGGCGCAGGTGGTGATATACCCGGCGGAGCTACCCTTATTTTTGAAGTGGAACTCCTGGGTATCAGATAAAAATATTGGCGATTTAAAAAATGGTGAAGTAATGGTTTGTGCCGTTAGATAAAAACTAACCAGAACAAAACGATTATGGCAGAGGATTTACGTTACCCCATCGGGCAGTATATGCCGCAACCTTTTTCCATTGAAACCAAGGTGGAGTGGCTGGCGGACATTAAATTTCTTCCGCTGATATTGGAAAGTACAGTATTGAACCTGGATGAGGGCCAGTTGCAAACACCTTACCGTGAAGGCGGCTGGACGGTTCACCAGTTGGTGCATCATGTAGCGGATAGCCATACCAATGCTTATTGCCGCTTTAAACTAGGGCTTACGGAGGATAATCCTACCATCAAACCATACGATGAAAATCAATGGGTATTATTACACGATGTGGAGAAACTACCTATTAATATTTCACTTACCTTATTACATGCGCTGCATGCCCGGTTATACGAAACGCTGAAGTATGTGAGTGATAACGACTGGAACAACCGGACCGTTTTTCACCCCGAACATAAAAAAACCATGCGTTTATGGTATCTGCTGGGCATGTATGCCTGGCATGGCAAACACCATGTAGCCCATATTAATGCCCTCAGGGAAAGAATGAAATGGTAAATACACCAACACATGAAATGGAAAGTACTGTCATCTGAATATTTGTTTAAAGACCTTTGGTTTAAAGTAAGAAGGGAACGTTGCGAAACCCCACAGGGTAAAATTGTGGACCCGTATTATGTATACGATTTTCCCAATTGGGTAACCGTAGTACCTGTTACGGAAGATGGCAAGATCATTATGATAAAACAATACCGCCATGCCCTGGGCGAGGTTTGCCTGGAAATACCCGGTGGTTGTATTGACGATACGGATCCCAACCCCGAAACCGCTGCCCTGCGTGAATTAAAAGAAGAAACGGGTTATGTGTTTGATGCGCCCGAGTTTTTAGGTACTATCTCGGCCAACCCCTCTACCAACAGCAATATCATGTACATGTACCTGGCCAAAGGCGGTAAAAAAATGTTCGAACAACAATTGGATCACAACGAGGAGATAGAAGTAGAACTATGGAGCATTGAAGAAGTAAAAAAGGCTTTAAGGGAAAACAAGATCATGCAAAGCATGCACGTTACCTGCCTCTTATATGCTTTTGAAAAAATGGGCATTCCCGGCATGCAATAAAACCTTACACCTTAAACCCTATACCTTACACCTTACACCCTACACCTTATACCCTAAACCTTCCACCCTACACCTTAAACCCTATACCTTCCACCCTTTCTCATATCCCAAACTTCTGCGTATACACTTTACCATTTGCCAGCTGCAGGCGGAGAAAAAATACTTTTTCATTTACTTCCAGCCTGAAAGCATAACTATCCTTATCAATATCCCTTTGCTCCACCACCCTATGGCCCGATGCGGACCAGACCATCAGTTGTTTTAAATTAGTAGTACACTTAATCGTTATTTGCCGGCCATTGGTATATATTTGGTAAGGAGGTTTGGCATTGGTACTTTGTTCAGGGAATGATACCGGCATAGCCCTGTTGTTTTTTTGCGCCATTACCGGCAGGCAAAAAACCATTTTAAGCACCAGGACCAATACAATTATTTTAAACATAACCGGTAAATACAAATGAACAAAAAGTACAATGTATTACAACGGTAATAAAGACTTTAAATTGCCGTGTATTTCTAAATAAAATGTTATGACTATACAGGAAGCACAGGACCAGGTAGATCAATGGATAAAAACAGTAGGCGTCAGGTATTTCAGTGAGCTGACCAATATGACCATATTAACGGAAGAAGTAGGTGAGCTTGCCCGCATTATGGCCCGCACCTATGGTGACCAGTCATTTAAAAAAAGTGACCAGCAATATAAGCTGGCCGATGAGATGGCCGATGTGTTATGGGTATTGATATGCCTGGCCAACCAAACAGGGGTAAACCTGACGGAAGCCTTAGAGAACAATTTCGAGAAAAAAAATATCCGTGACAGTAACCGTCATAAAGAGAACCCAAAATTACAATAGTGCGGAATATTTGGCACTATTTTTTAACCTGCTAACATATGCCAATAAAATCAATATGGAATATCATCAAGCAATCAGTATCTGATTTTATCGATAACCGGGTACTGAAACTAAGCGCCGCATTGGCCTACTATACTATCTTCTCCCTGCCCGGCCTGGTGATTATTATCATTTGGGTAACCGATATTTTTTATGGTAAACAAGCCGTAGAAGGTACTGTATACGGACAGATAGAAGGCCTGGTAGGTAAAGATGCTGCTATACAGATACAGGAAACCATACGCAATGCAACACTATCCTCCGATAGTCACCTGGCTACCATTGTTGGTTTGTCTACTTTAATCATCGGCGCCACCAGTGTATTTGGCGAAATACAGGACTCTATTAACCTGGTATGGAAATTAAAAGCCAAGCCTAAAAAAGGCCGGGGCTGGTTAAAGCTTATTATTAACAGGCTATTATCTTTTTCTATTATTATATCCTTAGGTTTTTTATTACTGGTATCATTGATCGTTAATGGCGTAATGGATGCGCTTATTGGAAAACTGACCGCATCCTTTCCCGATACGCAGGTAATGTTAGCTTACATATTTAATTTAGTATTTACCTTTTTAGTTACGGCCTTCTTATTCGGATTAATATTTAAAGTATTACCCGATGCACGTATAAAATGGAAACATGTGCGGGCAGGTGCCTTTACTACTGCCCTGTTATTTATGGGGGGCAAATTTTTGATCAGTTATTATTTAGGCCAAAGCAAAATGTCTTCGGCATATGGTGCTGCGGGTTCCATTATCGTTATGTTATTATGGGTATATTACTCCTCCATTATATTGTACTTTGGTGCGGTATTTACCAGGGTATATGCCATTCATACAGGTTCACGTATTTATCCTAGTCAATATGCCGTATGGATTGAACAGGTAGAGGTAGAAAACAAGGAAGCCCTGCCAACGGTAACCGAAGAAGAAACAATAAGCAAAGAAAAAAATACCGGTACGCAATAAAGGTTAAGTATTGATGCATCCTTTTGAAAACTTGTGTCTTAATAACCGGTAAAGGTTAACTACTCCTGTAGCCACCCGAAAATTTATCATTCAATTTCAGGGTTTTCACTTATTTTATTTCAGTGATATATACTGGTCCGGATTGGGCTACGCCAACGCATATACGTATAAATACCAAGCGTTTATCCGTTTTATATAAACTTTTATTTATATAATATTGCAAAAATTTTAAGCCCAAACCAAATGAGCAACCTACCTAAACTGCTTTGCCTTGTCATTGCAATAATGACAAGTGCTGCCTTATCCTTACCTGCCCAATCCGGGGCCGCTTTCTTTCAAAACGATGATCTACCCGGTAATTCAACCTTCGTTAACCTATCCGGAAATAAGTATCTGAATGAACCTGACAAGACATTACCGGTTTGGGCTCCTGCTATTACAGCTACAGGCACTCTTACTTCTTTTAACAGGTGTACTGATGCAACAGCGGCAGCACAAAGTTTTACCGTAAGCGGTACGGAATTAACGGCCGATATTCTGCTGAGTGTTCCGGCCGGTTATGAACTATCATTAACCAGTGGCAGTGGTTTTGCCAATACACTTACGTTAACACCTGCCGGAGGCGATGTTACCAGCACTACTATTTATATCAGGCTGGCAGGGCCCGCTGCAGGTAATTATACGGGTAATATCCTGCTCAGCTCTGCCGGGGCTACAGATGTTACTATTGCTGTTAGCGGTTCCTTAACCGCCCCCGTAACAGCCAACGCCGGCCCTGATCTTCCCGTATGTCAAAATTCAGGAGCCGTTATTATGTCCGGCAATAATCCTGCTCCCGGAACCGGGACCTGGTTACAAGTTTCAGGACCTGTGACCGCCAATATAACCAATGCAACTGTAAGAAATACGTCCGTTACCGGTTTCACCACGCCGGGTGTTTACAGGTTTTCCTGGACCATCACCAACGGCTCCTGTGATCCATCGGTTGATTATGTAGACATAACCGTTAACCCATCTCCTTCGGCTGTGATAACCGGTGGTGATGTTACGGTTTGTGGTTCGGGTACAACCTTGTCCGCACCTGCCAACCTTACCTATAGCTGGGCAAGAAGTCTGACTTCGGCAACTTATACCGGAGTTGGAACCGGTCAGAATTTATCCGTAACCAAATCGGGTATCTACCAGCTTACGGTTGCCAATGAATTCAATTGTACAGCCACTTCCACCACTGCGGTGAATGTAGCCGATTATGTTTTTACAGGTTCCCTGGCTGCCGGTGATGCACAACAGGCAGGCCGGCTTAACCGTTTTGCTGTTGTTTCAACCTGTGCCAGCTCCAACCCTTGCCCGGGTATATTCACCACCACCGGCTCCAGATATTATGATAGCTATTCCGTTACCAACCCATATAATGAAACAGTTTGTGCCACTATTGGCATTAATACAGCCTGTGGTACCAGTGCCTTTGCCGCAGCTTACCTGGGTAGTTTTAACCCTGCCAGTCCTTGTACTAACTACCTGGGGGATCCTGGTTCATCCTTCGTTACTTCCGGATTTTTTGAAGTAAATATTCCTGCCAATGCAACCATTGTTGTGGTTGTACATGAAGTAAACCCCGGAACAGGTTGTGCCAATTATTCATTAACCGTTGATATTCCCAGGAACAGCAATAGTATAAATGTTTCTCCGGGTACCAGTGTTTGCCAGGGTACAAATGTAACCTTAGCATCAAACGGTTTAGCCAATTCATACTTATGGGCTCCCGGTGGAGCAAGTACATCTTCCATTATTGTAACGCCAGCCGATACTACCCAATACAAACTCACCCGTGGTTTTGGAAATAATGGTTGTATGGCAGTTGATTCCGTTACCATTAATGTTCCTGCACCGCCATCAGTAAACCCTGTAAACGCACAAATATTCTGCCGCGGTGAAGCAACGGCCCCTATTACTTTAACCGGGCCTGTTGCCGGCACTACTTATTCATGGACAAACAGTAACCCGGCCATTGGCCTGGCCGCCAGCGGAACCGGCGACATACCTTCCTTTACCGCCACTAATAATACCGGGGCGCCTGTAAGCGCTACTATTACCGTTACCAGTTCAGTAGGTGGCGCATGTACCGGTTCATCCATAACATTCCCCATTTATATTGCTCCTGAATCCATTGTCAGCAGTACTACCAATGATGATGTATGTGCTACGGGAGGCACAGCCCAACTGGCGGCTTCCGGTAATGGTGTCATCAGGTGGTATGATGCATTAACAGGGGGCAACCTTTTACATACAGGTAATACATTTGAACCGAATGTTACTGCTACCACCAGTTATTATGTAGAGAACCTGGTGCCGGCCACCCCAACACAAAATGTGGTAATGCCCGCACAGAATTCAACCTTCCCCGGTAATACCAGGGGGTACCTGTTCACAGCACCTGCGGATTTCGTAATAACATCTTTACAGGTACCTGCAACAGCCTCAACAGGCAGCCAGAGTATTGCTGTAGTTAAATTTAACGGCAATACACCGCCGCCCATTTTTTCAGCCTCTACCAATGCCTTTACCACTTTATTCCTGGTACAAAACAGTACTGTAAGTGGTGATATACCCGTTAATATTCCAATACAGGCCGGGGACGTGATTGGCATTTTAGGAAACCGGGCCAATATTAATTCTTATGGCCCTAACGGCTCTACCATTTCCATAGATGGCCACACAGTGGGTATTACCCGTTTAGGTATGCAGTTTGTTTTAAGCAGTACCAACCCGAGAGATATCTGGCAGGAGCCGGGTGGTAATATATCGCGTATTGAATTTACGTATACACTGGGCACCTGTGCCAGCACGCCACGTACCGAGGTTACAGCAAACCTGTTACCGGCGCTTGTTGCAACGGCTACTCCATCTACACAAACAGTATGTTCAGGAGCTATTACGCCCATCGTACTTTCCAGTAATACAACCGGTACTACCTATACCTGGACGAGAGACAATACCACATCGGTAACCGGTATAGCGGCCAGCGGCAGTGGTGATATTACCGGCACCCTGACCAATAATACAACGACAGCCCAAACGGTTATTTTTACCATTACACCAACCAATAATGGCTGCACAGGCGACCCGATAACAGCTGAAGTAATTGTACAGGCTACCCCAACTATTGTATGCCCGGGCAATATCACTATCGCTAACGCATCGGGGCTTTGCGGCGGCACAGCCACTTATAGTACAACGGTAAACGGCATTCCGGCACCAACCCTGTCTTATAGTTTCAGCGGCGCCACAACCGGTAGCGGTAGTGGCAACGGCAGCGGTTCCTTCTTTAATGTGGGTGTTACCACCGTTACAGTAACGGCTACCAATACATGCGGTACTACCGATTGCTCTTTCACTGTTACCGTACAGGATACCGAAGCACCGGTTATTACCTGCCCCGCGCCGGTAACCGTTAGTTGCGCGGGTGAAGTACCGGCAGCAGATATTACCACTGTCACCGCATCGGATAATTGTTCCGGAACCGTGGTTACACATGTGAGCGATGTGATCAGTAACCAAACCTGCGCTAACCGTTACACCATTACCCGTACCTACAGGGCTACTGATGCAGCCAATAATACGGTAACCTGTACACAGCTCATTACCGTGAATGACCAAACACCGCCAAGCATTACCTGCCCTCCGGCAATAGTGGTGTGCGGACCAGCCGCCGTTCCGGCTGCAGATATTACCAGTGTAACCGGTGTATCGGATAATTGTGGCGGTACCGTTACCATTACACATGTAAGTGATGTAAGCAGCTGTACTACCTGTACCACTACACCCTATACCATTACCCGTACTTACAGGGCTACCGATGTATGTGGCAATTATACAGAGTGTACACAGCTGATCACTGTAAACCCTATACCAACAGTTACAACTATAGCTAATCAAAACCTGTGTAACGGTTTACAAACAACAGCCATTAATTTCAGCGGGCCTGTAAGCGGCACAAGTTATACCTGGACAAACAGTAACAGCAGTATTGGACTTGCCGCATCCGGAACAGGAAATATTGCAGCGTTTACAGCGCTTAATACCGGCACCACGCCTGTTACCGCTACCATTACGGTAACACCAACAGCAAACGGATGCCCGGGTACACCTACAAGTTTTACTATAACTGTTAACCCTTCACCGGTGGTTAGCCTTACAGCATTTACACCTGTTTGCGGTAATGCTTCCGGCTTTACATTAAGTGGTGGCAGCCCGGCCGGAGCAGGAGGTATTTATTTTGTAGATGGCGTACAGCAAACAAGCTTTAACCCGGCCAATTACACACCTGGTGTACACAATATTGTATACCAATACACCAATAGTTATAGCTGTATCAGCACGGCTACCCAAACCATAACGGTATATGCCGTTCCGGTTGCCGGCTTTACGGTAAACAATAATGCCCAGTGTGTATTAGGTAACCAGTTTGTATTTACCGGTACCAGTACAGGGGCCAGCAGTTATGCATGGAACTTTGGCGACGGTACTAACGCTACGGTTGTAAGCCCGGTAAAAACCTATGCCACACCAGGAACCTATACCGTTACACTTACCGCCACCAATAGTAATAATTGTGCTGAAACCTATAGCCGTACCATTACGGTGCATCCGCAACCGGCTAAACCAACGGTTATTCCATTGCTGGTTAATAGCATGGAAAGCAGTGTAACAGAGCATCGCTATAACTGGTTTATAAACGGTGCCGCTATTAACAACAGCAATACCAAACAACTTCTTCCTCAGGTTGGCGGTTATTACCAGGTAGAGGTAAGCAGTTTACTGGGTGGTTGCAGTACCAAAAGTGACAGCCTGTTTTATGTACCTACCAAAGAGTTTACAGTTGGTTTTGATGGCCAGGTAGCATTTGTATACCCCAAGCCTGCCAAGAACGATATCATCAATGTACACTTTAATGTACCCACCTCCAGCACAACCCACTATGGTGTATACACCAATAACGGGCAGTTGTTAATGAGGGGCGTAATACCGCAAGGCTCGCGTACTTACCAGATAGATGTAAGCCGGTACCCCAATGCGATGTATGTATTACGTTTATACAATGATTATAAAAACACCAAAGGTATATTGATACCTATGATAAGATAAACAAGCGCAGTTAGTGTATACGATAAGAGGCTATCCCCCAACCAAAGGATAGCCTCTTTTTTATGTAACTGGTAGTGTGGTGCTTTTAAAATATGCTTACGGTGTTTGCTGAAACAGGAAACTGCAATCGCCGAAGTATTGGTTACCGCTGCCGCCCAGCGGGAACAGCTCATTGGTAGCCGAGCCCGATACACTGGCGGTAACTTTTATATTGCCCGATATAACGGGGAATGATCCAACCCCGTTGCCTGTTTTGTTACGGGCATAAAAATCGTCGGTAAACATGGTAATCACATATTCCTTATCCTTTACCAATACCAGGGGTGTGATGGCCTTGGTCACCAGTGTATTGGCTGCTGCAATTTTTACGGTTTCCACACGCACTTTACTTTTGGTGGCTTTATCCCAGATAATAACTTTTAAGGCATCGTTGGCAGCCGGTATTTTTATTACCAGGCTGTTTATTTTTCCATTTACCAGGGGCACAAAGCTCATTCCGTATTGTGCAACACCACTAAGCTCATTGATCCAGGTATAGGTTTCCTGTGAATAAAATGAGCGGGCCAGGAAACCGGGCAGCGGATCTTCTTCGCCATAAACAACGGGTTCGGGTTTATCTTTTTTACTGCAGCCGGCAAGCAGTACCAGTGTAAGCGCTAAGCCAATAAATGTTTTCATGTAAACAGGTTTAGGGTTTATTTTTTTAATAAACCAAATGTATTAAGCCTGTACACCCTGTTCAAATGCGATCGATAAAGGACGCTTTGAAATCGTTAAAGGAAAGAAATAAGGACCGGTATATAAATTTTGCGTGGAATGATGATGACCGGCAGCTGGTTAATGCGTTACTGCTGAAGGGCTGCCCGACTGGCAGTAGTAGCTGCAGCGCTCCTTATTTTTTAAAGGGGGTATTGACAACTCCCCGCTGCACTACTACCAAAGGCGGGATCTACTGCTGATTGAAATACCGTTGCCGAAAGCCCCAATAGTATAAAACCAAGAGCCACCCCAAAGGGATGGCTCTTACAAAAATATTCAACGTTGTATGTTATACACGGAAGTGAGCAAAAGCTTTGTTCGCTTCAGCCATACGGTGTGTATCTTCTTTTTTCTTAAATGCAGCTCCTTCGCCTTTGCTTGCAGCTACAATTTCGTTCGCCAGTTTGTCGGCCATGCTGCGTCCGTTACGGTCGCGGCTGTAACGTACCAGCCATTTGATGCTTAAAGAAATTTTACGATCAGGACGTACTTCAGCAGGGATCTGGAAAGTAGCACCACCGATACGACGGCTACGAACTTCTACAGCTGGTGTTACATTAGCTAAAGCTTTTTTCCAAACCTCGTATCCATCTTCGTTGGTTTGTTTGGCCACTTTATCCAAAGCGTCATAAAAAATATTAAAGGCGCCGCTTTTTTTACCTTCCCACATAATGTTGTTCACAAAACGGGTAACCAGTTTATCGTTAAACTTAGGGTCTGGCGCTAAGGGCAGTTTTTTTGCTTGTGCTTTACGCATATCTGACTATTGTTTGAACAGAACAGTAGGTTTTCACCTGCTACTCTTATTATTTTTTAGCTTTTTCTTTTTTAGTACCGTATTTAGAACGGCTTTGTTTACGGTCTTTCACACCCGCGGTATCCAATGAACCACGTACAATGTGATAACGTACACCTGGTAAGTCTTTTACACGACCACCTCTGATCAGTACGATCGAGTGTTCCTGCAGGTTATGACCTTCACCGGGGATATACGCAATAACCTCAATTTTATTAGTCAAACGAACCTTAGCTACTTTACGTAACGCAGAGTTTGGCTTTTTAGGGGTAGTTGTATATACACGGGTACATACGCCACGACGTTGCGGGCACTGATCCAAAGCTCTTGATTTACTCTTGGCTTTGATAATTTCTCTTCCTTTTCTTACTAACTGTTGAATAGTCGGCATTCCTAATGCTTTATTTTTGGGACGGCAAAGGTAGGGCGTTACACGTTAAATACCAAAATAATCAGAAAAACTTTGAAAAAAAGTCCACACCTGTTGATAAACTACGCCAATACAAGCCTTTATAAGCCATCATTTTTAAAAATGGCAGCTGAAAACAGCCACCGGGTTTGTTTTGTTTTATACTTTCCACATCCAGCCGTTATTATCAGCGGCTCTTCCTTCGCGAATATCGCTTAATTGTTTTTTTACGCCTGTTGATACCGGGTAGTTATTGGTATCAAAAGTCATAGCAAAACCTTTGTAATTCAACTCTTTAATAGGGGCAATAACCGCAGCGGTACCGGTACCGAATACCTCGCTTATTTTTCCGGCTTTGTACGCTTCTACCACCTCATCAATGCTGATGCGGCGCTCATCCACCGCTATTCCCTGCTCCTGCAATACACTGATCACGCTGGCACGGGTAACCCCTTCCAAAATAGTACCTTCTTCTAAAGACGGCGTAATGGCCTTACCATCAATAACAAAGAACACGTTCATCATACCCACTTCCTGTAACCATTTATGCTCAAAAGCATCGGTCCACAATACCTGGTCAAAACCATCTTTTTGTACCCGGCTTACCGCGTACATGCTGCCGCCATAGTTACCGGCATTTTTGGCAAAACCTACTCCACCGGGAGCGGCACGGGTATACTTCTCTTCTACCGCAATGCGCATGGGGTTAACAAAATACGGCCCGGTAGGACTTAAAATGATCAGGAATTTATAGGTAGCCGAAGGGCGCACGCCTAAAAACTGGTCGGTAGCAAACATAAAGGGCCTGATATACAGGGAATGTTCTGCCTGTGAAGGGATCCAGTCCTTATCCAGGCTGATCAGCTGGCGCATACCTTCCATAAATATTTCTTCCGGCACTTCGGGCATATTCATGCGTACGGCCGAATTATTGAAACGTTTAAAATTATCAGCGGGACGGAAAATATAGGCATTACCATCCTCATCCTTATAAGCTTTAATACCCTCAAAAATAGCCTGGCCATAATGTAAAGCTGCCAGTGATGGATCTAAACTAATGGACTGGTAAGGCTTGATACTCACATTCTTCCACTCACCGTTCTCATAATCTGCTTCCAGCATATGATCGGTAAATACACGGCCAAAAGGAATGTTTTCCAGGTTGGTATCCTGTAAACGGCTTTTAGTTACCTTAGTCAAACCAATTTCTAACGATGTATCTGTCATAACTTGTCTATTTTTGGGCTTTAAAAAGGTTCAAAGAAACGAAAAAGCTAACAATTGTTAGCAATTAAATCATAAACAAATGTCTCTCAATAACATACAACTACCTTCCGCACTGGTTGCCGACCTGTATCCGCATTCACTGATCCAGGACGGAGATGCAAAGATAATGCAGCCTGCCCAAGCTATGGCCCCGGTGGTAACAAATAATGAAAAAGAAATAGCAACCGCCCCTGTAATGCCGGCTGCTGCCCCTCAGCAGCCCATGCAAGTCGCAGCTGTGACACCGCCGGCGCCTGCTTCTGCACCCGTTGAAGCGGCTATACAGCCCTGGAAAAGCCTGGGTCAGAATGCCAAAAACATATTGATACTGGTAAACAACCCCGGTATTACCTTTTTACCCGATGAGGAACTGGCTTTTTTAACCCAGATGCTGCAGGCCTGTAAACTGAGCCTGGGCGATGTGGCCCTGCTGAACCTGACCCAATACACCCAAACCAGTTACCAGGATATATTGCAGCATTTTAACAGCAAAACCGTGTTTTTATTTGGCGTAACACCCGGCGAATGGGAGCTGCCCATCAACTTCCCGCAATTTCAGGTACAGCAATTTGATGGCCGTAAATTTCTACACAGCCCCGGCCTTGGTGAAATGATGAACGATAAATTATTAAAAACAAAACTCTGGGCCAGTTTAAAAGCTATTTTGGGATTATAGTTTTTTGTTACCGGCTGCAGTACCCTGATGGAACTGCTGTTGCGACGCTCCGTTCAACTGCAGTAAGGCTATTGAACAAACTGTCCGTCATGCCGACGCAGGAGGCATCCCCTGCCGGCTAAAGTCTTTCCGGTTTTAGAAGACCTCTCCTGCGTCGAGGTGACGTACCAAACATAATACTAACCTATCATTACCTTTTACCCAGCTTAATATTATACCCCACCTGCGCACTAAAAGGTACCGTAGGTGTGGTTTTAAAATCCTGTGTCAATACCATACCGGCCATTATATACACATCGCTTTGTTTAAAACTATAACCCGCCTGCAGGTTATAATAAAAATTGCCACCCGTTGACGGCTCATACCAGCCGTCCTCTACCCCGGGAAAGTTTTCTTTAAAAGCTTTGGAATGTTTAAAATTGGTAACAATCGCTTTATCAAAACCCAGTTCCCCGGCCACAAACCATTTTTGCCGGTAATAACCTATTACACCTGACATATCCGAACCAAAATTCAATAACCGTACGGAAGGGCTGCCATAGCGCCGGAACACGCCATGCACCTGGGCTGCAAAAGCCAGACCGCCAAAATTAAATACCCTTACCTGTGCGCCCACCCTGGTTTTAAAATCATCGAACAACTTATTCCCTGAAGGAAAAGCATAAGTGGCATTTAACAGTATGGGCATTGTAGAGCGTAAACGGTAACTGTAACCGGCGCCAAACCCCAGGCCATAATCCCAACCCGCATGCAGGTTAAGCTGGTGTTTATAATCCGTTGTTGCATTGGCCCAGTTTACACTCTGTGCCTGTAAAAAAGTAGTAGATAAGGTTGCACCGGTCATCAGCAACATCCATAGTTTTATCAATTTCATCTTCCGATTTTTTGTTTGTAATAATAATGGGTAAGGGAATAATTATCGCAGTGAATTAAAATAAGCAAGTACCACGGGGTACACCGATGGCCATTTGAAATAAAACATCTCATGCCCGGTTCCTTTAATTTCCACCAGTGTTTTGCGGGTAAATTTTGCAGCTTCTTTTGTCGCAAAGGACAAGCCATAGGCTTTATTGTTTTCGCCGTATATAAACAATACCGGTGGCTGGTACAGGTGCATGTTTTGTGTAAAATCAAAACCCTCTTTCTCCGATATGTCCACCAGGCTGTTCAATACCACAGCGCCGTTTCTCCAATAAGGCGAAGGGCCTTCTATACCTTCAATATTATTGCTGCCATATACAAAGGAGGAGTGTACGTTCAGCTTGTAATCAAGTATAGCGTGTTCATTTTCCTTGCCGGTTAAAAACTGGTCCAGGTAAAAAATATCATTGGATACTTCTTTAAACAACTCAAACTTCCTTGTTTTTTTACCGTACTCCTTTAAACTTTCATAAGTAAATCCTCCCGGTTCGGCAAAAACCGCCCCGTTAACAGCATTCGGGTATTTATTAATAAACCCTCCCGCCAGCATACCACCCCAGGAATGTCCTATTAAAAAAACCTTCTGGGCAGCCGAACTCCTGTAATGAGCAATGACGGCTTTCAGGTCCTCAAACATCAGGTCAATGGTATACGTTTTTTTATCGTGCCGTTTGGACAGACCGGAGCCCCGCTGATCGTAAAACACGACATAATACCTGTCATTAACCAATTGTTTTACTGCAAGCCCGTTGCGGTAATCAGCCCCGGGACCGCCATGCAAAAAAATAACCATGGGATCAGCCGGGTTACCAAAAGCCTCGGCATGTAACAGGGTACCGTTTACTGTAATGGCGGGAAGGGAGGGATCCTGGTCAACCGTTTTTTGCACCAGGCTGCCCGGATCATCAATTTGTCTTTCTTTAGAACAGGCCGTTAATAGTAACACACTTACTAAAGCCACCGTAAAAAATTTCATACAATGCATCTTTTTGTTTTAAAAAATCTTTGCAAAGATGATCCGGTCCAGTGGCCTTATCGCCCCACCCTGTAAAGTGGAACCAGGTTTCGGCTTGTTATTTTATAACCACAAACAATTAACTACTAATATCTTATGAAAAGTGGAACCTTATTTCAATCCAAAACGGCACTTAAACACCTGGTTTTATTACAGACCGGTAACACGGCCGTCATCAGCACCGGCATTTAACTGGTGGATATATTGGGTGGGAGATAAACCGGTTGCTTTTTTAAAATTCCGGTTAAAAGCAGTTTTGGAATTAAAGCCGCATTCAAAAGCCAGAGCCAGGAAAGTATATTGTTTATTATCGGGATGCCCTACAATTTTCTTAAACTCCTCAATCCGCAGGTCATTGATATAATCGTAAAAACTTTTGCCTGCATAAGTATTTATCACCTGCGACAGCACATTGGGGTGTAGCTGTAATACCTGTGCCAGGTCGCCGAGGGTAAGTTGCGGACTTTTAAATAACTGTTGCCGCTCCATCAGCAGCTGCAAACGATCATATATCTTTAGCCCTTCAGTTTCGTTTACAGAAGAGTGCTGGTACTTTGTTCTTTCATTTTTTTCTATTACAACGGGTTCTGGTAAGGAGCTGGTTATTGCCTGCTCAATAATCACCGGTTCTTCAACAAACTTTGCGACACCCGGTTCCGGCATCCCATTATCAGCAGGCGCCGTTAATAGTTTATTACTAAAAACCCCTGCCTGCCTGATACCAAAAAAACCTAAAAAAAACATATACACTACCACTGTTCCGAATATATACAGGTCATGCAGCCCGGCTAAAATAACGATCCAGATCACTGCGGTACCATAAATCAAATACCGCAGCCAGTTCAGGTTAATCCTTTCAGTATTGGAAAACTCCTGTTCAATGCGTTTGCTATGCCGGCGCAGTACCAGGTAGGAGAGTATAATATATACCACCCCTGATATACTCAGCGTGATCAACACCCCCTCTACCAGGGTTTCATAACCTGCACCGTCGTGCTGGTACACATATACTTTATCGGCCAGGGGCAGGCTGAAAAAGGGGGTCAGCAAACCAAGCACCGCCACAAAGGGCAAAAAATGTAACAGGCTCCGGGCTGTTAATTTGCGCGACTGTGTAATGGCTATCGTATACAAAAATAAAAACGGTCCCTGCAGCAGGGGCATCCCTATCTCCATGCCTAACAAATAAGGAAAATGAACATAATTACCGCTGGTATGCACATAAAAAACGGTCAGGTGAAAGCCGGTACAGATCAGCCATGCTGCCAGTATCTTATCCGCCAGGGATTTATTCTTTTTGCTGATGAGCAGCAGGGAAAGAAAAAAAGTAATGATGATACCGCTTAAATATAACATGGATTCAGGCTGGTTAAAGCGGGGCAAAGATAATGGATAGCACTGTTTGTATTCTTTAACTTGACCAGGGAGTATTGTACACTACCCTATACATTACGTGAGCAAAATCCTGTCAATTTCCTGGCAGATAATCGGAAAAAATCCGGTTATCCGTTTTAAATTAATCATTCTTTATTACAACAATATCTTCTTTACCGGCTAATCCACACCAGGAGTTTATCTTCCTCTATTTGTATCCTATTATCCTTATACCCTATACCTTTTACCTTTTACCTTTTACCTTTTGCCTTTTACCTTTTACCTTTTACCTTTTGCCTTTTACCTTTTACCTTTTACCTTTTGCCTTTTACCTTTTACCTTTTACCTTACCCCCAGCCCTACTTCTCCTGTCTTTTCATATTCCTTCCCATAAAAACTCCTATCTTGCCCGTCATGAAACTAGTTTTTGCTACCAATAACCAGCATAAGGCCGACGAGATCAAGGCCCTGTTGCTGGAAGGCATAGAAATATTAACACTCAAAGAAGCAGGCATATTGATTGATATTCCTGAACCGCATGATACACTGGAAGCCAATGCTACCGAGAAAAGCAGTACCATCTATAACATGATACAAACCAGTTGTTTCAGCGAGGACACCGGCCTGGAAGTGGAAGCCCTGAATGGCGAGCCCGGGGTAAAAAGCGCACGTTATGCCGGCGAAAACCGGTCCTTTGATGATAATATCACCAAATTGCTCACCAAACTGGAAGGCCAGGCTAACCGCAAAGCACGTTTCAGAACGGTTGTTTCCCTGATTATCGATGGCAAGGAAACCCAGTTCGAGGGTATTTGCGAAGGCAGCATCCTTACTGAAAGACAAGGCAGCAGCGGTTTTGGCTACGATCCGGTATTTATAGCCAACGGTGCGGATAAAAGTTTTGGCGAAATGAGCATGGAAGAAAAAAGTCTTTTCAGTCACCGTAAGAAAGCAGTTGAAAAACTGGTCGTATTTTTGAATAACCTTACAGCAACCACAAAACAATAAATTTTGAACGCAGCAAGCAACCTAAACATCGCGGAAAGCGACTTAATTAAAGGATGCCTGGATGGCGACAGGCGTATGCAGCAGGAACTGTACAACCGGTTATCTGCCCGTATGTACGCAGTTTGTCTCCGTTATGCCTCCAATACTGAAGAAGCTGAAGATATTTTACAGGAAGGTTTCATTAAAGTTTTCAGAAAACTGGACAGCTACCGCGGCGACGGATCTTTTGAGGGCTGGGCCCGCAGGGTATTCGTAAACACGGCCATTGAGCATTTCCGCCGTAAAAAATACCTGCAGCCGGTTACCGAAAAAGAAGAAAATACCATTGAAGGTAAGTATGTATCGGTACTGGACGACCTGGGCGAAAAAGACATCATGGACCTCATCAGCCAGTTATCTCCCGGCTACCGCACCGTTTTTAACATGTACGTGGTAGAAGGTTACAGTCATAAAGAAATCGGTGATATGTTAGGCATCAGCGAGGGTACCAGCAAATCGCAGTTATCAAGAGCAAAAGTTATTCTTCAGGACCTGGTAAAAAAGCACCTCGACGCAGAGCGCAACGCAAAATAGTCTCATGAACCACGATAAACATAAATTGTATAACCACGAAGTTGAACCTCCAAATAATACCTGGAGCAAGATCGGGCAGGCATTGGATGATGCCGGCAACGGACAACAATTTCCCCAAAAACTATATAGAGCCGAGGTTACAGCACCCGCAAACAGCTGGAACAAAATTGCCGATGTCCTGGATAACGAAGCCTACACCGGTATAGCAGAAAAATTACAAGAAGCTGCCGTGGTTCCCGGCGCCCATAACTGGGAAGCTATTGCCGCACAATTAGCGGCCGATCCCTACCTGGACCTAGGCAAAAAACTATACCATACCACCGCTACCCCGCCATTAAATACCTGGGAGGCCATTGCTGCACAATTACCGGCACCCGCCTCTCCTGTAGTACCTATAGCAAAACAATCAGGCAGGGTAATGCCTTTCTTACGTTATGCGGCAGCGGCCGTTTTAATCGGGCTCACCGTTTTTGGCGCTTTCAAAGTATTTGGTCCGCAAACACAAAATACCGATGATCAGCAACTGGTTAATATCAATACACCAGCCAATACCACAGCCCCCGCTATCAGTAACCCGGCCGTTACCGATACCCAAATCAACGAAAACAATACCGCTGTTTCACCTGCGCAGGACGAAACCGTAAACAACCCGGTACGCAACCGCAGCGCAAACAATTACCGCCAACCGGAAACCAGCAGCAGTGATCGTATCTATGCATCTAGTAATGCCGATTATACCGCCGACAGGTATGTAGCTTTTATGACCCTGGACGGTAATATTGTACGCATGTCCAAAAAAATGGAGGACATGATCTGTTGTGTCACCGGCGCCGAAGTAACCGGCGACTGTAAAACGCAATTACAAAAATGGCAGGAAAAAATTGCCGACGCTCCTATTGTTGCTCCCGGCAATTTCATGGATATCTTCAGCCTGGTTAATACACTGAACGAAGGAGAGCTATAAAATTCCCGGGGGCTGTCAGCCGCACCGCTCCGGTCAGCTATAGTTCCCGCTGTTTGCTGCTACTCCGCCACAGCCCTCCCCTGCAAAGCTTCAGCGGGGTATCCGCTTCCATCGGGCAGCCCTTCTGCTTACCAGCAATCATCAGACTAATACACTTATTATAAAATAATTTATAAAGCTTCTATCAGGGTAATATTAATACCGGTAAAACAATCATCCGCACAATTATCAGGCACATACCCACAACTGGATATGAGGCCATTATTCTTTGCTTCAAAATAAGTTGTTGTTCCCGACCGTTTTTTCAACCAGTCATTTTTTGCTTTCTCATATACCTGGTCCAGCGTTAAATAACCGGAAGCAGGAGTACCGGTATGTGTGCCTACCATTGCGCCTGTTTCGGTCCAGCTTAAATACTCGCTTATATCTTTCCCGGTCCGTTCCCTGAATGCTGCAGCCGTCAGGTTCATCCTTGCCAATACCTCCTCCTGTTTAGCAGGGGTCCAGCCCGTTGGCGGCATCACTATACCAAAATACACAGTATACGCAAACTTTCTTTCAACCGGAACACCCGCCTGCACTTTTATCGTGGTACTCCACGAACCGGCAGCCCAGCTTGTGCCCGATACCACAAAGCGGTAAGCATTATTACTCGATGCCTTAAAAGCTTTCCATGATTTACTGCTTTTTTCAAAGCTGCTTTGATATTCTATGTCTTTTTTACAGGCAATAAGGCCAAACATTACGACAAAAGCAATTATTAATTTCTTCATATTTACAGGTTCTGGGGTAATAAAATAAATAGGCTGCCTGTCTGACAACCTATGGAACACAAGCGTTGCACCAACCTTATACTCCCTACAATTCCTGCAGTATTAAAAATATTCCCGATATTGGTGCGCTAAATAAAATATATGGCCCGTTTAAAGCTTATCATTCCGTCACAGTTCTCCTTTACCACGCAAATACCTGTACGCATCACCGATGTTAATTACGGTGGTCATGTTGGCAACGATGCTATATTAAGTATCATACACGAGGCCCGCATGCAGTATTTACATGCCAATGGATACAGCGAGATCAGCTTTGAAGGTGCAGGCCTCATCATGTCCGATGTAGCTATTGATTTTAAAAACGAAGTTTTTTATGGCGATACCATCATTGCCCATGTAACCGCCAACGATTTTGCCAAAGTAGGTTTTGATATTGTATATAAACTGGAAAAAGTAAAGGATGATAAAACCCTGACAGTAGCCCTCGCCAAAACAGGCATGGTCTGTTACGATTACCAGGCCCGCCGTATTGCTGCGGTACCGGAAGCAGCTGTCAATAAACTATCAGCTCCCTTACCTTAATAATTGCAGTGTTCCTTTCCGTAACGGCGATCCGTCGTGCAGGTCAAGCATATATATATAAGTTCCGGTCGGCTGCTCTATGCCTTTATATCGCCCGTCCCAGCCAATATTAATACGGCTGCTGTTAAATACTACCTGCCCGTAACGGTTATACACCGCCAGTTCAAAACCGGGGTAAGCATGTAATGCCGGTATAATCCATACGGGATTATGATTATCCCTGTTGGGCGTAAAGGCATTGGGAATATAAATATCCTTATACACAAATACTTTTACCTGGTCGCTTGCCATACCGCAACCATCCTTACTGTTTACGGTGATCGTATATACCGTATCTACCAGCGGTGTTACAGCAGGTTGTAAGGCAATGGTATTATTAATAGCATAATCCGGTGTCCAGGTATAGGCCAGGTTTTCGCCGGTGGTACTTGCCTGTAAGATCTCCGTGGTATTTTGTATAATGTATTTATCCGGGCCTGCATTAACAGTGGGTACCGGTATCACCTTCACTCTTACGTCAGCCGTATCCGTACAATTAAAACTATTAAAACCAATTACCTGGTAGGGAGTAGTAACCAAAGGACTGGCAGCAGGATTATCCACCAACGCATTGTTCAACCCGGTGGCCGGCTTCCATTCGTAGCGGTCCGTACCTGATACCTGTAATTGAATGGTGCTGTTAATACAAATAGCCGTATCACTAAAACCTGTTTGTATCACAGGTTTGGGCTGTATCAGCAAATCAACACTATCTATATGCTTACAGCCATCTGTATTAGTCACTTCCACATAATACCGCCCTGTATGTGTTGTCTGCGCCATGGTTATCGATGTACTGCTATTGGCGGAACTAAAAGTACCTGCCTGGTTATACCAGCTATAACTATTACCACCCGTTGCCGACATAGTAGCCGTTAAGCCTGCACAAACAGGTGTATTCTGTTGTGTGGAAGTAATAGGGTTGGCTGCTACTTTTACCGTTAATGCTCTTGATACCACGCGGCACTGCACAACATTCAAATTGCCCGCTTCTGCAGCAGTTAAGCGGTAACTATAGGAGCCTACCGGCGTAGAACTGATAAAGGCTACAGATAAACTGGTGGTGTTCTCACCGGCAATATCCTGCCATCCGGTACTACTGGTATATTGTTGCCATTGATAGGTGGGATTAATATAGCCGGTTGATAAAGTAGCATTAAACTGGAAATTATCCGTTTCACCTTCACAAATCGTTACTTCGGTTTGCGAAAAGCCGCTGATAGAGGGCGTTAATAAAGGTCCGCAGGGTTTAAAGGTAATATCATCCAAAGCAAGGTCGTTACCACAGCCTCCGGGTGCATTATTCACCATGCGTAAAACAACATCGGTCACACCACTGGGTGTGGTAAAATAAAATCCGTACTGTTTCCAGGTAGGGTTATTATCCGATTGAATGGTACCTGTGTTATATTGCTGTAATATAACACCGCTTGTACTCTCTATACTAAAAGTAAGATTAGGTTGTGTTGGGTTAGGACTGCAGGCCGTGGGTTTTAATACATTGGCTATCCAGGCGGCAAATTCAAAAGTGGTGCCGCTGCATAAACCACGCACCGTATCTACATAAAACTCACCGGGATTGTTAGAGGCATTTACCAGCATAAAATACCCGCCCGTATTACCTGTATGATCGGCAGTAAGGTTATGCCAGGATCCGGAAAAACAATTGAGGGTATTATTCCGGATGGTGTAAGAACCATCGCTGGGACAATCGGCGCCTACATAACTATAGTTGGTAACTGCTGCCGGTAAAGGGGCTCCGGGGTTACTACCCGAGCCAAAAGTAATATTAACAATAGGATCGCCTAAACTGCCGGAACAGAGTTGTGCCAGCAACCATTGGCAGCTTAATAAAGCAAGTAATAAGAATCCTGATTTTTTAAAATAATGCACCGGCAAGCCTTTAACTTTCAATAAGTGTAGGCTGTAAGATAATTTTTTTTAGCAGATGCCGGAAGAATATCCCTGATTAATAATAAAAGCAGGGCTATTCCTATCCTCCTAACAGGAAATTGAATTCGTATACTACTATCGACTCCTCAGCAGCAGCATTGAATTTATTACGGCGTAACCATTCTTTAATAATATTAACGGCTTCGCCACTGGTATAGGTTGACCCTCTTTCGGCACTGATATAAGTGCCAATACCATCCGGTGATACCCTTATACGTGCCAGTACCTTACCACGCAGGTTCTCACCCGCATCCATGTTTTTAGGACTGAGCACGGTACGGTTACCGCTTACCCTGCGGGGTCCGCTGCCACGTCCGCCGCCACTGCCGGTACCACCACCGCTACCAGTGCCACTGCCGCCACCGGTACCACTGCCATTGCCTATACCACTACCGGTTCCACTACCACCTGCACGGTCATAATTGGTAGCCGCATTATTACCGCCGGTACCTGTTCCACCCGTTGTTTTTCCCAACACCGCTTTAGGGTTAGGTTTGGGTTGTGGCGGGGTTACCACCTCTTTTTTAGGTTCGGGAACTTTTACCGGGTTGGTATTTTTATTAATTTCTTTAGCCTTGGGCTTGGGGTTATCAGGTTTGATAATGGGCGGACTTTCTTTTTCTGTTTCATCCTCATCAAGGTCTTTCACATCTTCGTCCACACCGGGAACCGGAGGTGTATGGGGAGCAAGACCCGGATCACCGGCAGCCTGCACCGGGTTACCACCACCGCCACCACCACTTACAGGTGCATATTCCGGCAGGGGTTCCGGATCGTCAGGAATATTCAGTTCCACCATAATACCCTCATCAGGTAATGGCTTGGTCAGCTCATGAATAGGCCATTTCCACACAAACATGATCAGCAATAACAATCCTGCCACGCCGGCGGTTATCAGCGCTGCCTGTGTATTTTTTTTCCGTTCAAATTCCAAATCCATTGCCATGGCCATAGTCTTATGCATACAAATGTAACTTTTAGCTGGTAAACACAAATGGTATGTATTATCCACACCTGTTATTAACGATGCAATAGCCTGTTTACTTGCATAAAAAATATGTTAATGTTTTACCGGGGTTTCACGCAACAGGCTGATTATCTTTGACACCATTCAAGTTTTTAACATAGTATTATGCCTATTACTTTTATTACCGGTGCCACATCGGGTTTTGGAAAAGCGGCCGCAGAAAAATTTGCTGCCAACGGACATGCGTTAATCATCAATGGCCGCCGCGAGGACCGGTTACTGGCTTTAAGCAATAGCCTGCAAGAACAATACCAGGTGGCTGTGCTACCCCTGGTATTTGATGTACGTGACCAGCAAGCGGTTTTTAATGCCGTTCAGGGGTTAAGCGCCGAATGGCAGCAGGTAGATATACTGGTAAACAACGCAGGCCTGGCCGCAGGCCGTGATTTTTTTCACGAGGCCGACCTGAATGATTGGAATACCATGGTAGACACCAATATTAAAGGTTTTATGTACGTTGCCCAGGCCGTGTCGCAACTGATGGTGCCTTTAAAAAAGGGACATATTATCAATATCGGCTCTATTGCTGGCAAACAGGTATACGAAAAAGGCAATGTGTATTGTGCCACAAAACATGCCGTAGACGCGTTAAACCAGGCTATGCGGATTGACCTGCTTCGTCACAATATCAGGGTAACCGCCATACACCCCGGCGCTGCGGAAACCGAGTTCTCCCTGGTACGTTTAAAAGGCGATGCCAAAGCTGCCGGCGAAGTGTATACCGGCATGAAAGCCTTGACCGCTGAAGATATTGCCGAAACCATTTACTGGACCACTACCCTGCCACCACATGTTTGCGTTAACGATATGATTGTCACTTGTGTACAACAGGCAGATGCTTTTTATTATAACCGTATATAATGGGGCATAATAACACTTTTTAAACAGTATATTTAAGGCGGTTATGGCAATAAATAATTGTATTTACGTTATTTTAACGTGGAAATACGCAATTTGGAGCAGTTATAGCCAATCACTGGAATATGTAAAGTTTAAATGATAAATTTGCACCGGGTTCCGTATAATCAATACCCCTATAAAAACCAATACATGAAAGCCCTTTTTCTTGTCATCTTTATATTGGCAATTCATATCTCCGGCACGTCTCAAAACGTGATCAAGCAACAATCCTGCTCGGATACCTTTATCAATGCCCAGGTGGACAGTCTTAAAGCGGTTTTTGAAAAAGCTAATTTCACCCTGTTACGTGAAGCCAGCATCAGCATGGAGAGTGATTTTGAAATGCCTGTTGTAATGCCCCTTACCGAAGGCAGCTGGTACCAGTTTGTTTTTATCGGCGATAATACTTCCCGCTTATATGAAGTGCGCATGTATGACTGGTCAGAGCAAATGGTGATCTTTCGCCAAAACAGGTGGGCCGATGTAGATGGTAATATTATTGCCTACTCCTATATTCCCAAACGTTCCGAGTTTCATATGATGAAGCCGGTCCAGATCAACAAAAAGAAAAAGAAAGGCCTCTGCGGTTACGTTATGTTATTCCGTAAAAATGTTGCGGAGGAGAACCGGGGTAAGGTGGTTTCGGATCAATAGTGGAGAGAATGATGAATGATGAATTAGGAGTTTTGAATGGATAAATTGATTGCTCTGCAATCGGGATTTAGGTTTTCAATTGCAGGCCTCCTCACTATGAACCATGATCTATAAACTATGATCTATTAACCCTATTCTATTTCCCCTACCAAAAACACGCTCCCGCATACCAGTATTAAATCGTCCCCTTGTGCATGTTCCTTTGCCGCAGTAATAGCGGTGTTCACATTACTATAAGTTTTTCCTGATAGTCCGTATACTTCCGCTTTTACTTGCAAATCGGCAGCGGGTAATGCTCGGGGAATGCCGGCCTGGGTAAAGTAATAGGTAGCCTGCTTAGGCATAAGGCTTAATACTTTATCCACTTCCTTATCGGCCACCATGCCGGTAATAATATGTAAATGATTGTAAGTGGTCAGCTCTAATTGTTGTAATAACATTTGCATGCCCTGCTCATTATGGGCCACATCGGCTATCATATCCGGGTGCTGGTGCAATAATTCCCAACGCCCGTGTAAACCGGTTGTTTTTTTCGCATTTGCCAGTCCCTGTTGCAATTGTTCCTGGCTGATATTCCACCCCAAAGACTGCAGTTGCGTAACAGTAGCCAGTACGGTTAATAAATTATCCTTCTGATAAATGCCCGGCAGGTCCAGGGTATAGGTATGCCTGTCCACATGATGTGCAGCCGCAACCTGTACCAGCAGCCGGTGCTGCTGCCAGCTCCATTCCATCGCCTGGAAATGTTCACCGGCTATAATACAGTCAGCTTGCTTTGCGGCAGCCATATTAACGAGTATATTCTTTGCATCGGCTATAATATTACCCAATACCACCGGTATATTTTGTTTGATGATCCCTCCTTTTTCAGCCGCAATTTTTTCCAGGGTATCACCCAACAGGTTCATATGGTCCCAGCCAATGGTAGTAATTACCGAAATTTCCGGGGTAATGATATTGGTACTGTCCAGTCGTCCGCCCAGGCCGGTTTCAATAACAGCGATATCTACCTGCTCCTGTGCAAAATGATCAAAAGCCATCGCTACCGTAATTTCAAAAAAGCTGGGGTTTAAGCTTTCAATAGCAGGCTGGATACTTGCTGTAAAATCCACCACAGCCTGCTCCGGTATCATGCTGCCGTTGATCTTTATCCTTTCCCTGAAATCTTTTAAATGCGGGGAAGTGTATAAACCCGTTTTAAACCCGGCAGCCTGTAATACCGATGCCAGCATATGACTTACAGACCCTTTGCCATTAGTGCCGGCAACATGAATGGTCTTAAACCGCTGATGTGGATCGTTTAAAAAACCGCATAACGCTATGGTATTGTCTAAACTCGGCTTCAATGCCGCGGCTCCTATACGGCTAAATACAGGCAGTCTTGTATATAAATAGTCAACGGTCTCTTGATAGTTCATAACAGGAAAATATCTGGCATCAAAAATACAAAGAGGAATTAGTTTGCCGGGAAGTTTTTGTTGGGTTAGTATATAGTATTGGGTATGCAGACCTCTCCTTTTAAAATAACGGACATTAAATCAGAAAAAACCAAAATTCATCATTCATAACTCATAATTCATCATTCATAATTCCTCATTCCTAACTCATAAACCATAATTCTCCCATCTCATATTAAAGTTTTCAAAATGTTTAGCTAAATTAGTGGCCATGAAAAAGAACAATATTTACAGGTTAAGACAAACTGTTTTATCAACAGTAGCTGCCACCGGTATGGCATTGGTCATGCTGCCCGCTATGGCACAAAAGCCCGACACTACGCTTATTAAAAAAATCATTGCCGAGGGAACCAATAACTCTCAGTTGAAAAACTTAGGCCACGAATTACTGGACGGTATCGGCCCGCGTCTTGTTGGTACCCCGCAAATGAAAACAGCTGCCGATTGGGCGGTGAAGACCTTTGCAGATTGGGGTATTAAGGCCCGTATTGAAAACTGGGGAACCTGGCGTGGCTGGGAACGCGGCATTACACATATTGATATGGTTAGCCCGCGTGTAAGAAGCCTGGAAGGTATGCAGCTTGCCTGGAGCGGTAATACCGGCGGCAAAACGGTTACTGCCGAAACAGTGATCATACCTGAGGTAACCGACTCCCTGGCTTTTGCCAAATGGCTGCCTTCGGTAAAAGGTAAATTTGTACTGATCTCCATGCCACAGCCTACCGGCCGCCCCGATTATAACTGGGATGAGTTTGGTACAAAGGAATCAATAGAAAAAATGAAAGCAGACCGTAATACCTTAACGGATGCCTGGAATAAACGCATCAGGAACACCGGCCTGTCTGCAGTAGCGCTTGCCAATGCTTTAGAGAAAGCCGGTGCAGCCGCCATATTCAGCTCCTACTGGTCAAGAGCTTTTGGTGCCAATAAGATCTTTGGTGCCCAGGCTAAAAAAATCCCGACTGTCGATCTTTCTTTAGAAGATTACGGCCTGGTATACCGCTTAACCGAATCGGGACAAAAACCTAAATTAAGTTTAAGGGCCGATTCAAAAGAATTAGGTGTAGTACCTAGTTTTAATGTAATGGCCGAGATCAAAGGCAGTGAAAAACCCGATGAATATGTGGTATTATCTGCTCACTTTGATTCATGGGATGGCGCCAGCGGTGCTACCGACAATGGTACCGGTACCCTGGTAATGATGGAAGCCTTACGTTTATTAAAGAAATTTTATCCAAACCCTAAACGTACTATTTTGGTAGGTCTTTGGGGTAGCGAAGAACAAGGTTTGAACGGTTCAAGAGCTTTTGTGGAAGACAATCCACAGATCGTAAAAAATATCCAGGCTGTATTTAACCAGGATAATGGTACCGGCCGGGTGGTGAATATCCAGGGCCAGGGCTTTTTACATTCTTACGATTATATAGGCCGCTGGTTATCGGCAGCCCCCAGAAGCATTACCCAGCATATTGAGACCAGCTTCCCTGGCCGTCCGGGTTCGGGTGGCTCGGATTATGCTTCCTTTGTAGCAGCAGGCGTACCTGCATTCTCCTTAAGTTCTAACAGCTGGTCTTACGGTACTTATACCTGGCATACCAATAAAGATACTTATGATAAGATCGTTTTTGATGATGTGCAGAATAATGCCATCCTTACTGCTATCTTAGCTTATATGGCCAGCGAAGATCCTGCAAAAGCATCCAGGGAACCAGTAGTTATTCCTGCTGACAGATCAGGTGCTCCCGGTAAATGGCCTCAGCCGGTATCTCCAAAAAGAAAAGGCGGCCAGGATTAACATATTTTGCCCCAATAAAAAAACATCGCTGTACAGCGATGTTTTTTTTTACCTGCCTGTTCCGTATTATTTTTTCCTGGGCAACCTGGCGGCTTCAATCATTTCTTTCATCTCCATCTTAATATATTCTACATTAGATGACGAGCCCATTAATGCATACCGGATACTCCCTTCTTTATCAATAATAAATTTAGCCGGAATACCTTTTACCTGGAACTGCTCGGCCAGTGTGGGATTGGTTCCGGCTGTTGCCGCATCATCAAACAGCACTTCAAAAGGATAATTATTCTTTTTTATAAAGGCCGCCACTTTTTCCTTGTAATCATCCACCCGTTCCCAGGTATCGATAAATAAGAACTGTACATCCTTATCATTGGCATACATTTCCCGGGAAGCATTCATCCCCGGAAAGGAACGGATACATGGCTGGCACCAGGTTGCCCAAAAATCAATTACAATTACTTTGCCCTTTAAATCCGCTAAAGCAACAGTAGTACCGTCCAGGTTTACCAGCTTGAAATCAGGCACTGTCCTGTTCACTTCCATTCCTTTAATATGGGTTCTGATATCACCCAAAAGCGCCTGTTTCAGTGATGCGATATGCCGGTCAAAGCCCGTTTCGGCACCATTCAGTTTTACATACAGGTCCTTTAGGCTTGCTTCGTATTCAAAGTTTCCTTTTTTATAAATTTTAGCCAGTTCGTTATAGGCTTCCAGGTTACGTTGCAAGCCAGCCAATGATTTGTAATAACTTACTAAAAAAGCATCATTTAATTCAGGGGCCAGTTTCATTCCCTGTTCAATATAATCAAGGGCTTCCTTATAATTCCCCTGCCCTACCAGTATATCCACATAGGCACTCACTGCACCCGGGTAACCCATTGCGGCAAACCGGGCCTTATTATCTTTCTTATCCTCGGGCAAGGTTATAAAATACTGCGCATCATCCAGGGCCACTTTAAATAAACCGGCCGCAGTTGCCGTGTCACCTGCTTCCAGCACCAGTTTACCCACCGGTATATAACCATTAGCCCGCCAGAATCTTTCGTTCAGGTTGTTTAAGTAGTGTACAGCTTTTGCGGTATTCCCTTCTTTGGCAAAATCTGTTGCCAGGCTGCCGGTCATATAATCATAGGTAATTTCGCTGCCGGGAAAGTTTTTTACCGGCCATTTCTGCAAAATTTTCCGGTATACTTTTTCTTTAGCAGCTGCCGTTTCGGCCTTATAAAACTGTTCATTTACAAAAG
>CAYUMH010000032.1:0-35870 GCA_964445775.1 uncultured Terrimonas sp.
TATATAATAAACAATACAGATGAACTGCAAAAAGCTATTGATACTGTAATGAGCAACCATCCTTATTTCTGCACCAACACCACTTTACAATTAGCTGCTATGCTGGCGCGAGGCTCCTTTAATACATTTACCACAAAAAAGCTACCCGACGATTTTTTTGCCGCACATGAAAAAGAAATATTACAGCTGATATGCCTGCAATACTCCTCCAAGCAAATAGCACATAAGATTGGGCTGGCCCATAAAAGCGTAGAAAAATACCGCCATATGCTTATGCAAAAAACAAACTCCCAAAATATGGCAGGCCTGGTATTATTTGCCCTGCGTTATGGTATTGCTCCGCCCGGGATTTTATCAGGTAAACAGGATTGACTTTAGCCGGTACGCAATTGTATATTCAGCTAAAATACCTTTTCCACCGGCAGAATAAAAAATATAAACCAACCCGCTACAAACAGGCGTAGCCGAAAACCTGTATAAAAAAAGTAGGCAGTTATTTTTAACCATTAAAGTTTTTACTGCTTTTTAAATTATAAAAGCAGGCCTTATTATGAACAAAATATTCTTTGCATTTCTGTGTTTCTTTGCCATCAGTACTGCGTTTGCGTTTACCATTAGCACCCGGAATGAAAAACATCACCAAAAACCCGTTACTAAAGGGTTACCGCACAAATGGTTTAAATACCGCACAGGCGAACCGGGTGTTCCTGCGCCGGATGAAAATCCGGCTAAAAATGAACTCAATTATGTGCTGGCAGGTGATAGTCCTTTTTGTGGCGGCTCCGGTTCTTTCTGCGGCATTTATGCAGAACCATCTGATAATACTCCCTCCGCCTTACCATTAATTACACCAGCAGAAGAGGCTGAAATTGATGCTTTCTTTCAAGAACCAGCCGAATACACCGGCTTCTTGGTTGACCGCACTATGAATTAAACATCAGGGCGTTCAGTGATTGAAACGCTGAATGCCCTGTTATTACTCAATCGCTGACTACAAATACCTCTATTTCTCTAACAGTCTCTTTTACCTTGATACCACTATACTTTAAACATTCTTTTACATTTTGCAGGGTAATTCCCCCATGTACATTAAAAAAAACTTTCTGTCCTGCCTGAATATTAGTTTCATTGATAACCGGCATACCAATAGAAGAGCTGATATCCCCAGCCAAACTCTCCGGACTAGCATAACGTCCTTTTGGGCCTGGTATTTTCCCTTTAGCTTTAGGTATAGCGGTCATTACCCAGCATTTCATCTTTCTTTTTTCCACCCTTCCCTTTATTCCGTGAAAACGCTCCAGGTCATACAGTATCCCATCAGCTATTTGCTCATCTTTGGTATAAGCCGGGTAAGCGGCCTCATAACAAAATTTATAAGCCAGGTCCCATACATCTGCATATATTTTATCCTTATTATAAATGAACCTTAAAGAGTCCTTTGTTTCCAGTATCAGCCTGCTATCAAGTTGTATCCAGCCCTTTGCACGCAAAGCCCTGCGGACATAAGATAATAAAGGAACATTAATCATTTTAAAGGACTTTATTCCTGAAACGCTATCCGTTATTAAACTTTTATAAACTTTTACACCATGTAGCGCTGGTGTAAAAACACTGTAATACAATTTGCCCGTATCACCCGGTATATGATCATTCAGGCGTATCAACGGCCTGGTATAATCAAGATGAACTGTTTTTCTTACCAGCCAATCGGTTTTTTTATTTTTCAGTACCGTACGGATATTGGCCGCAGTTACATACTGTGTTGTTGTAAGGGCAGCTACTATGCCGTCACTGTTTATCCAGGCCACATAAGGCTTTGCCTCGTGTTTAAATAAAGTATGTAAAACGGTGTCTTCGCAGGCTACCGGTAGCGACGTGTTACGGGTAATTTTATTGGCTACCCAAAAATTCCTGGTTTCCTCGAAAGGCCGGTCAGTTACCGTCAATATATACACTTCATCGGGAAACATTTTCTGTAAAGTGTCCATCTTTGCCATTGCTTCTATACAAGGCGTACACCATTTGGACCAGAAATCCAGTATTACCAGTTTACCTTTAAAATCGGATAGTTTGATGGTATTGCGCTGTTGATTAAAAATATTGTTTATTACCACATCAGGACATTTATCACCAATTTTCAACTGGTTCCATTGTGCCTGTAAAAAAATGCATACCAGGAATAGCGGTAGCATCAGCATTATTTTTATTTTCATATTTTTTTTATTTAGGGTTTTGTGGCATGCCGGTTAGCGTTATTACGGAAACCGGTATTTGTAACATATAGCTATTGCTTTGCGGGGTTAAATAATAGGCTTTGTTATTAATAAGCCGCATGGGTGTAACACTATTATCGCTGTCCGACTGCAATCGTCTCAGATCCATCCACCGGGTTCCGCGGAACAAAAGTTCTTTCCGTCGTTCGGCTAAAACAAGGCTTAGCGCCTCCTGTGCACTGGCAGCTACCCTGCCGGTATAAGTGCCGGTTCTCCAGCGGGTAACCAATAAAGCATCCAGGTCACGCATAGCAAGCGCCGCCTCTCCCATACGTGCATAACATTCTGCACTTATCAATAACATTTCATCGGTTACAATGCCGCCAAATACATAACCGGTATTATTACCTGCGCCGTCATAATCACCTTTAAAAAAAACAGCCCCCGTAGCATCCTGCCGGTAATAAATGGTTTTACGCAGGTCATTATTGTCATAGGAGTTGTATAATACAGTATCAATTTTAGCCCTGGGACTATTGAGTATGCCAAATAAATTACTGCGGCAATGAAAAATGACCTCCCTGTTAAAACGTTGTATAGGGGCAGTGGCCGTAGCCGAAAGCTGGTTAAAATTGAGCAGGCTGTCGCCATATAACTGCAGGCTCATTCTTGCATATTTGCCGGCCGAATCATATTCATGCATGCTTAAATAGGTCCTGGCCAAAGCACCATAAGCTGCTGGCCTGCACGGCCTGGTTTTTACAAAGGGCTTTACCGGCAACAGATTTGCCGCTTCTTTCAGGTCCGTCACTATTCTTTCATAAGTATCCTTAACAGATGAACGGGTCGTTTTTACACCAATATCCGCTGTTAGTCTCAGGGCCATGCCCCAATCGGCTGCCGCCGTTGTTTTATTGTATGGCCTACCAAATAACTCTGCTCCGGCAAACAGATAAAAGGCCCGGAAGAATAAGGCGGAGCCTTTGATGTTTTCAAAAGCTGGCCTTTCCGACGAGCTATAGGGTATACCCGGCAGGTAATCCAGCACTACATTGCTGTTTTTTATAGGGCCATACACTGTCCAGGCATCTGCCTGCCCGTATGGTTGCCATAAATAGTAGTTACGATGCACTTCATTGGTAATACCCGAAAAATCGGCATCTGTTACATAATAATTATCGGCTAATATTTCCAGTGCACCCGGGCAAATGTTATTCATTGACCCAAAGTGATCTAAAATAGCCTGCAGGTCTGACAATTTACCGGGTATAGCCAGTTTTTTATCAGAGGGTTTATCCAGGAATTTTTTACAGGAGCCGGCCAGTAATAATACCAGGCAGCCCGTAATAATATATTTCATTATAAAATGTTTACAATTTTTAATAATAACAGACAGGCTATAACGAAGCTCTCAGACCTGCCGTATAAGCAACCATTGGTATTGCCCCTGTAGGAAATTCAGGATCCTTTATACCTTTCTCCGCCTTCCATAATAATACGTTCAGGTTGGTAGCATAAGCAAACAACTGCCAGTTATGCAGCAACTTAAATATTCCTGCATTCACCTTCAATGTATAACTCAGCCTTATATCATTCAGCCTTACAAAACCAGCCTTATTTACCGTTAACTCACTCCTGGTATAAAAAACATCCCTGGCGGTTGAGGGATTGGGGTATATCATGGAAGGTACTTGTGTAAAGGCTTCATCGCCCGGCTGTTGCCAGCGGCGCCGGTAATCAATATGCACGTCCAGAGAAGAAAACAGCGAGCCGTAGTTAATGGTGTTATTCCGGAAATAATGCCCGAGACGATAAATGATGTTAAAAGACAATGATAAGTTCTTATACGACAGTTCATGTAACCAGTTACCAAAAACCGGGGGCAGGGCACTGCCATGTATCACCTGTTTATTTAAAGGAGTGTTATTGACTATCTCATTATAGTCCATGCTTTTTACCCCATTTACATACCCGACAGGATTACCTGTTTGTCCGTCCAGTCCTGCCCAGGCATAACTGACAATACTGTAAGGATTATAACCCACCAGTGGAGTGATCACATCACCGGAGCTGGTAAATCCTTTTGTATTAGGATTACTTAGTATCCTGGTTAATTTATAGGTTACGTAATTCAGTAAAAAACTACTGTGCCAGTTTACACGCCCCCTGTTTAACAATACCGTTTGCAACTGCAGCTCCAGGCCATTGCCTTTAATATTGGCCGAATTAGTAGTAAAACTGTTAAATCCTGTAGTAGCATCCAGCGTTTCCGATGCCAGTACATCTTTTGATCTTTTAATATAATACTCAATTGACGCACTGTTAGCCCTGCCCCATTTTAAATCCACGCCAATATTGGTAGTGTTTACCTTCTCCCATCTTAAACCAGGGTTAGGCGGGTTTAACACCAGGGCAAAAGGCAGGTTGGCCGGGCTGTTGGTAGTAGCAGGCTAGTAATTGAGCAAGGTGTAAGCGGTAGAACAAAGACTGATATTACCGCTATACCCGTGAGATAAACGCAAGCTAAGATGATGCAGGAGCATTGACCGGTAAAATGGCTCCGAAGCAATATTCCAGGCGCCTCCGGCCGAGAAGAACGGGCTCCACTTATCATTTGTTTTTAACCCGAATAAATTGGAGGCATCACGCCGGACACTGGCATAAGCTGTATACCGTTGTTTATACCCATAGGATAAGTTACCCAACAAGGATAAGTAACGGTTCGTTATATCGCTTAAACCATCGTTGGCAGGTACGCTGGCTGCTGCCCCAACCAGGCGGGGATAACGGTTTACATAATCAACCGGTGTAATGTTCAGCCGGGTATTATACCCATATACCATGTTACTATTACCGGTAGTATGAATATGACGCATTTCGGCACTTACCATACCGTTTAAACGATGATGCTGCCAGCTTTTATCCATATTTACCTGCACCCGAAGGTTATGTGCCTGCAGTTGTGAACGGTTCATATTTAACATACCCCCTACCGGTACAGGGTTGCGTAACTCAGGCGCTGTTGCCTGCAGGTTAGTATACAGGTTTATTAAATTACGGGCATAATAAGTATTTACATCATACATCCTGACACCATCATTGCGGTTTAGCTGGTAACGGTATTGCGCCTGCATATCTATCCAGCTGTTCACCTTATAACGTATATTTATATCCGTTAACAAGGCCTGTGTATTGGTACTATTATCGGCCATTGCCAGTTCATCCAGGGGGCGGTACTTCCAGTCCAACAGGCGGCCCCCACCTACGGTATCGGTATAAATATCCCTGTAATTAACAGGTAAGGATGCAGCTTTGCCGTCGGCATTTATAAGGGAAGCATAACCGGGAAGGGCAAAACTGCCTAATTGGTAACCGGTGGCGCCATAAGCCCCGGGGCTGTTACTCAGCTGCCGGTCGTATGTGTAGGAAAAAGTATTTTCCAGCGTAACCCGTTCCATCAGTTTAATACTATTGAACAAACGGCTGCTGATACGTTCGTAACTGTTACCTTTTAACTGCTCGCGGTTTTTATCATAGCCTGATGAAAAGTTAAAACGGTATTTATCTGTACCACCGCTTACCGCTAATGCATACTGTTGTTGCCATACAGGCTGGTAGATATACTTTTCAAAATCATTACGGATATCTTTTTGCTGCCAGTCCTGCACATAACGGGCCGAGTCGGCCGCGGAAATACGCCCGTTTTTCCGGAGCAATAACATTTCTATCAACGGGCTAAGCGGCGGCCTTGTAGCGGTATTATTAATTAGCGCATTATAAAAGCCCTTGTTAAACAGGTCAGTTTCAAGGCCTATCATCTCTGCAGCATCCAGTTGCTCTACCCGTTGCAGATCGGGTACGGCCTGAAAAACCTGGTTTGCGCTAAACTGTACGCTTGTTTTACCGGGTTTTCCTTTTTTGGTAGTAATAACAATAACACCGTTACCGGCCCGGGCGCCCCATACCGAAGCTGCTGCCGCATCTTTGAGCAAGGTTACCTGGGCCACATCGTTAGGATTGATATCATTCAGGTTACCCTCGAAAGGGAAATTATCAACTACGATCAAGGGCTGACTCATGTTATTGTTAAGGGTGTACAAACCCCTCAGCTGCAGTTTAGTATTACCAGGCTGGCGTTTATCAAAAAGTATATTGCTTACACCATCTAACCGTTCCAGCAAGCCGGTACCAGGGCTGCGGTCAATTAAAGCCGCATTGATATTACTGTACGCACCGGTAATCATGGCCCGGTTCAATTGCTGGTACCCGGTGTTGATCATTACTTCGTCCAGTTCCGTTACCTGGGTCTGCAGCACAATGGTAAGATTGTCACTTTTACTATTAATAACCGTGATGGTTTGATAGCCGATGGCACTGATACGCAGGCTATCGGCAGGTAGGACATTGGATATATTAAAACGGCCGCTGCTGTTGGTTTGTGTGTATTGCCCGGTACGCAGCAGGGTTACCGTGGCATGGGCAACAGGTTGGCCCTGGGTATTATGTATATACCCTGTGGTGTGTTGCTGGCATAGGCTTATCAATGGGCAAAGCCATGCCAGCAAACAAAATAAAGGTTTCATTTGCAGTTCAGTTAAATAATTTGGAATCGGGTTCCGTAAATGATGGGATATAAATTTGTTTGCCTCCGGCCGGAGCAAAACGGGGGGATGCCTGCCAGTATTTCATAAAAGGACATGCCAGTGACCCGGTATAACGGATACTTACCATAAACTACACCCCGGTTACCGGCCAAAGACCAACCACCGTGTATAGTAAGGCCGGCATTGCTACCGGGGGCAGTTTAAAGCGGGAATTGAAGTTCCCATAATCCGCATTAACCATTAAGCCATCGGCCCGCGGTAGTCATGTACCGCAGCCTACAACATAAATAGCAGGTTGTAAAAGGTTATTATATCGGATTCTTGGGACTGAAATAGTACCGAGATGGTGTATTTTTAAGGCGATGGGCTGTTCAGATAATATAAAAAAGATAAGACAGATATTATTGAAGTGTAAACTTATTTTAAATCCCGATTTCTCTTGACTTTTATAATTAATCAGATAATTCTTTTACATAATATATTTTTAAAAGCCATCAAAATATAGTTAGGCCTACCAAATTACCGATAGTAGGAAACTTCCAGTTCCGGCATAAAAAATCTCAAAATAATATCAAACACCGGCATTAACACACTAATAAAACCAAGAAATACAATACCAGTCATGAGGAAATAAACATAATTATCATTCTCTATCTCAATAACAGCACTCTTTCGGCCTACAAAAAGTAATGCAAAAACTTTTAATCCAAAATACCATATAACAAACCAGATATTTATCAACCCAATAAACAAAACACCTGTTTTTATTACAGGCATTAATATCGAATCCGGGTTAACCTTATAAAATGTATCCACATATTCTCCAAAAACAGTCACTCCCTTTACGTTAAGCATTAAACTAACGATTAAACAAGTCACGAACAAAACACCATATGCCAATCTGATCTTCCCTTCATTTTCTGATTTTGCCTTTTCTTTTCGGATTATTAATTGCACAATTACAAGAGATGTTGCAATAGCTATTATACCTATACAGGTTAGTATGATAATTTTTGTTGTGTTCATATTATAATTTTGATTTTAATGATATCCGCCAATAATTTAAATCCGAAATATCGTTGGGCAAAATACCGGGTTTTATATTTGATGCGGTTGTTTCCCATAACACATAACGTTCACTGTAATATGTATAAGCTTTACCACTGATTGGCAAGTTAATCCCAATTAAAGAATGATTATAGTATTCGCTGCTCAATAAAACAACATCATAATCATAATGAGAAAGTATAGTGTATAAAAACAAAGTCCTGGTATCGCAATCTCCATTCAAACCGGACATAAACTCGACAGGTGTGTTAATACCAAATTTCTCAAATCCATCACACCTGGCATTCTCGGATGACAAATATTCACGAATAAACTTATCCTGGTATAATCCCGGGATACAGCCATCCGGAACAATAAGTGTATAAGGTATATCTTGTACAAAAGAAACAATAAGCTCAGCAAACTTCACCTGTGCCAGGTTATGTGCACTCCTGATGCTATCAAACAACTGATATACGCCGCTTAAAGCCGCCTGATCGTTTTCTTTTAACAAAAACACCATTTCATCATAAGCCCTTTTCGTATTTTGATGTATTTCAAGCCCCTGCTTATATTTTTTTGCTCTTGCAAAATCACTTCTCCTGGTCCATATCATTCCGGCATATTCATTTCCCTCATAATCCTTCCAGGTCCTAAAATGTCGTATCAATGTATCTTCCTTTACCTTACTATCTACGGTATCAGTAATAGATATATCCTCTACTTTTCGTTCCTCCGGTTTATCTACAATAACTGGCGCCGGCCTATTGGTATTATTACCGGAGTTCCTGCCAATTAAAACCAATCCAATTACGGCCCCTATCATCAACACAAAACCAGCTATTCTAAATAATGATGCAAATATCTTTGCGGGAATAATATGCAACAGGAACAGGATCAAAAAGAAAGGAAACAGCAACGCAATTTGAGGCAATAGCATTATGGAAAAGCCTATTCCGATCAGTGTAATAAAAATACCAATGCCTGAAGAAAAACAGCCCGCATTTGGACTAGCCGTCCTGCGAAAATATTTCCAGCTGCCCCAATAGGTATTTCTATAGTTTGAATAATAATAAGCAACCCTTTGATAGTTTCCGCTGTATTCAACCTCCCCGGTTGTAACAGCTGTTTTAAACAGATTAATATCTTGGTAATCTTGTTTTAATTCTTTTTTTTCATCAGCTATAAGATACTCCCTTTCAAAATAAACTTCCTTATTAAAATCAAGAATATATCCTGTTACTATTGCTTCAATTGTACCAAAAACTTCGTGTCCATCTTCCTGGTGTAGCTTCCTGTTAAATTTTATTGATCCAGATTCAAATATTGGCTCATGCAAATTCACCTCATATATACTACCATTTGTTTCCAAAACCGTACGTAAAAACCGGGGGAGTTTCTCTCTTGGCATTCTATATTCCGGGCTTAACTCAAATGGAGTATATTCATTATAAACAGCATCGTGCAACGTTACTTCATAAATATTGAACTCAAATAACTTAGCATATTCAAACTGACCGGATAAATATTTATTGATCTCCCCCCAATACTTACCTTTTAACTTAGCCTTTATATATGTACGCCTGGCCGTTTCTTTTTGTCTTTCAACTAACCGGTATTTCTGTCCGTTTTCATCAGCATAAATCTCATCCTGCAATTCTTTCTTATCTTCAACAACATACAGTTCTTTTTTATCGCTCTTATCAGGCAATTGTTTACTTGTTTTCTTCTCGGCACGGAAAAGAAAAAACATCAGTATACCCACTATAACTATGGCTAAAAGAAAAATCAACTGTTTGGAGGATAAATAAGTTTTAGTAATTCATCTTCAGTTAAGACATCCGGAGTTTGTTTTTTATGAACCGTACGATAGGGGGCATTTGCCCAATATTCGTATTTACCAGCACTGGCATCATTTATTTCCTGTTGTAACTCCTCATTGATCTTATTATACAATACCGGATTCGGAATTTTTATTTTATCCAGATATTCTATGAGGGTATTTTTCAGTTCCTGGTTATAATCCCGGAGTTTCGCATTCAAAATATTTTTATACGCTTGTTTAAACTCTTTGTAGTTATCTTCAATGATCTTTTTTTTGATCCAGGCTTTTTTTTCATAAAACTCTCCAAGTTTTCTAATATTATATTTTAAATAAATTGGTAATAGGAAAACACCAACCACTAATACAGTAATTACCCAGGCCCAGAAATTATGAGACAACAATGTTTTTATACTTTTGGCAAAAGCCGCTGACTCAGGATCAAGTATATACACATTTAAGGGTTGTGCCGTAATCATTGCCAACAGCACCACAATACCTACCCTTAATACCAGAGAAGTATTTAACGAGAAAGATGCTGTTTTTATTAATTTCTTTTCCCTTTCCTTCTTAGGAAGCAGCGTTGGGGTAATTGTATAAAGAAGCAAGACATATAAATTAGTCACAATATATCCCCACACTAATCCTACACCAATATCTGTAATGATATTATGAAACAAATGTTCTGTAAAGTAAAGAGCACTTATAAAGCAGCAAACCAAAATAATCAAAACAAAAAAGCCAATGAACGAAAACACAATTTGAATTCTAGTATTACACTTTTGTATAATTGTAAAATCCTCTCCGGAAAACTTGCAAAGACGATTGCCTATGTATTTAAGCACTGAGCTCATTGGGATTTATCTTTTGAATGTATTCGTCTAGATTCGCATCAATCCTCTCCTTTTCCTTTTCCTTATATTTTGCAATAGCATATTCAGTAAGCTCTTGTTGAATCTCAGTTACCTTTATTTTTTCAAAAACCATTTTTTCGGCTTCATGATTAATCACCAAATGACGCTCAATACCTTCCTTATCTTTATAATAATCATACCGAACTTCTACACCATTCTCAGCCCTGATCAGATCGTCTCTGTTTTCTACCAGATAATCATAAGGTGTTTTATTAAGCATCAATTTGAAAAAGATAGGCGTAAGTTCTATACTCAAAAATAATAGTGTGATAAAAAGAGTGATCCAAAAGCCTGCCACCTCATGTGCCAATTTTATACGTTCAAGCAACCCATCCAATCCGTCAGCAGTTTTTTGACTTTCTTTCAGTGCATCATTCAAACGCTTTTCAATATCTTCTTTTTCCCCGATCAGTTTTAAATATTCGGCATTTTGTTTATCCGCCCTGATTTCCTGATCAACCTTATCCATTTGAGCTTTTAGTGCCAATGCCCTGGGTCCAACAGTGACAATCCTGGCTTCTTCAATATATTGGGCTTCTAAAAATTTATGCCTGTTTATTTTATCCTCTATCTCCTTTTCAAACTTTGCCAAATCTTTTCCATTGCGATCAAGCTCTATCTGGAAATTCTTCTTTGTCTTTTCAATGTAAGCAGTTTGCTGTTCTATTTGCTTCTCCTTTAGTTTAATATTAATCTCCGTTTGAAACATTCGTATCTCTATAGGCTTCGAGATCGTAATAGCGATAATTGCCCCCATTACGATACGTGGAATAGCACTTCTGAATTCATCCCAGGTAATTCTTTCGGTGCCATCTCCTTTACCGGTACTGGTAACTATAAAACGATCGATATTAAAGATCATGAGTCCCCATATTATACCAAACACAACAGATAATACCACGGTCGGGTAGTGTACCATATCTGTAAGTGCCGAACCCTTGGGAGAAAAAATGGTATAAAAAGCATACCCGCCCGCCAGACCCGCCATGGCGCCCGTTGCAAAAACAATTCCGCCCAAACACATATACTTGATCTGGTCGCTGTAAGTAGCCCTTTCCAAAATGTACCTGTCGCCTCCGGCACATTTCCAAAGGAAACGGGTAACACCCCCTACTTTTGGCGTTACATAATAATCTCTTTCTTTCATAGATAGTTTTGGCTTTAAATTTTACTGTATTTGAATGTTATTTTTGGTTGCACTACAGAAATATCCGGAACAGATAATCCTGCTGTTTGAGAAAGAACGGCAAAGTCTGGTATTGCCACTAACTTATTTTGCCGGACAATCATCAGCTCTTTAATTTTATTAATCTTTGTAGAAAATCGTTGGGTATACAGTTCCGCCTCCTTAGCCAATTTGATCAAAAATATTTTTTTCTGCCACAATCCGAACACTTCTAATTGCAGGCTATCGGCTTTAATATGTTTTAAATTCAGAACCAGGGGATGACTAAAATCCGTCTTTTGAATACCTTCAATTTTATACCATACGGCATTTTTGAATTTGATATCAATTACAAGATAGGCATTACTAAAACGCCAAAACCGGTAATAACTCAGTGTTACTTTTTTAAGCCTCCGGCTTCGTTTAAAGAAAATAAAAAAAGTTTTAACTACTCTAACAAAACAAAACCTTGCAGCAAATATTATTTTCTTGAGCCCGTTAGAAACCTTCATTTCTTTTTCCATATCCGACTAAGTTGAATGATACATTATAGTATATGCCTACTAGATATTAAAATCTTCGAGAAAATCTGCCAATACAATCCCTGCTTTATTACTCATATTTTTTTGTCGTAGCCAACAACTCGGCCTTATACATATAAATCTCATCCAGGGAATTGAGCAGTTTCTTTTCGCCATTGTCTTTGCCATTATGAAATAGTTCCAGGTATTTATTGGAAGAATTAAAATGCAGGCGGCAAAGGGGCTTACGGTTATTATCATCCAGCAGGATACCAAAATAAGATTGGGTATCCCTGAAAGCGATACGGTTGGCCGGGATAAGTTCCCGCAGAATGGCTTTAACGATCTGCGAACCCTCTATTTCTTCGGCAGAGGTAGTAACCCTGGGGCCGTCGGTATTTTCGTCAATAGCCACGCCCTGCTGTTCTTCTTTGGAAGGCAGTGTATCATTAATGCTTAAGGCATTCTTTAACCTGAAGTTGATCGACTCATTAATGGAGTTTGATAACGCCTTACGGGTGTATTCTTTAAAAGTAGCCAGGCGGGAGGCTGTAAGGGTTTTATCGAAGAAACGATTTACCAGCAAACGCACAAAATCATCCGTTGGCTCCTGCAATTCCTTTTCAAATTCACTACGGATTGCTTTGATATATTTTAATGCTTCTGCCGAATCCAGGATATTTTCCAGGTTATATCCTTTACGCGTAAAGTTTTCCAGTATTTTTAAACTGGCGTCTTTTAAGTTAGACAGGTCCAGTGTAAAGAATGGTTTTTCATCCATGATATTGGGTCTTTCCAGGTCGGCATAAAAGTTATAGATATGACCATTGGTCAATACTCCAAACCTGGATTTTGACACATGATAATAACGATGTAACTGGGAATTATGCGCATCGGCATTTTCTTTCCAGTGCTTACATTCAATAATCAAAATAGGTTCGTCCCCTTTTTTGATCACATAGTCAACTTTCTCTCCTTTTTTTGTGCCGATATCACAAATAAACTCTGGGATTACTTCCGTAGGATTAAAAATATCATAACCCAATATCTGGATAAAGGGCATCACAAAAGCATTTTTAGTAGCTTCTTCAGTATTGATCTGGCCTTTTAATGCATCCACTCTTTGGTGCAATTGCTCCAGTTTTAGTTTTAAATCTGACTCCATAGCGATGTAATAACAATATGATTAAGATTAATTTTGCACGCAGCAGCCGGCAGAAAGTCCGGGCAGGCAAGTAACAATCAATAGCAGGACACCAATTACTAAGCCAGCAATAAGGCACCCTTAATATTACTTCTCCCAACCACAAAGTGTTTTCCCTTTCTCCCTGGCCTCATCAATAGTTGTTTCCCTGATCTGGTAGCTACAGTTTTTTAATCCGCGGCAATCCTTCTGGTAATGGTAACGACGGGCACCGGTACTCTCACACAGGTATACTACCGTTGAAGCCGTATTACAGGCAAGGCCGCCACAAAAAAGTAATAAGAATAAAACAGGCTTCATTCAATTGTTACAGCTTGATTCAAGTTATTGATTGAATGATGCTTTTCGGTTGCAACTATATGTTTATATAAGGAAGGATCTTTATCATCAGTTTACTATTATTTAACGGGTATGACAAGCATAACTGCAATAGTAACAGCCGTTCACCTGGTCATAACTTTCTTTTGCCCTAACCACCGCTGCTTCGCAGGAGTTAAATTCACCAAGTTCTTTTTTATTGCCCCCAAGTGGCATCCAGCTGCAACCTTCTTTATGAACTTCATGATCCCCGTTAGGTTGAGCCTGCCTGTTGACATAATACTTTTGTTTCATCGGTATTTATTTGATTGATGCAATAAAAGTAGGATAGCTATTAAATCTTATTTTACGGAAAACCGGAAACCGTAATTTTTTTACATCCATCAAACGAAACCAAGCAGATTATAAAATACCCATTTTAATACAATGGGCAATCAGTTGTTCATTGGTCGTAAAATCCAGCGCTTCTTTAATGTATTTCAAACGCTTTTCAATACTACTGAGGCCAGAAGGGTTGATATTGTTTTCTTTCAGGTAGTCGGAAACCTCCTGTTGTTTTTTCCCGGCAACCATCAGGGAGAGGATCGTAACATCATATTTTGTAAATTCATGAGCTTTTTTATGCCTGGTAAGCTCAGCTACCAGTGACGGGATATAACGTTGATGATCTTTAATCGTATTGATAGCTTTCATTAATTCCCTGGCATCACCCCGGGCCTTACGCACATACCCGTCAATTTGTAACTGGCCGAATAATCGTTCAATCAAAAGGGGTTTACTTTCTGCTGAAAAAACCAGTACTTTAATGTCAGGCTGTAGCTTGCGCACCGCCTCTATAAGCGCTTCGCCTCCGTTCAGCTGTTGCTCACGATGATCTTTTTCAAAGTAAAGATCGGTGATGAGCAGGTCGTAAGAATCACCCGCTTCAATGGCTTTTTTAATTTTAAGTAAAGCGTCATCACAATAGTATACATAGTCAGGGTTGGCAATACCCAGTTCTTCCAGGGTTTTTTGCACAGAAATATTGGCTGTCTCGTGATCTTCGGCAATTAGTATTTTTTGAATCATTTACTTATGAAATTGGAATAAACATTTGGATTGTCAAACCGGCTGCAGCCGATTGACCAAAACTAAGTTGTCCGCCTATACTTTTAATACGGTTTTCCGTACTGGCAAATCCATTACCATAGCTGAATCCCTGTGGCAGTCCTACTCCGTCATCAGTATACCGTATTTCTACCCTATCCTCCTGTTGGGTAAACTTAATACCTACGTTTTGCGCGCCACTATGCTTTTTCATATTCACCATTAATTCCTGCAGGATATGTTTGATCTCATTTTTTGCCTTTACCGGTAATAATGACCATAGTTCAGGTGTATTGCCCGCAATAGAGACAGCCGTATTATCGGCCCCAAAAGATTTTATTAAACGGGCAATCTCCTCATGATATTCCTGGGGGGTGGACAGGACAGGCTCATAGGAAATATCCCGGGAACGGTCGTAAAGCGTTTCCAGGTCATCCAGTAACTGCTCTTTTTGTATATTCTTATCGTGTTCAATTTTTGTAATGATACTATATAACCCATTCGCTACCACATCGTGTACTTTTTGTGAGGTTTTGAATTGCTGCTCCCGGACAGCCTGCTGTTTGCGTTTCCTGTACCACCAGAATATAATAATAAGTATACCAAGCGCGGCTGCAAAACTCACCCGCTGGATAATGAGGTCTAACCTTTTTTCGGCATTTTCCTTCTGCAGACCCAGGTTCTCCGTTTTATGCTTCTCCGTTTCATAACGAATTAATGCAAACTGGTTTTTGGCATTATTACGGCTTGATTGCAGGCTATCATCCAGGAACCGGTAACGTTCAAAATAGTTTTTCATCCCGGTAACCGAACTCAGGGGAATCATTTTCTGCAGGGCTTCCAATTCATCATCTGCACTATTTAACTGTTTAGCAATGGACAACATTTTGCCTGCGTAGAAGAAAGCAGAATCCGGCCTTGAAGCTGTATAGTAATCTGACAGACGGGCATAACTGGTATTTAACCCCCACTGGTCCTGCTCCCGTTCCCGGATCTGAAGCGCCTCCTTCATTTCCTTATCCGCGGGATAAGCCGGGTCCTTTAGCCAGCGGGTATATGCCTGGTTGGTTAAAACCCTTGCATACTCTTTCGGACTGGTAATAGTATCATTTAATATGGTATCATAAATAGCAAGGGCCCGGTCATATTGCTTCATTTTTTGATACACCACAGCCTTACCATTTAACGTGATCCATTTAAATGCTTTATCCTCTATGAGCGCCAGTGTTTTATCATAGTAGGTAAGGGCTACTTCATAGTTCTTCATGTTCAGGTTGGCGTTGGCAAGCTGGTTATAACAGGATAATAATACATGCCTGTCCCGCTCACTATTTTCACGCAAAAGCGTCAGTGCCCGCAACAAGGTTTCCTGGCTGCCCCAGTTATCGCCAGCATAGGACTGGATGATCGCCATGTAAGTATAAGCCATGGCTACCTGCAAACTATCGGTTGACCTGTTGGCGGAGCGATTGAAGTAGTAAAAGGCAGAATCATTACCTTCATTAAAAAGAGATTCTCCTTTTTTATAGTCATCGGCTATGATAATAGGATCTTCTTTATGTATCTTGCCACAGGATAAGATATATAAGACCAGACTACATAAAAGCAGACAGGATAATAAATTTCTCACAACAATTATTTGTCTTAAAAATAAGATATTTGGCAGACTGTATATAAAAAATAAGGCAAGAACGGGTCTTGCCTTATTAAAACATAACTTAGTTTAGCACTAAGGTTTGGGAGGTTTGATGGGAGGAGTTGGAGGAATATGTCCTGTTTCTCCGCCGGTATCATCATCGCCCATGATGGTGATGGTGGTGTCATCATTATTACTATTTGTATCACATTGTCCTGCAAAAAAGGACAGCCAGAATGCTAATATCAACGATATCATTTTTTAAGTTTTTAATTATGAAGGGATACTGCTGCCAGCGAAAAGGCCGGTGCAGGAGATAGTGGGTAAGCAGCGCTTCTTACCCGTTGCGGGAAGTGAGAGTGGTATTGATCGCGGAAGCTTTTAAAGAGGCTTCCCATCCTTTTTTCAATGACCGTTTTCAATACCGTTGCGAAACCGGCCCTGTACAGTGGAACTCTTAGCAAAGGAGTTTTAACCGATTCGCAAAACGAAGATAGAAGGGGGTAATACGTTGATTAGCAGATGATTCCGGGATTTCCGGTCATTCCGATGGAATTCCGGTATTGCTGGTTGAATTCCGAAAATTCCGTTTGATTTACTTTAATATTTATAGAAATGTTCCCTGATTACGTAAAGTTGGTAGTACAAGATTATGAGCGTAAAAGAGCTACACAAGCTCTGTCATCCAGGTTAGCGAGCCCAACTCCGGCCAGATTAAGAGATGAGTGTTTACTGGTATGCAAAGAGCAATTCCAACGAAAAGATGAAGGAATACTACGCACCTTTTTTGACACAAGCGGAGATCAAGATCATTATCTGGATACTATCAACAATTTTGATATCAACCGTTTCAGGCCGCTTATCAATTTTTTACGTAACCCTTCGATAACAACCGATATCAAGAATATCAATCTGCTGGCCTGGCTGATTGACTTTAAAGACAGGCCTTTTGAACTTGGGAAAACTTATATTGTAGCAGAGGGAAATAATAATGAAATAACTAACCCCGTAGCCGAAGAACAGGATACACCTGGTCAAGCACCGGAAGAACAGGAAAAAAAATTTCCGCCACCTACCAGTGAATCTCCATTTGGTACAGGTAAGAAACCAGATACAAAGCCAGGTGCAGTCAAACCACCAACAGGTACACTCATTAAAAAGATAAGTCTTTATACAGGCATCCTCCTCCTTGTCATCTGCGGTCTCTATATTTATTATAATAACACCAGCGACAAACCCACAGTTATGGGTAGAACCTTAAAAGGCCCTGAAGCCTGTATGTACTGGGCAGGCGATCATTATGAACAGGTATCCTGTAATGAAAAAAAAGAGTCCTTAGTCATTGCCCTGGACAGCTTTAAACTACAGCATTTCAGAAAGATCACCCGGCCGGATACAATCACACAAAATCATGTAGGCAGCGTATGGTATATAAAAAACGGCGGCGACATTGAATTTTATACAGCCGAAGGCATGCATCCCGTAGATATCAAAAAAAGACTGAAACCCGCCACAGCCTATATCATTGACAAGTATATCATTTCCCGCACAGACTGATCCCGTTCTTTTACGGTTTCCCCTAATTTTTACCGGCCGGAGTTTTATACTTTGAGCAAAAGATAACCCTTGCATATATCTCCCTACCGGATATTTATTTTCTTATTTCTGCTGGCTGCCTGCATCCACTTGTCTGGCAAAACAAAAGAGCCACAACCGGATCACCATGAAATAAACTCCCTATCAGCTCAAAGAACATACAAAGTCGTTCGTATAAAAGATGGCGATACTTTCGTTTTACTGGCTGGTAAACAGGAGTTAACAGTACGCCTGGCGCATATTGACTGCCCGGAAAAGAAACAGCCATTTGGGAACAAGGCCAAAGCTTATGCGGCCGATCTATGTTTTGGAAAAGATGTCAGGTTACAACACCAGGACCAATATGATCGTAATAAAAGATTAATTGCCGAGATAATACTGGCAGATGGAAGGAATGTAAATAAGGAGTTAGTAAAAAACGGGCTGGCCTGGCACTCTAAAAAATACTCAGCCGATACTGTTTATGCCGCACTGGAAATAACTGCGAGAGAGGAAAGGACAGGGATTTGGTCAGATGCCGATCCCGTTGCACCCTGGTTATGGAGAAAACGATAATAAATTTTACCATTCCGGTTTCCCGTAAAAAACTAGTATATCCAGTTTATATCTTGGCTGCAGATTTTAGCACTCATATATAAACACAACCATGACTGACAAAGTATTGTACGGAAAAACATTCCGATAATACTTTCTATTGCACCTTTAAATCATAAGCATGAAAAGAAATATTGTTGCATTCACATTGCTATTGACCTCTACTCTGGCCTGCGGACAAAAAAAAATTGATACTGTTACTTTATCGAATGGTAAAACAATTATTGTTTATGATAATAAAACATGGGCATATACCAATAGCGAAACCAAACCAGGTTCAAATGAAATGATTGACGCACCGAAAACGAATGGCACCAATACATCCGGAACAAATAATTATACAGGGAAGGGTAGCAGTAATAATAAAGGTAGTTCCTCATCTACCTGTGGTGCCCCAACCAAAAAAGGCGGAGCCTGTCAACGCAAAGTCTCAGGAGGAGGAAGGTGCTGGCAGCATTAATATCAAACTTTAATACACCTGATCGCACATTAGGTTTTAACAATCTAACTTTTTTACATTTAAACAATACACGCATGAAAAATTTATTTCTTGTAATTCTTCTCATATTTTCAAAATATTGTTTTTCTCAAAACGATAAATTAATTGCCAGTTGTTGTAGTACAGGTGAGGCTCGTTGTACGGGATCGGCATACTGCAGCGCCTGTAAAAACTGCAGTGGTTGTGCATATTGTAATAGCGGAGGCTCCTGCGGTGTATGCAGTGGAGGAAAAAGAAGTACTTCCAGTTCGTCCGGGTATGGTACTCCTAACAAAGCCAAACCTAAAAGTCAGACTAATAGAGAGCACTCAAACAACTATAATAAACAAGAATCCACTGTTTATCCATATACAGAAATGTATATGGTGATTACAGAAAAATTAAATGTAAGAGAAGATGCTGGAACCGGTTTTTCCATTGTAGAGGCTTTAAAGAAAAATGATAATGTATTAAAAATTAGTACGAAAGGGCAATGGACAAAAGTTAAAGTTGTTACCAGCCATACGATTGGATATGTATTAAGTAAGTACATAAAAAAAATGTAACCTACAGGAAAAACACTTCACGAAAAAAGGATTTTCCCTATTTTTTATATACATAAAGAGTTATAGATTTAATATATTGATATTTTCAGTAGTTCCACTGGCATACTTTTCCTAGTACCTTATAACATGAGATAACAGCTTTTAAAGAATATTCATCACTAAAATTTATCAATTATGTTAACAAGACTTTTTTTAGCATGCATGGTAGTTCTTTTTTCATTCACTACCCTCTCTGCTCATCAAACACATGGCTACTCAGGAAATTTGACGGAGAATAAGGCCGGGCGTTCTGCAAAACTCTCTTTGTACACCAGGATCGTACCCAGTGCTGAATGTGGCAGCACCGATAATATTTTTATTTATTTAGAGAATTCTTCCGTAGAGCTTGCGCCGGGCGTACCTGTATGGGGTGGCAATCCAAGTAATCCGCAACCTATAGCCTGGGCAATGGTATTCTCCAATTGGGGAAGCAATAGCGGTACAGCGTATTTAATTTTAAACGGGTATGTTCATTCGTCATTTATACCCTGTTAGTCAATAATAGTATTTCAACAGGGCCTGTAAATAAGAACTTCTTACAGGCCCTGTCATTTCAACTCAACCAGGTATCCGGTAGTTGAGATGTATGCCCCGCGTTAGGGATGGAAGCGGCATCCTTTTGCCGGTGACGGGGCTAAGCAGCCGGGGCAAAAGATACAGCGGACAGCCCGGCCGCAGGCAACGCCCTGGTCAATTACAATAGTTTATTCTGCCGATCAGCATATACCAGGTCCATCAGTTTTTCCAGTGCACACTTTATATCCTTCTTACCCTCCGGCGCTGACAAATCAATACCACAAAAAGTCCGGCCATTTACATTGGTATACATAGTAAGATAATAAATACCCGACACCATAATAGCCATGATGGCCCGGTAACGGGTGGCATCCTCATTAAAAAACGGATCGGCAATATGACTGAATAACACTTCACCGCTGGCTTCGCGGTCATCGGCCAGCTTTTTTAACGACCGTCGCTTTTCAGACAAACCCCATAATAATATTTTTTGCAGCTCCTTGTGTTGCGCTACATAATCAAACTGCTCCGTAAGCATTTGCTTGGATAAAGCCAGACCACCATCAGGAACACAGGCCGGAATATCGTCACTGCCGATATTACTCCAGAAGTCCTGCGAACGGATATAGGCGTCCACCAGTTGATCAGTACCCCCAAAGTATTTATAGATAAGCTTTTTATCCAGTCCGGCTGTAGCGGCAATATCGTTGACCTTCAGCGCTGTATAGCCCTTTGTACGCAACAACCGGCCCACCGCATCTAACAGTTGTTGCTTGCTTTTATCCTTATTTCTTTCGCGGGGCTTGCTTACCTTTTTTTGCATGGCGGGTTATTGATTATGTTAACAAATATAAATAATAATTTTAAAGTCACTATTTGGTGACTTATTTTTACCTTTGCCCGGTTAACCCGTACAAATTAAAGACATACCGGAGCATGAAAAGATCAGTGTGTATAGTATTGATATGGACCGTATTTTCCTTTGGAAAAACAGTTTTTGGCCAGCACAAACTGGATGAGTATTTCGAACACCTGCTGTATCACCGGAAGTTTATGGGCAGCGCAGCCATTTCCTTTAACGATAGTATTATTTATACGAAATCGGTAGGCTTTGCTGACGCCGGTACTGAAAAGCCCATTACCAGCGATACAAGGTTCAGGATCGGTTCAATCACCAAAACATTTACAGCCGTATTGATATTACAGGCAATTGAAGAGAAGAAACTTACACTGGATGATAAATTGGGCACCTATTACCCCGCTGTTAAAAACGCAATGACCATTACTATTGAGCAGTTATTAAAACACCGCAGTGGTATCGTTAATTTTACCGAGATTGACAGTACCTATAAATGGGAAGAGGAATACCATAACCAGGAAGCATTCCTGGCTTATATCAGTAACAGGAAAAGTGATTTTGCACCCGGATCTGCATATGCCTACAGCAATACCAATTATGCTTTGCTGGCTTTTATACTGGAAAAAGTGTATCAACTTCCTTTTGCACTAATACTTGAGAAGAAAATATGCCAACCCCTGGGATTGAAAAATACTTACTACAGTTTCGAAACAGATACGGCCAAAAATGAAGCTATATCCTATAATATACAGGACAGGTATACCAGGAACTCAAAGGTCAATTTCTCCAATCATCCCGGTGGTGGAGGTATGGTATCAACTGCGGTAGAAGTGAACATTTTTCTGAGTGCCCTGTTTAATGGCAAACTAATCACCACCCAAAGCCTGGAAACCATGTTACCGGTTAATAAAGGCGAATATGGAATGGGCATAGAGAAGTTGAGCTTCAGTAGCCCGAACGGGTATGAACATACCGGCAGGATAGAAAACTATATTTCGGATTATTGGTATTTCCCCAAAGAGAAGCTGGGTATTGTAACCCTATCCAATGCTATTAACAGCAATATATCGGAGATCAACCTGGTGTTATTACAATATGCTTATGGCACCAAACCAGTACTCCCTGATTATAATAAAATAAACGGAGTGGCCGATACCGTATTCAGTAAGATAAAAGGAACTTATTTTGATACCAGCGGGAAAATATCCGTTACCCTTTCATCGGACAGCAGGCAACTGATACTCCAAAAGTCTACTACCCGCCAGGATTATATACCGTTTGACTATAAAGAGCATAATATCTTTGTATATGAAAATATAATCCTCCGTTTTTTCCCGGAAAGAAAAGAAGTGGTACTTGAACAGAATGGTATCACCGAAGTATACAAAAAAGAATGGCAGCAACCGTCTGCGACATCCCGGGTTACCGGGCGGCTTAAATTTTCATACCTATTTCAATCCCTTTGATCCTTTTGTACAGGTCGGTAGCGTAGTTATCAGTCATGCCGGAAATATAATCCACCACGCCCAGCACTCGCTTGTAGGGGGTATCATCTTCGTAGTTAAAAGCCGGGGGTAATAATTTAATGGCTTTATCGTCAGATTTTTCACGACTACCCTTGTGCTTTAAAATGGGGGGAATAAAGTGCGATAACAACTCGTACATCACATTATAACCGGCATTTTCAATTTCCACCACATTCCGGTTATTGTATATGTTTTTAACGGAGAAATCAAGAATACCTTTCAGGGCGCCGGTTTCATCATTGATCACATCCAATAATGATTTTGAAAAACTTCCTTTTAAAAATTCTTCAATATGGTTTTCATAAACCTGCTTTGTACGCATGGTTAAGGCACTGATAGATTTTGCCCTTAAATAGGATATTTTTGCGTTTTTATCGGTAAGGCCGTTTAAGGTTGTTTCTATTTTATGCTTATCGTCAAACTGTAATACCAGGTTTTTCAGCATCTCCAGGCATTCGGTATGTTCTACTATGCCCAGGCGGTGCGCATCTTCAAAGTCAATGATATGATAACAAATATCATCGGCTGCCTCTACCAGCCAGACAAAAGGATGCCGCTGGTATATCAAAGGACTGGACCCCAGCCTGATCATCAGGGTTTCATCCGCTATATCCATAAAGGTTTCTTTTTCTGACTGGAAGAAACCGAATTTTTTCCGGTGGATAAATTGTTTGTCTTTAGCAACCGATTCACATGGATATTTGGCGATAGCGGACAAGGTAGAATAAGTCAGTAATAAACCTCCTTCTGACTTGCCATTCTGCTGCTGCGTAAGCACGCGTATAGCATTGGCATTACCTTCAAAATTCACCAGGTCATTCCATTCTTCTTTTGATAACTGGGGACTTATACTGCTTTCGTTTTTTTTAAAATAACTGGCAATGGCATCTTCCCCGGAATGACCAAAAGCCGGGTTACCGATATCATGGCATAAACTGGCCGAAGCAATAACATCGTTCAGACTATACCGGTAAAAATCACGGCTTTCCTCGGACAGGTCGTTTTTAAATTTGTTGTAAATAACCTGGCCGACCAGGCTACCCAGCGAACGCCCTACAGAAGCCACTTCCAGGGAATGGGTTAACCGGTTGTGCACAAATACACTTCCCGGTAGGGGAAATACCTGTGTTTTATTCTGCAATCTTCTGAATGCCGAAGAAAAAATGATCCGGTCAAAATCACGCTGGAACTCGCTTCTCGGGTCGGCTGAGACATTGATACTTTTTTTGCCCGTTCTTTTATAGCTGTATAACTTATTTAAATCCATTTTATTCTATGCTTTTCCGGCCGGGAGTTTATTAAAACTGGAGAAGGTTCAGTATCTGCTGCAGGTATTTCTGGTCTTCTGTATCAAAGCTATCATAGGTATCACTGTCCACATCCAGCACCGCTACAACCTCCCCGTTACGGATAACAGGAATAACAATCTCCGATTTTGATAAACTGCTGCAGGCTATATGGCCCGGGAATTTTTCAACATCGGGGACTATGAGTGTTTCAGCCTGCGCCCAGCTGCTGCCACATACGCCCCTGCCCTTTTTAATACGGGTACAGGCAACAGGCCCCTGGAAGGGCGCCAGTACCAGCTCATCCCCTTTTACCAGGTAAAAGCCTACCCAGAACCAGCCGAACTGTTCTTTCAGGGCGGCCACGGTATTAGCCAGGTTAGCGATCAAATCAGGTTCGCCCTGCAACAAGGCTGCTACCTGGGGTATTAATGTTTCGTATTGTGTGGTTTTATTGCCTGAGGCAATGGTAAGATCTTCTGCCATTTTGCAAAGATAAAGGCTAACATATTAAAACTCCCATCCCTTTAAAGTCTCTTTAGCCGGGCTTTGTACTGAACGATGCAGTGTGCGACGCAAGTAAAGCCGGGCTTTACACTAATGCCGGCCCCAACATAAAAAATACCCATGCATATTGCTATACACGGGTATATCAGACCGTCCATGAAACCTGTACCAAAAATTTACGGCTTAAACACTGCTATCGCTTTTTGTATGGTTGATGTATCCGGTTCACCTGTTGGTGATAAAGCGCAGGCTGTTTGAAAGCTCCTGATCTTATTTTCCACATCAGTTCTTAACTGTTGCTGCTGGTTAACCGGTATAAACTGTACATGCAGTGCATCCCACATTCCCAGGGTATACAACCCGTTAAACTCATGTATTTGCCTGAGCAGTTCAACATCGCCTTTAAAAGTTCTTTGCCCGTCAATTTCAAACATACAATCTGCTGCTATACCGTAATGGTGCATACCATTTTGTTTCAACTTACTGCTGCCCCGGTTAAAGTATATTTCCTGCAATGTATTGCTCCTGTATGTTTCTAAAAAGATAATATCCTGTTCGGGATAACTTTTTTTATACAGGATTACGGATTGTTTAAGCCTGGTCAAAAAATCGGGGAGTAAAAGATCAACATTATCAACCGGTTTATTGGAAAGAAAATCGGGACTGGTCATTAATGACGTTAAAAAGAATGTTTCTATACCTAACATAGTGTATTTTTTAAGTTAATCCGACTCATTTGTAGTATTCCGCCTGGCCACAATTGACCATTATGCACCGGGTTTAAGCAAATGAGTAGGATTGAGGGCTTTCAATAACAGTGTTAGTTGATGCAGGCAGAATATCAATAAAGTCTTCGCTGCCTCTATCCGGTTTTACAAATGTGAATTTGATCTGGCTATCTTTCCAATCAGCAGTGACCAGTGTTTGCGCCTTACCTGATATATTAATTTTGTTTTTATCATTTGAAGCGCCAAAATTATGTCCATTGATATAATAAGCTGTTTGTGCCGTAAGACTGGTTGCCAGCTTCTGCCCCTCAGCATCAGTAGTTATATTTAATATCACAGGAGAGGTATTAATATATGATTTCAACTCGGCTATCAATGCCTGGTAGGCCGGTGAGGTAATTACCGATGAAAGGTCGTTGGCATATTTCCTGATCCAATCGGGGAGCACAAACATAAAAGTATCTTTATGTACTGTAAGGTTATACCCGGTGAAATTTGCACTTACACAGGGACTTGTCACCACTGTTTGCACCTGGTCTTCATTTAAATAAAAGTAAAGCACATTCACAATGGGCATACCAAATAAATATTCGCATACAAATAAGATATTGGCGATCTTATCGGTTTTTCCTGTTCTGTTATAGGAAAAAGTAGCCTGTTTGCCCATTGCATTTAAGCTGGCTTTCAGCCCTTCGGCCCCAATGCCATCTGTTAATGCCACGCCCAGGAGGGCTTCAATCAATTCGAGGTTAAAATCCAGTGAACCGCTTTTTGATTCATAAGTGAGGTCCTCCTCCCTTACATTTACAAAAAGCCCGGAATTATTAACCACAGCCTCCAGCGCTTCATAATCATAAATAGTGTAATAATCCCTGCGTGAATATGGTGCTGTTGTTCCAAGCCTTGGTGTGGTAGTAATAGCCGCAGTCATAGCAGCAAAAAACACGGCCACTTCCTGGAATACGGCCAATACATCCGGGTCGATCTTGGTGTTATCGGGTGAAGTAGTGGCCATCATAATATTACCGGTTTCATTTACCACATAATATTTGGATGCCGGTATATTATATTGACCGGCGTTGGCAGGCGGGCTGGTAACCTGTGTTTTCCAGTCAGCCGGTGCATCACCCGCACCATCCTTAACACTGGTAACAGGAGTTTCCGCTTTGGAATCATTAGTAACAGCTGTTGTACCCGCATCAAAAAAAGTGGCGGGCATGGCCCCATCCTTTCCCCCCTGCGCTGTATCAATGGCTGCAAATTCGTTCAGGTCAGGATGACCTGTAACATATTGTTGCAGCCCTTCCATTGTTACCGGATTGGGAAAAGGTTTAGAAATATTAATACCCGTTGTATAGCCATATACAGAGAGACCCGCACGGCCCATTTGGCCCAATAATGCGGCCAGTTTTTTGGCAAAACTATTAGCGCTGTCTGCACAAACTTCCAGCACAATTTTTCCGGTGTAGCCAATGGGCAGGTTAGTCGCTAACAGATCGGCCAGTTCAATAACTTTCCATGTCCAACTCATCATCCCCGATAAATTTTCATCCCCGATCTCGTCATCATTTCCGTGCCCGGTAATGCAGAGATTTTCATTTACGCCAAGCTGTTTTAATAAATACTTCAATTTAACACTGGCAGCCGGGTTACCTCCTTCTTCCAAAAAAATAACAGGGGCCCAACTCTGGGCATTAGAACGGGGCGAAGAAACGCCGTCTTTGATCCTCTGGTCCTGGGTAAGAACAATTAGCATAACTTATAAGGTTTAAAGGTTAAAAACTGGAGAAAACAGGCACAGATAATCAAAGGGTGACGGGCATGCAGCATTTTCTATCTATTTTTATTGAGAAAAACTTTCGCTTCAGCATTACTATTTGGTAAATATCGTGGCAGGAGTAAAAGGGAACAAGAGGTAAAAGATGGTTTTTATAATAGAAAAACATCTCTTATTTGAAGAGAACTGCTAAAAAGCAGACAGGAGTTTACCCACACAAACTACAGGATACACGTAATGGTATTTCCCGAACAATACAGGGCTTACGGTAAAGATTATAACCAGACCAACAGGATATACCCTTAATGAAAAAGCCCCTTTATAATGAGCAATGAAGTTTCTATACCGGAAGACTTGATCAAGAAGGAAAAAAAACAAAATCCTGGGGGTATATTATTATGGGTTTATTTTACCGATTTAAGAAAAAACAATCCTGACATATTTGAAATACAGATACTGAGTTTTTTTTATTTCCGGCCTTTTCCTTAATACTTTATAGCATTCGTCGTAAAGCAGGATGGGTTAGAAATAGGCTATATGTTTTTTCAGGATATCCCGCTGAGGTTGAAAGCTTTGAAAGTTAGAATACATATACTTCTGATACTATTCATACATTTAACTACAAAAACAATAACGATAAACAGCCCAGCATAAGATTCTGTCAACAAAAACACAGTATGGGTTGACAGAACTCAAAAATTTTAGTATGTTTATAAGATCATTATTAAAATTTATACAAGCCACTGCAACAAATGGAAAACGAAGTTTCACTTTTAGAAGATCTTATTACGGTAGAACGAAAGAAACCCAAATTACACAATGTCATCACTGTTCTTTCATTATTATTTTTTGCATATTTTATTTTTCAATTTACGTTCGATAACCAAATCACAAGGTCATCTTCGCAGACAATGCCCTTCATCGTTATTATGATGCTCCCAGCGTTGGGCTTGCTTTTCCATATCACCGGCCGGAAAACAGGTTGGATATTGAATACCATTTTTTATACACTTATCACCTCAATCGTATCAGCGAATATTATTTCTAATATTATAATGGCGGAAAAGCTAGGGACTTACATGGTTTTTAACTGGAGAAGCCTGGTACCATTTTTACTCACCATTACATTAATGATACTTCTATTAACCAAAACTGTAAGACGATATTTTAATGTAAGCAATTTACTCCTGGTCATTTGCCTGGGCATCCCCATTGCGCTGGGATTGATATATTTTTTTACGCTGTTAAACAGGAATGAGTAAAAAGGAAAACCAGTTCAGGTTACCTACATTTTCTTTCTTTTATCATAAATAGCCTTACGGTAATCAATGCCCAAGGCTTCAATTTCATCAATAATTTTTTCGAGGGTTCTGCCAAACTCCGTTACATCATATGCCACCGTAACCGGCTTGGTGTTTAACACCGTACGGGTAACCAGCCGGTTTATTTCCATATCCTGTAATTCTTTGGACAGCATTTCTGGTGCAATGCCATCCACTTCCCGCAACAGGGTCCATAAAACGCATAGAACCGCTTTGCAGTAAAGTACCCAGTATATGGAACTTCCATTTACCGGATAGTATCTCCATGGTATCTTTAATTGCAGTGATTCTTTTCTTACAAGTGAGGCTGGTATTGATACTGGCCTGTTTTTTTATATCGTTTAATTTGATGAGCAAAACTACAATATAAAGTTACCAAAGTATATGCAGTTACCAAATGGTAACCAGTTTCCAAAAGGTAACAGGTAAGCATACTACAGTAGCAAGCCTATACCTTTGTACAATAATCGCTAATTCTTTACAAAAGCCCGTTCATGCAGTATAAACTGGTTTTCGCCTTGTTAAGCAGCGCTTTTTTAAACAGCTGCGGCGCACAAAAAATTGATTCAATCATGTTAAAAACAAACCCGCTTTTATGTGATCCGGCAGAAGGTTTCTGTGCCATGCCTGATACTACTCAACAAACAGCGCAAACAATAGTAAATAAAGAAAAACATGTAAAGGTTATTTATTTTACCGATCCCATCTGCTCTTCCTGCTGGGGTATAGAGCCGCAATTAAGAAAACTGAAACTGGAATATGGCAACAGTATTAACATTGAATACCGGATGGGCGGCCTGTTACCCGACTGGAGTTATAACAGCGGCGGTATCAGTAAACCTTCAGATGTAGCCCATCACTGGGATGAAGTAAGCCTGTATTATGATATGCCTATTGACGGTGATGTATGGCTGGAAGACCCTTTACCTTCCTCCTACCCGCCTTCGATCGCTTTTAAAGCTGCCACATTACAGGACCCCGGAAAAGCCATCATCTTTTTAAGGGCACTAAGAGAATTGGTGTTTTTGCAAAAGAAGAATATCACTAAATGGGAACATATTGCGGCCGCAGCAAAAACAGCGGGGCTAAATGCAGAGCAGCTAAAAACCGATTTTGACGGAAAGGCCAAAACACTTTTCGAAGAAGACCTAAGGCTGGCCGGGGAATTGGGTGTAAGGGGTTTTCCTACCCTGTATTTTATTGACCAGGCCGGCAAAAGAGAGATTGTATACGGTTCCAAGCCATATTCGCAGTACGAAGCGGCTATTGCAAAGCTGGCACCCGGTACCACCAAAGAGATATTCCAAAATGACTGGCAGGCTTTGTTTTCAAAACATGCTTCTTTAACAGCCAAAGAGTTCTCTGTATTATCCGGAATACCCAGAACAGAGGCAGAGATACAATTAAATGAACTTTCCGGTAAAGGGGTTTTAAGAAAAAGCACCACAAAAAACGGCTCAATATGGTATAATCCATAAAATGATTTACACCTATCACGAAAATGCTGTATATATTAATATATGCAGCATTTTCTTTTAAATAACCCGGATACTTTCCTGGTACCTGCACCGTGTTAGCCATTCAAAGAAATAATCATAAGCTGGATAAAAAAGCATATCTTACGTAGGTCAATTTGAGTTTTATAGCGCTTGTAAACAGATTTCCCTCCTTCTTTACTTTACACCTGCATTTTTCTCAAGTATTTTATCAAGCTTAATTTAAGATCAACATGAACATTTATGTGGCCAACCTGGGCTATGCTGTCCTGGATAATGATTTAACCAACCTGTTTAATACCTATGGCACAGTAACCTCCGCCAAAATAATTACAGACAAATTTTCGGGTCACAGCAAAGGTTTTGGCTTTGTAGAGATGGCCGATGATGCTGCCGCCCATAATGCGATCAGCCAGTTAAACGGTATCATGATGGACGGAAGACCGCTAAAAATATCAGAAGCAAAGCCCCGGGAAGAAAGGAATAACAAAAGTAGTCTTACAAAACGTTGGTAATTTTCATAAAGGTATATGAAGATCAATGCCACTTATCTTATGGTTGTTTTTAACAACGATGCCAGGCGCGTATTCCAGCAGGTAAACAGCACTTTTGAAGGTGTGGCCATGCGCATCAGCCGGACCAGTGATGAAAACCTGTTTCAACAAACAAAAGCCCGTTATGCCGATGAGCTTAAAGAAAGGCTGGAGATTGTTTTCAAAAACTTAAAAGAAGCGCATAGGGACATGCAGGATATGGAACAATTTTCCCACCGCGCTAAAGATGCGATTAATTATTACCTGCAACAGTTTTTACAATATGGCATTTAAAACAGGTTAACGGCTGTATTATCCAATCACATGATTTTTTATCCAGTTTAAAACGGCTATCTCACTTTTAATATCTCCCGGTAAAAACTCATGCAGTTTTTGTTCGATCATTCTTCCCAAACCGGAACTAAAATTCTCCGTATACAAAGAACAGGCATTAATAATAAACAGCACCTGGAAACCATTGTGTTTATCAAAACTCCTCCTGGATGGATCACCGGTATACATACCTGCATTGCTTTCTATCCATGAATATTTTTTTTCTGCCAGATCCTGTTTTGAAAAATGCATAATTCAATATTTAACAGTTATTCTATTCCTGCTGAATGGCATAAGGATCATTCCTGAATATCTTAAACCCGCTCTACAATCAGCAATAAAAGTGATTACAAGTGAAGAAAGAGAAGATGATAATAAAAAGAGAAGGAGCGTGATTATCTGCTCTTACTTATCAGGAAGTTGATCCTGACAATTGGAAAGATAAGCTTTTATCGGGGTTATTCCCATTTTATAAAAATAAGGGCATTCCTGGCACGGTTTTTCTTTTATTGATACTGTAATACACCGACCGGTACTGTTACCTGCCTGTATAAACCTTTATTGTTAATCATTTAAAATATACTTGTATGGAATCGTGGAAACTTAAATTAAAAGGCACCTGGAACGAAGTGAAAGGTAAAGCAAAACAAAAATATGCCGACCTTACCGATGACGATCTGTTATACGAGGAAGGTAAAGATGATGAACTGTTAGGAAGGATCCAGAAAAAAATTGGAAAAACCAAAGAAGAAGTAAAGGAATGGATCGAAAGTCTTTAATACCTGCTTCTTATTTTTTCCGGATACTTTATGTTTAAAATTAAAAGCCGCTGTTCTTACAGCGGTTTTTAAGCTTTGTAATAACCTGTATTAAATATATCATTGACTTATATCAATGGTTTTTCTTGTCCTAAAGCAATGGCAGACGCTATTCGCAGTGATAACTTTGCTTTTCTAACTTAAGCATAAGCTTTCTAAACATACCTAAAAACAAAACAGATGAAAAAAATCTTATTTGCAGCACTTGCATTTGTATCATTGACCGCTTTTGTTACGTTTAACAATACCTGGGAAAATGACGATGCGCATTCACAGATACAATTTACAGTAACCCACTTAGGTGTTAGTGATGTATCGGGAACTTTCAACGATTTTGATGTAACCGTACAATCATCCAAAGCCGATTTCAGTGACGCAGTATTTGAGTTGTCGGCTAAAACAGCCTCCATCAATACCCGTATTGAAGCCAGGGATAATCATTTGAAAAGCGCTGATTTTTTTGATGCAGAAAAATTCCCTACTTTAAACTTTAAAAGTACCCGCATTACCAAAACAGGTAAAGACAAATATAAACTGGCCGGTAACCTTACCTTACACGGTGTTACCAAACCGGTTAGCCTGGATCTTACTTACCGTGGTTTGGTAGAAAACCCGATGAGTAAAAAACAAACAGCCGGCTTCCAGATCACCGGTACCATTAAACGTTCTGATTTTAATGTAGGTGATAAATTTCCTGCAGCCATGGTGAGCGACGAAGTACGCATAAAAGCAGATGGTGAGTTTACACAAGCGGAGAAAAAATAATTTTCCGGGATACCTTATATAAAACGCATACCTGGTGTATGCGTTTTTTCTTTCAGGCATTCATTTAAAATTAACACCTATCCCTTGTCATTTTATTCGGCCAAATTTTTAACTTTACCCATTCAACATTATTGATATAAAATATATACTATGAGCACAATTACGTTTAAAGGCAACGAAGTACATACATCAGGCAGTTTACCGCAAAACGGCCAGGCTGCACCGGCTTTTGAGTTAACAGCAGCTGACCTGTCAGAAAAATCATTACAGGATTACCAGGGAAAGAAACTGGTACTGAATATTTTTCCCAGTGTTGACACGGGTGTTTGTGCCGCTTCGGTAAGAAAATTCAATACAGAAGCTTCCGGCCTGGATAATACCACTGTATTATGTATTTCCAATGACCTTCCTTTCGCATTAAGCCGCTTTTGTGCAGCAGAAGGATTGAACAACGTGGAAAGCTTATCGGCATTCAGAAGCAGTTTTGGCAGCGATTATGGTGTAACCCTTACCGACTCTCCTTTAAAAGGTTTATTAAGCCGTGCCGTAGTGACGGTTGATGAGAACGGTAAAGTGTTATATGCCGAACAGGTACCGGAAATTGCGCAGGAGCCGGATTACAGCGCCGCACTGGCATCTTTAAAATAAAGAACTCCTATTGTATAAACGGCCACGGATATATTTATCCGTGGCCGTTTTACATTATATGGTTTCCAGGTACAACTGTTGCAGATCATTGGCAGATATACCTTTTGTACTTACTGTATGCACCAGGCTGCCCTGTTTCATAATGCCGATACGGGTACCTACATTCACCGCATTAAAAATATCATGGGTTGCCATAAAGATGGTTTTACCTTCCAATGCCAACTCCCTGCAAATAGCTGTAAATTCGGCAGTAGCTTTCGGATCCAGTCCACTGGTAGGTTCATCCATAAAGATCACATCTGCATTTTTTGATAAGGCAATAGCAATACCCACTTTCTGACGCATACCTTTACTGTAACCGGCCAGGCGTTTTTCGTGCGCCTCTTCTTGTAAACCGGCTTTATGTAAAAAACCTGCCAGGCTTTCTCTATTATATTTAAACCCTGCCAGCCTGCTGAAATAATCAAGATTTTCAAGGCCACTTAAATTTCCATACAATTGCACTACTTCGGGGATATAGGCGATTATTTTTTTAGTGGCCGTATCATTCACGGTAACTTCCATTCCTTTGATCAATGCCTTACCCGCACTGGCTGCCGCAAAACCCAGGAACAAATTGATCGTAGTGGTTTTCCCTGCACCATTTTGTCCCAACAAACAAAATACTTCGCCTGCCGCAATGCCCAGGTTTAACTGGCGCAATGCTGTATACTGCTGGTATGTTTTGGTTAAATTAACTGCTTCTAATATTAATGACATATCTGGAGTTTTAAATATTATAAATTATTTTTTTTAGTTAAGAAATACCCGGCAACCCAACCAGCGCCGGTCAGCAATAACAAAGGCAATATGCCAGCCAGCCATTCTACAAATGAAACCGGTACCAGCGGTTGTTGAAACACAGGTTTATTGTTAAAGTCAGATCGGGTCATTTCCCTGTCTGTTATGCGGAACACATTTATATAATCCATGCGTTGCAGCTGGTAAGCAGCAGCAGCTTTTTTAAAACTGATGAAATCCGTCAGTTCGGTTTGTGCCAGTTTATTAAAAGACAATTGTGCCACAAAAGCCGGGTTAATGATATCAAACCGTTGCAGCGCTGTTTGTTCCTGTAATGTATTATCATCCCGCTCCTGTCCCAACCGGTTCATATTCCTGCCGGTAAGTATATAGTAAGCAATACCGCGGATCAGGCTGCTATCTTTTACCGGGTATTGCCTCCACCCGGGGTACAGTGTATGTAAACTATCCAACAGTTCAGCCTTAGGCATATTCCAGATCAGGGAACCATAATCCCTATCAGCATCGGCGATCTGCGTACCGGTGCTATCCGGTGACCGCTGCAACTTTTGAACAGCGGCCGGTATAACCAATAATAACAATACCCAACTGCTAACCAGTAACAAGGCTGTTATACCCGCTTTTTTTTGTAATGCGATGATAGCAAAACATGCTGCAGTCCAGCATAACAAGTAACTGGTTGTGGTTCCTAACCAACCGGCCATACTATTTATATTATTTACACCATTCACCATAAAACCGATCATACTTACAATAAAAGCTAAGCCCAGTACCAGTGCACTGCGAAAAGCCAGGCGGCCGATGGTGATGCGTTGTAACGAAACGCCCTGTGCAGCCAGCAGCCGGCTTACACCATTATCCTTATCAGCCGCCAATACATTATAGCAGTAGGCGATCAACAATAAAGGCAACAGGTAAATGATCACAAAGGCCAGGTCAAAATTCCCGGCCTTTAATTTTGCCGGGTTTCTTAACTCATTTAGTTTATTGTTATATACTTTGGCCGATACCCACATATTGTAGAAGAAAGGCTGGTTATCACTTTGCCCGATGGTTAACCCCTGTAATGCATGAGGTTGTTTCCAGATCATTGGCCGGGAATAGTATTCACCCATATAGGCATCACGGGCAGTTTTATAATCCGTTTTTGCTTCTTTGGCGGTAGTATCGGTAATATCAAACTTTTTTAATTGCGCTGTTACATTGGCCTGGTAAGCCGTATCTACCTGGTAGATGGTATGCAATTGCCGTTGCTGAAAACTACGGCCGTAATAAACCGCATATACTCCAATAGCCAGCATCAGTAACCAGGCTATGACAGCCGTTTTATTACGGATGAACTGCAGCCACTCGTATTTAAAAATTACTTTCATTTCAAAATATTAATATTGTTTGTATTAAAATGTATAAGCCCGGTCACCAACAACACCCATACTGTTAAAGCAGCCAGCTCCCACCCTGTATGTTGCAGCGACCATTTTGCACTGGGTTGGTTGTATTCAAAGTCTTTCACTTTCTCCCAGAAATCGGCCCTGGTAGTCCAGTCCCAATCTCCCGTTTTACTTCCGCCATAAGCCTGCTCATCGTTCATGATCTTAATGATCGTTCGCCTGTACTGCTCCGCCTGGTGGGTAAAATGAAAATGATGAAAGATATCCGTACCCGCCAGGCTCATACTAATATTACTCACAGCTGCATAGGGGTTAATAAAACTGCTGAAAACTGCCGGTTTGTTTTGCTGCTGCATATTTTTTGCCAGCTCGCCAAAATGTTTATCATATACTACATTGTGATATTCCTCATCAGCCTGCATGGTAAGTCCGTCCAGGTTTACCGGCACCTGGTTCACGGAATCTACTTTATACACGGCCACCAGGCTATCCATAAATTTCTTTGTCCGTTCGTTGCGGGGATTATGCCCGTCAATACCATTTTTATTTTCTTCAGCAATCTGTTTATCCATGGCTAAACGGGTGATAAGCGGCGTAAGGTTTTCGCCCATATTAGCAATTGCTTTGGGTAATAACACCGTACAGATAAGCCAGGCAAATAATACCGTTAACAATGCATTGGCCGAGGTTTTACTTTTTGCAGAAATAAATACAGCAATAGCGGTGATGATAAAATAATAAATACTGTATAAACACCAGGT
>CAYUMH010000032.1:35880-39022 GCA_964445775.1 uncultured Terrimonas sp.
AGCCGCCAGGCGTCCTGTAACAGATCCGGTGGAATGGTTACCAGTCAATATCCAAAGCAGGGCCAGGGTAACCGACAGGAAGCTAACCCATATAATGGTATAGGCAAATACTTTACCCCAGACCAGTTTTCGCAGGGAACTTCCCTGTACCAGGTTCAGCGGCAGGTTACCATTTTCCTTTTCACCGCTGATGGCATTATGACAAATAAAGAGTATAAATAACGGTAATAGTACCTGTAACACCAGTCCCAGGTTCAATTGCCCGAAACGCAATAAGGAGCTGCTTTCCTGCACGGGAGAAAATACGGCTTCGTTCTGCCGGTGCCCTTCAGCCTGAGGGTTACACCGGTATAAGGGTTTAACCCTTCATCCAATACGCTTAATGTACTAATGGGTTTATATACATAGTGCCCGTAGTGTGCAGCACTGTGCGGATTTACTTCGCCCTGCTGTGTGAATTTTTCACGCATGTGTACAGCAGCTTCAGTTCTTGCATTATAAGCGGTTTTAAAGGCGCTGAAAGATTGCCAGACCGTGAATATGGCTAGTAACAACAGCACTAATAACAATACGATGGCCATACGGCTTCGTAAAAGATTACGCCATTCATTTTTAATAATGGTAACCATGATCATTAATTTTTAATATTATTTAAGTGCGTACGATACCGTAACTAAAAAACTCCGCGGCATACCCGGGGTATAGGAATTAGTGATGCCGCTCAGTGCATACCTTTCGTCTGTAATATTGTTGAGGTTGAACTGCAGGCTGTATTGTTTTATCCTGTAGCCTGCAAACAGGTCCATCACGGTATAGGCAGGCATTTCCAGCACGTTGACAGCATTTGTTTTTTTATTGGTGAAATAACGTTTATCAACATATTGAAAGCCGCCACCCAGGTACAGTCCTTTTAATACCGTATTACCGAATGTATATTTCAGCCAGGCATTGGCCGTATTTGCCGGCACGTTAGCAAACAACTGCCCTATATCTTCCGGCTTTAAACTTTCGGTAATTTTTGTTTTGTTATAGTTATAATTAAAATTGACAAACAGGCCATTGAACAGGTTACCCTTTACACCTATTTCAGCGCCACGGCTTCTTACTTCACCAATAGCCTCCCGCCAATAAGGAAAGCCATCCCTTGGTGCACTTTGCAATACATTCTTCTTGGTACTTTGATAGATGGTCAGATAAGGCTGGATACTGCCATTCCAGAACTCACCTTTAAAGCCAGCTTCATATTCCTTGGCCGTTTCGGGTTTAAAAGGACCACCGCTTTCCGTATAGTTGCCATAATGCGGCGTAAAGCCTTCGTTATAACTTATGTATACCGATACGGTTTGTACGGGCTGGTAGACCAAACCAAGCCTGGGCGAAAAATTCTCGGTGCGTTCAGGCCTTTCATCGTACAATGCCGCACCCTGCTGGTCTTCGGCATAATACCGGCGATAATAGTTGTTATAACGGATGGCAGCCAACAGTTTCAGTTGGGCGGTTATCTCCACCTGGTTTTGAATATAGGCGCCTACAGTATTATAAGTAAATTCTTCTATCCGGCTATTGGAGTACATGATCATGCCGGTGGTATCATAAACAGGATCGTGTACAGGATTAATAACGGGTATCCTGTTGGCGGAGTATTGCAGAATACCTTTGGGATAATTATTCTGCGCTAACGTAACATCACCCCCAAAAGTGAGTAAATGCGTTACTTTCCCCATTTTAATTTTGCCATTGGCAAAGAGGTGCAGATTAGTGGTAGGCGATTTTATCTGCTGCCAGGTATAACTGCGGCTTACCGTATGATCGCTTGACCTTACATAACCGGAAGCTGTGTACTGGTTACGTTCGGCATTGGAATGAGAGAAAGTAGCCCAAAGGTTCAACTTCCAGTCAGCTGATAAACGATGTTCGAATACCGATTGTAACTGGTAGTTATTGCCCTTATACCGGCTATCCGTACCGGGATTAAAAGTATAGGGAACAGCAAAAATACTATCCTTATGCAATGGTGATAGATAGACAGGTACCCGGGGCTGGTAATTATTACTCGCATCATCATGTATATAATTAGCATTGATCAGCCAGCTGGTTTGCGGGGCAATCTCCCATTTCACGGCCCCGTATACCTGTAAATTACGGCTGTAAAAATCATCCGTGTACTTGCCCCCGTTCTGCCAGCCTGCACCCAGCAGGTAATAGAGGTTTTTCTTTTTTGTAATACTGCCGGTTACATCGGCCATGGCCCTGAAAAGGTTTAAAGAACCAACACCAGCTGTTGCATTCACCGTTGTATTTTTTTTCGGCTGTTTGGTTACCATGTTAAGGGTAGCACCCAATCCACCGGGGCCGTTTAAAATAGCCGCCGGTCCGTGCAATACTTCTACCGACTCAATATTGCCCAGCAAAGGAATCTGCCCCTCCGGGTAAGGCGAGCCTTTCATACCATTGGTGGTAGATGCCACACTAAAACCGCGGGAAGTATAGCCCCCGTAAAAATCGGTGGAAGTAATACCCGCTACATTTTTCAGTGCATCATCCAGGCGAAAGGCCTGCTGGTCATCCAACACGGTTCTGTCCACCACCTGTACATTCTGCGGCAGGTCACGCAAAGGTGTATTGGTTCTTGTTACCGCCGAACTGCGGTTCATTACACTACGCACCACTACTTCCGTTAAGGTATTTTGTAATAGATTTAATTGCAGGCGCAGGCTAAGCTGCTGACCATCGGTAAGCGATATTTGCTCCTTACGGGCTGCATAGCCAAGGCCTGCAGCAGTAAGGGCATAGTTACCTGCAGGCAGCTGGGTAAAAGCAAATTGTCCAAATTCATTCGTGATGGCGGTTAACCTCGTGCCTTCCAGCTGAATGGTAATACCCTCCAGTGGTGCGGCAGTTGTATCCTGGATAAATCCTTTGATAGAGGCTTTCTGGGCATACAGGTTTATAACAGTAATAAAAAATACGAAAAGACATGAAAGGGCTTGTTTCATTTTAGTCTGGTTTAAAACGATAATAGAAGGTGAACTGCGGGCATGCAGCCCACAGGAAAATAAAAGCGGGTAACACCCTGCTGGCATCCTGTTCCGGGAGGGCATGAATGATAACAGCTAACAGGAGACACAACCGTGCACAGTTG
>CAYUMH010000033.1:0-36848 GCA_964445775.1 uncultured Terrimonas sp.
ATGCAGTTAAACAGACAACCATTAAAATGAAAGTGGGTATCTCGCCAACCAGCAGTGAAAAAGCATTGGCTAAACTCGATGCCGAGATGAGTCAATGGAACTTTGACCAGGTAAAACAGGATGCCGATAAAAAATGGAACGACCAGTTAGGCACTATACAGTTTGATGCGGATAAGGAAACCAAGACCATCTTTTATACCTCCTTATACCATACCATGTTTGTTCCCTCCTTGTTCAATGATCATGACAGGGGTTACATGGGTACCGATAAAAAAATATACCCCGATCCCGGTTTTGATAACTATACCCTTTTCTCCTTATGGGATACCTACCGTGGCCTGCACCCGTTAATGACACTGGTACAGCCGCAGCGGGTAAATGATATCATACGCTCTTTCCTTAAAATATACCAGCAGCAGGGCAAATTGCCGGTATGGCATTTAAACGGTAACGAAACAAATACCATGGTGGGTTACCCGGCTATTCCTGTAATTGTGGATGCTTACTTAAAAGGTTTCAGGGATTATGATGTGAACCTGGCTTACGAAGCCATCAAGCAATCGGCCATGCAACAAACGGAGGGTATACAGTTTATCCAGAAACTGCAATACATACCGGCCGATAGTGTAAGGGAATCGGTGGCCAAAGCACAGGAATATGCTTTGAGCGACTGGGCTATTGCAGCCATGGCTAAAGACCTGGGTAAACAGGAAGATGCGGATTACTTTACCAAACGTGCTAAACTATACGAACTGTATTTTGATAAAAGTACCGGTCATTTCCGTGGTCGTATGGGCAATGACAGCTGGCGTACACCTTTCAATCCTTTGGAAGCCAAACACCGCGATAATGATTATTGCGAAGGCAATGCCTGGCAATATACCTGGCTGGTACCACAGGATGTACATGGCCTCAAACAACTGTTTGGCGGCGACCAGGGCTTTTTACAAAAGCTGGATACCTTCTTTACCACGCATGCACAACTGGGTGCCGAAGCCTCGCCTGATATTTCGGGCATGATCGGTCAGTACGCACATGGTAACGAACCTAACCACCACATACCTTATTTATATGCTTATGGTGGCCAGCCCTGGAAAACGGCTGATATTGTACGCCAGGTAGCTGATACTTTTTATACCACCAAACCCGATGGTTTATGCGGTAATGAAGATGCGGGTCAAATGAGCGCCTGGTATGTACTGAGTGCCATGGGCTTTTATCCCGTTAACCCGGCGCAGGGCATTTTTATTTTCGGCTCGCCTTTAATGAACAAAGCGGTGCTGCAGGTGGGTAATAAAAAAACATTTAACATAGATGTGGTAAACCAGGCTAAAGAAAATAAGTATATTCAAAGCATTAAACTAAACGGTAAAGAGTATACCAAATCTTATATCGACTTTAAGGATATAGCAGCCGGCGGTAACCTGCAAATTACCATGGGCAATAAACCTTCGGATAGTTTTGGTGTAAAGCCGGAGGATAGACCTTAGGTTAATGTGGTAATTAGATAATTTGCTGATTTGATAATGGGGGAGAAGACATAGATGTGTCAGTGATGATAGTTGAGTAAATGGTATTTTGGGGTGCCCCTCGTACCGAGGGCCGGGCACAGCTTCGCTGGTAACCTTCGAAGAAAAGCAACGTAGGTTGCTTCTCTCCTCGGTGATGCTGCTATCCCTCACCCGGAGATAATGATTATTAAACGAATGCTTAAATAGTTAGTGATATGAATCAGAACAGGAAAGATTTTTTAAAAACCATGGGTATCATGTCGGCCGCAATGGCCGTAAAACCGGGTAGTTTATTTGCACAGGGTGCCATTAATACTTTCGAAAGTAAACGTCCGCCCCTGGCCGAAAGGCATTTTACCAGTGCGGCCGTGGAAGAGATGATCAAAAAAGTAAAAGAAGGATTAGCTACCAGTAACCCCGAAATGGGCTGGCTGTTTGAGAACTGTTTCCCCAATACCCTCGATACTACGGTGGATCATAGTACGGTAAACGGTCGCCCGGATACCTATGTTATCACCGGCGATATTGATGCCATGTGGCTGCGCGACAGCAGCGCCCAGGTATGGCCTTATTTATCGCTGATGAAAAATGATAAGCCTTTACAGCAATTAATAGCCGGGGTAATTAACCGCCAGACAAAATGTATTTTGCTGGATCCCTATGCCAATGCTTTTTATAAAGACGGCAAAAAGGAAAGTAAATGGAAAAAAACAGATATCACCGATATGAAGCCGGGTATACACGAACGCAAATGGGAGATCGACTCCCTGTGTTACCCCATTCGCCTGGCCTACCATTACTGGAAAGAAACCGGCGACACAGCGCCTTTTGATGCCAATTGGAAACAGGCCATTAAATTAACGGTGCAAACCTTTAAGGAGCAGCAACGTAAAGACGGACTGGGTCCTTATACTTTCCAGCGCGAAACTGCCTGGGCTACCGATGGTGTGCCCATCAGCGGTTATGGCTACCCGGTAAAACCGGTGGGTTTGATCGCCTCTATCTTCAGGCCCAGCGATGATGCGACGGTATTCTCCTTCCTGATACCTTCCAACTATTTCGCCGTGGTATCCTTAAAACAGGCGGCGGAGATGGTTTCCAAAATTTCGAAGGACGCGGCCCTGGCCAATGAATGTTCTTCTTTATCCATTGAGGTAAGTAATGCCCTGAAGAAATATGCCGAAGTAGTACATCCTACCATTGGGAAAGTACTGGCATTTGAGGTAAACGGGTATGGCAGTCACCTGATCATGGACGATGCCAATATTCCATCGCTTTTATCCCTGCCTTACCTGGGCGCTATGGATGTAAAAGACCCGCTGTACCAGAATACCAGGCGTTTACTGTTATCACTGGAAAATCCCTTCTTCTTCAAGGGCAAGGCCGGTGAAGGCATTGGCGGGCCACATTGCGGCCTCGATATGATCTGGCCCATGAGCATTGTGATGCGTGCCAAAACCAGCCAGGATGTGAACGAAATTAAAGCCTGCTTAAAAATGCTGCAGACCACGCATGGCGGCACGGGCTTTATGCACGAATCCTTCCATAAAAACGATGCAAATAACTTTACCCGTAAATGGTTTGCCTGGGCCAATACCATTTTTGGTGAGCTGATCATGAATTTATACCTGACCAAGCCTCATTTATTAAAAATCTAAGTTTTTGTTGGTGGATATTGTATTAAATCCTACATTTGCCCCCCAATTAAACGGATCGGGAAGTAGCGCAGGCCGGTAGCGCACCTGGTTTGGGACCAGGGGGTCGCAGGTTCGAATCCTGTCTTCCCGACTGAAATTGAAAAGGCAGCAGTAATGCTGCCTTTTTTATGTGGATCATTTGCTGAAATTTTTACAGTAGCGCATTCATTTTGTTTTTTACAGATCAAATAAAATATCCATATCAAAGCTGTTTTTAACCATTGATGATGCATAGGCATTTGAAGCTAACCCAAAGGTTGTTATCAGTGTAAGATAAATGGCTTTGGTCGTTTTTGTTTGTTCTTGAAATACCCGTATTTTTTCGGCCAGCTCTTCTGCATATCCTTTTGTTATGGTAAAAGGATGAATAGAGAATTTCATTTCAGAAAGATTGATCACTCTATCCCTGCGGTCAATTACCAGGTCTACCTGTGCTCCGTGATCTTTGTCCCGGCTGATCCATGAAGAAGTGGTAGTCTGGATGGCCGCTATACCCAATGCTTTTTTTATTTGTCCAATATGCTCCAGGCAAACTTGCTCAAAAGCATACCCGCTCCAGGCTCTTTTCTGTGGACTATCAAGCTGGTTTATCCAGTTGTTTTCATCCAGGGTGCTGCAATTTCTTATCCATCGCAGGTAAAAAAGAGAGTAGGGATCTGATAATTGGTAAAGACTTAGTTTCTCTTTATTACCATAGGAAACATATTTGCGGATAAAGTGGCTTTCTTCCAGTTCTTTCAGGATGCGGGTTGTGCCGCCGCCGTTGGGCATTCCGGAAGCTTCCAGCAATTCATCACGGGTAAGCCCTCTTCCTTTTTTACTCAACGCTTCTATGATAGAGATATGTCTTTCCGCTTTTTGAAACAGGGAGTGGTACAGGTTGTCAAATTCACCCCTTAGCAAACCATCCGAAGTAAAACACAGGCTGTCAATATTCTGATCCGCACTGAGACCGGTATTCACCTGGTCTAAATAAAACGGTATTCCCCCCATCACCATGTATAACAGGATAATTTGATAGCGGTCAAAACCTGCAGACTTTGCCTTAAAAAATGCTTCACATTCATACAACGTAAAGGGTTGAAGCCTGATACGATGGGTAACCCGGTTGTGAAGTCCTCCTTTGCTGTTGATTAATTTATTGATCATCCAGGCTGCCGCTGAACCACATACTACCAGGATAATATCTGTTCTTGCGCTTGCCCAGGCATTCCAGAAATGTTCCAGTGCCGGTATAAATCCTGACTGTGCAGTATCAAGCCATGGAAGTTCATCCAGGAAGACAACTTTTTTTTTATCCTTACTTTTCTCCAGCCATTTGATTAGTTGTTCAAATGCTTCCTGCCAGGTTTTTGCCGGTGGTTGCAGTTCGGTGGAACTATCATACCTCTTTATGGTCACTGAAAAATTAGTAAGCTGCTGAGCCATATTCACATTTGCCATCCCGGTCAGGTGGAAAGTAAATTGGTTATCAAAAGCCTTACGGATGAGGAAGGTTTTACCAACCCGCCTTCTGCCATAAACCGCAACGAATGCGGATGAATCGCCGGTTTTTAAGCCAGATAGTATCGCTGATTCCTTTTTCCTTCCGATAAGCTGCATAGCCTTCAATTTGGCTGTAAGTTATTTTTTTTCTTACTTTTAGCCAAATTGAATATGTAAATTGGCTAAATATATATTTTTTAACGCGTTTAAGCCAATTTGATTATAATTTTTGATCTGGGCAAAGAATGATTTTGGTCTAGATATTCCGAGCTATTCAAAAAAATGGAAGTTCTCTTCAATTTCTCAGTAAAGTAGTTCGAAATTCACTTTTTTGAAGTGATATGCTATAGCGTCAGAAAAAACCTTTTTTCGAATCTTTTCCTTGTACTGAAATCAGCAAACGTCCATATGGGGGTTCAACATGTGTTCAGTTAGGCAAGTCTTATGGAGTAAGCCATGAGGCTGTCACACTTAGAACCAGCTTCAGCAGCCTCTATGATAATTTTCTCGAACTTATTCTGTCTGATTTCGGTTATGCATTGTCGCTAAATGTTGATATATCCCTAAAATCCTGCACGGATTCATTACTGTAGGATTATAAAGGGGTTTTTAAAATAATCATCTTCCCGGGAAAGCGAATTGCAGCGGAATCTAAAACAATAATCTTTCTTAGATATGCGGGTGACGTAAGCCCCGGTTCTTGTTCATTCACGAAGATAAATCTGCGATCTTCCGGGGTAGGATCTGCGATGATTCTCATTGAGCGTGGGAATGTTGGTGACCTTTTAGCTCAAACTAAATTAGGCGGCAAAAATAACTAATGGCAATATTGATGTCATCATGTAATGTTTATTAGACTTTCTTTGAAGTGTTACTTTGTTTTATCGTTTTTGAAATGGTATGCTATTTCAACTTGGAAAAACATTTTTATATTTTTTACATCAGTTTTTAGTTATCGTTCCGTCTCCCGGATTGAGATTGAAAAGGCAGTGGTAATGCTGCTTTTTTATTTGGAACATTTGCTGAAACGTTGTTCCGTGATGAGATACCGAAAATGAATTTACTTATTTTGGACATGGCACTACAGCTGTCTATTAATACTATGGTATCATTCCGATGGACTGGAACCGGTAGTATTGGTCTTTGGTACTTATGAAACCCAGGGTTCGGTATTGCAAAAAAAAAATGCCCCAATACTTCGCACATATTCACAAGTTAAAAGATTATCCCCGGTATACATTTTACACCATTTGCAATGGCTTATTAATCTCTAATACCAATCGCCCGAAACCTATCCGGTAATTATATTGGTTGAGTTCTCTATATGTATACATGACTTCTTTTTTTAATATCAACATTGACATTATGTTATTGATAAATAGGTCGATGAATGATTGTAGATTAATAAAAAATTCTGATATTTAAGGGTACTAACTTTATTTTAGACACCAAATATGAAACCTTATTATCTCCTGTTCCTTTTGTTCATTAGATGGGGTGATTCGTACGCCCAAACCATAACGACAGTTCCCGGTTATTATATAACCAACTCAAACGACAGCATTAGCGCTACAGTTAAACTGCCAAAATCAATTTTTGGAGCTGAAGATTTTTCAAAATTTATTGATAAGGTAGAAATCGTTGATAGTACGGGCAAAAGCGTTAAACTTACCCCCCACGATATTAAAGAATATGGTTTTTTGCATGATAGTATCAGCTATGTTTTATATTCCAAACCTATGATGAGTAAGAAAAACCTTAAATTTCTGCTCCCGGTTATCCTTGGACCCAAAGCGAGTGTTTATAAACTTGTAGTAAAAGAAGGTGGTACTTTTTATACTTTTGAAAAGATGGGTGGCAGGTATACTTTTTTAATTAATACCCAAAGACTTAATAAGTTTAAAAGTGAATTAAGGGAGTTTTATAAAGAGAATACAGCAGTGCAACAGTTAATTGATACAAAATTTCTGAGCAAAACGTTTTTACTAAGCGATATAATAGCAATAGTACAAACTATAAATAAACCATAATACCTCTTTCAATTTTTAAAACAATGCGCCACTACATTTTACTATTCATTTTATTCACCTCGGTTGGTTATTCCTATTCCCAAACTATGGTCCCCGGATATTATGTAACTACCACAAACGATACCATTAATTGTCAGGTAAAACTTCCCAAACCAATGTTTAGCAAATCCGTAGTATTATCAGGGCTTCTTCATAAAGTAGAAGTTACGGATAGTGTAAACGGGAGCAAAAAATTTAAACCCGGCGATATCAGGAGCTTTGAGTTTATATATAATGAGAACAAATACACTTTTTATTCCCCGGCATGCAACAAAGATTTTAATGCATTTTTCCAGGCGGTCATTCTTGGGCAAAAAACCAACCTTTACACCTATCAGACAGTTACTACGAGTGGGCAACCATTAGGTGCCATTTATACTTTTGAGAAAGCAGACGGCTCTTGTACTTTCTTAAATATTGCAGCGAGAAAGCTTAATTTTTTCCGGAAAGCCTTAAAAGAGTTTTATAAAGAAAATATAGAAATACAGCAATTAATAGATAAGAAATTTAAATACAGGGCAATGGTAGAAAACGATATGAGAGAAATTGTGCGGGCAGTAAATAAACAGATCCAATAATTGTAAACAATTATTGACAAGTACTAAATAAAACTAAGCATAATATGAACATAACCTATTGTTTCGACAAAAGACCCCTGGCGGACGAGGTAATTGAACTTTATGACAATGCGGGCCTGCCAAGACCTACAAGCGACAAAGAAAGGATACAGAAAATGTTCGATAACTCAAACCTCGTGGTTACTGCCTGGGACAATGATTTGTTAGTGGGCGTTTCCCGCTCAATTACGGACTGGGTTTGGGCCTGTTATCTTTCAGACCTTGCCGTTAGGGACGATTATAAAAAAGCGGGTATTGGCCGGCAACTCATTAATTTAACTAGGGAAAAAGTAGGTAACCAATCAATGATTTTGCTCTTATCCGTTCCTGCTGCAATGAAATATTATCCTAAAGTTGGATTTGAAAGACAGGAAAGTAGTTTTATTATCAATAGAGCCGAATGGAAATGACACCTTTCGAAATTTTTAGTCAATGGTTTGACGAAGAACGTAGGTTGACAAAGGTTAACATACCTGAGGCATGTTGTTTATCAACTATTGGCGTTGATAATTATCCTAACGCAAGATTTGTTTCCCTTAAGGGAATTGAGGAAAACAAATTCATTGTAACAGGTCCCCTGGCTTCAAAGAAAGGAATTGAAATAGGCCTGGCTGATAAAGTCGCACTGACTTTTTGGTGGGCAGCAACTGGAAAACAGGTGAGAATACAAGGAAACGCAACTATTATCAGTAATGAGCTAGCAGACAAATATTTTGCCGAACGTAACAGAGACAGCCAAATAGTGTCTATAGTAAGTAAACAGGGACAACCCCTTCATGACATTCAACTACTCAACAAAAAATACCAGGAAGTTGAAACGAAGTTTTCAAATCAGGTTTTAACAAGACCAGAAAATTGGAGTGGATTTTCAATCGCTCCAATCAGGATAGAATTTTTAAAATTTAATCCAACACGTTTTCACAATAGACACTTATATGAACTTACAAATGGGGAATGGTTAAAAACAGCATTACAACCATGATACACAATATTATACATATTACAAAACAAGGGCTTTGAAATGGGACTACAAGCAACATTATATCAATTCAGCCAAGAGGAGCTTGAAGAAATTCTTGAAAATCCAACTGTTTTCTTTGACATAAATCCTAATGACGGGAATCATCGACACGTTGACATTGACAAGTCGTGGGACGGGATTAGGTTTTTGTTATCAAACGGGAATTATGGTAAGACGGGGAATAAAATGACACGGCTTTCAAGCGTTATTTTAAGCGAACAAATAATAGAGGAGCTTGAAAAGTACGACATTGCTGCAACGCATTATTTGACTTCTGACCAGGTCAAACAAGTACTCAAAGAACTAGACAACATAACTGAACAAACTTTAAGAGACAATTTTAGACCAGAAGTAATGAATAAAGAAAAAGTTTACGGTTGGCCCTACGACAATTCAGCGTTCGACTGGTTATTTGAAAACTTTATCAAAGTAAAAAGCTTTTATTTTGACGCAGGACAACAAAATAAAGCTGTAATAATATCTATTTTGTAACAACGAACCGCACACAACATTGGGCTTGGCTAATAATAGCACTATTTTAGCAGATATGATTTCTCCTTCTTACAGGTATAGCTGTGATGCCGCCTCCTATAGCATATTGCCAACAGCTTTTGTTCAGGTTAGTATTCCTAATATTGCTTTGCCTTTTCTCTGTGCCATAATAAAAGGTGCTAAAAAATAGGGCTTTAATTCTTCCTTACCCCCAAATTTCTCAAAAAAAACTTCGTCTTCGTACTCAAATATTTTATTTAAACTATTTGTAAATAATCCCAGTTCAGCATCTTTTATAATAATATAGTCAGGTGTATTCTTTCCGGTTAATATTTCCCGGGCCGATAGTAATTTTGAAAAAAAAGACTTCTGCCTGGGAATAAAATTATGGCGTCGTCCTCCGCCGGATAAGGCATTAAAAATTATTGAGGGTTCTGCATTATTTAAATTGGCCAGTTCAGACCAAACACTCCAGTGAGCATGGTCAGGTGATACTTGTTCTGTGTCGGGTAATTCAATAATTGACTTTGTTAGATATTGGTCTAAATATGTCCAGTATTGTTTATCAAGCCTGTTATAATCAAATGCCGAAATCCGGAGTTGATCTATTATATCGGGGGGTATGTTATTTACTTTTTCATCTGTGGCATAAATTCCTTGTCCTTTTAGAATTTTGTTATCTAAATCCTGTGGGTTAAATGAATAGAAATACCAGGAAAATGACATGTATGAGTTCTTTAATTGTTGACAATAACTTTATTTACACTAAAATACACCTTTAAAACACCATTTTACAATATTAATGAAGCTAGGTATTTTATAAACAGTTTCAGGTTTTCATAAAGTGGAATTGTCAATAGTCACTTTTTTATTTGTATCATCGGCTGAAATGCAGTTGAGTTGCGGAATGTATTGAAAAACTCCTTTTTATTATAGGATACACTACCTGGAAAGACCTGTTTTTGCAATTGCTCTTTTATTCCAATAGTATAGACTCACCTGTTTGAGCAGTATTACCTTGGAGTGCTACCTTTTTAATTTTTTCAAGGCAGCTTCAATGTCAATCGGTGGTCCGACAAAAGCATTATTGGCGAAAAGAGTTTTGAGTTCTTCCTGCGTAAATAGTTTCCCCATTTGTTCTTCATTCATATACCCATTGTGGGAGAAAACATCATAAAATTTTTCGAGTTCCGGAGAAATCGGTTGATGGATAGTAAGTAATTCGCCGGGATTGTTTTCGATGTGATTTGCAAAAGTGTGTTTTGTTCCTCTGGGAATAAAAACTGTATCGCCTTTTTTGATAAGTGATATTTCGTCACCCAACTGAATTAGGAATTCGCCTGATATTACATAGAATATCTCATCGTCCTTGTGATGTATATGCAACGCTGGCCCACCTTTTTCTTTATTCGATAAATTGGCGTCGGCACTTATATATAATTGGTTTTCTGTATCCGCTGAAGATATGATACAGCGGCCATAAGTGTCTTTTGGTGATGTTTTCTTTCCAAAAAATCTGCTTTCATTTGCTCGTATAATAATCCCGTTTTCAGGCCTTTCGCTTAATTTTTTCTCAGGGAAAAAATTGAATTTTGCAAGTGCCGTAAACGGTGCTGCCAGTAATGAGGCTATAAGAAATTTTCTCCGCTGCATAGTTGTATTTTTTTGATTTTAATATCAGTTGTCGAATATTACCATCTTCGTAATTTTGTAGTTGCTTAATATTGCTGGCAATGAGCATGACTGTCCGAAACCGCCGCTGATTTAAAAACTGATGATGAAGATAAGCACAAAAGCTCAATAGCATTCTGTCTGCCCAAGCAGCTGCTGATAGCGAAAACAAAATGATCTGCTTATTTTTCCCAAATGGGAACAAATCAGATTCCGAAAAATTGATGCCTTCTAAAATCTATCAAATTGATCGTAAAAGTCAGATATTCAATTATATAATTGATAAATTGGTTCGACATTTGTCCAGTTCTTCCGATTGAAATTAAAAGGCTTTAAGTAATTGAACTTAAAGCCTTTTTTTATCTCTCCCGAAGTCATTTGAACCGGTACAAATCCGGTAAGATGCGTTTTTATAACGAAGTGAATAAGGTTTTAAGACTTTTCATAATGGAAGGGTTTTGCAAAAAAAAGTTGACCCACCACGAAAGTTGATCAGAAGAACTAATGGTGAATTTATTACTGAACCTGCCATAATACAAAACTATTGCTGTTGGCAGATGTTCTGTCATTCACTTATTTTCAGGACCACATTGCCTTTTTTTCGCCCTGTGTCAACATATCTGTGAGCCACTATTATCTCGTCCATCTGAAAAGTCTTGTCAATAACTGCCTTTAACGCTCCTTTTTCAAAAAGTTCTTTTAATAGTTGTAATTGTTGTATGCTTTCCGAAGCGTATCCAGCACTGACAGTTTTGTAAATTCCGTTTTTATTCAATAAAGTTGCACATTGTTTTTTATTGAATTTACCAACAGCATCAAAGATGATATCAAATTTTTCGGTTAGTTTGGTAAGGTCTTCCTTGTCGTAAAGTATAATATTATTCACGCCCAATTCACTTACAAGTTCCCGTCCTTCAGAACTGCAAACTGCAGTTATATCCGCTTTGTAATGTCTTGCTATCTGGATGGCTGCTGTTCCCACGGACCCTGTTGCACCGGCGATCAGGATTTTGGGATTTACCTTTTCGGCGATCTTTACTTTGTCCAAAAAATAAATGGCTGTCTGCCCGCCAAAAATGATAGCAACAGCTTCTTCAAATGTTGCATTTTTGGGCATTTTAATTACAGTGCTGTTTTGATTAACCGTAATGTATTCAGCATAAGTACCGAAATTAAAACCTGTCATACCGAATACCTTATCGCCAACTTTAAATTTTGAAACCTTATTTCCGGCAGTTTCAACAATGCCGGAAAATACTGTTCCTAAAATTGGTTTTCTTGGTTTTGAAATACCTAAAACCAATCGCATCATTACTTTCATAAGCCCTTTGACATTAAGGCTTCTTACTCTTGTATCTCCTGAATTAACAGCTGTTGCAATGATTCTGACAAGTATTTCATTGTCTTTAGGTATGGGTATGGGCAATTCTGTGATCTGCAAAACTTCAGGCGATCCGTATCTGGTGCAAATAACGGCCTTCATCTGATCAGTATAGTTTTAAAAGTTAAATCCAAAATGCAAACCCGGCTGGCCGAAGAAAAATCTTGACCATTTATCGTCAACCTGTTTAAAAGAGTCAGGCATTTTTGATTGATAGGGGCGATGCGTTATGGCTATAGAGGGTTGTATAAAAAACCTATCCCTGAAAAGTTTAACGTGATAGCCAACGGAATAGGTGTTAAAGATTTGAAAGCCCTTGTCTATTTTCCTGCCGTTATCATTTACAAAGGTTTGCCAGGCAGGCATCACGTCAATTTGAGCAAAAAGCCCCTTCCATAAAAACCTGTAATAAGCCAGCGAAAATCCGTGTTCACGAATATAACCCGGGAAACCTGTTCCCTCTGCTTCATATGATTTTCCATAAGGAATGCCTATTGGCCAGCCATATTTCCAGGTTTTCAGTTCCAGTGAAATGGCATCCTTACCTGTAATACGATAACCAAAGTTCAGGTAAATCATTTCAGGCTTATTATTATCTGGTATCAAATTGGCCAGCATAAATAAAGTACTGCCTATAAAATATTTTTTATAAGTACTGTCTTGTTTGGCATATTGAGCTTTAACCTGTAGCGTGCTTACCACCATTAAAATCAAAGCGAACCATATAGTTTTCTTTTGCATGTCTTTCTTTTATTGTTAATTGACACTGCAAAAATGCTCGGCAGCTAGCTTAAACACATTCACTTAAGTTAAGAAATCAATCTTTAACTTTTATTTTTCTCGAAAATCATTGGGCTCGGCCGTAAAACGGGTTAACACAAAGGGAATGCAGTAATCTGAATCCGCGTACACTTTTTCGGAATTTTGGCAAAGAACTGATGTGGTTGATTGTTGACTAAACAGGTATACAAACGAGTATGTTTTATAGCAAATCTTTTAGTCCGGATTGTTCGTCATTCATATAATCAAAATAAGTCTCTCCGTCAGCATCAGGAATAGTTTTATCTGCTCCGGCTGCAATAAGTATATTGATACATTTTACCAGTGAGCCTGTATTTTTTGCATCGTTTTCTTTTAAGGCATTCATGGCCCAGATAAGCGGGGTTGATTTATATTTAACAGAAACCTGGTTAATAGCAGCCCCTGCCTGTACCAGTTTTTCAACCACCTGGGGCCTGCCACACCAGGCAGCCCAATGCAATGCCGTACCACCATGGCATCCAGGATGGTTCAGTTCAGCACCCTGCTCTATATAATACAAGGCAACCTTATCAGCGTATAAACTACAGGCGGCAATCAACGGTGTATCTTTTTCAATGATCATTTCATTGCCATTGATCCTTGCTCCATGATCAACAAATATTTTCGCCATAGCCAGGGCCTGTTCATCTGTGTAGGTCTTTGAAAAAACGCCATCGCAGATCCGGTGGAGGGGATGTGCCTTTGCCGTATTTACTTCATCATAGGCAATTTCTTCATTGGCAAAATTTGGATGCTGCGAAAGGATTTGCTTTAATCCTTCATAGTCGGCTGTGGCAATCAGTTTTTTAATCGTGTTTTCCATTGACGTTATTATTTGGTAGTGATAGATTTCTCTAAGTTCAGGTAATAAGTGCAAACCCGGAGCCAAAAACCATTGTTGACCATAATAAATGTTACTGATCAACAGAATTAATTACATGGGCCGGGCAGTGCAAATAAACTGGTTTGATAATTAATCTATTACATATATAAATATTTCATTTACTTTGCTTCCCTAAACCAAAACCATCATAGCCCTTATGCGTAAATTCTTCCTGGTGCTTTTCACCTTTCTCTCTCTTTCCTATGCTTCATTTTCACAGAGTTCCTTACAGTTTAATGCCGCCGTTCCGCAGTATGTGGAAGTGGGTAATGGTATGAATACGGTACTGGCAGGAACCAATACCATAACAGCTGAAGCATGGGTTTACATGACGGCTCGCCCGTTTCTTCCCACTATTGTTGGCAATTATGCAAGCGGCAGCATGCAGTTTTTGTTGCGGGTAGATAATGACCGCCCTGCTTTCTGGATCAGTAATGGTACCTTTAGATCTGTTAACGGAACTACGGTTGTGCCTTTAAATACCTGGACACACCTGGCGGGTGTTTGGGATGGCAGTCAGCTAAGAGTGTATATTAACGGAGTACTGGATGGAAGCGCAACCATAACAGGCGGTACCCTTGTATCTTCTGTTAACCCGGTACGCATCGGCGCCAATCTTTTAAGTGAGGCCTTTACCGGCAGAATAGATGAAGTCAGGATATGGAGAACTGCCAGGACAGGAGCCCAGATTGCCGCAGCAATGAATACCTGTTATATCGGCACTACTTCTCCCAGTTTGCTCGCTAATTATAATTTTGAAGAAGGAAGCGGCACCATTGTTACCGACAGAACCGGCCACGGTTATAACGGGTCCCTTGTAAATGCTCCCACCTGGGGCACCGGCGTTACCTGTGCCATTACTTTACCGGTAAATTTTACCGGTATCCGGGCGGAAAATAAAGATAACGGGGTATCAGTATCATGGGAAGTAGGTATGGAACAGGATATCCTGCGTTATGTGGTTGAAAGATCGTCCGATGGCAATACTTTCTCGCCAATTGGTTATGTAAATGCCGCCGGCGTTTTGGTCTATTCTTTCCTGGATAAGGAGACATTGCCTGCTGGTCTGTATTACAGGGTAAAATCAGAAGAGTTATCGGGCCTTGCAAAATATTCGTCTGTTGTTAAAGTAGCGGATGCGAATACAAAACCGGCCATAACTATCTCTCCTAACCCGGCAACGGGTGGGTATTTAAACCTGCAGTTATTGAATAAACCCGCAGGTAAGTACATGGCAAGGGTAGTGGACCTGTCAGGCAAAATACAGTTCAGTCAAACCATTCAGCAAACTGGTGTAAATAGCGTATTCAACCTGGTATTGCCTTCCGGGCTTACCGCGGGCATGTATATCTTACAAATTACAGATGGTAGTAAACAAACAGAGAACCGTAAGTTTTATTACCAACCCTAAAGTATTCTGACATTATCAAGTAAAAAGGTTTTCAGTTTGTTGAAAACCTTTTTTATTAAATCCTTGTATCGTCCTGAAATAAGTTGAGATGATCGCGTAGTGCAATACACCTGATCATTCTGTTACTGATCTTTTAATCTAAAAGTGCATGTGTCAAACCTGGAAAAATAGACATGCTTAGTAAGATTTATTGCAAGAGTATTGTCCTTGATATTCCCGGTTATCATATTTGGGGTATAAAACATTTCCATGTCATTGTTCCTGATTTTTTTGGCATGAGGATAGGTGTATAAGTCCTGTTTGCTGAAATAAAAGTCCTCCAAATGAAAACTAAGACTGCTGTCGGTAAGAGACAGGTCAACTGCCTCGGCACGGTAATAGAATTGCCGTTTTTTTTCATCAAGCAGCTTTCCGTAAAAAGTAATACTGGTATCACTATTCTCGCCATGTACCACGATGATATATTTTTCCTCGCACGCAGATATCCATGTGCGGGACCATTTTGGTGCAAATATGCCGGTTAACAATATTATACCAAGAGAAACTGGCAAGATTTTTAAGAGTGTCATACCGGTTGTTTTTAATTAATGATACATGAAATTTTATTAATAAGTTATTTGACCTGCCCCAACAATACCAGGTAAATGCTGTTTACTCACACTTCTATACAAATATAAACAAATGAGTTTTTTCGTTTGCCAGAAGTGAGATTATACATGACAATAAACAGTTTTAACTTTTTTGTGAGAGTTTTTTCTTTATTTTAACTTGCCGGCCTCCGGCCGTACCTGGTAATAATCAGCCCGGCGCAAATGCAAAATAATAACGACAGGTACCCCGGCAAAACTTTGTGATAATATGAAAAGAAAAAGCATACATATCAAAACGTTCATCATCGCATTGATGGTACTAATAACTTCCTGTTCAGGAAATAAACAACCCGCTGACCTCTCCTGGTATGAAGGCCAGGTGATAGAACAGCTGGTGGATGAAGACAGTGCTGTTTACCGGGTACAGATCGGCATCATGGCTGCCTCTTTTTGGCTGGATAAGAAACAGGAAGATGTTGAAAAGGAACTGGCGCTTTTACAGGAAAGTTTACAGCATAAGAAAAAACTGGATATAGGCGTGGAGAAAGGCACCAGTAAAATAATGATTGTTAAAGCGGCGCAATAAAGTAAACGTTAAAAGGTTGTACTCCTATACAATGTCCCGCTGAAACCAAATACTTACCAGCTAGCATATGCTGGCATGATTACTGTTCCTCTTTTTCAAAAATGAGTAATATGAAAGCGAAAAAAATTTGGGCCAATTTCAGTGTGAAAGATGCTGAACGCTCCCGCCGGTTTTATACTGCATTAGGTTTTACGCCCACAGACATGAACAGCTATCCAAAGCTGGCCAGTTTCCTTTTTGGGGACGATAATTTTGTCATCCATTTTTTTGAGGAAGGCTCGCAAATAGATGAGTATTTAAAACCCGGCGACAATAAGAACAGCGAAATAATTTTTACCCTTTCTGCCGAAACACAAACGGAAGTAAATGAATGGAGCAGCAAGGTAAAAGAAGCCGGTGGCACTGTTATTACCGAGGCTGGAAGAGATAAAGCCGGTTATTATGGTTTTGCTTTTGCGGATCCTGATGGACATAAATTCAATGTCTTATTGATGGAGGCAGGAATGTGATAAAATTATTGTTCAACGGCAATGATTCCCTGTTAAAGTAACAATCAACCTTGTTACTTTTTTCTTTTATTGAACATAGCCTGCAACACAATCTTTCTGCCATGATTATTTTGTTCTCATTATTTCATTATACATAACCAAAAGTTCTGTTAAACCGTTTGTTTCGGGAATTATCGTCAACTTATCGGGAACTACGGGCATTGTTGATGCCCGGTACTAAAAATAATTTTACTGCTCATAATATAACACCTAAAATAATTTTTATTAGCAGCAGCAAAAAAACATTGATAAAACGATTGACCGGGAGCTTCATCCTTTTATTCTCAATCACAATACTGATCGTTTCGTGTAAAAAAAACAATTCAATGCTACATATCCATTAACCTGATTGTTATTTACTTTTTTAAGGCATCAAGCTATTTTTTCTTTATACCAGTGCCTTTTTTTGCCTAAGCTGCAGCCCCGATAGATAAAATTTACAAATACCGGGATGAATTCTCCACAGACATTAGCTGGCTGATAGTGTAATTTTGTATACATACATAATCAGGTAAAATGCAAAAGCCAAATACATCACGCAAAGATTTTTTGAAAAAAACCGCTTTGGGCCTGGCCGGAACGACACTGACCCCGGCCTTAGTATTGGCCCGAGGGGAAGAACAGCAGGATGTAAAAGAACTAAAAGCCGGTAATATGGAATCAACTTATCGTATTAAAAATGTGCGGCTGGAGACCGGTTTCGAATACAAGGGCGAGGATATTATTGCTACTAAAACAGAACTGTTTACACTGGATATTGATAATGGAAAGATAAAGAAAGTAGGGACTAACGATCCCGGTGCAAAGGCCATCGATGCCAAAGGTATGCTGATGTTGCCCTCATTCCGGGACATGCATATACACCTGGACAAAACCTTTTACAGTGATAAATGGCAGGCAGTGGGCAGGAGGAATGGCGGGGTGAAGGGAATGATAGCACTGGAACAAGAGATACTACCGGGGATGCTGAAAAAATCAACACAAAAAGCAGCGCAGTTGATCAGTCTCTTACAGTCTTATGGAACCGCCTTTGCACGAAGCCATGTAAACATAGAGCCTACTTCGGAGCTGCAGTCTCTGAAAAACCTGCAACAGGCTTTGACCAATAAAAAGAAAGTTTTCGGTGCGGAATTGGTTGCTTTTCCACAGCACGGTGTGTTTTATACCGACTCGGCACCTTATATGAAGGAAGCGGCTAAAATGGATATTGATTTTATTGGTGGCCTGGACCCGTATAGTATTGATGGCGCCATTGAAAAAACAATGGACTTTACAGTACAGCTGGCCTTAGACAACAATAAAGGCATTGATATTCATTTACACGAAACCGGTGACTCAGGATTAAAAACGGTGGAGTACCTGGCGGATAAGGTGAATGAGAATAAAGTATTACAGGGAAAAACTTTTATCAGTCATGCTTTTGTTTTGGGCAGACTGGATAATAAAAAGCAGGAAGAAATGGCTGAGAAACTGGCCGCTGCCGGGATCGGCATTATTTCCACCATTCCTTTTGGCAGCCTCACAATGCCTATCCCTGCACTCATGAAACATGGCGTAAAAGTAATGACCGGAAATGATAGTATTGTTGATCATTGGAATACTTTTGGCACCGGTAGTGTATTACAAAAAGCCAACCTGGCAGCACAGCTCTATGGTTATTCATCGGAATTCGGTTTGTCACGCATGTTAAAGCTGGCTACTGCGGGGCCACTGCCTTTAGATGATAAAGGTGTACAGCAATGGCCTAAGGCCGGTGATGCTGCTGATATGGTATTGGTGGAAGCCGGTTGTTCTGCTGAAGCTGTTTCAAGAATGTCGCAGGTGAGATCATTAATATACAAGGGGAATATTGTTTACTAATGCTGCGGATCATCCTTCCCGAAATTATTTTTTTACTTTTTTGAGCGCATCAAGATATTTTTTCTTTACACCATTGTCTGCTTCTTTTTCGGAAAGGGCCTCGATCTCAGGTAATAGTTTTTTATTGAGGTCTGTTTTCAGCTTTAATATTTCGGCTAAGGCATAGGCTGTAGCCCAGCGTACAACGGTACCAGTATTGGCGGCGTTCAGTAAAAGACCAGGGAGGCTTTTATCCAATTGGCCAGGGAAAAGCTTTGCAATATTACCGATCACTTTGGCGCTTTCCCATTTTATACGGGGCTCATCTTCTTTCAGGGCTTGGGTTACAAATTCCAGGGTGTTTTCATCGGCAAGAGCCGGGTCTTTTTTGGTAGCATATTCCAACGCCTCAATACAGGTAGCTTTATCAGGGGCTTTTTGTTTTTCAGCGTATACCAGTAGTTCTTCTGCGTTTAACTCCTTATTCACCAGCCATTCACCAATGGTAGCAACTTTAGCTTTTGCCTTGATGGTCTTATCCCGGAATACTTGTTCTATTGTCATGATGGTGTTAACTTATTGCCTGTAAAAGTAACAGAAAAGGGGATGTAAATTGACAAACGGAAAGCCGCTGATTGTACTGGTTATGTATTTTCATATAATATTATAAAAAAATATGATATTTATAGTGGAGATGGTCGAACAGCAATACAATAAGGAGCAACGATACTACCCGGCCGGGCTTTGGATATGAGCGTTGGATAGTAGTGCATGGAGCGGGGATTAAACTGAAAACCTAAACCTTCCTATATGCAAAAATTCCTGTTTTACCTGGCCATCCTTGGCCTCGGTACCGCCTGTAACGAGCCTGAAAAAAAACTACCTGATCAAACTCCGCCTAATGCTGCTGCCATCGGCTGTATGCCTCAAACAACTGATAAAGCCTGGTACTCGGCCGGCACCAAAGCTCCGTTATTAGACGGTCTCCAGGGTATTGACTTTAAAGTTTCTACCAGTAATAAAGAAGCACAGGCTTATTTTAACCAGGGCATGATGTTGTCCTATGGTTTTAATCATGCAGAAGCTGCCCGTTCTTTTTTTGAAGCCAGCCGCTTGGATTCAACCTGTGCTATGGCCCATTGGGGTTTTGCCTATGTGCTGGGGCCAAACTATAATGCGGGAATGGAAGATGATAATTACCAGCGGGCTTACCAGGCGGTTCAAAAAGCCATTGCATTATCGGGCAATGCTACTGCAAAAGAAAAAGCATTGATCACGGCTTTGTCCTCGCGGTATGCGGCAGTGCCTCCGGCCAGCAGGGCTGATCTTGATATTGCCTATGCCCGGTCTATGAAAAAAGTATATGATACTTATCCCGGCGATCCGGATATCAGCGCCCTCTATGCCGAATCATTAATGGATATGCATCCCTGGGACCTGTACGATAAAAAAACAAAAGCACCTAAACCCTGGACACCGGAGATCGTGCTGGTGCTGGAAAAGTTAATAAAACAATATCCTCGGCATCCGGGCGCTCCGCATTTTTATATTCATGCCGTAGAGGCTTCCGATAAACCGGAAAGGGGCCTGGCTGCCGCTGAGCTGCTGATGACCCTGGTGCCGGGCGCTGGCCACCTGGTACATATGCCTTCACATATTTATATCTGGACCGGCGATTATCATAAGGGTTCACTGTCCAATATAGCAGCTATAAAAGCGGATAGTACTTATATAACGGCCTGTCATGCACAGGGCGCCTACCCGCTGGCTTACTATCCGCATAACTACCATTACCTGGCAGCAACGGCCACCTTTGAAGGAAATTCAAAACTGGCCTGGAGAGCGGCTAAGGAAGTACAGGAGAAAACAGCAAAGGATGTAATGCTACAGCCCGGCTGGGGAACCTTGCAACACTACTATTCTGTTCCCTATTTTGTGGCCGTAAAGTTTGGGTTATGGGACAGTATACTGGCCATAAAAAACCTGCCCGGTGATTTAATCTATCCCCGTGCCATACTACATTATGCCAGGGGCATGGCGTTTATGGGCAAGAAGGATATAGTGAAAGCGGAAGGCGAACTTACCCGTTTAAAAGAACTGGCAAAGGATACGGTATTAAAGACAATGACCATCTGGAATATTAATAGTATGTCGGATATTGTACAGATAGCGGTGCATGTGTTGGCTGCAGAAGTTTACCGGGATAAAAAAGATTACACTAAAGCCATTGACGAATACAATAAAGCCATTGTTATAGAAGATAACCTGAACTATAATGAGCCACCCGATTGGTTCTTTTCAGTACGGCATCACCTTGGCGCGGCATTACTACAGGCCGGAAGATATGGTGAAGCCGAGAAAGTATATGAGCAGGACCTGTATACCTGGAAGGAAAACGGGTGGGCGCTGATGGGTTTATATGAAGCGCAGTTAAAACAAGGGAAGGCGACAGCCGCAGAGGTAAAAAGCCGTTTTAATAAAGCCTGGCAGTATGCCGATATCGATATTCATTTGTTATGAAAGAATAACAATGGATAACCCGGGTGAATACATATTGGATGATCCCGGGGCACAGTACAAAATGTTTTCAGTTTAGTGAAAACATTTTTTGTTTACAAACAGGCTGGTGAGGATGGCCCGGAAACGTTGCGTTATCGGGGTGTTCCGGGTCATTAAAAAAAATACAAGTAGTAATACTGGTTTGTAATAGTAGTTTTAACAACACCAGGTCACAGGGTTGTAATAGCCATATTACCGGTGAATGGTTGAAGTAGCCTGTGTTAAACATGAAGGGTTGGGTAAATGTTAAAAAAAATAATGTTAATTTTTAAGATAATAAACTGTGCAAAATGTATTTATTTTTTTTAAAAAGCCGTGCACAAACAGTGCGTGAAAAATGTATCGGTCTCTCTACATAACCGGAATTGATTACGTGAATAGTATATGTATAATTTATTGAATACAAATTTTAAAATCAATTATTGCTTGCCGAATACACATTGGCAAAACAGGTACAGGATGATGTTTTTCTCAATTTGCCGGAACGAACGGGTAATTTTTTTTTCAGCAAAATGAGATTTTTGCTTTGAGCCGACTACTTTAACAAATGAGTAAGGTCAACGCCTTCATATATTTTTTTTTATTTAGTTATATACTTTTGTGGTGCCGTTATTACGGCCTTAGCTAAACTTTTGAAAACAACCATCTTTATGTACTTTACTTTTACACGTCATTCGAGGCATGTACTATTTTCTTTTTTTGAAAAAAAATATTTACGTTCCTGTACCGTAATTATACTGGGCAGCTTGCTCCTTATACTATTATCTTCTGTCCGTTCATATGCACAAACCTGTACGGCAAATGCCGGTGGTAATGTAACGGTTTGCGGATCTGCTACTACCTTAACCGGCACGGTGTCGGGTACACTAGGGGCCGGTAATCCTACCTGGACATTCGTATCCGGCCCGGTAACGCCTGTTATTGTATCACCTAATACATTGGTCACGAATGTTACCGGTATGGATCTATATGGTAACTATGTGTTTCGATTAAGCCAGCCCTGCGGGTCAGGCACTGCTGTTTCGCAGGTTACCGTTACTGCCCATCCCCGGCCGACAGACTTTACAGCGGGTCCCGACAAAACCGGTATTTGCGCCACTACAGGAGCCGTTACCCTTGATGGTGTAATACCGGCAAACTACACCGGTTCCTGGTCTGCTATTAATATTTACAGTTATGAAAGTTTTGGCACGACGGTTACTACCAATTCTTCTTTTAGTAACAGTAACATGGCCACACCGGTTTTTTCCCTGGTCAATAAAGCCAATCACGATATTGATCCCGCTTATTATGCCATACTTACCATTAGATCTGCTGATGGTATATGTACCTATAGGGATACAACAGTGGTGAGGTTTTGTCCTGATCCGGCGCTCCGGGTAACTAATGTAAACACTTGCATTGATAATAACCCCATCCAGTTTTTTGATTTAGCCGGCAGTTCACCGGCCTTTTCAACCAATACACCGGGATCGGCTGGAGCCGCCGCCAATGGTACTTCCGTTACCATCACTGCAAGCAGTCAGCCGCCAGGGGCTAATATTACTTTCAACAGACTAGCTGGCCGTCGCATGTATGTTACGGGCGCTACCATTCCCGGCAGCTATACTTTTACCATTACGGTTACTAACTGTTGTGGTACGGTAACCTCGGCCCCTATGACATTTACAATTGGAGGAATAGCGCCCAATAATGTAAACTTTCAGCCGGCAGGGCATGGAGCACCGGAGCAACTTGTTATATACGCAGCCGGTGGTTCGGGGGGTGAGGTGCATTGCGGCATTGCCGGCACTGCTAACCCGGAATTATTTTATTTTGATCTGAATCCGGCAGACCCCCTGAGTACGGTAACTACAGTTACCAGTACCGGAATTTTACCCCCCGGCGCCAGCACACCTGTTGTTACTGTAACGGGAGCAGGTACGGCCAATCGTGTTGCAAGTGTAGACCCCGGGGCCGGTGGCTGGAAAGTAGGCACCTATAAGTTTTTTGTTATTACCGGCAGTGGATCCTGTACCCGTGCACAAAACTACTATATACATGTTTCTGATAATAGTCGTCCTCCTCTTGCTGTACCTGATATAACAGTATGTTATCCCGGAACCGGTGTGGTGACAGCCAATATACCATTACCGGCCGTTTACCAGGGTGTTGTGAATACAAGTTATTTCCAGGATCTTGGCGCTTTCTACAATTTCCAGGTAATGTCTAAACCGTCCGGTTCCGCCACGCCACAATTTCCTACTTTCAATTTACGGCGTATTAATCTTACTACTGTTGCTATGTCAAACCTGGATAAACCCGGGGATTATGTCATTCGTATCACTCCTTTCAGTGGAAATGGTGCGGGCCCCTTTATAGAACAGGAATATGCCTGTTCGGGTATACCCGGACCACTTCAATACGATTTTAAAGTAACACTGGTGGAAGTCATTAATGCCAATGCAGGTAGTGATCAATCTTTGGCTTGTGGTACCCACAGTGCCTCGCTTACCGGTAATGCTACAGGAACGGGTACAGGCATCTGGACAGTGGCAACAGCACCTGCAGGTACTACACCTGCCCTGTCTGCCCCGGTAAATCCGACAACCAATGTTTCTGGTCTTAACGCCAGGGGAAATTATACTTTTGCCTGGACCATTACAACACCTATAGGGAATTGTGTCAGTTCCGATACCGTAATGATTAACGCAACTTGTGCTTTACCTGTCCGGTGGAAAAGTTTTGACCTGGTTAAATCCGGTAATACGGTATTATTACAATGGGCTACAGCCATGGAGCAAAACAATAAGGGCTTTACCATACAACATAGCGCAGATGGCAGCAACTGGACGGATATCGGTTTCATCAATTCCAAAGCAATTAATGGGAACAGCAGCCTGGAACTTAATTATATGTTTACGGATAAGACGCCGGGGAATGGTCAGAATGTATATCGCCTCCGCCAAACTGATATTGACGGCAATTACAATTACAGCTCGTTACGCACTATAAAAATACAGATCAGCCCTGTTATAACTATTTATCCGAATCCGGCTTCCGGCGAGCTTACCATAAAAGGACTAAGTAATAATGAAACAGTGTGTATTTATGATGTAACCGGGCGGAAATTAAAACAATTAAAAAGTAACGGGTCGCAGTGTATCATTTCTCTGGAAGGTCTGGTTGAAGGCGTATATTATGTACATATTATTGCTGAGGATGGTGCAACAGCCATTCATAAGTTTATCAGGTTACGATAATTAAATGTAACCTTCAGTAATACAACGAAGCGATATTACAGTTATACCGGGATCATGTTTTTTATTATAATTCCTGCATACAGCAGTAACAAAACATGAGACAACTAAGGACAGCCTGATACACTAAACTGGTATCAGGCTGTCTAACGTAATGGACATTGACGTTGAATGACAGATGTTTGTAAAACATTATTACGGGTTAGTGCTGGTTTATTTATGGTAACAATTTAGAAGAGCAAAATAAGATAAAAATATGCAATCGGTTACATATGTCAAATTGAACAATAAATGCCTCTTATTGCTTAATTATATGGCTAACATGAACTTTATTTTTTAGTAATAATAATGCAATCCATTGCGTGAAATTTTTGTATAGTAATAAGTTTCTCAAAAATTCCCGACTTTTACCTGGGTATTATAAAAACACCAGTTTACTATGTCGGCCGAGCTGCAAAAAACACACGCTGAACTGTTATCTTTATTAAGGGCTGGAGATATTAATGCGTTCACCCGGATCTATGAGTTGAACAGCGGGCCACTCTATTTTAATTTACTTAAGCTTATTAAATTTAAACCCGCCGCAGAAGAATTACTGCAGGATATTTTTGTAACGCTTTGGGAAAAACGGGCTACTATCACTATAGAAACTCATTTGTCCGGATACCTGTTCGGCATTGCACAACATAAAGTGCAGGACTTTTTCCGAAAGGTAAAGCGGGATAAAAAATTGCATGATCATATCTGGAATGCAGCTACGGGTGAACCGGCAACCGGCGAAAGAAAAATTCTCCGTGAAGAAGAACTGGATATGCTTAACCGCGCTATTGAAAACCTGGCTCCGCAACGTAAACAGGTTTTTAAACTTTGTAAGCTGGAAGGACGCTCCTACCAGGAAGTTGGGTTAATACTGGGCATCTCCACGTCTACCGTGAACGACCATATTGTAAAAGCCACTCGTACTGTTAAGGCGTTTATACTTGCCAATGAAGCGTTAACAACAGCATACCCTACTGCCGACCTTGTTTAAGTGGCTGCGGGAATAAAAAAAATATCTCCGTACAGCAGATGAAAAATGTAATCGGAGCGACTTTAGTTAAACGTTGACTGGTGAAAGGAATGATATTAAAATCGCAAACCGGGTTGCGTAGACTTTTTAACTTGAATCAACGGTTGCAGATGTAACAAATAGGCGGCATAAAGTATATACCAGCCTGGCCGGTTCAGGTAAATGATACAATTAAACTAAACAGAATAAATACACCAGGCCATAGATGGCTTGTATAAAACTAAAAACAGGCTAACAATAAAACCATCCCGCTGGCGGGCGGGATGGTGGATGTTGAAAGTTAAAAAGGTTTAGTAATACTGAACCATAACAAAAAAGTCGAGGAGGACTATTTATTATTTTCTAAACTTAAAACCATACAAAAATATGTTATTTACTGCTTATTGCCCCGACAGGATGCCGCGGGGGGGTACCAAAATATTCCTTGTACTAAAGTTGATGACGGCTATCCTGTTTTGCACTTGCTTTACTGCAAACGCGGGCAGTTTTTCTGCAACAATAACCTATACCGGGAAAAATGTTACAATAGAAAAGATTTTTGCTATGGTAAAAAAGCAAACCGGTTATGCATTTATTTACCATAACGCCCAATTGCGTATATCAAAGCCGGTCACCATACATGTTCAAAACGTTTCAACGGAGTCTTTTCTCAGGCTTGTTTTTAAAAATCAACCACTGGATTATGTGATAGAAAAGCAGACGGTGACCGTAACAGCAAAAAAGCCTGTAAACAGTTTGTCCGAAAGTTCGGAGGTTGCTGCATTTGATGAATGGATAAAAGGCCGGGTTACCGATTCAACGGGGCAACCGCTTGAAGGGGTGACGGTTTCGGTAAAAGGAACCAGGAGCATAACAACAACGGATGCTGCCGGTAATTTTTCTATTGATGCTCCGGCAAATGGTATTTTAATGATCAGCTATACCGGCTTTGAGACCAGGGAAATAAAAATAGAAACCGGAGATTATAAACATATACAACTGGCCCAGCGCAATAAAAACCTGGAGGAAGTTGTTGTAGTGGCTTATGGTACGCAGCGAAAAGCTAATCTTACCGGAGCCGTGGAACAGGTGAGCGGGGAAGTGCTGCAGCAAAGACCTATTACCAATGTAAGCGAAGGGCTACAAGGGGTGATCGCCAATCTGAATATTACCACAACGAATTCAGGCGGAGCCCCGGGTGCAGGCAAAAATATTAACCTTCGCGGCTTTACCGGACTTGGCACTGCCTCCAGCCCATTAATTCTGGTAGATGGAGTACCTGCCGATATCAACACGATTAACCCGGCAGATATAGCCAGTATCACAGTATTAAAAGATGCAGCTTCTTCCGCTATTTATGGCTCCAGGGCGCCAAATGGTGTTATACTCATTACCACCAACCAGGGAGGTAAAAATCGCCCACTGCATATTAACTATAATGTCAATCTTTCATCTTCTCAACCCGTTAATTTGCCTAAGATGATGAACTCACTGGATTGGGCTAACCTGTATAACGAAGCAGCGTTGAATGCACAGCAGGGCCAATTTATACCAGAGTCCGTTATTGAAAGAATAAAAGCCTATTTAAAAGATCCTGTAAATACTCCGGCAACTATTCCTGATCCGAATGGCCGTGATTGGGGGGCGTATGATAATACTTTTGGTAATGCTAACAATGACTGGTATAAAATATACTTGAAAAAAAGCGCCCCGAGCCAGCAACACAGCTTGAGCCTGGATGGCGGCAGTGAGAAGATTGCCTATTTTTTGGGACTGGGCTATACCGATAAAAGTGGTATGTTTAACTTTTTTGAAGACAGCTATAACCGTTATAACTTTCGTTCTAATATTACAGCTGATGTAAACAAATGGATAAGCATTGGGTTAAAAACCTCTTACGTACAGGAAAATTATGACTATCCTAACAATGGTGGCGGTACTACCGGCGGCAATTGGTTTCACCAGATAGGAAGGATATGGCCTATTGTCCCGGTTACTGCTCCTAACGGCGGGTATATCGACAACTCCAATATACCACTGATAAAAGAAGGTGGCAGGATCGGCCAGCAGGATAATGATTCGTGGGTAACGGGTGAAGTAAATATTAAGCCCCTGCCGGGATGGACCATTACGGGTAGCTACAGCTATAATTACTTCAACAGCCGATACAACGAAACTGTTTTACCCTTTCATTATTCTACCCAGCAGGACCCCCGTACAATAAGTACCACCATCTCCTCTGTTTACAAATCACAAACACAGGGCAACTATCAAACATTTAACATCTTTACAAGCTATGAAAAAAAAATAAGTGATCATTATTTTAAAGTGCTGGTGGGCCAGCAGCAGGAAGTGAAAGAACAGGAATCGCTGAACGGATTTAACCAATCCCTGTACAATATCAACCAGCCATCACTTTCTCTTACTTATGGAACAAATGTTGCTGCCGGTGATGGAGGTTATGGATGGGCAACCAACGGCACTTTCGGCCGTATTAACTATAGTTTTAAAGATAAATACCTGCTTGAGTTCAATGGACGGTATATGGGCTCATCCTTTTTTCCAAAAGATACAAGAAATCATTTCTTTAATGCCTTTTCTGCGGGTTGGGTGATCTCCAATGAGTCTTTTTGGAAAAGTTTGGCCGGCACCATACAAACCCTGAAATTAAGAGGGTCATATGGTACACTGGGCGACCTGTCGGCTTTGCTTGATGCCGAAAATTATTATCCTTATGTGTCTAATCTACGTACGTTTTCACCGCAAAATACAACCTGGTTATTCAATCCAGACGGCACAAGACAGCCTGCCGTTAGCCCGCCCTCGGGCCTGGTAAGCCCTACACTAACCTGGGCCAAACCGGCTATGCTTGATCTGGGTGTTGATATCCGTTTCTTAAAGGACTTTAATGTAACATTTGACTGGTATAAAAGGAGGGTTACTGATCTTTTCGGAACAGCTGCAACCTACCCGGTAACCTTAGGCGTTAACCCACCTACTCCTAATAATGCGACAGTGGAAACAAAAGGATTTGATGTTTCGTTAACCTGGAACCGGAACTTTGGTAATGTGGGTGTGAATGTAAGGGCAACACTGGGCGATTATACAGGGAAAGTAGTTTCCTTCAACGGCAATGCGTCCGGCTCTTTGGATAATTCAACCTGGTACAACGGCAAAGTAATGGGTGAAATATGGGGTTTTAAAACAGATGGCCTGTTTCAGTCGCCGGCAGAAATTGCTGCAGCCCCCAGCCAGGCATCAGTTGGTTCTGTTAACTGGTTTCCCGGGGATGTCCGCTATAAAGAATTAAATAAAGACGGAAAAATATCATGGGGTAACTATACACTGTCAGATCATGGTGATCTGGTAGTAATTGGTAATAGTACGCCGCGCTACAGCTATGGCTTTTCTACCGGCGTTAACTGGAAAGGATTAGACCTGAATATTTTTTTACAAGGCGTGGCCAAGCGTGATTTTTGGGCCGGGGGCAATTATTTCTGGGGTATTACAAGTACCTGGCAAAGCACCGCCCTTACTACATTATATGACCGGTGGACACCTACCAACCCAGGGGGATATTTCCCGAAATTATACCTCAATGGTGACTCGAAAAATCAAAATGCATCGGACCGTTACCTGATCAACGCGGCCTACCTGAGACTTAAAAATGTGCAACTGGGCTATAGCCTGCCGGAGAAGTTGTTAAGGAAAGCCCATATCTCGAGATGCCGTTTTTATATAAGCGGAGAAAATCTGCTTACGATGTCGCCGGCTCTCAAACACCAGTTTGTAGACCCGGAATTGCTTCGAAGCGATTCAAAAATCTATCCCCTGCAACGCAGTTTTTCTGCAGGACTTAATATCAGTTTTCAATAATCGAAATAAATATCATTTAATTATGAGATCAATATATTTAATGCTGATGATTTTTCTTTCTTTTTTTATCCTTACTACAGGGTGTAAAAAAGATGTAATGGATCAGTCACCCCCCACACGTCTTTCAGATGCTAACTATTGGAACAGTGCCAGTGACCTTCAGTTATACGCCAACAACTTTTACGGGTTTCTTCCATCCTATGGAGGATTTGGTAACCAGGGTATTTATTCAATTGATAATAATAGCGATAATTTAGTATCAGTAGCGTATGACAGGCGGCTGGCCGGTGAAAACACTATCAACAACAGCGGCACATTTGGTGCCGGTAACTGGTCGCAGATAAGAAACGTGAATTACTTTCTTGCCAATTACAGCAAGGTAAAAGATTCCTGGGCCAATATCAGTACCTATGTGGGCGAAGCCTATTTTTTCAGGGCCTGGCTTTATTTTAACTCGCTCAGGACTACGGGGGCGCTACCCTGGATCAATAAGCCTTTAAATGTGGACGATTCGGCCTATTTGTACGCCGAAAGATTGCCCAGGAATATAATTGCCGATTCTATTATTGCTGATTTGGATAATGCGATTGCAGCATTAAAACCAAAATCTTCTGCAGCCTCTATGCGTATATACAAAGAATATGCACAGGCTTTTAAAGCCAGGGTTTGCCTGTATGAAGGTACCTGGGAAAAATACCATGCAGGCGATGCTTTTGGTGTACAGGGACAAAATGGAACAAAATACCTGCAACTGGCTGCCGGGGCCGCGGATGCAGTGATCAGTTCTGCTGTATTTGACCTGGACAACAAGAATGTTGCCGATGGTTACTGGAAAATATTTAACCAGCTTAATTATTCGGGCAGTAAAGAAGTAATGCACTGGAGGGCGTATAATTTTACAACCGGGCCTACACATAACTGGCAGCGTTATTTAGCACTGGGCGCCGGTACGGGATTATCTAAAAACCTGGTGGATGACTATTTGTGCAAGGATGGCCTGCCAAAAGCACTCAGCCCCTTATACCAGGGCGATGCAACCTTGGTAAAAATAGCAACAGACAGGGATCCGCGTTTGGCACAAACCATCTATTTGCCAGGATATACCCGGGTGAATAATTCAACAAATACTGCACCCCAAACAGTATTCGACAGGCCATCATTTGATCAGAGCAATACAACGTACAATACTACCGGCTTTCAGTTATATAAAGGAGCAAATCCTGAATGGAGTCAGTATAATGTGGCCGGCACCGACGGACTGATATTTATGCGCTACGCTGAAGTATTATTAATTGCGGCCGAAGCAAAAGCAGAACTGGGCACTTTTACACAGGCAGATGCGGATGCCACCATCAACAAGCTCCGCAGCCGTGTGGGTATGCCTCCGTTAATCATTGCGGCTATTGTTAGCGATCCTAACTGGATATTCCCTTCGTTGTCTCCTGTACTAAATGAAGTGCGTCGAGAAAGAAGAATTGAACTGGCTTGTGAAGGATTCCGCTTTGACGATATATGCCGGTGGGCCGCTGCACCGCAGCTGATTGTAAATAAAATACCACTAGGCGCCAAGGCAGCTCCTTACATAACAGCGTTCCCTAGTTTACCGGTGAACGGGGACGGCTATATTCAGCCTTACAAATCTGTAAACTCATTAACAGGAGGATACAAATTTGATATTGGGCGTGATTATTTATTGCCATTACCCATATTAGAATTGGTGGCCAATCCTAAACTAAAACAAAACCCCGGTAACTGGCAATAGTCATTTAGGTCAAAAGCAGGATGAACTTATCATTGAAAGAAAAACATGCTGCTGCTTTTTTTAAATGAACGAGTAAAATAAAATAATATGAAAAAAATAATTTTATCATTTTCAGTTTTGTCCTGCTGGCTGTTTTCGGCCTGTAGCAAAACTGTAGAATCGGGAACGAACAATATCAATGCACTGGTGCTGAACTACCCGGTAAACGGCTCTTACAACAATGCAGTAAGCGGGCTTACCTATTTTAACAGGGCATTATTTGAACTTGGCAGTGGAGAAACGGATACTCTTTTAATGGAGGCTTTGATACAGAACCCGCTGGACAAGGATATTACGGTAAATGTAAATGTTGATGAAGCAGCACTTACGGCTTACAATAACGACACGGCCCATAAAAACAAGTATGTCATTTTCCCGACTGCCAATTATAAAATTGTCACACCAACGGTAATTATACCTGCAGGCAAAACAGTTGCCAGGCTGAAAGTAGCCGTAAAACCACAGCTGTTTGAAACCCATCGCAACGGGTATATGCTACCGGTGAGTATCAGCAGCGGTACGCCGGGCATTGAGGTTGCGCAGGCTTTAAAGACAGTTTATTTACACCTGGAGAAAGGTAAGCCCGCTTACTGCACTGCCGCCGGTGGTAATGCCGGCCAGGTGCTTACTTTATCTACTACCGGTGCGGCGCATAATATCAACTACGCTGGCAGTACCTATCCCACAAACGGGTATGGGTTATATACAGCAGATTCTATAAAAGTCATCCCATCATCATCCTTTACATTGAATATGACCACGAGTTCAGAATGGTGCAGGGTAAGTGTATATGCGGACTGGAACAATAATGGTTCATTTACCAATCTGGGAGAAGCTGTTCTGTCAGTAGGGTTGGCTAACCAGGGAAACAGTGCTACTGTTTTAAATATCAGCAAAAATATTGCGGTACCGGCAACATTGGAGCCCGGTCAATCAAGAATACGGGTTAGAATTTATGATGCATGGATCGCCGATCCCGGCCCTTGCGGTTCTTTTAACTATACAACTACCCAGGATTTTTTGGTGCACCTGGGAAATTGATATAAAGATCAACAGGCGTTCGGTGTATAAAAAAATACAAACCCGAATCGATGAGTTGGTACATAGACCGTGGGCATAGTATACCGAAAGTTGCGGAACCTTGTAAAAACGGGATGTCTTAACAAGAATTTTCTCATATAGCAGTGGTTGTTTTTATCAAGATGCCATCGGGCGCAAGCCTGATGGTATCTTTTTAAAAAAAATATGAAAATAGGCAGCAGGCTTTTATAGCAGCAAATGGCATAGTGTTGATTATTTAGTAAAACAATCAATATTATTAACTAAACTATGCCTGGTAAAATGATGCTAACGAAAGTAGCGTAAAACTGAGGCAGTGGCCGGTGTAAAAGATAATAGTAGTTTACTATAAACCTGGTAAGCAAGCAATCGTTCGTCTTCCTGTTTCTACAGGAGGGCTTTTATAAATTTAAAAGCATTAATCGTGTATCAATGAAAAAAATTATTGTTTTAACGTTCTTATTCATTACCGGGCTTACTGCTTATGCCCAGTTTCAAATCGGTGTTAATCAAAATACGGGGGCTTTAAACAGGATATCCTACCCCGCTGATGAACATAATATGAACTGGATATTCTCTTCTGCAGCGGCGGATAGTGTGAAATGGCAACAGCCCTGGCAGGATTGGGGGCTGGGACAATACGAGTTAGCTGAACCGGGAGCCGGGGTACAAAAATGGGAAGTTCCTGTAAAAAAAAATACAACAGGCAGTACTGGTACATTTTTGTATAAAACAAATTTCTTAAATGTGTTGGTCAACCGCCGTGCAGAAGGGGTGTATTATGTGGAAACCTATACATTTACCAACAATACCAACCGGGCTGTTAACATAAAAAGGATCGGGATTTTCACCCCTTTTAATGACAGTTATCCCGATGCCCGCACCTGTGCCACCAACAGATGTAATGCACATATCTGGGCGGGCATGCACGCTTCGTATGTAAATGCATTACGCATGAACGGCACAGGTCCTCATTTGGGTTTGGTATTAACCAAAGGCGCATTACAGGGTTATGGCATAGACAACAGGAGTCGCGATAATAATTCGAGTAATGCCAGAGGTACCATAACATTGGAAACAGCATCTTTTACACTAAAACCCGGCCAGAATTATGTGGTGCAATGGAAAATGTTCTGGCATAAAGGCTGGGACGATTTTTATGTAAAGGCCAGAAACCTGGGCTTTGTGCAGGTAAAAGCCGATAAATACGTGCTGGCAAAGGGAGATAAAATGACCATACAGGCAGATGCAGTGCCGGCAGCAGGGCTGAAACAAAAAAGGATGGTAGTAACAGGCGATAAACCAGGGGAGTATAGCCGGAAAATTTATTTCGCCAATGGTAAGAAACATACATTCATCAATTACCTGGTAATCTCTTCACCGGAGCAAATATTAGCCAAACGGGCCAGGTTTATTGTAGCACATCAACAGATGAACGATACCACAGATAAACGATACGGCGCTTATATGGTATATGATAATGAGCTTGATAAAATAGTTACCGAAGTGTCAAAAACCGTAAGCCCCGCAGATAGAAACGAAGGGGCGGAACGTTTAGGCATGGGCGTATTTATTGCAAAGTGGTTACAAAGTAACCAGGATGATAAGATAAAAAACTCCTTATTGAGATATATAAAATATGTTCGAACGAAGCTGCAGGACCCGGCGTACAAAACTTTTTCAAATGTAAAAAACAACAGCAATGCCCGTGGCTATAACTATCCCTGGGTGGCGAGTTTGTACCTGGAAGTATATAAACTTACCGGTGAACGGCAATACCTTTTAGATTATTATGGTACCATGCGAAGGTTTTTTAAAGAGTTTGAACATCATTTTTACGGGATAGACATACGGATTAAAGACGGTATAGAGGCACTGTCTTCAGCCGGCCTGCAGGCAGAAAAAACAAACTTGATGAATGACTATACACTATTCGGCAATTTTATTATACAAAACGGGATATACTATCCCAAACATGAAGTAAACTACGAACAATCTATTGTAGCTCCTGCAGTAACCGCTTTATGCGAATTATACCTGCTTACCAAGGATGAAAAATATCTTAATGCCGCGAAATTACAGATGCCTTCTTTAGAAGCGTTTAACGGAAAACAGCCTGATGTACATTTATACGATATAGGTATCAGGCATTGGGATGGATATTGGTTTGGTAAAGGAGAACGCCTGGGCGATACCATGCCGCATTACTGGAGTACACTTACGGCCATATCCTTTTACCGTTACTATCAATGTACCGGCGATAAAAACTATGCGCAAAGAGCAAAAGGTATTGTTGAAAATAATTTATTAAATTTTAAAGAGGACGGTAAAGCCAGTTGCGCCTACCTGTACCCGGAAACGCTTAATGGGAAGCCCGGAAAATATTACGATGCGTACGCCAATGACCAGGATTGGGCATTGCTGTATTACCTGGATATAATGGCAGGAAATTGATTGGATAATACAATTTGCGGCAGGTATAACTGTTAACCGGGCAGTTTTATATTATCTTTGATTAACTAACCACCTACTTTTATTAATAATAATTATAACATGAAAACACTATCTGTCATTATTCTTTTCCTGGGTATGAGTACCTGGACATTTGCACAAAAACAAATTACCCTGCTGGTAAAAGAAAATACTGTTCCCTGTGAAGGCGTAGCGCCCATGGACTGCCTGCAGGTAAAGGAAGGAACAGCCAAAACATGGAGCAATTTTTATACGACTATTAAAGGGTTTAACTATAAACCGGGATACCAGTATAAATTGACCGTGATAAAAAAGAAGTTGACCGGGCCGCTACCGGCAGATGCTTCGGCTTATTCCTACCAGCTTAAAAAAATAGTATACAAAAGAAAAGTGAAGGTGCCGGCAAGCATAACCAGTTACCTGAATAAAAAAATGATATTAACGCAACTCAATGGTAAAGCCATTAATAATGGCCGGGTATACCTTACCATTGATAATGCCAGGCATACCATCTTTGGCAAAAGCGGCTGTAACAGGTTTAATACAGGTTATCAACTCAATGGTAATACCATAACCATCAACCAGGCGGCAGGTACTTTGATGGCCTGTGACGAAGCAAGCATGAAGCTGGAACAGGAATTTACTACTGTACTGGATAAAAAAACTTTTGAGATACACGCCGCAGGAAACAGCGTACATTTTAAAGACCCCGTAACCAAAGCTGTTATGCTCGGTTTTGAAATACCTTCCGAAAAAGACATATGGTCTTTCATTGATGGTAAAAAATGGAAACTGATTCAATTAGAAAATGTGGGTAAAGATTACGGGAAAGCATTTATCAGGTTTGATACAAAAAATAAAAAAGTATCCGGTAACGGAGGTTGCAATAACTTTTTTGGTACCTATACTGCTAAAGCGGATGAGATTATCTTTTCGGCTTTAGGTAGTACAAAAATGGCTTGCCCGGACAAAGAGACTACCGATACCGAATTTAAAATGCTGCAACATTTATCTGCTGCAACCGTAAGGTTTGACGTAGCGGAGCAAACATTAAACTTTTATAAAAACGATAAGCTGATCATGTTGTTGGGCATGGAGCAATAACGGTTGGGTGACGCTTTAAAATGTGAGGCATATGAGAATAGATTTAAGGAGCGACACACTCCGTAAAGCTATGGGTGGTGGATGGAGGCTTTACAATTACAGTTGGTTTTTAATCCATGTGAATTATTGTGATTCTTAAAATAAATAGAGGCTATCAATAAAGCCAAAAGCTAACCCCGAAAGCTTTATATGCATCTGCCTTGGACTTTTGCTTTCCGCATTCGGCATAACAAAAGGGGCTTAAAAAAATAAAATGCTATCTTAAGGGCTCATTTTAAGCTCTTCCATCGGTAATGGTGGGGGACTTCTTAAAACGATCCACATGGCAGATAATCAGTATGATGCAATTGTAATTGGTTCAGGAATCAGTGGCGGCTGGGCCGCTAAAGAACTTTGTGAAAAAGGCCTGAAGGTAATTATGCTTGAACGGGGCAGGAATATAGAACATAAAAAGGATTATGTGAATGCCAATAAAGAGAACTGGGAATTTGCACACCGCAACAACCGCACGCAACAGATGATCAAAGATCATCCGGTAGTAAAACGTAAATACACATTGAGCGAGGAAGTAGATGGTATGTGGGCGAATGAGCAGGATTGTCCTTATGTGGAAACCAAACCTTTTTCCTGGACCCGTGGTTATCATGTTGGGGGCCGCTCCTTATTATGGGGCCGCCAGAGTTACCGTTTTAGCAAATGGGATTTTGAAGCCAATGCCAGGGAAGGCATTGCTATTGACTGGCCTATCCGTTACGATGACATTGCTCCCTGGTATAGTTATGTAGAAAGATTCGCAGGCATACAGGGCAGTAAAGAAGGGTTAGATATTTTGCCTGACGGCGATTTTATGCCGGCCATGGAAATGAATATTGTCGAAAAGGATCTTGCTGCAAGAATTAAAAAGCACTACAACAATACCCGCCATATGTTTATTGGCCGCAGTGCCAATCTTACGCAGCCGCATCACGACCGGGTAAATTGCCAGTACCGTGACCGTTGCTGGCGTGGTTGTCCGTTCGGCGCTTATTTCAGTACCCAATCGGCTACTTTACCGGCGGCAATGGCCACGGGTAATTTAACCCTGCGTC
>CAYUMH010000034.1:0-35561 GCA_964445775.1 uncultured Terrimonas sp.
GTAGCCTTAATGAGTAAAGTATCCTGGTCACAGTCCAGCAATATATCCTTCACCAGTAAAAAATTGCCCGATGTTTCACCCTTTGTCCATAGCTGCTGGCGGCTGCGGCTGAAGAAAGTAACTTTCTGCGATATCTTGGTCTGGTGGTAGGCTTCACTGTTCATAAAGCCCAGCATTAATACTTTATCTGTTGCTGCATCCTGTATAATGGCAGGCATCAGGCCGTCCTGGTATTTTGAAAAGTTGAGTATCATATATTATAACCTTACTGGTATGTTTTGTTGTTGTAAATATGTTTTAAGCTCCGGTATGCCAATTTCTTTAAAATGAAAAATACTGGCAGCAAGGGCGGCATCGGCCAGTCCTTCTTTAAATACAGCATTAAAATGTTCCATTGTACCGGCGCCGCCACTGGCAATAACAGGTATGGATAGTGCTGATGCCAGCATCCTGGTAATATCCAGTGCAAAACCGTTTTTGGTACCATCATTATTCATAGAGGTAAGCAGTATTTCGCCGGCTCCCAATGCGGCTGCTTCCTTTGCCCAGTCTATACAGCGGGTATTGGTTTTGGTACGGCCGCCATGCAGGTATACATACCATTCGCCGTCTTCTTCTTGCTTGGTATCAATAGCCAGTACCACGCACTGGCTGCCAAATTCAAGCGCTATATCTTTTATCAATGCAGGGTTGTTGAAGGCTGCCGTGTTTACCGATACTTTGTCGGCACCGCTTTTTAACAACAAGCCCACATCTTCCACCGATTTAATACCACCACCTACCGTGAAGGGGATATTGATCTGCCGGGCAATCTTCAACACCAGTTCACGCAAAGTATCACGGCGTTCAACCGTAGCTGTAATATCTAAAAATACCAGTTCATCCGCCCCCTGCTGCGCATATAAAGCACCCAGTTCTACCGGGTCACCGGCATCACGGAGGTTCACAAAATTGGTTCCTTTAACCGTACGGCCATCCTTTATATCCAGGCAGGGAATAATTCTTTTAGTAAGCATAATTTAATTGTTATAAGCCTGCAGCTCCTGTAAACTTACCCGGTTTTCATAAATGGCTTTGCCAATGATCACGCCACCGCATCCGGCGTCGGCCAGGTCTGCCACATCCTTAATATTACTAACACCGCCACTGGCAATAATGGCCGGGGCAGGGTGGGCCTTCAGTATTTTTTTATATAGGTCAATGGCAGGGCCTTCCAGTTTTCCATCCTTACTCACATCGGTACAAAATATTTGTTGTACACCCTGTTGTAAATAGTTACCAATAAAATCAAGGATATTAATATCCGTTGTTTCCAGCCAGCCGCCAATGGTAATTTTTTCGTCACGTACATCAGCGCCCAGCATAAACTTAGCAGCACCGTATTGCTGTAGCCATTGAATAAAAGTCTTTTCGTCTTTTACGGCCAGGCTGCCAATGGTGGCCCATTGTGCGCCGGCATTAAATACTATAGCTACATCGGCACTGGTTTTAATACCTCCGCCAAAATCCACCGCCATGCCGGTTTTGCCGGCAACCGCTTCCAGCACTTTCCAGTTCTGCACTTTACCTGCTTTGGCGCCGTCAAGGTCAACCACATGTACCCTGGTAAAGCCGGCATCCTCAAATGCTTTGGCTACTTCCAGCGGGTTTTCATTATATATTTTCTGTGTGGCATAATCGCCTTCGGTCAGCCTTACACACTTACCATCAATGATATCAATTGCAGGAATAATTTGCATACTCTATTCTCTTTTCTCGGGTTCTTTTACTGGTTTTTAAGCCTTAGTTTTTCAGCCGCCAAAGTTAACCACCCGTTGCCACAATACAGGCTATTTATACCGGTAATATGCAATTTATTATTAGCCATTATCTTTAACGCGTATGGAACAAGCTTTTTTAACCCGCAGCTTTCAATTTGGTGAGCAGTCTGTAATACTCGCATTGCCTGATCTGGATGACCTTCAAAGCCAATGGCAGCAAGGATTACAGCCCGCACAGGATTTTCCTTTCTGGGCAAAACTATGGCCTGCGGCTTTGGGTGTCTGTACTTTTTTAACCAGGTACCCGGATTTTATTAAAAACAAACGGGTGTTAGAATTAGCTGCTGGTCTGGCATTGCCTTCCCTGGTAGCGGCTCAACAGGCAGCAAACGTAGTGAGCAGCGATTATGCCACAGGTTGTTTACCCTATATACAAAAATCTGTTTTACTGAACGGCTTTGACAATATATCGGTTCGTTTAATTGACTGGAATAAACTGCCGGCTGACCTGGTTTTTGATACCGTTATACTCAGCGATATCAATTATGATCCATCCGTTTTCCCGCAACTGGAATTGCTGTTCACCCAACTGTTACAACAGGGAGTCACCATTATTTTAAGTACGCCCCAGCGCCTGATGGGCAAACCCTTTCTTATGTCCTTTATGCCGTTTTGTGTTTTTACGGAAACGGTTAGGGCAGAGGAGCAGGAAATATCGGTGTTTGTGTATAAATAAGATCTCAGATCTTAGATCTAAGATCTGAGATCGAAAGAACGATAATGATATTGAAATTCAATAGGTTACAATATGTTAAGCTGCGCTCAAAGATCACTATTTTTCCTTACCTTTGCACGTCCTGAAAAAGTACCCTTTAAAAGGGCGGGACTTATACAATGAAGCATATCCGCAATTTTTGCATTATCGCCCATATTGACCACGGTAAAAGTACCCTGGCCGACCGTTTATTACAAGCGACCAATACCATCAGTGAACGTGATATGATGGACCAGGTATTGGATGATATGGACCTGGAACGTGAAAAAGGCATTACCATTAAAAGTAAGGCCATCCAGATTGATTACAAACATACCGATGGACAGGCATACACCCTTAACCTGATTGATACTCCCGGACACGTTGACTTTAGCTATGAAGTAAGCCGTGCTTTAGCTGCCTGCGAAGGCGCTTTATTACTGGTAGATGCGACACAGGGTATCCAGGCGCAAACTATCTCCAACCTTTACCTGGCCATTGAAAATGACCTGGAAATTATTCCGGTGATCAATAAAATTGATATGGACGGCGCCATGATCGATGAGGTGAAGGACCAGATCATTGAGCTGATAGGTTGTAAGGATGAAGATATTTTACTGGCCAGCGGCCGTACCGGTTTGGGTATTGAAGGAGTGCTGGCGGCTATTGTTGAGCGTATTCCGGCACCAACAGGTGATGCGGATGCACCTTTGCAGGCGCTGATATTTGATAGTGTATTTAATAGTTTCCGCGGTATTATTGTTTACTACCGTATTTTAAATGGCACCATCAGAAAAGGGGATAAAGTAAAATTTGTATCTACTGACCAGGAATATGAGGCGGATGAAATAGGCATTTTAAAATTAAAAATGACCGAAAGGAAAGAAGTAAAAGCCGGCGATGTAGGTTATATTATTACCGGTATAAAAAATGCCAAAGAAGTAAAAGTAGGTGATACCATTACCCTGGTAAACAATCCTACGCCCGAGCAGATCAAAGGTTTTGAAGAGGTAAAGCCCATGGTATTTGCCGGTATTTACCCGGTTAATACCGATGAGTTTGAGGAGCTGCGCGATTGTATGGATAAATTACAATTAAACGATGCTTCCCTTACCTATGAGCTGGAAACCTCGCAGGCGCTTGGTTTTGGCTTCCGTTGCGGTTTCCTGGGCATGCTGCACATGGAAATTATCCAGGAGCGCCTGGAGCGTGAGTTTAATCAAACGGTGATCACCACGGTGCCTAACGTAAGTTTTATTGCTCATAAAACCAATGGCGAAACAGTTAAGGTAAATAACCCTACCGAGTTCCCTGACCCGGTAAAAACAGAAAGTATAGACGAACCCTTTATCAGGGCGCAGATCATTACCAAACCCGATTATATCGGTAATATCATGACTCTTTGCCTGGGTAAAAGGGGTATGCTGATTAACCAGAGTTACCTGACCACTACCCGCGTGGAGCTGATTTTTGAAATGCCTTTGACCGAAATTGTATTTGATTTTTACGATAAATTAAAATCACAGACCCGCGGTTATGCTTCTTTCGATTATCATCCCATTGGTATGCGTCCGGCAGAAATTGCCAAGATGGATATTTTATTGAACAATGAAAAAGTGGATGCCTTAAGTGCGTTGATACACCGTAGCCGTGCACAGGATTTTGGCCGTAAGCTCTGCGAAAAATTAAAAGAATTATTGCCCCGTCAGCAATTCCAGATCGCTATACAGGCTGCCATTGGCGCTAAAGTAATAGCCCGCGAAAACATTTCGGCCATGCGTAAGGATGTAACCGCTAAATGTTATGGTGGTGATATCAGCCGTAAACGTAAACTGCTGGAAAAACAGAAAGAAGGTAAAAAGCGTATGCGCCAGATCGGTAACGTAGAAGTGCCGCAGGAAGCATTTTTAGCGGTGTTGAAATTAGATGATTAAGATAAGATAGCAGAGAATAGATATCAGTATTCAGACAAGCCTTACATAAAAGAAAGCCGGACATGATTGCCCGGTTTTTTTTATTAATGATCAGTTCATAATATTTCAAAAGCGCAAGGCAAAATGCTTAAAGTTAAAAGCTAAAAGCCTGATGTTTTAGGATTCATCATTCACAATTCCTAATTCATAATTCATAACTCATAATTCCTAATTCATCATTCATAACTCATTATTCTACCTCACTACCTTCCTGATATGATAAGCCACATCCACACCCCGGTTGGTATCATCAATCTTTAATACCGATGAGGACTTTGGAGCAATATTTTTAAACTCAACCGTCTTGGTCTTAAACACACCACCATCTCTCTTTTTATACTCTACATCTACCACCACTTTCTCCAGCGGCTCACCGGAACGGTTCTGTACGGTTAACTGTAAATTCCTGATGCCGCCAAAGGGTACTACCTTATATTCATTGGCCACCACTTTAACATCGGTATAGCTGCTGACATTATTCCCGGTTGGAGTAGCATTGCTGACCACTGTTTTTTCTTCCGGCCCTTTATAAAAAGGATTGGCATTGTTTTTTGCCTGGCCGGTGTTATTGTCATTGGTTTTTACAGCCGTTTCGTTGTCTCTCACTTTCCGGCTGCGTTCTCCATTGTTGGCTGTGGTATAGCTTTCATAGGCATAAGCATCACGGGTATCCATTGTTGTGATGGCTGATTGTTTATCCAATATGGCTTTGGCACTGCCTGTGCGGGAAAGATCCAGTCCTTTTTTATCGGTTACCGGTTTCGATAAATCGGGTTTTTTATCCGATGTTTTTACTATGGGGGCCGGCTCTTTGGGCATTTTTTCTTTTATACTTACCGGAGCCTGCTGTACAACAGGGGGCGGGGTATTGGTCATCTCTTCTTCCGTAGCAGAAGGTTCAGTCTGCACCACAGGCGGTATGTTATTTTCTGCTGTTACCGGTTCGGGATTGTTATCCGGTATCGTACTTGCCGCACTGTTGTTCGCCAATATGGTAGGGTTGGTTTCCGGCTTGCCTACATTAAAGGCAAATATTACCCCAATACCCAATACCACCACCACAACAGCGGCTATACGGCCATATTTTATCAGTAAAGCCTTTTTATTCCATTTATTTTTTCGCTGGTGATAGGTCTGTTCATACCGTTCGGTATAACTGGCAATCTTTTCGGCCTGGGCTGTCATATTGGTTTCACCGGCCAATAGTTGTTCATGTACGGTTGTTGTTGGGGTTGCTGCTTTTTTTTCAGTAGCCGGCATATAAGCTTTATACTCGTCGTAACTGGGCTGCACCTGTTTGGCCGCAACTGTTGCAACAGGTTTTTCCGTCACTGCTTTTTTCTGTGCCGCCGGCATGGTTACCGCTACAAATTTGTTTTTAAGGGTTGTTGTACCGGTTGCGGCAACAACCGTTTTTTGTGATTGCACCGGTTGCTCCGTTTTTGTTTCGGCTGTGGCTTCATTCTCTTTTTTATAAAACCGGTCAAAAGGCTGTTCTTCCACAACAGGCGCGTAGGGCTTCAGTTCCTCAATTTCGCTGGGGTAACGCCAGGCTGCACTTTTACCGGGCAGCCATACCAGGTCGTAAGGCTTTAAACCAATTTCCAGTAAATCTTCCAGGCGCATCGGACCTTGTTCCTTATTATCCCGCAGTAGTATATAAGTCACCATAATTGTTGGGTTTTGTGCTCACCTATAAAACGGTAAATACTATGCCGTAAGTGTAAAAATCATGTTATAATAATCTGTAAGGGCTTTTATGACAGTTGTTTTAACAATTAGTTGGCAGAATAACAGGGGCTGTGGGCTGTAGTACTTAATTCAGCAGCAGTTCCCGCTTTCCGCTGTACTTCGCCACAACCCCGGCACAGGCCTTCGGCGAGGTGCCGCTGCAATCGGGCAGCCCCCGGCCGGTAAAGCCCCGGTGAACAATTACCATTAAAAAGTAAAGAAGGTGCAAAAACGGGGTTTACAGTGGCTTTAAACCGGTTTTTTACCGGAATATGACCGTGCAGTTTACCGGTAAAAACAATAACTAAAAATCACCGTAATTTTTAATGCACAATGGTGGAAAAAATGGGTGTAAAATGACTTAAAAACCAGGCTATTTATCAGGTTTTACGTAGCGAAAAAGTTAAATTTGCAGGCTTCATTTTTTGTAGCGTGTAACGGCCTTTGCGGTGTACCGATTTTACCCCGTGTAAAAGCAGCCGTTGCCGATAAGCGAACAGAAAGATGAACGGAGCGTCGCAACGGGTGTTGATAGCAGTACTACTGCCGGTATAACCCTGAAATACGCTTTACGGTAACGCAAAAAGTAAAAAATAGTAACAGAATTTAGCATGGAAGAAAACTTGGAACCGCAGGAAACCAATGATATTAACCGGATCATACCGGTGAATATTGAGGAACAAATGAAAACGGCTTATATCGACTATTCAATGTCGGTTATCGTAGGGCGTGCATTACCCGATGTAAGGGATGGTTTTAAACCCGTACACAGGCGTGTATTATTTGCCATGAACGAATTGGGTTTGCATGCAAATAAAGCATACAAAAAATCGGCAAGGGTAGTAGGGGAAGTATTGGGTAAATATCACCCGCACGGTGATAGTTCGGTGTATCATGCCATGGTGCGTTTGGCACAGGACTGGAATATGCGCTACACACTGGTTGATGGCCAGGGTAACTTTGGTAACCAGGATGGTGATGATCCGGCAGCTATGCGTTATACCGAGGTGCGCTTAGCCAAATTGGGCGAACACATGCTCGACGATATTGAAAAAGATACGGTAGATTTCCAGCTGAACTTTGATGACTCCGAAAAAGACCCGTCTATCCTGCCAACCCGCATTCCGCAGTTACTGGTAAATGGCAGTAGCGGTATTGCCGTAGGTATGGCTACCAATATGATGCCGCATAACCTGACCGAGGTAATTGATGGTTGTGTTGCTTTTATTGATAATAAAGAAATTACTATAGATGAGCTGATGGTGTTTGTAAAAGCACCGGATTTCCCTACCGGTGGTATCATTTACGGTATGGAAGGCGTGAAAGCCGGCTTTCATACAGGCCGTGGCCGTGTAGTGGTACGTGGCCGTATTACTGTAGAAGCCAAACCAAGCGGCAGGGAACAGATCATTATTACCGAAGTACCTTACCAGGTAAACCGTGATGCACTGACCAACCGTATTGGTGAACTGGTGAATGATAAAACCATTGAAGGTGTTGCCCACGTTAATAACGAGAGTAATAAAAAAGAGGGTACCCGTATTGTTATTGACCTGAAACGTGATGGTGTGGCCAACCTGGTGATTAACCAGCTGTACAAACACACAGAATTACAAACCTCATTTGGTATTAACAATGTTGCCATTGTAAAAGGCCGCCCGAGAATATTGAACCTGAAAGACCTGATCAGCGAGTTTGTTGATTTCAGGCATGAGGTAGTGGTACGCCGTACTAAATTTGAATTACGCGAAGCGGAGAAAAGAGCACATATCTTAAAAGGTTACCTGATCGCATTGGATCACCTGGATGAGGTAATTGCCATGATCAGGGCTTCTTCAACACCGGAAATTGCCAAAGACAACCTGATCAATGCCGGTTGGGGACTGGATGAAATACAGGCAAAAGCCATCCTGGAAATGCGTTTACAGCGTTTAACGGGTATGGAGCGTGATAAAATTATTGCTGAATACGAAGAGTTACAGAAACTAATTGCGCATTTACAAAACATCCTTGGCAACGAATCCATGCGTTTTGACATCATTAAAACGGAGTTGCTGGAAATTAGGGAGAAATTTGGTGATACACGTAAGAGTGAGATCACTTACCTGGATAATGAAGTGAGCATTAAGGACCTGGTGAAAGAGGAAGATGTGGTGATCACTATTTCTCACCTGGGTTATATTAAACGTACGCCGGTTGATGAGTACAGGGCGCAAAAACGTGGTGGTCGTGGTGCCATTGGTGGCAAAACCCGCGATGAGGATTATATTGAGCACCTGTTTGTGGCCAGTACGCACCATACCATGTTATTCTTTACTGAAAAAGGAAGATGTTACTGGTTAAATGTGTACCAGATACCGGAAGGTGAAAAAACCGGTAAAGGACGTGCTATCCAGAACATGATACAGATACCACCGGATGATAAGGTAAGAGCGATTATTGATGTGCAGGACCTGAAAGATGAGGAGTTTGTAAAATCGCACAATATTGTGTTATGTACCAAGAAAGGTATTATTAAAAAAACCGAGCTGGCCGACTTTAGCCGCCCGCGTACAACCGGTGTAAATGCCATTACCATTGTAGAGGGTGATGAGCTGCTGGAAGCCAGTATGACTGACGGGCATTCGGAAATTATGATGGCCGTTAAAAGTGGCCGTGCCATCCGTTTTTCGGAGGAGAAAGTAAGGGTAACCGGTCGTGGTGCCATTGGTGTGGCTGGTATTGAAGTGGATGATGCTAATGATGAAGTAGTTGGTATGATTTGTGTTAATCCTGTAGAGGATGTGGCCAAAACGGTATTGGTGGTTAGTGCGAAAGGTTATGGTAAACGTACACCGGTAGATGAGTACCGGTTTACCAACAGGGGCGGAAAAGGCGTTAAGACCATTAGCGTTACAGAAAAAACCGGTAGCTTAGTAGGTATGTTGGCGGTACTGGAATCGCAGGACCTGATGATAACCTGTAAAAGTGGTATTACCATCCGTATGAAAGTAGCCAATGTAAGTGAGCAGGGAAGGGCTACACAGGGTGTTAAACTGATCAGGATTGATGAAGGTGACCAGATTGCAGCCATTACCCAGATTGATGACCAGGAAGAAGAGAAATTACCGGATGAGGTAGAGGGCGCTGAAGGTGAGGCCGGAACAGCAGGTGCTGTAGACCAGGCGCCGGCTGCAGGAGATGATCTGACAACAGGCACAGAAGAAGAACATAAAACAGAAGAATAAAAAATTATTATTAATCATTCATTAAAAAAGAAAAATGAAAAAGATTGTTGCACTGGGCACAATGCTATCACTTGTTGCAGGCAGCGTGTTTGCTCAAAAGTATGATACGTATAAGAATTATCTTTTGTTGAACCAGTTTAAAAAAGGTAAAGAGGAGTTTGACAAAAAACAATCGGATGAGAAGTTTATGTCAAAACCAGAGGCGTATATTTTAAAAAATGCCATCTATGTGGGTAATGCCCTGGATAGCACCCAGGCTGCACAGGCGCCGGCTTATATTAACGAAGCCTTTGCTGCTTTTCAGAAATACCTGAGCATGGAACCAGGTGCCGCCCTGTTTACTAAAGAAGAAATTTACAAAAACGGCGTATTAAACCTGAGATGGTTATTGTTTAATGCGGGGTATAAAGACTACCAGAACAAAGCCTGGGCAGAAGGATTGCCGAAGTTTGAAAAAGTATATGAAATATCCAACTTCTTAATCGCCCAGAAAGACTTACCCGGCCCCATTGATACCAATACGGTTATTTTAGCGGGTGTACTTGCTGAGAACAGCAAAAACACCGAAGCTGCCATAAAGTATTATAAAATACTGGCCGACCTGAAATTAAACGAAGCATCTTATGAAGATGTGTACCGTTACCTGGTAAGGTATTATATTGGTAAAAAGGACAATGCTAACTTTGAAAAATACAGGGCTTTGGGTAAAGAACTGTATCCGAAAAGCGAATTCTTTGATTACGATAAAGTTGACTTTGCCGTTGGTTTAGAGGAAAACTGGGCAGCTAAAATTGCTTCTCTGGAAGGAGTGCTTGCTACTGATCCGGGTAACTATAAGGCCAATGCGATCATAGGTGAATTGATTTATGACACCTTAAACTCTCGTAAAGACGGTGCTGTAAGGCCTGCCAACTTCGAGGAACTGGAAACTAAAATGGTAGCGGCATTGAATAAAGCAGCTGAAGTAAATCCTGAAAAAGCGGCGCAGAACTTTATTTACCTGGGCGACCACTATATGAATAAAGCCGAAACCCAGTCCGAAAAGATCCGTGAGTTAAAAAGAAAAGCAAAACCAGGTACTAAACCCACAGCCGAAGATGCGCAGAAACTGAAAGACCTACAGGTGACTTATGATAAGGATTACGACCTGATGAAAGATAATTATGAAAAAGCGGCCATCATTTTTGGTAAAAAATCTGAACTGGACCGTACAGAACAACGTCAGTACAAAATTATTGTAGGCAACCTGGCCCAATATTTTTCTACAAAACGTGAAGGTGCCAAAGGCGCTGATCTGACCAAGTATATTGCAGAAGAGAAAAAATGGAATGACCTGGATGAGAAACTGAAATAATTCTTTTCTTATACATAATACTATAAAAGCCCTGATCACCCTCAGGGCTTTTATTATGTGGGTATACCGCTGTTTCAGGGGCTGATCTATGGAATAGTGCCAACCGTCAATTTTACCTTTTTACTAACAGCAATGCTCGTAACATTGCATTTTAAAATATACGGGTGAACATGATGCCTAAAAAAAATATGCTGGTATTGCTGTGTTTGTTTTGTATGAGCCTGGTTGGCCATGCACAATACCAGCTTGACCAGATAAAGAAATATACCGAACTGGTAGCTCCTGCCAAGAAGGACTCCTTACAAATGAACCTTACCAACAGGATTGGCAACGATATTCATTATCTATACCCAATATACCAGGCTATTGCCTGGGAAAAACGTTTTAAAAAGCTATTAGGCGATAATGCCTATAACGATTATTTTGCCCAGTTTTTAGCTATGGCAGGGGATTACCAATCGGCTTTAAACTATGCCCAAAAAAAATACCTGCCCTTAAGTGCTGCACAAAAAAGGGATATAAAGAACTATGTAGATGAACTGGATGGCTTACAATCTATCAATGCAAAATCCTTTATCATCGGTGCTTCCATGAATGCAAAAGTGATCATGATCAACGAGCTGTTTCACCAGCCCATGCACCGGGCTTTTGTGTACAGTTTGCTCAAGGACCTGTACGATAATGGATTCCGCTACCTGGCCATGGAAACACTTACCAACAAAACAGGGTATGTAATTGACGAAGTAAATATTTTCAGTGGCAAACATACGGCCGAACCTGTTGGCGGCGAGCTGGTACGAAAAGCCTTAACGCTGGGTTTTACCCTGGTACCTTACGAGGATACAGCAGCCGGTAAACATACGCCCAATGTAAGGGACTCGATAGAAGCGGTAAACCTTTATAGCGCCATTAAAAAAGACAGCACTGCTAAAATGCTGGTGTTAACAGGCTTTGGCCGCAATAATAATGAAGCATTGGTGGAAGGTCAGCGTACCATGGCCATGGTGTTTAAAAATATCAGTAATATCAATCCTGTTACTATTGACCAGGTGGCCGTGAGCGAAGGCAGTTATTTTGAAAGCGGCGAAGCATTCTATACGGCCTTTACTAAAAAGTTTGTGTTAACAGAACCCTCCGTTATGTTACTGGATAAAAAGCCGGCCAACCTGTTAGGGTTGCCGGGCATTAGCATTGCCGTGGTACACCCACCGGCAAACTATGTCAATAACCGGCCGGCCTGGCTTTCATTGGATGGAGAACGTAAGGAAACGCCCATCCAGCCTAGTGAAAAAGGATTGTTCATGGTGCAGGCTTATCATGATGACGAATACCGCGAAGATATACTGGGGCAAATTATACCGGCCGATCAAACCTATATTGCGGCTAATAACGGGTATTACAGTCTTTACTTAAAACCCGGTAAGTATAAAGTTGTTTTCAGGGATATCAGTTATCGTCGTTTATCTATGAAGGAAATTACGGTAGAGTAGTAATGATGTTTGTCTTAACTCACCGTTTCTTCAAACAATATACCTTCCTTGCCCAGCGCTTCCAGCACTGGTGTATAAATCTCTTTAATGGTCGGGATATGTAATCCGGTTAACTGTATGGTGCCGTTCAGTATATATTTGGTGGCAATGGCCAGCGGGAGCCCCACTGTTTTTGCCATAGCCGTATGCAGGCTGTTATCTCCTTTTACAATCAGCGAACTATTAATATGTTTTGCGGCGCCGGTACTATCTGTATAATCTATTTCATGCAGCATAACGATCATATCTTTATCACTGGGCGATAATGCGAGTTTGGTTTCCAGGATAAGTTGCAGGAAATCTGCCCTGGTATAATTGCCGGCTGGTATTATTGTGCCGGAATCATGATAGCCAAAATGGGTCAGTTGCTGTAAAAATAACGGGGAGGCATTGGCAATGGTGTCAGCCGGGATTAATTGCTGCCATACTGCGGCCAGGCTCTTATTACTAATATCAATCTTCTCCGATTCATCTGTTAGTCCCAGGTCAACGATCTTGCGCCAGCCATCAATAAAATCAACATACCGTAAAGTTGTTCTTACAAAAGTATGGGCCGTTTCCAGGCCATATAAAGTGGCATAACTTAACGAATCCCTGTTGGCGTACCAGCCCAGTTTGCCCAATCCTGCAACAGGTACGGTATTGTCCGTATTGAATAACCGGTCATAGGGAAGCCGTATCTCTTTTCCTTCTTCTACATAATGAGCACCGGCTTTACCGGCCAGCACTACGTTACGCGGGTTCCAGCTTATTTTATAATGCCAGGGATTATTATCACTTTCCGGTGCAACCAGGCCACCACAATGCGATTTGAATGATTGTACTATACCGCCAGCTGCATGAATATCGTCAATCAGCTGCATGGCACTCATATGGTCAATACCCGGGTCTAAGCCCATTTCACATAAAAATAATATACCGTTCTCTTTTAATGTGTTTTCCTGCTGTTTAATAGCATCATCAACATATGAGGCCGTCAATAAATGTTTTTTATAAGTAATACAACTGGTTGCCACCAGGTAATGTAAGGCTGCGGGCAACATGGAAATAACAATATCGGCTTCAGCTACCGTTTTATTACGGGCTTCTGTATCAGTGATATCAAAACTCAGTGCACGGCCATAAGGTGAACTGCCTATCTTTGATAATGCCAGTTCGTGGCTTGCGTCCACAATGGTCAGCATCCAGTTTTCTTTGGCAGCATTATTGATAATATACGTTATAAATACGGTGGCCGATTTGCCTGCGCCGAACAGTAGAATTTGCTTCATGAATCGTGATATATACGTGATTAACAATTCCTTGATACGGAATTACCTATTTTTGCAAACTAAACTATTTTTTTATGAAAAAAGCGCTTTTGATTGCTTTATTTGCCTTTTGTTTAAAGTCCGCAACGGCACAGGTATCCTTAGGTTTAAAGGGTGGTGCTAATATTACCAATTTCACCGGCGGTGATTTTAAAGATCTTGATAAAAAAGCATTGGTTGGTTTTCATGCCGGTGCATTTTTAAACTTCAGATTAGGTGCTATTTCATTACAGCCTGAGTTATTGGTTTCCACCGGAGGAGCTAAGTTTAAAGACATTAACAATAATGATTCAAGTTTCAGACTTACGTATGTAACCTTACCCGTAATGGTAAGAGTAAGAACTCCGGGTGGTTTTTATATTGAGGGTGGCCCGCAGGTTGGTATGAAAGTGGGTGAAAACGTATCTGGTACAGAAGTAGGTGATCTTGCTAAAAATCTGGACCTGGCTGCTGGTATCGGTATCGGTTACCAGTCTAACGGTGGATTTGGTATTGGCGCCCGTTACCTGGCCGGTATGTCAAAAGTAGGTGATAACACGACTGAGTTACGCGACCCTGATTTTAAAAACAGTACCATACAGGTGGGTATTTCTTTCCTGATACTTGGTAAAAGATAATCATTGAAAGAATAATGCTGTTACCCGCTGTGGTAACATACTGCATCGTCCCTTGCGTCGCACACTTGTGCCGCATAGCATTGTTCAGCAGTAAGCTATTCATTCAGTAAATATTAAAGGCCGGCATAATGCCGGCCTTTAATATTTTAATCACTATAGGATGTTAAATATCAAATTTAATACCTTGTGCCAACGGCAGGTTGGTGCTGTAATTAATGGTATTGGTCTGCCTGCGCATATAGGCTTTCCAGGCATCACTTCCGCTTTCACGGCCACCACCGGTTTCTTTCTCACCACCAAAAGCTCCGCCTATTTCTGCGCCGCTGGTACCTATGTTCACATTGGCAATACCGCAGTCGCTTCCTGCGTATGATAAAAATTGTTCCGCCTCACGTAAATTCAGGGTCATGATAGCCGAAGATAAACCCTGCGGTACATGGTTTTGAATAGCGATGGCTTCATCCAGTGTTTTATATTTCAGTAAATACAGGATAGGTGCAAAGGTTTCGTGCTGTACAATGGCATAATCCGGTTTTGCTTCGGCAATACAGGGTTTTACATAACAGCCACTCTCATAACCTTTGCCTTCCAGTACACCGCCTTCTACCACAAACCTGCCACCTTCGGCTTTACATTTTTCAATGGAATCCAGGTACATCTTCACTGCATCGGTATCTATCAACGGTCCTACATGGTTTTTTTCGTTCAATGGGTCGCCAATTGATAATTGCCCGTAAGCCTTTACCAGTTTATCTTTCACGGTATCGTACACATCTTCCTGGATAATTAAACGGCGGGTAGTAGTGCAACGTTGTCCCGCGGTACCAACTGCTCCAAATAAAGCGCCTAAGATGGCAATATCCATATCGGCGTCTTTGGTAATGATAATGGCATTATTACCGCCCAGCTCTAATAAGGATTTTCCCAACCTTTGTGCTACGGCAGTAGCAACCGCTTTACCCATACGGGTAGATCCGGTGGCCGATACTAAAGGTACACGGGTATCGGTACTTAACCATTCACCTACTTCACGGTTACCGATAATTAAACCGCTTACGCCTTCCGGCACATTATTTTTTGCAAAAACCTCGCTTACGATCAGCTGGCAGGCAACAGCGCATAAGGGCGTTTTTTCAGATGGTTTCCATACGCAGGTATTACCGCAAACCCAGGCCAGCATGGTATTCCAGCTCCATACCGCTACGGGGAAGTTAAAAGCCGAGATAATGCCTACCACGCCTAAAGGATGGTATTGCTCATACATACGGTGACTGGCCCTTTCGCTGTGCATGGTAAGGCCATGTAACTGGCGTGATAAGCCTACGGCAAAATCGCAGATATCAATCATCTCCTGTACTTCGCCATAACCCTCCTGCAGGCTTTTGCCCATTTCATATGATACCAGTTTGCCCAGCGGCTCTTTATAGGTACGCAAAGCTTCACCTATCTGGCGTACAATTTCACCACGTTTGGGCGCCGGCCATTTACGCCATTCCACAAAAGCATCCTGCGCCTGCTGTACCACATGGTCATAGGCATTCCTGTCGGCTGTATTAACGGTGCCGATCACGGAGCCGTCAACCGGAGTATAAGAGGTTATCGTTTCACCGGTTGTAGGTATCCATTTAACACCGGTACTAACGCCATTATTTTTTTCGGCAATATTCAAAATGTGTAAAAAATCCATATGGTAAATTTAGGGTGCAAAGGTAGTTATAATGTGGGAAACAAACAGGTGTTAGGCAGGGTTAAACAGATAACGGGCGGCCTTAACAATAAAATAATAAAAAGGGGCCGAAAGAAATCGGCCCCGGTTAAAACAACACAACTATAAAAATTAAAATAGACAAAAGTTAGAGGCTCAATCCGGCCAGTTCTAAACTTTTCTTTTTCAGGTTTCTCGTTTCAATTTCTTCTATAATGGGGTCGGCGCTCAGTATTAGCGATACATTATCCTGTTTCCACCAGTCATTGTTTTTTAATTCGTTAAAGGCAATAACACCGGACAGGTATTTTCTTTCTTCCTGCGAATGCCATTCCTCGATCCACTCAAATTTATCTTTGGGTACGCTGTTAATATCATTAAAACTTACATATACCCTTAAGTAGATATCAGTTGACAGTTCATGGGGGGTATGATGATATAATTTTTTATACTCGTATTTGTATTGGTAACGCAGGGCCGAAATATCGCTTAATACGGCCGATGCGGTAGGCAAACTACCCGCGCCTTTACCATAAAAAAACTGTTTATCTGCAAAGCCGCTCTCTATTACTACACCATTGTACTCGTTTTTAACAAAAGCCAGGTGGTCGGTTTGTTTTACAAACTGTGGTAAAACAAAAGCAGCTACTTTACCATTGTTTAATTTTTTAGCCTGGGCTACCAGTTTTATTTCCTGTTTCTTTTCTTTAGCCACCTGTGCATCGCTGGCATGAATATTCTGGATACCGTTGAACAAGATTTTGTCGGTGGTGGTAACAATACCATAAGCATGGGTTAACAAAAAGCTCCATTTGTTTACGGCGTCATAGCCTTCCACATCTAATTTCGGATCACTTTCGGCAAAACCTAATTGCTGCGCCAGGGTAAGGGCTTGTTTAAAATCAAGGCCATCTTCAAAAATCTTGGTCAGGATGAAGTTGGTTGAGCCATTTACAATGGCTTTAATGGAATGTAACAAATCGTTGTCATAATACTCCTCCAGGTTACGTATTACCGGTATGGAGGCACAGGCTGCCGATTCGTATAATAATGATTTACCGGTTTGTTGCTGCAGCTCCAGTAATGCCGGCAGGTTTTCGGCTATCATTTTCTTGCTGGCGCTCACCACATCCTTGTTGTTTTGTAATGCAGTAGAAACAATGTCAAAAGCCGCAACGGCATCATCAATTACTTCAACAATTACATTTATCTCGCTGTCATTTAATAATTCATTTTTATCAGTAGTAAACAATTCGGCCGGTGCTTCCCTCTTTTTACCGGGATTTTTAATGCACACTTTTTTTAAACGGGCATTTAAAGATGGGGTTTGTGCCAATACCTTGTATAAGCCTTCACCTACTACACCAAATCCGAATAAGCCGATCACTAACTGTTTATGTGTTTCCATTTTTTATTTGTTGTTTTATTTTGCTAGAGTTGTTTTAATAAATTATGAATGATAAATTATGAGTTATGATTTTTTATTAGCCTATCATCATTCAACATTCATAATTCATAATTCATCATTCTTCTTTCACTGGTTCACTATTTTTAAGTAATTCTTCTGTTTATGCGTGATAAAGTTTTTTAGGGCTACTTCAATTTTTTCATACTCCAGTAAAAATCCATCATGACCAAAATCGCTGGCGATAATAAATAACTGCGAGTGGGGGATATGCTCCTTTAAAAACTCCTGTTCTGTTAACGGGTACAAGAGGTCGGTTTTGATGCCAATGATCAAAGTCTGGGCCTTTATTTGTTTTAAGGCATCTACCACGCCATTGCGGTTACGGCCTACATCGTGGCTATCCATGGTTTGGGTTAAACGGTAATAGGAAATAACATTAAAACGACTCACCAGTTTCAGGCCCTGGTAACGCTGGTAGTTATCAGCTGCAAAAACCACGTTACTGGCCAGCGGAACAAATGCCTTATCCCTTGGCTGGGTAACATCGTAACCCTTGTATTGACGATAAGAGATAAGGGCGATAGAACGGGCGGCTGCCAGTCCTTTTTGCCCTGCATCGGCACGTTTTTCTAACCAGCTACCGTCTGCCTCAATGGCCATACGCTGGCTGGCATTAAAGGCTACGCCCCAGGGAGATAATACGGCATTGGTTACAATAGGAACAATATGCTCAAAAAAATCAGGTTCATCTATGGCCCATTCCAGTAACTGCATGCCACCGGTACTGCCGCCCAGCCCTACATGAACCTGGGTAATACCTAAATGGTCGCGCAGGTTTTTGTAGGTATTGATAATATCCCTTACGGTAAACACCGGGAAATCGTGGTAATAAGGCTGGTTGGTTTGCGGATTGGTACTTAAGGGTGAAATACTGCCATAAGGACTTCCGGGTTTGTTCACGCAAATAATAAAATACTTTGCGGGATCAAAAAACTTGCCTTCGCCTACCAGGCCGGGCCACCATTCTGCGGCATTGCTGTTGGCGGTAAGGGCATGGAATATCCATACTACATTGTCCTTGTTTTCATTGAGGGCACCATATGTAGTATAAGCCAAATGGTAGCCGGGCAGGGTTACGCCCGACTCCAATTGAAAAAGATGGTTATACTTAAATGTCTGCGTCATGTTATGCTACTAATGCTTCTTTAGCTGAAAAAACTTTGTTGAATGCCTGCTGTATATCTGCTTTAATATCTTCTATATGTTCAATGCCTACGCTGATACGGATTAAATTGGGTAATACACCTGCTTTTTGTTGTTCTGCTTCACTTAACTGCTGGTGTGTGGTAGATGCCGAATGAATAACAAGTGTTTTGGCATCACCAACATTGGCCAGGTGACTGATCAGCTGTAAGGAATCAACGAATTTTTTACCATTCTCCAATCCACCCTTAATGCCGAATTGTAATACTCCTCCAAAGCCATTGGTCAGGTATTCTTTGGCTAATGCGTTGTATGGGCTGCTGGCAAGACCGGGATACCATACAAATTCTACCTGCTCATGATTTTCCAGCCAGGTAGCCAGGGTCAGTGCATTATCAACATGGCGTTGTACGCGTAGGGATAAGGTTTCTAATCCCTGTAATAATAAGAAGGAGTTAAAGGGGCTTAAAGCTGGGCCAAAGTCGCGCAACCCTTCTACACGGGCACGGATGGCAAATGCAATATTGGGTAAGCCTAAAGGATTGCCTTCGCCGAATACATCCCAGAATTTTAATCCGTGGTAGCCTTCAGAAGGTTCCGTGAATTGGGGGAATTTACCATTGCCCCAGTTATAATTGCCGCCATCTACAATGATCCCACCGATGCTGTTACCATGGCCACCGATCCATTTGGTCGCAGATTCCACTACAATGTTGGCACCATGTTCCAGTGGTTTAAATAAATAACCGCCGGCGCCAAAGGTATTATCCACTACCAGGGGCAGGTCGTACTCTTTTGCCAGGGCTACAAACTTTTTAAAATCGGGTACATTTAAACGGGGGTTGCCGATAGTTTCCAGGTAAATAGCCTTTGTGTTCTTATCAATCAGCGGTACAAAGTTTTCAACGTTATCGCCTTCAGCAAAACGTACCTCAACACCTAAGCGTTTAAAGGCAACTTTAAACTGGTTATAAGTGCCACCATAAATAAAGGAAGTAGAAATAAAATTATCACCGGCCTGCAGGATATTGTTCAGTGCTAAAAACTGTGCGGCCTGTCCTGAAGAAGTAGCAACGGCTGCTACACCACCTTCCAACGCAGCAATGCGTTGTTCAAAAACATCGGTGGTGGGGTTCATGATACGGGTATATATATTACCAAACTCTTTTAAGCCGAATAAATTAGCGGCATGATCTGAGTTGTTGAATTGATACGAAGTGGTCTGGTATAAAGGAACTGCTCTTGCGTTAGTGGTTGGATCAGCTTTTTGTCCGGCATGTAACTGCAATGTGTCAAAATGTAACTTGCTCATAAGTATTTTACTTTAAGTTTAAATGATGTAAATAAAAAAGGAAACTATGTAGGGGTTGTTGTTGTACAACAAAGTAGAGTATATGTATGCTTAGCGCATACAACAAATACAACATACACAGCAGGCTGCTGTTTTAAAGAAAGTATATGTTGATCTGTTTTGCATAATTATTCCACTAAGTTAGTAGACAATTGCCTACAATTCCAAATTTTTATTTGTTAAAATTTTGTTTGCATGTGTTTTTTGTCTTTAAACAAACACACATTCGTTGCATACCATGGTTGTTTTGTGTAGTCATTGTTAAACAGTTTTGTTCTTGTTTGTATAAAACAAGAGATGAATAATTTGATGAACAGGCACTGTTAACAAGAGAAGGAGAGGTTTACCGGAGAGCATTGCATTACCTGGTGTACAGGCAAAAAAAATGCTCATCCGATAAATCAGATGAGCAATAATATAATTGTAATGTAAAATACCAAAGCTTGAAATCTGACTTATCTGCCTCCGTTTTACCGGAGATGGAGTTGGCACCTTTTCAAAATAAAATATTTTGAGAGGTTGCCAAGGCGTCTGTGGGCCATTACCCTCAGCCTTTCTTGATAAGTGATGCTAAAGAACTGGTGCAAAGGTAAGGAGGAAACTTAAACCACAAAATTTTTTTAGCAATTTTATGCTAACGATTGTTCTGTGGTACAGCGGAAGGCCTGCTTGATAAGGCTTTGCGCCGGTTTCAATCATTTGTTAATAATAAAAGGGACGTTCGGGTTACATCAATTGGGTGTATAAATAACCGGTTATCCGGAGTGTTTTTTGTGTACTATAATTGATCAGTAATCATAATATTTTATCTTTTAAAAGTTGTATCATTTTTGTGATTTATTTAGTTTTTAACATTGCCAAATTGTCAAAGTTTTGACACCGGTAATTGTTGTTTTTTACCCTACATTTGCCGCCCCCTAAATGGGAAAAATATACATATGGAAGTTAAATATTTACAGCATATTTCCGGCTTGCTGAGTCTCCCGATAAAAGGTATCACCAATATTGTAGAGTTATTGAAAGATGGTTCTACCATTCCTTTTATTGCCCGTTACCGAAAAGAGGCAACCGGTAATATGGATGAAGTAGCGATCGGGAACGTGGTTGAACAGGTGAAGTATTTTGAAGAGCTGGAAAAACGTAAGGAGACTGTTTTAAAAACCATCGATGAGGCAGGTAAGCTTACACCTGAGCTTAAAAAAAGAATAGATGACTGGATTGTTGCCACAGAGCTGGAGGATATCTATTTACCATTTAAGCCCAAACGTAAAACCAAAGCATCTATTGCTATTGAAAAAGGATTGGAGCCGCTGGCAAAAATTATATTTGAGCAAACTGAAAAAATAAACCCGGACACTGAAGCTGCGAAGTTTATTACAGAGCAGGTAGCTGACCAGGCTGCGGCATTGCAGGGAGCACGGGATATTATTGCAGAGTGGGTGGCCGAAGATGAGCAGGCGCGTAATATCATCCGTAAAATGTTTATCAATGAAGCCAAAGTAACATCCAAAGTATTAACGAGCAAAAAAGATGAGGAAGAAGCACAGAAATACCGTGACTATTTCGAGTTCAATGAATTCCTGGCTGATAGTCCTTCGCACCGGATACTGGCCATTCGCCGTGGCGAAAAAGAAGGCTTTTTATTAATGGATATTTCGGTGGATAAGGAGATTGCAGCTAACCAGCTAAAAACTCATTTTGTTAAACACCTCGATGCCGCCGGGCAACAGGTAGCCATTGCTATTGATGATAGTTACAGCCGTTTATTAAAACCATCTATTGAAACAGAATTCAGGTTAAACAGTAAAAACAAGGCGGATGAAGAAGCAATCGCCGTATTCGCCGATAACCTGCGCCAGTTATTACTGGCATCACCTTTGGGCAGCAAACGTGTATTGGCACTGGATCCTGGGTTCAGAACAGGCTGCAAGCTGGTTTGCCTGGATGAAAGCGGTACTTTTTTACACTATACCACCATATTTCCACACGCACCGCAGAACGAATGGGATAAAGCCGTTCATACCATTAAAGAGCTGGTAGCCAAGTACGATATCCAGGCTATTGGTTATGGTAACGGTACTGCCAGTAAAGAAACGGATCAACTGGTAAGAAGTATACAGTTTGACCGGCCGGTATCTGTTTTCCTGGTAAATGAAAGCGGAGCATCCATTTACTCTGCCAGCGAAGTGGCCCGTGAAGAGTTTCCTGACCAGGATGTAACGGTACGTGGTGCCATTAGTATTGGCCGCCGTTTATTAGACCCCCTGAGTGAGCTGGTAAAGATTGATGCCAAGAGCATTGGTGTTGGGCAATACCAGCACGATGTTAACCAGAATAAATTAAAAGATACACTGGACCAGGTAGTGGAAAGCTGTGTGAACTATGTGGGCGTTGATGTAAATACGGCCAGTAAACACCTGCTGACCTATGTATCCGGCTTAAGTGCTACAGTAGCCCGCAATATTGTTGATTACCGTACTAAGAATGGCGGTTTTAAAAACAGGGAAGAGCTTAAAAAAGTATCTATGCTGGGACCAAAAGCTTTTGAACAGTCAGCCGGCTTTTTAAGGATACCGAATGCTGAAAACCCTTTGGATAACTCTGCTGTACACCCGGAATCTTACCATATTGTAGAGGCGATGGCCGCTAAAGCTGATAGCTCAGTTGCAGCTTTGATACAACAGGCTGATATCAGGAAGAAACTGAATGTCAAGGATTTTGTAAAGGAAGGGGTAGGGGAGTTTACGGTTGAGGATATTTTAAAGGAACTGGAAAAACCTGGTCGTGACCCGCGTTCACCCATCGAGGAGTTCCGTTTTGCAGAGGGTGTTCATGCCATCAGCGATTTACAGGTAGGTATGAAGATCCCGGGTATTGTAACCAATGTTACCAATTTTGGTGCTTTTGTGGATGTAGGTGTTAAGCAGGATGGGTTGGTGCATATTTCCCATTTGGCCAACAGGTATGTAAGTGATCCGAAGGAGGTGGTGAAGCTCAATCAAAAGGTAATGGTTACCGTAGTGGAAGTGGATGTGATGCGAAAAAGGATTGCCTTAAGTATGAAGGATGGTAGCAGTACAACCGTCAATACGGATACAAAAAACTCTTCAAGGAGTAAAGCGCCTCAACCTAAAAAGGAAGAGAAGCTGAACCCGTTCCAGGCAAAACTGGCAATGCTGAAGAAAAAATTTGACGATTAAAATGTAAATATTAACGCAAACAGGAATGCCGGTCTGTAATAAGACCGGCATTCCTGTTTGTATACTATAATTGTTGTTGTAACTGATGAAGAATAAGGAGTTTATAACAGAGGGGAGGTTTTTTCCTGTACAAAATAGGGGTTTTTCCTGTATTCAGTGTATGTGCAAACGCTTTACTTTGTGCATACACACATGAGGGGAACTAATTTGGCCATTAACCATTAAACGCTTTAACCAATCCCTGATGTTAACTTATTCGATAAAACACCGTTTTTTCTTTCTCTCTGTTCCGGCTTATATCTGAACAAGTCCATGCTTTACGGCATATAATGCAAGACCTACCCGGCTTTTTATATTCAGCTTCTCAAACAGGGCATTTCTGTAACCGTCAATTGTTTTTGGACTTAGGGACATTTTTACCGCAATATCATTATAGGTAAGTTCACTGCATACCAGTTTTAAAAACTCTCTTTCCCTGTCATTAAAAGAGGTAGATGTGTGACCGCCACTATAACCCTCACCACCTTCCTGTTGAATGGAATATAATAATTTACCGGTGATGAAATCTGTATAATAAAACCCTTTGTTATATACGGAATGCAGGGCTTCAGATAGTTCTTTGGGTTCAACGTCTTTACACAGGTAACCTTTTATGCCTAATTTGAGCATATTAACCACCGTTTCCTCTTTTTCAATCATGCTTACAACCAATGTTTTAATCAGCGGGAAATGTACATTCAGCCATTTCACGGTACTGAAACCGTCCATTTCCGGCATATTGATATCGAGTAAAAGTATATCAGGCGTATTCTCCGGTGTGAGTTTGGTTTGAAGGTCCTTACCATTGTCCGCTTCAAATATAACGGTGTATTGAGTACCTAACATGTCTATGAGACTTTTCAGGCCTCTTCTAAAAAGTTTATGATCGTCAACTAAAGCTAACTTTATTGTCTGGTTCTGGTGCAACATGATTAAGAGGAAGTATAATGCTAATAGTGGTTCCGTTATTGGGTGTACTTGCAATGGTGAGGTTTGACTTTATCAGTTGTGCCCGGTTACGTAAGTTGTCCAAACCCGAACCGTTCCCTTCCAGTAAAGCGGGATCAAACCCGATACCATCGTCATGAACTACTAAAGTAAGTAAATTATTTGACACAGTGAGTAAAACATGAATATGCTTTGCCTTACTATGCTTGATAATATTATTACATATTTCCTGGAACATACGGTAGAGGATGATCGCTTTGTCAGCGTTCAGTCCGCTTACTTCCTCCACTCCGGAATAGGAGATGGTAAATTGTTCCAGCTTTTTTAAGCGTTGTATCTCCAGTCTTAATGCTTTGGCTAATCCTATTTGCTGAATCTTATTTGTTCCCAGGCTAAGCGACAGGGATTTAATATCAAAGATCAGTTGCCTTACCAGTTCTTTTGTGTCATCTATTTTTTCAGCCGCTTTTGCTGTGTCATCTAATTGTAAGGTATTCAGGTGTATTTTTATCAGGCTCGCTACCTGGCCAAGATTATCGTGTAATTCCTGGCTGATATGCTGCAGGGTTTCCTCCTTTATTTCAAGTTGTGATTGTAACAGGGTTTCGGAGAACTGGGATTTTAATGATTTTTCTTTATTTAAGAAGTTATTTTGCTTTTCCTTGATCCGGTATAGAAAATAAATAAACAACGAAAAAAAAAGAACAAATAAAAGACTTGCCCCAATTAAGTACCACTCCGCTTCTGTGATATATTTGAACATAAGAAGCTGATTATAATAAGCGAATAATAGATAAGGTTACCAATAGTATTGAGTATCTGGTAGATAATTTTACCGGTTTCTCCTTTCAAAAAAGCCTTGTTATGTGTAGCGTTTAAAAAAGAAAAAAAGAAGAAGAACACGATAATACTACCCACCGAATACCAGAAAATGGCATCCGTTTTTAACTGGTGATACTCTTCTTTTTTATAAACCTGGTAAAGATATATACTCGCTCCTGTCATGATCTGTACCGAAACAACAGATAAATAAAAAGGATTGAATATTCTCATTCCATTTAAGTACAAAAATACCAGCGCCAATATACTGCTTAATCCGTAGAATATGGTGTACATTTTTCTACGTTTCAACGATAAACAGTTAAAGAAAATAATAAAGGTAACAATACTATGTACTATAAAGAAGCTATTATAAAGTACCTGCTTATTAATGTCATACAACTTAGGACCGTTATTAAAAATAAAGATTTCATTAGCAGTTGACAGGAGTAAAACAATAATAAAAATCCGATAAACCGGAGGTTTGATTTTATTAAAGAAAAACACTCCTGTCAACAGGGCAAAGGATTGTAAAATAATACCTAGTAATAGCATAATGGTTGTTCAGCAAGTATGTTTATGGTACGACATCTCCCCAATTCAGGTAACCAATTCCCCCGGTAGTAGTATCACCATCATTCTGAATTCTTTTAAACCGGAAAGGATAGGTGGCCGTTTCATTGGGATTTTTTTCCCATTCTTCACGTGTAATTTTTTTAGGTAAGCCAAAAATAACAGTACCGAAGCCATCTTTATTCAGTGCTGTTGTTTTACTGTAAATACCAAAGGCGGCTCTTACCTTAGGAATTTTATTGTCCAGCATATACTTAATCATAAAAGCCAGCGACTCCTGGTCAAAATCTACACCCGCTGAAGGCCTGGGTGGGAGAGCGGAGGCATGTTTATAATTGAGAATATATTGATCAGCACTGGTGGTATCAATAATCTCATTTTCATTGTTGACGGCTGAAGTTTTCCTGGCTATTAATTCTTCTGCGAGTACAGTAACTTCTTCCCATTTACCTGCAGCAATTTTTAATGAGTCATACTCTTTTCTATCAACTTTTACAATGTTGGCAGCATCATTGCAGCTCACAAAGATGACTGCAATGCATGCGAACACAAGAATAATAAGTAAATTTTTATTTTTCATGATATTTAAAATTATATACTAAATAAATCAATTCTTTCTATAGGCGGTTAAGGAAAAACCCCTATTTAGTAGGGGTGTTTTTCCGGTTTTTATTTGATTATAGTCAGGTCTTTTGCAAATTGTATTTAATTATTGTTCAAATAAGCAGAAACTACCACCTACCCATTCTTTATCTTTATTATAACGAACCCCAATCATCTTGCCCTTGCTTAACCTGGCTAAGTTATTAGCAGGTACAGGCCTGGCTTCGCCCTTTTTCCAGAAATAAAATATACGGATCTCCGCTTTGGCCGGACCATCCGGTGTTTCAATAACATCGGCGTATTTAACCTTGCGTTGCAGTACCCAGTTCTCCGGGTCTTTAATTGCGGTAATATCTTCAGGCCTTACATCTATTACTACCCCCTGGCCGGCAAAGGAGAATAATGGTTTTAATACATAGTTTTCCAGGTCTGCAGGTATTTCTTTCAATTCATGCAGGAAAACAGTAGGAGGTACATACGGGTTGTCGATAAAAGGTAAAGTGTATTTACTGATGCGGTAAAACCAGGCCGGGTGCGGCATCCATTCCACATCTAAGGTTTCAAAAAGTAATTTACCCTTTTCCTGTACCTCGGCACTTTGTTGCTGCAGGTCGTCAAAAATAATGCGGTTATATATGCGCTTAACCTGCGTTTTAACACCGTTATCCAGGTAAAACAATTTATCACCTTCTTTCATTAATTCGGTTAAACATACCGGCTTCACCTGCAGGTAATCCTCGGTGCAATAAAAGTCAATTCTTGTTTTTTGCTGGTGGGGGAACAGTTCTAATAAAATAACCTCTTCCGGCCGGTGGCCGCCCAAGATCACTTCCTTTAATAATTGCAGGTAGCTTGTGCGGTCATAACCGCCAATATAACTGCTGTATCCTTCCGGTACGGGGAAATGCCGGGCAAAAACGTCGTCCAGTAAAACCTCGTAAGCAAAAAGTGTAGGAAAGCCCTGCATCTCTATCAGCTGTGGTTCCAGTTCGCCCTTTTCATTTTCACAGATACCAAAATCAAATGCGATACAGTCTGTATGTTCATTTTCTCCGGGAACGGCAAGACCCTCCGGTATGGCCCTGGCGGTCAGTTCCTTAAAATCCTGACGGGTAATAATGTCTACAATGTTTTCGCAGGCATTTATCAGTTTGTCGGTAAAACTTTTGGGAATAAAAACGGGTGTCTCGGCAACCCTGAACTCAATTGCACCGGGATGGGTGCTGTCAAGATCCTTTAAAAAAGCAGCATAAGCTTCAGGTGTAAAAGCTTTATTATAAGCTGCGCGGATGGATGGTACCATAGGTGATTATATAATTTGTTGATCAGATAATGTGGTAATGCCGCATGGCAGTATCATGTATGTTCCTTACTATATAAAACGCACTAAACATTTAGCAAAACAGTATTGCCGGAAAACTATTTCGTCTCCTGTTCCCATACCTGTGCAAGCTGTACCAGTACATGTACCGCTTTCTGCATATCCTGTATACTTACATATTCATGTTTGCCATGAAAAGCCATTTCTCCTGTAAAAATATCGGGGCAGGGTAGTCCCATAAATGACAGGCGGCTTCCGTCTGTACCACCACGGGCACTTTCTTTTTTAAAGGGTACCTGTGCCTGTTCCATAGCTTTTTGTACATACTCGCTCATCTGCGGGTGCAGTGCTACCACTTCCTTCATATTGCGGTACTGTTCTTTTACCTCAAATTCGTAAGATGAGCCGGGATAGCGGCCTACAGCCTGTTTCACAAACTCTTCCAGGCGGGCTTCATGTTTTTTTAATTTCTCCGTATCAAAGTCACGGATGATGAACTGCACACTCACTTTTTCGGCAATTCCCTCTACGTGTACGGGATGTACAAAACCATCACGGCCGTCAGTGGTCTCGGGCGAAAAATGATCTTTGGGTAACAGGTCTAAAAATAAACCGGCTACTTTCAATGCATTTACTAATTTACCTTTTGCATAGCCGGGGTGAGCAGTAACACCATGAAAGGTAACCGTTACACCGTCAGCGCTGAATGTCTCATCTGTAAAAGAACCTAAAGGACCGCCGTCAAGGGTATATCCAAAATCAGCCCCCAGTTTTTTCATGTCTACATGGTTCACTCCGCGGCCAATTTCTTCATCAGGCGTAAATAAAATCCTGATAGCGCCATGTTTTACTTCCGGGTGTTGTATAAGGTAATTGGCCAGGTCCATAATAATGGCTACACCGGCTTTATTATCGGCTCCAAGCAGGGTAGTACCCGATGCGGTAATAATATCATCACCGATCTTTTCCCGCAGGTAAGGGTGTGCTTTGGTGCTGATCACCTGGCTAGTATCATCGGGCAATACAATATCTTTTCCATCGTAATTATGGTGTACAATGGGTTTTACATTTTTACCGGTACAGTCAGGGGCCGTATCCATATGACTGCAAAAACAAATGACCGGCACTTTTTTGTCTGTATTGCCGGGGATGGTGGCATACACATAACCCCATTCATCTAAATGCGCGTCAGTTAAACCTATCTCCAGTAATTCTTTTACCAGGATCTTTCCCAGGTCTTTTTGTTTTGCTGTTGATGGAAAACTGTCCGACTGTGGATCACTTTGTGTATCAACCTGTACATATTTTATAAATCTATCAGCAACGGTGTAGGTGTATTGCAAACTCATATCAAAATCACTTAGCAGTTAAATAAAAATAAAAAGGTTTGCAATAAAGATATTGCAAACCAGTTAAACATTGTAAGTAAGTTTTATGGCATAATGATCAGGGGACTGCCACCTGATATCTCTACCAACTCTAAATCAAATGTAAGGTCTTTGCCGGCTAACGGGTGGTTAGCATCCAGCAAAATACTGTCTTCTTTAATTTCAGTAACGGTTACCTGGAACTGCTGACCATTCTGATCGCTCATTACCAAAGGCATACCTATTGCCAGCTCCATTTCCGGGGGGAAACGGTCTTTCGGCATATCCACCACCATATCCGGGTTAACAGGGCCATAAGCCTCTGCAAAGGGAATCGTGATCGTTTTTTTATCACCAACACTCATACCGGTAACACCTTCATCAAAACCGGGTATTACCATACCGCTACCCACTTCAAATTCCAGGGGCTCGCGGCCTTCGGAACTGTCAAACGTTTCACCGTTACTTAATTTACCGTGGTAGTGTACTTTTATTTTATCACCTTTTTTTACCATAACAAATTTTTGAAGTCATTAATTTTCCAGACCCGGGCAAGGTAGGGCAAAATCGCTGTATCCTGCTTTATTTTATCAAACATTTAATAACATTTTCCTGAAAAAATGTTTATAATTGAGCCGGTCATATTTTTTTCTCAAAATCTACAATTTTATGGTTAAAAATTTTGTTGGTCAGCTGCATTACTACTATCGTCGCCTGTTGTGTCACACCCTTCAGCTGCAGCAAGTTGATGGTGCAAATAATGATCAGCAAACAAGGCCTGCATTATCTCCTGCCAGGGTAAATGTTTATCCGGGTAAACATAAGTTTACCGCTTTTTTATTGCTGCTGGCAGGCTGTATTATCCAGTTCAGCTGTGCAGCGGGTAATACTCCTAAAAATACAAATACAATCGCTGATAATAAGGTAACGCCTGTAGCCGATTCCATGCCGCAACAGCGCATGCATACCGGCTCCGATAGAATAATTCCCGCAGCTGAACGCCTGCAGGTTTACCTGCCCTTGTTAAAAGGTAAAAGTGTAGGCATTTTTGCCAACCAGACCACTACCTGCGGTAATACCCACCTGGTAGATACTTTACAAAAACTGGGCGTGACCATTAAAGTGATCTTTGGGCCCGAACATGGTTTCAGGGGTACGGCTGATGCCGGTGAAAAAATTGGTAACCATACCGATGCAAAAACCGGTATTCCCGTGGTTTCATTGTACGGCACCAAACGCCGTCCCTCAGCCGATGATGTAAAGGATGTGGATATTTTACTGTTCGATATACAGGATGTAGGCGCCCGGTTCTATACTTATATTTCTTCCCTGGAAGAGTTTATGGAAGCGGCTTTCGAACTCAAAAAACCTTTGCTGGTATTGGATCGCCCCAACCCCAACGGGCATTATGTGGACGGACCGGTACTGGATAGAAAATATTCTTCTTTTGTTGGCCGTCAACCTGTACCGGTTGTATATGGTATGACCATGGGGGAATATGCTTTAATGATCGGCGGTGAAAAATGGCTGAGTGATAAAGGCAATAAAACTTATGCCTACTATCAATCGGTAACCACACATCACCCGGATACGGCATTCCATTTCCTCATCATTAAAAATGAAAACTATACCCATAAAAGTAAATATGTATTACCCGTAAAGCCATCTCCTAATTTACCCAATATCCAATCTATTTATGTTTATCCCTCCACCTGTTTCTTTGAAGGTACGGTACTGAGTGAAGGCCGTGGTACGGATAAACCCTTCCAGGTTTTCGGGCATCCTTCTCTACCTAAAAACCTGTATGCATTTACACCAAACCCCAATGAAGGAGCTAAAAGTTCCAAACTCTATGGACAAAAATGTTATGGCTGGGATGTAAGTGGCACGGTTGATGAAGTAGTAAAAGAAGTGGATGATAAGATCCAGCTGAAATGGCTGATCAATGCGTATAAACTCTTCCCGGAAAAAGATAAATTCTTTATACTGCCTAAATCGGGTAGTATGGAACAATCATTCTTTAATAAGCTGGCCGGTAATAACGAATTATGGCAGCAGATCAAAGCCGGTAAAACTGAAGCAGAGATCCGTGCAAGCTGGCAGGCCGACCTGGATAAATTTAAACAAATACGCAAAAAATATTTACTGTATCCCGATTTTGAATAAAAACAGCTGCATAGCTGATCTTACTCATATAACCGGTGTACAGGAAAGAATAGTTTCGTTTTTTCTTTACTTAAAATAAACAGTTATGAAGTTTCGTATTGAATCGCCTGGTCACAAGTTAAGCCCTTCATTAAAAACTTATATCACTTCCAAACTGGGATCGCTGGATAAGTTTTATAAAGATATTCAGGAGATAGAAGTAACCGTGTTAAATGAAGCGAGAAAGAATAAGGAAGTGGTGGTATGTACCCTGAATATACGTGTTCCGGGAAAGGATGAATACCTGAAAAGCAGTTCGGAAATATTTGAAGATGCTATTTTAAAAGTAGCCGATGCCGCTAAAAGAAGACTGAGGATCAGGAAAACACAATTGGCCAAAGCAAACAAGTTAAAAACGCCTAACCGGAAAGTGGCGGCTAAAAAAGCTGTTCCTGTTAAAACTAAATAAATAAAAATGGGCTGCTCAATTATCCGGCAGCCCATTCTTTTTATACATTCAGCGTGGTTATTTCAATATCAGTTCAATAACTGGTATCTCTACGTTGGGCTTAACTACTGGTAAATCCATAATCAGGTCATTGGCCCCTGCCGTAATAGCCATATGCTCCGATGATTTAGCCGTCGGGCTCTCCCTGTACTTTAGTTCAGAATTATCATGTAAAAATTGTGCATACTTCACCTTGCCTTTATAATCGGGCAGGTAAAGTGTTTTAAAAGGATATTGTAATAAATGGATGTATAGCCGGTTTGTTTCTTTGTTGTAAGTTAAAAAGGTATTTTTAGGAGCTTGATAGTTGTCCGGCGCGGCGGTACAGCCATAAATAGACTTGCTGTTAAAGGTCATCCAATCTCCAATCTGTTGAAGGCGTTCAACAGCCCTGTAATCAAAATTACCTCTCGCTGTTGGCCCGACGTTCAACAATAAATTACCGCCTTTGCTAACTGTTTCAATTAACATTACAATCAGTTGGTTGGCGCTCTTCCAGGTATTCTCATCACGATGGTAGCCCCAGGAGCCTGAAAAGGTCTGGCAGGTTTCCCAGGGTACTTTTACACCATTGTATTCCGGCCATGTATTCGGCATAAACTGCTCCGGGGTTTTATAATCCCAGCCCCATTTATCTTCCATCAGGTCTAAACGGTCGTTCATAATAATATCGGGTTGTAAGCTCCTGGCCAGTTTGGCCAAACCTTCACTGTCCCAGTCATCCTTTCCCTTTCCATCTTTACCCGGATAAGAAAAATCCCAGAACAGCAGGTCTATCTTACCATAATTGGTCAGCAATTCACGTACCTGGTTTTTTAAATAAGTTCTATACTTTGCCATGTCGCGGTCTTTATTGCCGTCCCTCGCGCCGGGTTTATTTCTTAACGGATGCACCTGGTCGATGGTAAAGTTTTTATCATGCCAGTCTATCAATGAATAATAAAATCCGACTTTTAAACCTTCTTTCCGGCAGGCTTCCACAAAAGGTTTCAGCAGGTCTTTTTTGTAAGGCGTTTTGGCTGCATTAAAATCGCTGAATTTTGTATCCCATAAACTAAAGCCTTCATGGTGTTTGGTGGTCAGTACTACGTATTTCATACCGGCATTCTTGGCCATGCGTGCCCAGTCCTGCGGGTTATACAGGTCGGGATTAAATAAATTAAAATACCTTTCTTCATACACATCAGGTGCAATACTTTCCATGTTCTGCACCCACTCATGCCTGGCAGGTAATGCATAAAGTCCCCAGTGAATAAACATGCCAAAACGATCTTCTGTCCACCACTTCAATCGTTCCGCCTGTTTGTCAACAGCATTTTTCTTCCAGGCATCGGACTGTGCAAAAATGCTTTGTACCAGTAAAAGGGATACCATGAAAAGTAAGAGACGCTTTTCCTTTTTCATTTAGCAATAAGTTGTTTTGTTAGATGATTTTTTTGAGATGGTCGTTGACGAATATATAGTAATTCCGGCCTCAAAAATTGCTCAAACGATTGTGTGAGTTTTGTCAATCAGGTTGGAACGATACAGGTTATCAATATTGAATAATAATTAATTTGTATATGTATGGTCTAAGTTTCATGAATGTTGTATATTAGTTCACCCCAAAACAACACTTATGTATCGATTTATTACAGGCAGTAACAGGACAAAATATACGTTTACGCTTATCCTGTTTTTTATTTTTTTAATAGGAAAAAACCTGCCTGTGCTGGCACAGCCTGCTGCTTTTGTAAAAGTAAATACCCACCAGTTTGTGATTAACAAGAAGCCTTATTATTTCATGGGTACCAATTATTGGTACGGAGCTATATTGGGTATGGATCAGCGCCATGGAGGCGACCGGGCAAGACTGATAAAGGAACTGGATTTTTTACAAAAAAACGGGGTGACCAATTTACGGGTGATGGCCGCTGTAGAAGGGTCGGGTTATGTGAATGGGGTGAACAGGGTACAACCTGCTTTACAACAGGCGCCCGGTGTGTTTGATGAAAAATTGATGGACGGGCTTGATTTTTTATTGGCGGAGATGGGAAAGCGTAATATGAAAGCGGTATTGTTTCTCAGTAATAACTGGGAATGGAGTGGCGGCTTTCTGCAATATGTTAACTGGTATGGTCTAGTGGCGGATAGTGTGGTACAACGTAAACTGAACTGGGATGAACAGCGGGATATCACGGCCCGTTTTTATAGCTGTGTTTCCTGTAAAGAAGCTTACCTGGAGCAGGTGAAATATATTGTAGGCCGTAAAAATAAGATCACCCGTAAATTATATAGTAATGATCCAACCATCATGGCCTGGGAACTGGCCAATGAACCAAGACCTATGCGCCCGGCAGCGGATGCGGATTATGCCGAATGGATAACAGAAGCCGCTGCTTATATTAAAAGCCTGGATAAAAATCACCTGGTGACCATTGGCCATGAGGGCTATATGGCTACTGACGGCGATATGGCGTTATTTGAAAAGATCCATACAGATAAAAATATTGATTACCTCGCTATTCATATCTGGGCCAAGAACTGGAGTTGGTTTAAGGGTGATGATTTTTCCGGCGTGATTGATACTTTACAGCAAAGAGCGCTGGATTATATTGCCGTACATGAAAAAGTAGCGGTAAAAATTAAAAAGCCGCTGGTGATAGAAGAGTTTGGATTACCCCGCGATCAGCATGGTTTTACCACCGATGTTCCCACCCGTTTAAGGGATCAGTATTTTGCCGGCATCTTCGGTGCTTTTTACAGCAGTAAAACAAAAAAGGGTGCCATTAGTGGTGTTAACTTCTGGGCCTTTGGTGGTACTGCAAGGCCTGTTAAAGGCCAGGTATACTGGAAAGAAGGGGATGCGCTTACAGGTGATCCGCCCATGGAGGAGCAGGGACTTAATTCGGTATTTGATAATGATATTAGTACCTGGGAACTGATCAGGAAGTATGCGAAATAACTGTAAGTTCATTATCATTCATCATATAGTTGAACTCATTATTGATTAATGCAATACTTTTGCATCCGTAATTATACAAACAATATATGGGTTCGGGTTTCTTTGCGATTTTAGATGATATAGCAGCTTTAATGGATGATGTAGCAGTAGCCAGTAAAATAGCCACACGTAAAACGGCCGGCATCCTGGGCGATGACCTGGCGGTAAATGCCGAAAAAGCTACCGGCTTCCTTTCTTCCCGTGAGTTACCGGTGCTGTGGGCCATTACCAAGGGTTCTTTTTTAAACAAGCTTATTATTGTTCCCGTTGCCTTATTGCTCAACTACTTTTTCCCGGTTGCTATACAGGTGATACTGATTGCCGGTGGCCTGTTCCTGGCTTATGAAGGCGTAGAGAAAATTGTGGAATATCTTTTTCATCGTGCAAAAAAAGGAAAAGAAGTTATACAGGATAATAAAGAGAACAACAGTGAACTGGAAAAAACCAAAATAAAATCGGCTATTACTACCGATTTTATTCTCTCCGTTGAGATTGTGATCATAGCCCTGGGTACGGTGCTGGACAAAAGCCTGGCCATACAAATATTAACAGTTTGTGTAGTGGCTTTACTGGCAACCGTTGGCGTATATGGTATTGTGGCCTTAATTGTAAGAATGGATGATGCCGGTTACAAACTCATTAAAAGATCGAACGATAAAGGTTTCCTGGCAGCATTAGGGCATTTACTGGTAAAATCGCTTCCCATTGTAATTAAATTCCTGGCAGTAATTGGTACCATTGCTTTAATACTTGTTTCCGGTGGCATTTTTGTACACAATATTGATTATTTCCATCATTTCATGCCGCAGGTACCTTCCATGGTAAAAGAAATAGTATTAGGCCTGGTTGCAGGTTTACTGGTAGTGGGTGTGGTAACCCTGGTAAAGAAAATAACAGGGAAAAAAGCTGCCCACTGAGAAGGTGAGTGAACAATTAATTGAATCAGTTAATGTTCACGGTTGTAAAAACGATCTGTTTATAATTGTCTTTCTCATACAATACGCCCAGTTTCTTTTCAGGCAATAACACAAGATCGGAATAGGCGGCATAACTGCCCTTGTATTCCCCTGGTGATTTAGCAATGCGGCCGATACAAAAAACCGTGATAATCTTACCTTGCGCCTGTCAAAAGA
>CAYUMH010000035.1:0-16805 GCA_964445775.1 uncultured Terrimonas sp.
CGGTAGCGCTCCACATCACGCTGGGCTTTTAACAGGTTGGTTTCCTGCACCTGTACATTGGCCAATGCCTGCTGGTAGTTGGCAGAGTATAATTGCTGGTCAATAGAATAAAGTTTTTGCCCTTTCACTACTTTCTGACCGTCTTTAAAATGTATAGCGGTAATATAACCGGTTACCTGCGGACGCAGTTCGGTTTGGTTTAAAGCCACTACCGTGCCGGGGTATTCATCATAATACGCAGCGTCACTGGTCTGTACCTCGATCACCGTTACCGGTGTTGGCGGCGGCGGGCCTTGTTGCTGATTTTTTTTCTCGCCGCAGGCAGCTACAAACAAAACTGTTGCGGATGCCAATAAAGAATATTTCATTGTTGTTTGCATATATAAATTCATCTTAAACGTTAGTAATGTTTTAATAAACAATTGTACCCAATGCTTTTTCCACATCCACCTTACTGGCCAACAGCAGGTATAAAGCATTGAAATAATTTATTTGTGAACTGCGCAGATCTGTTTCTGCAGTAACCACATCTAAATAAGTTTTAATTCCTTCACGGTATTGCAGGTTAATTACATCATACACTTCCTGTGCCAGCTGTACGTTCTCTTTTAAAGCCTCGTAAGTATTGTAATTACTTTTATACGATGCCAGCGCCTGTGCATACTGCGAGTTCACGGTATTTTTTACATTCTCCAGGTCATACACGGTTTTAGCCAGCTGCCATTCGGCTGCTTTGATACCCTGTTTACGTTTACCACCCTGGAAGATGGACCAGCTAAGACTTAACCCTACATAAGAGTTAGGAAAAGACTGGTTATACAGCTTACCTAAATCGTTATTTAAAAAGTTACGGATATAAGCACCATTTGCACTGGCCGTTGGCAGGTAAGACCATTTCTGGTAACGCAGGTTGGCTTCCTGTAAAGTTTTTTGGGTAGTCAATAACTGGTACTCAATACGGCGGGTATAATCCGGTAATGATAAGGTATCCAGCTGTGCCTGGTCATCTAAAGAAGTGCTGTCATAAGTAATTTTTAACTGCTCATTCACCGGGTAGTTCATTAAAGCTTTCAGGTACTCGGTTTTGGCAATCAATAATTCCTCGTTACTTTTTCTTAATGCCGTTGCATTATTTAAAGCAATGGTAGCACGTTTAAAGTCCGTTTTATCAACAATACCGGCTTCGTAGCGGGCTGTTGCATCCTTTAAACTGCGTTGCAGGCGTACAATATTTTCGTTGCTTACTTTTATCTGTTGTTCAGTGGCAATAATATCGTAAAAGGCTTTGGACACACTTACCGCCACATCAATTTTATTACCGGTGGTGGTTTGTTGTGCCTGTTTACGCACATCGGCCTTGGTATTGCGGGCCAGCAACAGGTCGCGGTTAAAAATATTCTGTGTAGCTAACAATTGTAAGGCCGAGGTATTTTCAACACCCAGTTGTATAGGGTTACCGCCAATAATATTGGTGGGCACATCAAATGTATGCTGGAAAGTATAGCCAAAGTTTACCTGCGGGTACCAATCGGCCAGGCGGCTTTTGATATTAGCTTCGGTAATTTGTTCATCGGCCAGGGCTTTTTTTACAATGGCCTGCCTCTCTATCGCATAGCGAATAACATTGTCAAGGGTTGTGTTTTGTAAAATACTATCATTAGCGGTTTGCTGGGCGGCAACTGATGTACCTATCAACAATACGCATATACCTAATACAGCCATGCGGCTGCCTTTGCGGGGAAATATCATCTTCATATATATGTTTATCAAAAATCCTGGACTGAGTAAAAAATTACTTCCGGCGGGTAAACCGGAAATATAAGCTGGCAAGAATCGCAGTAAAATCAACGGACCACACAAAACACAGTACAACAAGTTACTACATGATTTGTTCTGACAAGGCGCAAAGATAGTAGATAATAGACAACTAAGTTTACCATTTAAGAAAAAAATATGATTTATTGATGAGAGGCAAGTAGTTAGGGTAAACTTTCAGCTTTTTCAACTGGCGGGTTAAGGGATGAGTGGCAGAAGAAGCAGGATTTGAGATTTACGATTTATGAGTTAGGAATGATGAGTTATGAATGATGAATTATGAGTTATGAATTAGGAATGATAAACCGGATATTAGTCTTGTTAATGATTACCCGCTAACCCTTTGAACTTTTGAATCTTGAACTTTTGAACATCTTGAACCTCTGGAACGTCTTTAAACAAAAAAACAGCCCCAACGATTAAATCAGGGCTGCTTTATAAATCCACCGAAATTCTTTTATTGCCGGTACAAACAGATGTACGGAACAAAAGAAGCTGCTATGTTTAGCCTAAGTACGCTTTTAAGGCGCTACTATAACGGGCTTTTTGTAAACGTTTAATGGCACGTTCTTTAATCTGACGGATACGTTCCTTGGTTAGATCATACTTTTGGCCAATTTGCTCAATAGTTACACCTTGTTCGCCGTCTAAACCGAAATAAGCATTTACTATTTCAGCCTCGCGGGGCGATAAAGATTTTAAAACACGACGAATCTCGTTACGTAATGAATCTTTCATTACATCGTCATCGGTATCGTCACTGCCTTCCAGTAAGTCGCCCATAGCCACATCTTCCGCTTCGTGCACAGGGGCATCCAGTGAAGTGTGACGGGTATTGCTCTGGAAAATATTGTTGATCTCGGTTTCGCTCATCTCCAGCAATTCAGCTAACTCTTCAGTTGATGGCTCACGCTCATGCTCCTGTTCAAAAGCCATATAGGCTTTGTTAGCTTTATTGTAGGTACCAATCTTATTCTGGGGTAAACGTACCAAACGTCCCTGCTCGGCTAAAGCCTGTAAAATAGATTGACGGATCCACCAAACCGCGTATGAAATGAATTTAAAACCTTTGGTTTCATCAAAACGTTGTGCTGCTTTAATCAAACCCAGGTTACCTTCATTGATCAAGTCACTTAAAGAAAGACCCTGGTGTTGATATTGTTTTGCTACCGATACCACGAAACGCAAGTTGGCCTGCACTAATTTATCCAAAGCCCGCTGATCACCCATTTTAATACGTTGTGCCAACGTAGTTTCTTCTTCTGGTGTAATCATCGAGATTTTAGAAATTTCCTGCAAATACTTTTCTACCGCCTGAGAATCTCTGTTCGTAATCTGGGTTGCAATTTTTAACTGCCGCATATTATAAAAATGTCTGTTTTATTGTATAAAACGAATAAAGAAGTTGTTTTGTTTGCAGGATATTGGTAAAATTCGGTTAAGATGGCTAAAGGTCAACTAAATACAAAGGTACAACGCAATTGCGGAATCTCATAACGTTTGTTAATAAATTGGCGCAAAATTCTGCCATTTTTGTACAAAAACACAGCAAAATTGCCATGGCAGGGCATTCCAGGCCAAACAATAATTGTCAGGATAACAGCTTTAAAACAGTTAAAATGTGCATTACTTGGCGGCCAATGGCTGTGCCCGGTGCTTTTTATGCAGCCAGAACCACAGTACCAACCCTGTTAAAAACAGCAATGTGGAGATCACTTCGGCCTGTGTGGGATGAAAACCCAGGATATTCATCCTGGTATTCACCCTTATTTTTTCCACCAGGAAGCGTTCCAGCCCGTTAAACATCAGGTAAAGGGCAAATAAAGCCCCCGGCACTTTAATTTTCTTGCGCAGGCTCCATAAAATGCCAAAAATGATCAGGGATGCCACTATTTCGTAAAAAGGAGTAGGAAAAGCGGGTACCGGCAGGTGATTACAGAATTTACCGGTGCAATTGGCCAGTTGTACCCCGGTTTCATTCACATTATGCGGGTAATTATAGGCAAACATCCAGTCCGGTAAAAAGCTTAAAAAGCCCGGCTTGGCAAAAAATGCATGTTCCGTTCCGGTATGACTAAAAAACTGGGTATTGGCCTGTAAAGCCTGGTTAAAGGTTTCCACCGTACCGCCGCCCATTAAATTACCCGATGCATCGGTCATAAAGGCTGCATTATAAATACCCCAGTCGCCGTCACCGGCTACCTGGCAGCCAATACGGCCTAAACCGTAGGCTAGCATTAAGGTTGGGGCTGCCGCATCGTTTAAATGCCAGAAACCAATTTTATGTTTACGTGCGTACCACCAGATAGCCAGGGCCGCACAGATCAATCCGCCGTAAAATGTTAAACCGCTTACCGAGAAAAAGGTGGAAGGATCTTTTACAAAAGTGTCCCAGTTCTCAAATGTATCAAACAACTTGGCACCCAGTAAACCAAACACCAGGGCCAAAATAGTGATCTCGCCTACCCTGTCATGCGGCCATACCCGCACGGTTCTTTTTTCAGGCTTGGGTAATTTTTGTTTATTTTTTTCGTACCATTTTAAAAAGCCAAATAATAATGCCAGGCCAATACCACCGGGCCAGCTGCCGATGCCCGAAAAAATATATTGTTGCGGATCTTCGGTAACGGTGCTGTTCAATAAAAACAGGCCCAGTATTTTATAGCCGAACAGAAAGCCGAAAAAAGCATTCATCAGTATTTCAACAAGCGTAGCCGGCTGCCCTACCGTTATAGTCATTTCTGTTGGCTGCAGTAATCCTTCGCTGCTTTTACGTTTCAGCTCTTTGGCCAATACCATTGCCGATAAAATAAAAGCAATGGCTACAAAAAAACCAAAGGAATTAACAATGCTTAAAAACTTCCACTCAACACCAAAAAAATCTTTGAATACGTAATAGAGGTTGGGATACATAGTAGCTAATAAATTATGTAAGAAAGCGAAAATACGTAAACCCTCGCTAAGTCATGCAAATTGCATGGTTATTATACATAAACGGCGGGCCGGGGCTGGCAGCTTTTTATCATTTCCCGGCTATAGTTCCGGCTGCTCCGGGCTTCGCTCCGCTCCGGTGTTCCGCTTTGCTGCACACTGCCCCTGCGCATCCGGCAGCCCTTCAGCTTTTAGTTATATACCAAGCTTTGTTGTATTATGCATTTCACCTTTATTATACCCCGTAATTACTTTTCCTTATCAAATGAACGGAATATCAGGCGCAGGTTCTGGTCGTAGGTAAAGTATTTATACAGCCAGTGGTTGAATACAAAAAAACGGTTCTTCACGCCCAGTATCATCATCAGGTGCAGGCTCATCCATATAAGCCAGGCAAACCAGCCTTTAAAATGTAATTTAGGTTTGGGTACGTCCACCACGGCTTTATTACGGCCAACGGTTGCCATGGAACCTTTGTCAAAATATTCAAACTCCTGCAGCTCGCTGCTACCCTTACTTTCTTTAATAAAATTCTTTGCCAGCATACCCGCCTGCTGCATGGCAACAGGAGCTACCTGCGGATGCCCCTTTTCAAACTTAGGCGTTTCCATATAGGCCAGGTCACCAATAGCATAAATATTATTACTGCCTTTTACTTTACAATAACGGTCGGTACTAATACGGTTACCCCTTACGATCAGTTCGGGATCAATACCAGCCGGAACATTTCCTTTAATACCGGCAGCCCATATAACCGTAGCGGCTGGTATCAGTTCGCCATTGTTCAGTTCTACCTGTTGCCCGTCATAATTTTTTACAATGGTATTGGTCATTACGGTTACCCCCATGCGGGTAAGGTAGTTTTGTGATTCCTTAGCCGATTTTTCACTCATGGCCGCCAGGGTTTTGGGCGAGCCTTCAAGCAGGTAAATATTCATGGTGGAAAAGTCAAGCTCAGGAAAATCCTTGGGCAGGATATATTTTTTCATCTCGGCAAGCGCCCCGGAAACCTCTACGCCGGTAGGTCCGCCGCCAACCACTACAATATTCATTTTACGCTGGAGGTCGGTGCCGGTACTCACCGTGGCCTCTTCAAAGTTGCTTAACAATTTATGGCGCAGTTTAATGGCTTCTACGCTCGATTTCATAGGAAAAGCATGATCGGCCAGTTGCTGGTTACCAAAAAAATTGGTATCGGCACCGGTCGCCAGCACCAGTTTATCGTAAGTGATCTCTTCGGTATCGGTTATAATTTTATTTTCAGCTGCAACAATTTGCTGCACGGCGGCCAGCCTCACCCGCACATTTTTACTGTTATGAAATACTTTACGCAGGGGGAAGGAAATATTGCTGGCATCCAGGCCCGCAGTGGCCACCTGGTAAAACAGGGGTTGGAACTGGTGATAGTTTACTTTGTCTATCAATACCACTTCTATACCCTTTTTGTTGTTTAACTTTCTAGCCAGTTTAAGTCCGCCAAAGCCGCCGCCAACGATTACAATTTTCATAAACTATAATTTGAATACAAAGTTACAATATTTTCAAAAAATATTGAAAATATAATAAGAACAAAATTACAACAAAACATTTACCAAATTGTTATCATTTGGTAAAAACAAAACCATTACAACCACTTATACCATGAAACAAATTCCCATAGTCTTTTTTTTTGTTTTGGGCCTGTTTTCTTGCACCAGTAAGTCAAATATTGAGCCATTTACCACCTCTGTTTTACCTGACCAAGAATTTGTTATCGATAACCACCACGATACTGTTTTAAAAACCGTGCACGGATCCACAATACGTATTAAAGCCAATAGTTTTAATACGAAAGAAAAAGTAACCATTACGATAAAAGAGGCATTAACAGCCTTTGAAATATTTGCAGCCGGCTTAACCACCGAATCAAACGGCAGACCATTACGCAGTGGCGGTATGATTTTTATTGACGCTAAAGCCGGTGGAAAACAACCGCGAATACTACAACCCATCAATATCAGTATTCCCAATAGCAACTGGGACAGTGAGATGCAGCTTTTTAAAGGCCAGGAAGCAGCCGATGGCACTATTAACTGGGTGGAACCAGCCGGTTTAAATGAAACGGCGCAAAGTAAGCAACTACTCTTTGGTAAAACTTTATTCGAATCAAAATGCAAGACCTGTCATTCCAGTATTTTTAACGACGAGATAGCCCCCGCTTTAATGGGAATAGATGAACGTGTACCGGATAGAAAAAGAATCCACCGGTGGGTGAATGATAATACAAAAGTTATACGGGAGGGTAAAGACCTTTACTTTTTAAACCGATACAAGTACTCACCGACAACAATGGATTTATTTCCTGCTTTAGAATCCCCTTCAATTGACGCCATTATTGATTATGTAAACAATGAAGTAAAGCTTAACAAAAACAACCTGCCGGTTAAACCGGACGACATTGTCAAAACAAAGGATACCGCAAATAATACCGGAGTGTTTGTAGACCCCTGTTCCAAACAGGATACGGTTATTGTTCCATTGAAAAAAAATGAAATTTCTTTTATTGCAACAGCTACCTACAAAGCTCCAGGCCGCACTAACGTAATAACTCCTGCTGAAAATACCGGTACAGGAGTTTATGATACCATTCCAGAAAATATCATCCAACAACCTGCTCCTGATACAGACGCTTATGAATTTGACATTGACAGTTTTGGCTGGTATAATATTGATGCTTTTATGAACGAAGCGGAAAACATGATCGCTGTACAGCTTACCGCAGCCATCAAAGGCTATGATGAAAAAGATATAAAAGTGTTATTTTTTTGTCCTGATAAAAAGCTTCAATTGAATTTCACGCATACAAACGATAATCTTTATCAATTCAGTAAAGATGAGGGCAACCTGAAACTTTTTAAGAATGACAGGGCGATTTTGTTTGCCTGTATAAAAAAAGAGGATAGTTATTATTACGGTATTTCCGAATTCAGGATAACAGATAAACAACAAATTACCATCAACATACAAAAGGGTAATTTTGACGCTATAAAAGCCATGTTAACAACACGAAAGATTGATGGTATAGAGATACAGGTAGAAAAGCCCGAAATTAAAATCATTACGGGGCCATGCGATACTATTCCCACAAAACTTCCGGCTGCTTCGATTGCACGCGATTCAATTTAATAATTAGTTTAGCATACTTGTTGAATATAATTACCGAACGATGCAGTGAGAGTATTTAATTCATTTCCACTGGAAATAAATTAAATCCCAACCCTACCGGGTTACAACAGATGTTGATAGTAGTACTACTACCGGTAATAAAAAAATTACCTGATATCAAAAACATCGTAACCCTGGTTCAGTCCAATGCTCATACCGGTTGCAAAATCATTTACTTCATTCACAAAACTAAAATCCTTGATAGTGCCGGCTACTTTGTTGATATCATCGGCAAAGATCCTGTCCTCCTCGGCAAAGCCCACATAACGACGGATATAGTCATGTGCAAACTCCAATATGGCAGAACTTTTTAAAGGTCTTCTGAACTCAATAGCCTGGCAGGCGCTTAACAGTTCAATGGCAAGTATGTATTCTATATTATCCAGTACCTTATTTAATTTACGCCCGCTAATACTGCCCATACTTACATGATCTTCCTGACCCAGCGAAGTAGGGATACTGTCAGCACTTGCCGGGAAACAAAGGGTTTTATTTTCGGTAACAAGCGCTGCAGTGGTGTATTGCGGAATCATAAAGCCACTGTTCAACCCTACGTCTTTCATTAATAACATAGGTAAGCCCCATTTACCTTCCAGTAATAAGTAACAACGCCTATCCGCTATATTACCCAGCTCGGCAGCAGCAAAGCATGCATAGTCCAAAGGCAAGGCCAGTGGCTGGCCATGAAAGTTGCCGCCACTAATGGTATCATCTGCCGATAAAATAATGGGGTTATCTGTTACCGCATTCAGTTCTGTTTCGGTCAGTTCTTTTAAATGCAGCCAGGCATTACGGCTGGCACCGTGTACCTGTGGCATACAGCGTAAACTATAGGGATCCTGTACACGGCCGCAATCCATATGGCTTTGCATGATATCGGAGTTTTGCAACAACAGGCGCAACCTTTGTGCTACCAGTTTATTACCTGCAAAGGGGCGCAGGTCGTGCAGGCGGCTGTCAAAAGGTGCATTGGTGCCGGTTAAGGATTCCAGTGTCATAGCCCCAATAATATCCGCAGCTTCCAGGCAGTTATGCATGCGTTGCACCGCTTTTACGGCAAAGGATAGTATAAATTGTGTACCGTTAATTAAGGCCAGGCCCTCCTTGGGACCTAATTGTATGGAAGCCAAACCTTCTTTCGCAAATACTTCAGCGGTGGGTACCCGGTTACCTTTATAAATACATTCGCCCAAACCAATCAGGGGCAGGAATAAATGGGAAAGCGGGGCCAGGTCGCCGGAAGCACCTACACTACCCTTTTCGGGCACTATGGGAATAATATCGTTATCTATATGCCAGACAATACGTTGCAAAGTAGTAAGCTGTGCCCCGCTGTAACCTTTTGCCAGGGCCTGCACCTTGGTTATAAGCATGATTTTGGCTACTTCGGCGGGTATGGCATCACCCACCCCTACGCTATGGCTCTGTAATATTTTATATTGTAAAGTGGCGGTATCGGCCGCAGAAATAGGTTTATTGGCCAATATACCAAAACCCGTATTTACGCCATAAACGGTGCGTTCACTGTCCACAATATCCTGGACAGCCTGTTGAGAAGCCTGAATTTGTTCGATGGCTTTAGCATTAAAACCCGCTTTTATTTTCCCGTTGGCAATGGCAATCGTTTTTTGTACCGTTAAAACATCAATACCATAATTAAACGCAGTGGATGAATTCGTACTCATTTTTCAAAAGTAAAAATTTAAAAGTAAAAACAATGCATGCCCCTTATAATCTGTGTTGCTTAAAAAGGTGACAATAAGTTATTTCTGTTAAAAAAACATATACATGGTTATCACAAGGGTGGGATGCTTACCTTTGCGCAACTTTTAAAACCTGTGTCGTTTATGATGGAGTTGTTTGATTTTATAATGCATATTGATGATCACCTGAAAGTTATTCTTGATGATTACGGTGTTTGGGTATATGCCATCCTGTTTGCCATTATTTTTGTGGAAACCGGTGTGGTGATCATGCCTTTTTTGCCCGGAGACTCTTTATTATTCGCCACCGGTATGCTGGCAGCCCAGTTCCCCGACTCTTTAAATATATGGATTGTCCTGGTTTTACTCTTAATTGCCGCCATTGCAGGAGATGCACTAAACTATGCCATCGGGCGGTATTTCGGCATGCGGGTAACCCATATCAAGCTTTTCGGTAAAAGTTTTATCAAGCCGGAGCATATTGAAAAAACACATGCTTTTTACGAAAAATATGGTCCTACCACCATTATCATTGCCCGTTTTATACCCATTGTAAGAACCCTGGCTCCTTTCGTGGGTGGTGTGGGTAAGATGAAGTACTCAACTTTTTTAACCTATAATGTAGTGGGTGCATTTTTATGGGTGGTAAGCTTAACCCTGGCCGGTTATTATTTGGGCCAGATCAATTTTGTAAAAGAGAATTTCGGTAAAGTAGTGCTGATCATTATCGGTCTTTCCATCTTACCGGCCGTGATACCGCTTTTAAAACACTGGATCAGCAAAAGAAGGAAAAGAAAAGCTAATGCTGAGCAGAACAACAACGAAATATAAAAAACATATGTACCGGAAGCAAACCCGGTCAAATGCATAAAATAATAAAAGGGGCAATTGCCCCTTTTATTATTTGTATCAGTATACTCATTTTGATTGTTCCACTTCCCTGTTCATCTCCTCCATATCTACCGGCCTTTCCGTATCACCCAGCAGATGCGCCGCAAAGTAGTCACAACCTTTCCAGAAGAAGTATTCTGTCATCGGGCCATAACCATGTCTTTGACCCGGCAGTAATACCAGTTCAAATCTTTTGTTGGCTTTAATTAGTGCATTGGCCATACGAATGGTATTGGCAGGGTGCACATTGTTGTCAATATCACCGGTGCTCAGCATTAAATGTCCTTTCAGGTTTTTGGCCAGTGTAGGGTTACGTTCAATATTGTACACAAAGCTGGTATCACCCTTATCACTTACTTTCTCCAGCACGCCATGGTGTTTTTCGCTCCACCAGCGGTTATAGATATTGTTTTCGTGGTTACCGGCGCTGCTCACCGCTACTTTAAAGAAGTCGGGATATACCAGCATGGCAGCCGTACTCATAAAACCACCACCGCTATGTCCATGAATACCTACCCTGTTCACATCAATAAATTTATGACGGTAGCCTAATTGCTCAATCGCGGCTTTTTTATCAGCCAGGCCATAGTCGCGCAGGTTACCATAACCATAGTTGTGATACCATTTGCTGCGGCTTGGGTGACCACCACGGTTACCCACGGTAATTACAATAAAACCTAACTGGGCCAAACGGTCAATACGATCCATGCCTTTACCAAAAGCCTTGTTTACAGCTTCAGTTTGCGGACCAGGATATACATATTCAATGATCGGGTAAGACCTGGTGCTGTCAAAGTCAAATGGTTTATACATTACACCGTAGAGGTCAGTAATACCATCATCTGCTTTAACCACAAATGGCTCAGGGAATTTATAACCGGCTTCAAATAAACCGCTCATATCGGTTTTTTCCAATGGCAGCACCACTTTACCGGTATTATCCAGTAATGCCGATTCAGGCGCTGTATTTACCCTTGAAGAGGTGTTCACAAAAAAGCGGCTGTTATCATCCATACTTACACTGTGATCAAAGTTACCTTTGTTCAGTAATTGTAAGCCGCTGCCATCAAAGTTCACACGGTATAAGTGCAGGTAGTAGGGATCTTCACCTGCTTCGCGACCATTGGCCGTAAAATACAGTACCCTGTTTTTTTCATCAATGCTTTCAATATCCTCGCAGTGGAAAGGTCCGCTGGTGATCTGGTTTTTCAGTTTACCTTTTTCATCGTACAGGTAAAAATGTGCCCAGCCGTCTGCTTCGCTCCATTGGATCAATTCTTTGCCTCCGTTTACCAGGCCAATGCGGCGGTTCTCCACGTAGGTATTTAAACGCTCTTCAATTAATGTTATGGCAGTATCCGACTTCACATCCACCACGCAAACATCAATGCGTTTCAGGTCGCGGCTGGTACGGCTGATATAGAATTTATCATTGGTGCCATGCCAGAAAGAAGCCCTGAACTCATCGTCCCTTTCTTTTTGCAGTGGTGGTTTACTCCACACACTTACTTCCTGGTCTTTAAAAGCATTGATGCGGATCTTTTTGCTCTTTTTGGTCGCAAAGTCAAACAGGTATAGTTCTCTTATAGATGCTTCTTTTTCGCCGGGCATCTGGTATTTATAGGTTTCCAGTGTTGGCCTTGGTTCAGATACATTGTTCAATACCCAAAGATCTTTTACCAGGCGGTTATCTGAACGGGTCAATACAAAGTATTTACCATCGGGAGACCATTGTACAAAAGCACGTTTACGCTTGTTTTTGTTTTTTTCTTTGTCAACATTATTCTCACCGCCGCCGCCGCCATAGCTGTATTCTTCTTCACCATCGGTAGTGATCTGGTGCTCAACAATCGTGCTGTCATCATCCTTAACCTGTGCTTTGGCATAGTTGGCACTATCCATCCAGAAAAGGTTATTGTTTTTTGCATACAGGATAGTCTTCCTGTCCGGTGAAAAAGAAGCCCACATGGTCCTGTCCTTTGGCTTCTCATAATCTTTCAGTTCGGTCAGTACGCCACTGTTCAGGTTATATTCAAAGTAGAATATTTTCTTTTCAGTTGCTGCTGCCGCTCCTCCCGGTGCTCCGGCGCCACGGCCACCGGCTCCCCCCCTGCCTCTTGTTGTTGTGGCAGCTGTATCTTTTTTAGCGGCTGTGTCTTTTTTTACCACGTCCTGCGTGCTTCTTATTTCAAAGCTGATGGTATTCTCGTCCTTAATGAACTTAAGGTTTTGAATGGGCAGGTGTTGCGCATCAAAAGGATCACGCACAATACGGGTAATTTCAGCCGCCAGTTTAGCGTTGTCAAACAAAGGTTTTTTCACTTTACGGGCCGCGTCAACTATGTACCACAGTTTACCCTGCCGGGTTTCGTATACATACCAGAAACGGTCGCTGTTTTTTAACCAATGCGGATCGACACTGGTACTGAACAACATCTTATTAACCTTATTGGGTGAAAATCGGGCAGCTAATGCATAATTAGCCTTTACAGGTGGGGTATTTTGTGCCTGCGTAATCAGAGCCGAGAACACAAAACCCAACAATAAAACTTTTCTCATGAATGGTTTGAATATTGAGTTATTAGAGGAAACCATAAATATAACAAGGTTTACCCACAGAAACCTACCACTTATATAAAACTTTTTACATTTATCCGGGAAACTGATCGCCTGCATATAAGTTGCCCCGGCGTTGAATACCCATTATAGGGTATTGCATCCTGTGGTAAACTTTACTAATCTTGTTATCTAAACCCGCCACATTATGAACCGCAGGAATTTTTTACAAAGAGGAAGTATGGCATTTGCCTCCATTGCCGCCATTCCCCTCGCCGTTCGCAGTAATAACCAGCAATCAACCAGTACCTATGCCCTCCGGAATGTAACCGAAAAAAACAAAACGGTCAGTTATGTTTTTAAGGTCATTCATAGTGGTGTTACCGGCTTTGCAACTGCAAAACCCGCTGAAAAATTATTAGAAGTACAGGTAATTACGCTGCTGGATAAAACAAGCGGCGCTACCAAGACCGTTACTGTATTTTACGATATTAACCAGGTAACCAAGACCAGTACGAGTAGTAACAGTTATAAAATTGAAGCAAAGTTCAATGAAAAAGTTTCAGGCGACAGTAAGCCCGCTGATGCTTTAGGCAAGTCCTTACTGATTGATTGTACAACCTACTCCGTGTTAAACATCCTGAAAAAGAGCAACGAAGTATCGCTATCACTGAAGTATGAAACAGCAGGAGGCACATCAAGTAGCAATGACGATGATTCCTGCTTTTTAACAACGGCCTGTGTGCACCATAAAGGCCTGGCTGATAATTGTGATGAATTGCAAACCCTGCGCTGGTTAAGGGATAATTATATGGCTAATGATACCGAAGGCAGGAGCTTATTGAAAGCCTATAAAACCGAAGGACCGCGCATGCTGCAAGCGATGCGGGAGTTTGAGAACCGGGCTGAGATATTAGATTACCTGCACGACCACCTGGTACAACCATCGGTGGTATTGGTAAAAGAAGGGCATTACCAGCAGGCAACTGATTATTATGCCGCATTTGTAAAAGAGATGATGCGTAAATATTTATCATAAAGAAAAGGCCCGGAATATTCCGGGCCTTTTCTTTTATACCAGCTCTTTTACTTTTGCTATCACGGCGTCTACCTCTTCTTTTGTATTATGTTTACAGAAAGAGAAGCGGACCGCTACCCTTTCCGGATCCTTATTAATTGCCTGTATTACATGCGAGCCCTGGTTGGCACCGCTGCTGCAGGCACTGCCGCCCGATACACAAATACCATTCATATCCAGGTTAAATAATAACATTTCGGACATTTCGGTTTTAGGGAATGATACATTTAAAACCGTGTATAAACAACTGCCTTCCTGGTCGCCGTTAAAAGCAACTTCCGGTACATGGTTGCGCAATTGTTCGATCATATATTTTTTTACCGATAAAATACCAGCGCTATCAGTATCGTAATTAGCCATCGCGTTTTCCAAGGCTTTTGCAAAACCAACAATGCCATACAGGTTTTCTGTACCCGCACGCATATTTCTTTCCTGTCCGCCACCAAAAATGAACGGTTTGATCTTTACATCCTGGTTGATGTATAAAATACCCACGCCTTTAGGTCCATGAAATTTATGGCCGGCACCGGAAATAAAGTGTACATGTAAACGGCTTAGATCAATAGGATAATGTCCTACAGTCTGTACACAGTCCGAATGAAAGATAGCATGGTATTTTTCACACAGTTCACCCACCGCTTTAATGGGTAATAAATTACCGATCTCGTTATTGGCATGCATTAAAGAAACCAGGCATCTTTCTTTGGCATTGGCCAGTTGCTGCTCCAGATCTTCCAGGTCAACATGCCCGTCTGCTTTCAGCTTTACCGTGCTGCTGGTTACCAGGCCTGCATGCGTATAATGTTCTACTGTATGCAATACCGCGTGATGTTCAATGGGTGAGCTGATGATATGTTTACATCCCAGGTCACGGATGGCCGACAGGATTGCCGTATTGTTACTTTCGGTACCACCGCTGGTGAAGAATATTTCGCTGGGGTGCGCATGTAACAGGGCTGCAACCGACTTACGGGCCTTTTCAATGGCCAGCTTTGTTTCACGGCCATATGAGTAAATGGAAGACGGATTCCCGAACTGGGTGGTCATATATGGCATCATCGCATCCAGCACATCCTTGTCAAGGGCCGTAGTTGCAGCATTATCAAAATAGATCCTGTTCATTCTGTGTATTTCAAATATTGTTTAAAATAAAAGCGTTGCAAAGTTAACCATTCCGGTAAATATTGAAAAATGGAAGTTGGGGAGTTGTTCAATAGTTGATAGTTAATAGTTCATAGTTGCTATGCCTGCATTTCCGGGAGAATGAGAAAAATCATTTGCGAAAAAATTTTTAAAAAAGTTTTCGGTCTGTCATTTGGGGCGGTGGATATATACCATTAAAATCATAAAACTCAATACAGTACTGACTTTAAACACTTTTAAACCCCGGAAACCTTTCACCGTTTTTAGCTGGCGAAATGGTGCCAAAATGACTGATAGTTTGATAAAATGAAAAAAAATTTGGTATTCTTGTTTAACTTGCCCCCTCCCAACGAGGTAGTGATATATATAATAAAGGAGTAATTATGGCGAAAAACCTGTTAATAGTAGAGAGCCCTGCCAAGGCAAAAACAATTGAAAAAATACTTGGAAAAGACTTCCAGGTAAAGAGTTGTTTCGGGCATATACGTGACCTGGAGAAGGCAGGGATGGGTATTGATATTGAAAGAAATTTTGAACCGCGATATATTATATCTGACGATAAAGAGAAAGTGGTAAAGGAATTGAAATCACTGGCATCAAAATCGGAAGAAGTATGGCTGGCAACGGATGAGGACCGTGAAGGAGAGGCCATCAGCTGGCATTTATGTGAAGTATTGGGTTTAAACCCCTCCACCACCAAACGTATCGTATTTCATGAGATCACCAAGCCCGCAATTGAAAACGCGGTAAAAAATCCACGTTTGCTGGATATGAACCTGGTGAATGCGCAACAGGCCCGTCGTGTACTGGACCGTATTGTGGGTTTTGAACTAAGCCCGGTTTTATGGCGCAAGATGAGCATGCGTAATAACCTGAGTGCCGGACGTGTACAAAGTGTTGCCGTACGTTTAATTGCAGAGCGGGAAAGGGAGATCAATGCATTTGCCACGCAAAGCAGTTTTAAGATCGATGCCTTTTTTACCGCCAATGACGCAGCCGGTAAAAACATTACTTTTAAAGCCGAAGGCGCCAAGTACGACCAGGTAGCAGATGCGCAAAAGTTTTTAGAAAGTTGTATCGGCGCTAATTATGCCGTTAAAGATATACAGGTAAAACCAGGCAAACGTACCCCGGCACCGCCTTTTACCACGTCTACCCTGCAACAGGAAGCATCCCGGAAATTAGGATATGGTGTGGCCCGTACCATGCAGATCGCACAGCGCCTGTATGAGAATGGTCATATTACCTATATGCGTACCGATAGCGTTAATTTAAGTGACACTGCCCTGGGCGATATTACCCGTACCGTAAAAGGTATGTACGGTGAAGAGTATCACCAGTTTCGCCGGTACAAGAATAAGAACCAGGGAGCGCAGGAAGCGCACGAAGCGATCCGCCCTACCTATATGGAAAAGTTAACGGTGGACGATCCGGACTGGCGTCGTTTGTACGAACTGATATGGAAACGTACCATGGCCAGCCAG
>CAYUMH010000035.1:16815-34807 GCA_964445775.1 uncultured Terrimonas sp.
CAGATGGCCGATGCAGAACTGGAAAAAACAATTGCAAAGATTGATATCTCCACTAATAAAGAAGAACTGACCGCCAGTGGTGAGGTAATTAAATTTGAAGGCTTTTTAAAAGTATACCGCGAGGATAAGGACGACGACGAGGAAGAAGATACACAGGAAGGCATGTTACCGCCTTTACAGGTAAAACAGGTCCTCCCCTTAAAGGAGATGAAAGCGACTGAACGCTTCAGCCGCCCGCAGCCACGCTTTACTGAAGCTTCGCTGGTAAAGAAACTGGAAGAAATGGGCATCGGCCGTCCATCTACCTACGCTCCAACCATCTCTACCATTTTGAAAAGAGGATATGTAGAAAAAAGAGAGAAAGAAGGCGTACGCCGTGATTACCGCATATTGGTGTTAAAAAATGATGCCATTACCCAGAAACAGGACTATGAAATGACCGGTGCCGAAAAAGGGAAATTGTTCCCTACCGACCTGGGCCTGGTAGTTACTGATTTTTTGAAACAGTATTTCCAGGATATTATGGACTATGGCTTTACCGCCAAAGTGGAAGGTGAGTTTGACGAGGTGGCCGAAGGCAAACTGAAGTGGAACAAGATGATCGATGATTTTTACAGTCCATTTAAAAAGGATGTAGATAATACCATTGAAAATGCCGACCGTATTAAAGGAGAACATGAATTAGGTGTTGATCCTGAAAGCGGCAAGCCTGTGGTTGCCCGTATGGGACGTTATGGCCCCATGGTACAAATTGGTAATGCGGATGATGAAGATAAACCACGTTTTGCCAAGATACCCAATGGGTCCAGTATTGAAACCATTACGTTTGAGGAAGCGATGGAATTATTCAAGATACAGGGCACTTTGGGCCAGTACGAGGACAAAGACATATCCGTTAACGTAGGCCGTTTTGGCCCTTATGTGAAATGGGGTGATGATTTTATTTCCATACCACGTGGTACCGACCTGGCATCTGTTACCGTAGATCAGGCTATAAACTTTATTAAAGAAAAACAGAAAGCCGATGCACCTGTTGCCAGTTACGAGGACAAACCTGTAACCAAAGGTACCGGCCGTTTTGGTCCCTTTATTAAATGGGACGGCATGTTTATTAACGTACCTAAACGTTACGATTTTAATAATTTAAAACAGGCTGATATCAATGAACTGATTGAAGGCAAGGTGAAAAAAGAAGAGAACCGTTATATACAGCGCTGGGCCGATGATAAAATAGCTTTGGAGAACGGTCGCTGGGGTCCCTTTATCCGCTTTGGTAAAAAGATGGTGAAGATGCCGCGTAAAAAGGATGATGTGAAGTACACACCCGAAGAAGCGGCAACCCTTACACTGGACCAGGTAAAACAGATGATAGAGCTGGAGATACCCGGCGCTTTTGCCAAAAAAGCCCCGGCCAAGAAAAAGGCAGCCGCCAAAAAGAAAGCAGCGCCTAAAAAAGCGGCTGCTAAAAAAACAGCGACCAAGAAAAAATAATACGCTCACACAAACCCCTCTCCGGAGGGGTTTATATTTTGTGGACCCGGCTATTGTACTACTATCAGCTTTTGTTGCGCCTGTCCCAACAGTATTGTTGCGGGTCGCACACTTCTACGCCTGTAATCCTGTTCAGCCCACATACTATAAACAATTCATTATCAGAACAAACCGTTACATTTTCAAATTTCCAAATTTCCAAATCAGCTAATTAGCTACCTTTGCACACTTATTTAATATGGCAACAGCACAAACAGTAGCATTTCATACCCTGGGTTGTAAGCTCAATTACGCCGAAACCTCTTCTATATCCCGTTTGATGGAGAATGAAGGTTTTGAGAAAAGAGAGTTTACCGACCATGCGGACGTGTATGTGATCAATACCTGTTCTGTTACGGAGAATGCCGATAAAGAGTGTCGCCAGTTGGTACGTCGTATACAGCGCAAAGCGCCGGAGAGCTTTGTGGTGATCACCGGTTGTTATGCCCAGTTAAAGCCCAAAGAGATTGCCGAAATACCTGGTGTTGACCTGGTATTAGGCGCTGCTGAAAAGTTTAATATAGCCCAGCATATACGTGAGTTGAGTAAAGGTGATTCGGCTAAAATATGCAGTTGTGATATTGGCGAGGTAACCGGCTTTAATACCTCCTACTCCCTTGCCGACCGGACCCGCACTTTTTTAAAAGTACAGGATGGTTGCGATTATAATTGCTCCTTCTGTACCATTCCCATGGCCCGGGGTAAAAGCCGCAGCGACCTGATACAAAATGTACTGACCAACGTAGAGGAATTGGCGCAGAAAGGCACGAAAGAGATCGTTTTAACGGGTATTAACCTGGGCGATTTTGGCAAAGGCCCCGATGGCGCCGGTGTAACCATTGGCATGAATAACCGGGAAGAGAATTTTTATGAGTTAATACAAACACTGGATAAAGTGGAAGGTATTGACCGTTATCGTATATCTTCCATTGAACCCAACTTATTAAGCGACGAGATCATCCGTTTTGTTGCCGGCAGCAATAAGTTCATGCCCCATTTTCATATACCGCTACAAAGCGGCAGCAATCAGGTTTTAGGGGCTATGCGCCGCCGTTATAAACGTGAATTGTATGCCGACAGGGTGCAGCTTATTAAATCGCTGATGCCCGATTGCGCCATTGGTGTAGACGTTATTGTAGGCTTTCCCGGTGAGACGGATGAACTGTTTAAAGAGACCTTCGATTTTTTACATAGCCTGGATATTTCCTATTTACATGTATTTACCTATTCCGAGCGGGCAAATACACTGGCTTTAGATATTGAACCGGTAGTGCCCATGCAGGTTCGTCATGAGCGTAATAAAACCCTACGCAACCTTTCTTATATGAAGATGCAGTACTTTACGGCCCAACACCAGGGGCAAACCCGTAAAGTTTTGTTTGAAGACCATGATAAGAACGGGATGATGGAAGGGTATACAGATAATTATATCCGTATCAGTACTCCTTACCGTACAGAGTGGGCCAACAATATTGTGGACTGGAAACTGCAGTAACGGTATATTCACCACTTATATATAAGATTTCACACCCGGATTTGTTACTATCCCAAAAAGTATTATTTTCATAGCCAATGCAACTTTTGTAAGTTTCAATTGTCTTTTTTACAGTATGAAGAAATACCAGGTTACTATACATTTTACCATGGGCGAAGGTTTTAACGAACTGGTGCCGCCTCACCGTACCTATATTAACTTTTTGATTAATAAGGAAGTGGTGGAGCAGTATATTGTGAGTATGGAAACACAGCGTGTATGGATTACTTTAAATGCCGATACCCGGGAAGAAGTAATAAAGATATTGGAGCGGTCGCCGATGTTCAAGTTCTGGGATTATGAACTGGATGAGATTTTTTTATGGGATGGCCAGCATTACCGCTTACCGGCAGTACAGCCGAATTAAGAACAATGAACAGTTGACAAGTGACAATAGAAAATTAATTATAGAACAAGTATTCAAATAAAAAAGGACAAAATTTAGATTTTGTCCTTTTTTATTATTGTCAATTATAAATTGTCAACTGTCAATTGATAAAGTTAAGCCAGCATTCTTAAAGGCTCTTCTAACAGGCTTTTTAATGTTTGCAGGAATGCTGCACCGGTAGCTCCGTCTACCACCCTGTGGTCGCAGCTTAAGGTTACTTTCATAATATTACCCGGAACAACCTGGCCATTTTTTACTACAGGTACCTGGCTGATACCACCTATTGCGAGTATACAGGCATCAGGCGGGTTAATGATAGCGGTAAACTCATCAATACCAAACATTCCCAAATTAGAAATGGTAAAAGTGCTTCCTTCCCAATCGGCAGGCTGCAGTTTTTTATCTTTTGCTTTTTTAGCAAATTCTTTTACTTCTCCGGAAATAGCGGATAAAGATTTACCATCGGCAAAACGTACTACCGGTACCAGTAAGCCATCTTCTACGGCTACAGCCACCCCGATATTTACATGGTGATTTACACGTATTTTATCGCCTAACCAGCTGCTGTTAACGGCAGGATGTTGTTTTAAGGCAATAGCACAGGCCTTTAACACCATATCATTGAAGGATACTTTAACCGGGCTGAATTCATTGATCCTGGCACGGCCGGCTACGGCAGCATCCATATCAATCTGCATGGTTAAATAGAAATGCGGGGCAGTGAACAGGCTTTCGCTTAAACGTTTGGCAATTACTTTACGCATTTGCGATACCGGAACCTCATCAAAACTTACCTGTCCGGCAGGTACGGTACTTACGGCAGCTTTTGCAGCAGGAGCGCTGGTTGCCGGAGCAGCAGTTTCTTTAAAGTTGTCAATATCCGATTTAACAATACGTCCGCCATCACCGGAACCTTTTACCTTATTGATATCGATACCTTTTTCGGATGCCAGTTTTTTAGCTAAAGGAGAAGCTTTTACACGACCGCCTTCATTGTTTGTTTCAACAGCAGTAGTTTCATTGCTTTCCGCTTTGGCTTCGGCAGGGGCTGCTTTTTCTTCTTTTGCTGCTTCACTGCTGCTTACTGCGCCACCACCTTTAGCGGCAGCTACCACAGCGTCAACATCTATTTTACCTTCTTCCCCTATAATACAAAGCAGGTCGTTTACCTGTATTTTCTCTCCTTTTTTTGCACCCTGGTATAAGAGTTTACCATTTTTATAGCTTTCCAGCTCCATGGTAGCTTTATCGGTCTCAATTTCGGCCAGCACATCACCTTTCTTCACATCGTCGCCTACATTCTTATTCCAGCTGGCAATTACACCCTCTGTCATGGTATCGCTTAAACGGGGCATTAATACCACTTCGTCCATTTTAGAAACATCTAAAGAACTGCCACCATCTTTTTTTTTCGGCTCTTCCGCTTTTTCGGCTTTCTCCTCTTTTTTCTCTTCTTTCTTCTCGGGTGCCGGAGCTGATCCGCCACCTAATAAACCGGATATATCTTCACCGGCAGTACCTACAATGGCCAATAGATCATCGACCTGCAGCTTACCGCCTTTTTCAGTACCAATATGTAAAAGCACACCATCTTTATAACTTTCCAGTTCCATGGTAGCTTTGTCAGTTTCTACTTCTGCTAATAAATCGCCTTTTTTAACCGTATCACCCACTTTTTTATGCCAGGCAGCTATTACACCTTCTGTCATCGTATCACTAAGTCGGGGCATTAATATCTTTTCAGCCATGTACCTTAAAATTTTGGCCGAAATTAAGATAAAATGCTGAAACTGTAAGCGGTGAAACCTAAACAGTTTTTGTCCAAAGAAGGTGGTAGCCCGTACAGGCGCAAATCACCCTTTTAAAGCCTGTTTCAGCGTTTTTCCCATACCCTGCTCCTATTAACCGTACTGTACTTACATGTTCCGTTCCTTTATTTCTTACTATTTTTGTATTTTAATTTAATACCACAATATGTCGGCTGACATTTTAAAGAACTGGCAAAAGAAATCGGGGGAACGGAGTAAACTGTATAAACAGTATTTACAACGGGCCAATAAGAATGTGGTATTGAAACAGTTACCGGCCTTACATGAAGAAGCTTTTGAACAGGTGGACTGTCTCAGCTGCGCCAATTGCTGCAAAAACTATTCGCCCCGCTTTAAAACACCCGATGTAAAAAGAATTGCCAAATACATGGGCATGCGTGAAAGCGTGTTTATAGATACTTACCTGAAAGTGGATGAAGAAGGTGATTTTGTGGTTAAAAGCTCGCCTTGTCCCTTTTTAGACCTGAACGACAATACCTGTACTATTTACGACGAACGTCCTTCGGACTGCAGACGGTTTCCCTATACGGATGAGGATATTATTATAAAACGGCAGAACCTGACATTGAAGAACGCCAGTTTTTGTCCGATTACCTACTATGTACTGGAGAAGTTACTGCAACAGAAATAAGCCAGGATTACTTAACCCGGCTTATAACTATCACTTACCTTTGCGGCCATGAAATGGTTACGGGAAATAGCAGGTCGTATCTGGGCCGTTTGGGGCCTGATCAGTTTTGTAGCTACATTTTTAATTGTTTTTATTCCTTCCATGCTGGCTTACCTGATGCCCGACCCGATGGGTATGCGGTATTTTATTAAACTTGCCCGTATATGGATGGAAGTATGGCTGCGCCTGGTGGCCTGCCCCATCAGGGTAAAAGGAAAACAGTATTTTAAAAAAGGGGAAGGTTATATTGTTACCTGTAACCATAATTCGCTGATGGATATACCGCTTTCGTCGGCATTCATACCCGGCGCCAACAAAACCATTGCCAAGACCTCTTTTGCAAAAATCCCTTTGTTTGGCTGGTATTATAAAAAAGGTTCGGTACTGGTGGACAGGAAAAGCGAGATCAGCCGCCGCCGGAGTTTTGAAGAGATGAAGAAGGTATTATCGCTGGGCATGCATATGTGCATTTACCCCGAAGGTACCCGTAACCGCACCAGCGACCCGCTGAAGAAGTTTTATGACGGTGCTTTTAAGTTAGCTGCCGATACAGGCCATGCCGTTATACCCGCAGTGATTTTTAATACCAAAAAAGCCGTTCCCATTCATAAACCTTTTTTCTTTTTACCACGCCGCCTGGAAATACATTTTTTACCTCCTGTTGATCCGGCGGGTTTGTCGGTTACCGAAATAAAAGAGCAGACTTTTGCTGCGATGTGGAATTATTATAATGAGCATCAATAAACTTCTTTCTCACATAATGGTTCGTGAGACACGAACCAGGGCTTATTGCCATGTGGAATTATTACAACGAGCACCAATAAGTTTGTTTCAATAGTTAATACCGTGGTTCGTGAGACAGGAACCAATGCTTAAAGGAGCAGACTTTTGCTGCGATGTGGAATTATTATAATGAGCATCAATAAACTTCTTTCTCACATAATGGTTCGTGAGACACGAACCAGGGCTTATTGCCATGTGGAATTATTACAACGAGCACCAATAAGTTTGTTTCAATAGTTAATACCGTGGTTCGTGAGACAGGAACCAATGCTTAAAGGAGCAGACTTTTGCAGCGATGTGGAATTATTACAACGAGCATCAGTAAACTCATCTCCCATAATATAATGGTTCGTGAGACACGAACCACGGCTTAAAGGAGCAGACTTTTTGCTGCGATGTGGAATTATTATAATGAGCATCAATAAACTCATCTCCCGAAATATAATGGTTCGTGAGACACGAACCACGGCTTAAAGGAGCAGACTTTCTGACATGTGGTATTATTATATTGAACCTCAGTAAACTCATTCTCCATAATTTATATAATGGTTCGTTAGACAGGAACCAGGGCTTAGAGGCCTTTACAGGCAGGAGATGCCTCCTGCGTCGGCATGACGCTGCTGGTTTATGAATATTAATTTAGTTCGTGAGACAGGAACCAAGGCATAATTTACCAGGATGAGGCCTTGTTGATACTATTGACGGGCTGCCCGATTGCAGTGAAAAGCCCGCTGAGGCATTGTGCCAGGGCTTGCGGCGGACTTGTAACGTAAAGCGGGGACTATGTACTGCGGCCGACAGCCCCTATTAAAAGCTGCCTGCTGAACAAGATTCACAACAATCATTAATTCTGGAAAGTACGGGTACGGTTTACTTTCAGATCCTGTAATAAAGAGGATTTAGGACTGATGGTAAAGTTGAAAAAACGGAATGGCCCGAGCGGTGTAACATTGATGGCCATTTGCCAGCAATGCAAATCGCGGGAGATAGCCATAGAGAAGGTCTCCAATTTGGTATTGCTGATATTGTAATACCCGTTTACACTGAAGTTCCATTTAGGCGTGAGGTTGAAACTACCGGTAAAGCTGGCGTTATTGGTAAATATATTATCAAACTTAGCCGTTTGCGTATTAAACTGGTTGGTATAGGTTAAGGAGTAGTTGATGTTGATAGACCAGGGAATATTGAAATCGACAAATTCTGCCGGGTTCTGGCGCATATATTCCAATAGTCTTTGCTGTTCGGCCGCCAGTAAGGGGTCGTTGATCTGTTGCCGCTGGTAATCCTGTTTTTTCTTTTCCTTTTCAGGATCCTTGGGCTTACTCTGGAAGCTGGTTGACATGGATACATTGGCATTTGCCAGCCTGCCGATTTTGAAATCGCTGCTTTTCCAGTAAAGTTTATTAACACGTTGGCCGATGGCATTTACCTCATAGGGATCCAGTAAACCGCCGGCTGTGATATTGATTTTTTCGAAAAGCGTGGTACGGAAACTTAAATTGAAAGGACTCAGTTTCATAGAGTCGGCAAAGAAGTTATAGGCACTGGTAATACTTAAACCATCTATCAGCCGCACTTTTGGATCTTCCTCTGTAGCGGTAGTGGTAGTGTCGCCGTCTTTTGGCTTTTTACGGCGTACTTTCATCTCCAGGTTATTATCGATACCAAAGTTCATACCGCCGAAACGGCCTTCGCCGTAACCACCATATACATTGCCCACAAACTGGCTGAAACGGTTGGTATTGCCATTGGTATCAATTTGTACCGTACTGTAATATTGTTTGGAAAGGTCAGGGCGATAGTTCACACTCAAAGTAGGCCTGATGACATGCCGCATGGCTTTTACCTTACCCTTTTTAAAGTTGAACGTACCAAATAAACTGGTATTGAAGGAAAGGCCAAAACTTGCCTGCTGATCAATGAAGAAACCCTTGGTTACATCGGTTTCCAGGGTATCCAGTACATCGTTCCAGCGGTATTGGGTGCGCCTGTTTAACCATACCTGCGAATAAGAAACTGAAGGAGCCACCTGAACCGCACCATTTAGAATGGAAGGTAAGGCCACCGTAATGGGAATATTATGCTGGGCACCCCATTGAAGCGTATCTAACAGGTGTGCAAAGAAAGATTTGCCATATACTTCCTTTGAGTTCACGGTATCATTAAAAGTAACGGCGTTTCTAAAGTTACCCTGGTAAGCGATGCTTAACTGGTGATACCATTTACGGGGGCCTGAATAGTCCTCTTTCTGGAAAGGATAAACATTACCTACAGAAAACGCAATATCAGGTAAGCCGATGGTAACGGTATTGGTCTGGTTGTTTTGCTGGTGGTTACCGCTCACCGTCAGGTTAAAAGGTTTATCAACCCATGCTTTGGTATAGGTAATGGAAGAGCCCATATTGCCCAACAGGTTTTGTTGGGTATTGTTGGGAATATTCTGGTTATACCTGGTAGAGCTGGCATTTACACTGGCATTAAAGGTTGTACCGGGCCGGGATCTTGGATCCGTAGCATGCGACCATACAATAGAATAGTTATGCTGGGCACTGTAATCGGCATCGCCTTTAAAGTTGTTCTTGGTAAAACGGTAACCCAGGTTAAAGCTGCCCGAATAACGGTAACGTTTACGGTAGGTAGGATTAACATTTAAAGACCAGCCACCATAAGAATAGATATCGCCGGTAACACGGGCATCCCAGTAATCGTTAATGGCAAAATAATAACCACCGCCGGTTAAACCGATACCCCAGTAGTCGTTGGTTTCAAAAGAAGGTGCGATAAAGCCACCACGACGGCCTTTACTTAACGGGAAGAAACCAAAAGGTAAATAAATAGGCACCGGCACATCTTCAAACTCGGGGTGTACAGGGCCGGTAACAGCCAGCTTCTGGTTAACCAGTTTTAATTTACCCGCCCGGAAACCGAAATGCGGGTGATCGAGATTACAGGTGGTAAAGAAACCGCGACGGGCAAAAGTGGTGGCCGCATCTACTTTTTTGGCATCTTCCATATGCACAAAAAACTCGCCCTGCTCGCTGATGGTATTTTTGGTAAGTCCCTTTTGTGTTTTGAAGTTATAGCGGATGGTATCACTGTTAAACTCGTTCTCGCTTTGTTTAAAGTTGGCATAATCAGCCGTAGCGCCAACAGAGTCAACAGAACGTACTGCCGTTAGAACACTGGTAGCCTGGTTAATTTCAACTGTTGGGGCCGTTAAGGTAATATCAGTATACTCGGTTTTGGTTTTACCATACATCTTTATTTTTTTCGATCGGATGAGGGTGACCACCGAGTCTTCGGCAAAATAATGTACCGGTGCAGATAAAGTATCTTTGGATAGTTTTAACGAAAAGCTGTCAACCACTTGGAGTTTTGCACTATCTGTAGTATTATTAGGAGGTATTGTATCGGAGCCTTCAAATTTGATTTTTGCGGCACTATCTATTTTAACAGGCGGTACAGTATCGGACAAATTTGTTAAAGGACTGTAAAAATTAACCCTGGATGTATGGAAAGCGGATAGGTTCCGCGTTACTGAACATATTAATATTAACGTCAGTATGGCGGATAAAATATTTTTTACTTTAAATTTGTACGGTTGGTGCATACAGTAAGCAGCAAATGTAAATGATTAGTTCTTAAAGAAATTGTGAAGATTAAAAATAACCCTTTAAATATTGCACTTTTATCTTTTTGTTTTGTGGCAAAAAGGCAGAAGTTTTATAAAAATACTATCCCTTCATGAAGTCCATTTTAAAATTCAGTAGCCTGGTCCTGGTTTTCTTTACGTTGGTATCATTTATTAATAAAAACTACGACGACAGCCTGCCCCTCGGTAAATCGGCCATTAAAAAGATCATTATAGATCCCGGCCATGGCGGCATTGACCCCGGCGCCAAAGGCACTTTTTCAACTGAAGCCCAGGTAAGTCTGGCTGTATCCCTGAAACTGGGAAAAGCCATTCAAAAGGAGTTCCCGGATATGAAGATTATTTACACCCGTACAACCGATGTAATGGCGGGTAATAAGCCGAATAAAGATGCCGGCCTGCGCTACCGTGCCGACCTGGCCAATTCATCCGGCGCTGACCTGTTTATATCGGTACACTGTAACTCGGCCGGTAAAAAAGCAGGTGGCTGGTATGAGAAAGTGGTAGTAGATAAAATTGCCCATACCAAGTATGTAGGCAAAGGCAAGAACAAGAAAAAGAAGACCTATTACACTTATAAATACGAGAACGTATACCGCGAGAATAAAGCCCGTGGTACCGAAACCTATATCTGGGCTACCAGTAAGAATGACGATAAGCTAAAATCGCTGACCCATAATAACGAATTTTATGGTGAGATAGATTCTACCTCTTCGGTACAGCTCCCCGACCCTTCGGACCCTGTAGAGATGGCCCGGATGCTGGTATATGCCAATAATTATTTCCACAAGAGCCTTTCCCTGGCCGATTTTATTGAAAAGGAATTTGAATCGGTTGGACGTGTAAGCCGTGGTGTAAAACAAAGAAATGATAAAGGTATATGGGTATTACAGGCTACCGGCATGCCAAGTGTTTTGATTGAAATAGGCTTTATTTCCAATACCGAGGAAGAGAAGTATATTAACAGTGAACAGGGGCAACAGGAAATAGTGGGCAATATAATCAGTGCATTAAAAAGTTATAATGCCAGGCTGGAAGCCCGTAATAAAACCCTGGAAGAGAAAAAGGGATTTTAATCATAAGCTGCTTTAAAACTAATTTTAACATCCGGTAAGCATATATCTTACCGGATGTTTTGTTACTACACCACCCAAATGGCCTGCCGGTATTACCTGACCCGGCAGTACTGAATAATTCTCTTACCGAATAATAATCAGCCATTAACTATTAACTTAACCGTTGTAAGTTGTTCACATACGTGTATGAAAATATCCATGCCTTTGCAACAGTCCTATTATCTTTGGGTATTCAAATTATAACTGCACCCTTATGCTTAAAGTTGGTATTTTAGGAGTAGGACATTTAGGTAAGTTTCATTTAAATAACTGGCAGGAGATCAGTGGCGTTGAGCTGGTAGGCTTTTACGATCCGCATGACGAAACCGCCAGCCAGGTAGCCGAGAAGTACCAGATACCCCGGTTTTTAGATGCCAATGCCTTATTGGACGCTGTTGATGCCGTGGATATTGTAACCCCTACCAATCATCATTTTGAGTGGTGTGAGAAAGCCATTAAGAAAGGTAAACATGTATTTGTAGAAAAGCCTTTGGCCAATACGATGACCGAAGCCCGTGAATTGGTAAAGCTGGCCAAAGAGTCGAACGTAAAGATACAGGTAGGGCATGTGGAAAGGTTTAACCCCGCTTTCCTGGCTTTAAAGGATGTGGCCCTGAGCCCCATGTTTATTGAAGTGCATCGCCTGGCACAGTTTAATCCCCGCGGTACTGAGGTAAGTGTAATACTGGACCTGATGATACATGATATTGATATTATTTTAAGTATCGTAAAAAGCTCCGTTAAAAATATATCGGCCAGTGGTGTAGGCGTATTGACCGATACACCGGATATAGCCAACGTACGCATTGAGTTTGATAATGGTTGTGTGGCCAACCTGACCAGCAGCCGTATTTCGATGAAGAAGATGCGTAAGCTGCGTATTTTTCAGAAAGATGCTTATATAGGTGTTGATTTCCTGGATAAGAAAACAGAGATCATTAAGCTGAAACAACCCAGCGACCTGAATGTTTTTTCATTTGATATTGATACCCATAATGGTAAAAAAACAATTGCGGTAGCCAATCCTCCTGTTCCGGAAGTGAACGCCATTAAAAAAGAACTGGAAGCTTTCAGGGATGCTATTGTTAATAACCATAAAACGGTGGTATCGGAAATTGACGGACTGATGGCCATGGATGTTGCCCACCAGATACTGGAAAAAATCGGCGATGCCGTTATTACCCGTTAATGGCATTGCGTAGTAAAATATCCTTACGCTGGTATGTACTTGCCGACTACCTTACAGCTGTTTTAAGCTGGGCATGCCTGTGGCTGGTGATCCCCCGCTTTATCCGTACCGAGGATCATGATATTTATTTATTTTCCTGGTGGGCCGGTGTTATGGTAATACCAGCCTGCTGGTTATTATTGTACCTGTTAGCAGGCACTTACCAGGACCTGTACAAAAAATCACGCCTGGAGGAATTCTCCGTTACATTTTTTTCAACCCTGCTGGGGGTTGTAATATTTACCTTACTGCTTATTTATACCACAGAAGATTATAAAACCCGGGACATTTTGATATTGATAGGGCTGTATGGGGTGTTTCATGGCCTGATTACCTTTGGAGGCCGGTGGTTTATTTTAAACCTGGTAAAAGGACAACTGTTAAAAGGCCATATTAAGTTTAATGTATTGCTGATAGGCAATCATAATAATGCCCTGCAGGTATTGCAACAAACCAAAAAGAATTTGCTGGACGGCGGTTTTCATTATAGTGGTTTTATTAAAACCGATAAAGACCAGGCCGTGGCATTACAGCAGCATTTGCCTTACCTGGGCGATATTAATAACCTGGAAACCGTAATAGACAAACATGCTGTTAAATTGGTGATACTGGCTCTTGAAAAAGAGGAGAAACCATTAATACAGGAATTGATTGCCCGGCTTGGTGAAAAGGATATTGATATTAAGATTCAATCCGATGTACTGGATATTTTATCGGGCTCGGTAAAAACCATCAATGTATTAGGCGATACCCTGATTGATGTACGTACCGACCTGATGCCCCGATGGGAGTTACACATTAAACGCCTGACGGATATTTTTGTTTCCCTGTTGTTTACTATCCTGCTATTTCCTTTGATGATCTATATTGCCATCAGGGTAAGGTTTTCATCACGGGGCAGTATATTTTTTAAACAGCAGCGGATTGGTTATAAGGGTAAGCCTTTTTACCTGTACAAATTCCGGTCGATGTATGTGGATGCCGAAGCAAACGGACCTATGTTATCATCGGACAATGACACCCGTATTACCAAATGGGGAAAGGTGATGCGTAAATGGCGCCTGGATGAGCTGCCGCAGTTATGGAACGTACTTATTGGTGATATGAGCCTGGTAGGGCCGAGGCCCGAAAGGCAGTTTTATATTGACCAGATCATTGCACGTTTTCCCTATTACCGGTATTTATTAAAACTACAACCAGGGCTTACCAGCTGGGGCATGGTACAGTTTGGCTATGCGGAGAATGTAGAACAGATGATAGAACGCTGTAAGTTTGACCTGCTTTACCTGGAGAACATTTCACTGCGGCTGGATGCCAAGATCATGATCCATACCTTACGGATTATTTTTTTAGGAAAGGGAAAATAAACTTATCGTACACATAATAATGCCGCACCTACAATGCCTGCGGTTTCGGTACGCAAACGGGTTACACCCAGGCTTACGGCTTTGTATTGCTGTTGCAGGGCTGTGGCAATTTCTTCCACGGTAAAATCTCCTTCGGGACCAATGAGCAAAGTGGTTTCACCATCAGGTATATTCATAGTAGCCAATTGCAGGCGCTCCTGCCCTTCTTCGCAATGCGCAATTAATTGTAACCCTTCTTTCTTTGAGGTAATAAATTTATCGTAGGCTACCGGCTCTACCAGTATGGGCAGCCATACCTGTTGAGATTGCAGCATGGCGCTGATGCAGATGGTCTGCATACGATCGAACCGGAATTTATCTTTTTCAGTACGCTTCGTTAGTAAAGGTGTAATATAACTCACTCCTATTTCGGTAGCTTTCTCTAAAAACCATTCCCAGCGGTTGGCATTTTTTAATAAGCCTATCGCTATATGTATTTGTCTTAAAGGAGCAGCCGTAAAACCAGTTTTATGAACGGCAACCGTACAATGTTTTTTATGCGCCTCGGTAACGGTACATTCGAGCAGATGCCCTTTACCGTCTGTGAGGTTAACCGCTTCCCCGCTCACCATTCTTAATACCTGCACGATATGTTTGCTGGTATCTTCGTCCAGTGTAATTTGTTGCTGCCCTGTTTGGTAATGAGCATAATAAAAAAACGGAACCGGCATAAGCAAGAAGCTACATTAAAATAAAGGATTATTAAAAAGGAGCATCATCGTCATCCATATTCATATTATTCATACGGCTACCCACCTGTATGCTTAAGGAAGCACCGTTGCCATCACCGGCATCGACAGGTTTCCAGTCACCTGCGGGCAAACCAATACTTTGATAAGGATCATCATCCCAATCGATGAATTTCTGGATATGTAATAAGGCGTTTAGTTTTACCGTTTCCAGTGAACCGTTACGGTGTTTAGCGATTTTTACCTCGGTCAAACCTTTGGTATTTTCGCCTTCGGCACTCTGGGTAATATCATAATAATCGGGACGGTACAGGAACATTACCATGTCGGCATCCTGCTCGATGGCACCCGATTCACGAAGGTCACTTAACTGCGGTACACGGCTACCCTCTTTTGATCCACGCTGCTCTACCGCACGGCTTAACTGTGATAAGGCAATGATTGGTACACTTAATTCTTTTGCCAGGCCTTTTAAGTTACGGGATATATTACTGATCTCCTGTTCACGGTTGGTTGTTTTACCATCGGCACCGGTACCACTCATTAACTGCAGGTAGTCAATGATGATCATACCAATATTATGCTTGTTTTTTAAACGGCGGCATTTGGCACGCAGTTCAAAAATATTTAAGGCGGCAGTATCATCAATAAATAAAGGGGCCTGTGCCAAACGTTGTATACCGCGGGCATACAATTGTTTCATTTCATGTTCTTCCAGTTTACCACGGGCTATTTTTTCGAGCCATATTTCACTTTCGGCAGAGAGTACCCTTTGCACCAGCTGGCTGGCACTCATCTCTAAGGAGAAGAAAGCGACAGGTGTGGGTTTGGTAGCGCTCATTACCGCATTACGGGCCAGGTTAAGGGCAAATGCCGTTTTACCCACGGCAGGACGTGCTGCGAGGATAATTAAGTCGGTATTCTGCCAACCATAGGTAACCTTGTCCAATGGAGCAAAGCCGGAAGGAACACCGGTAATATCTTCGTTCCGGTGACGCATATCTTCTATCCGCTGAATGGTTTTAATTAAAACCGCATCAATGGGATTATAGTCTTTACGTAAGTGATTGTTGGTAATTTTAAACAGTTTGCCCTCGGCACTATCTAAGAGGTCAAATACATCGGCGGCATCTTCGTAGGCATCGGCAATAATTTCGCCGCTGATACGGATGAGCTCGCGCTGGATGAATTTCTGCAGAATGATACGGGAGTGTGCTTCAACGTGGGCCGATGAAACAACCATATTGGTTAAGCGGGTAACATAGTAAGCGCCGCCTACTATTTCCAGTTCGCTTTTTGAACGCAGCTCTTCTACTACGGTAAGAATATCGATGGGCTGACTTTTATCGGCCAGGCTTTTCATGGCCTGGAAAATACGCTGGTTGGCATCTACATAAAAACACTCCGATTTTAATATCTCGATCACTACGTCAAAAGCGTTTTTTTCCAGCATGATAGCACCCAGTACGGCTTCCTCCAGGTCTTTGGCCTGCGGGGGAACCTTACCATATACCATGGTACCCAGGTCGATGGACGGTTTACGTTTTTGTTTGCGGTCTTTATTAAAATTCGAGAGGTTATCCATTTTTTATTATAGCGTAAAGTATTAATACCATTAGTTTGCACCAATGACTTATGGGTAAAACCAGCCTTGTTATAAGAAAAAAATTCTTTTGTAAACCGAGTGTCGTTCCCCGAGTCAGAATGGCGAAATAAGACCAAAAAAGGATAAAAAAAAACTTTTATTTTCGGTCGATTTATACATTCCATTAACAAGGTTATCCACATTTTGGATTTGGCTTACCCTTTGCCTGTTTACCTGATTGTATAACAATCTTTTGACGAAATAGATGACTAACAGTTGCTTTTTAACCCGCTTTTTTGCGTGAGGGATGGCAGCGGCATCCTTTTGCGAAGGGCAGATGGGTGGCGCCGGGCAAAAGATATAGCGGACAGCCCGGCCCGGTAAGGTTTAAACCGGCGAGGCACGAGCTGTAAACCCCTGTTAAAGGGGACACGCCCAAGTGTTAAAAATCAAACTCCCGGCGCATCATGTTCCACCGGAAGCCAATGGTAAAGATAGAGGTATTGTCTGTCATTACCGGCGGTGTTTTGGTTTCTACACGACGCAGGACAAGACTGGCATCGATAAACATATTCTGGAACAGCTCGTACGAAGCCAGCAACGAACCATAAATAACATTTGTTTTCCAGCCCGAGCCAACATTATAACCATACTCGCCTGTAAGATAAGGCGGACGGCTTGGTAAAAAGATATTGCTGCCATAACTCGCTGCACTGGAATCACGTCCCTGTGTATAAGCGATAAGTTTACCCGTGATCATTAGTTTGGGTATTGGCTGGTAACGCAGGATACCGATCACCTCGCTGAAGTTAGCCATTAACGGGTGGGCCATCGGCTGGTTATAGTGGGTATAGTTGGCAACAGAATCGCGGTGTGAGTAGGTGAACGGGCGAACACGGTTGTATTCCACCTGCAGGTCAAGGTTTTTAATGGTAAAGGCATCAATGTATTTTACACCGGCCTGTATGCCCCATTTATTGGCCCACCAGCCACTGTTGGAAGTAAGTTCTTTCAGTTTAAATTCATCTAATAATAGTTGTCCGTATAACTGCACGCTTTTGGCAATATTGGCTTTCAGGTCAAGACCGGCCAGGGCATTGTCCTCACTGCCGTTCTGCTGTTCAATAGAACGGTAGAAGATAACGGGATTGAGGTAACCGAACTCAAAACGGTTCTCCCGGCCAAATACCACCCCTTCAAAGAGGCCAACATTCAACCATTTGGTAACATTGATATCCAGGTGATGTACGGCTGCATATTTTTTACCCAGCAGGCGATCGCCGCCACGCTGGTAAGCATTGTTGAGCTCCATAAAAATGTTCTGGTAATTGAATTTCCAGATACGGGTATTTAATTTTAAGAACAGGTTATTATTACCAAAATCGCTTAAAAATAAACTGCGGTGGCCGTTGCCGATAAAATGTTTATCGTAACCAAAACTAACATCAATATACTTGGTGGCATTGAAGGTAAAATAACCACGGGCATCAAAATAGTCTACGCCGCCCGGTGCTTTAAACTCTTTAAAATAACCGGCACCCGGTACGGCCGAACGATCGGTAATGAATTGCTGTACATAAGCC
>CAYUMH010000036.1:0-34697 GCA_964445775.1 uncultured Terrimonas sp.
AATTTTCCCGGGAAGTTAACCGCAAAAAAAACACTGATACTTTTTAAGCCCAGCAATAAAGCAATGCCGGATAGTAATGCGTATTTGCGTTTTACCACCAGCCACCAAACTAAAAAGACAATAACTACCAGTAATAAAAAAGGAAAGCCGATACCTAAAACAGAGAGGAACCACCAACCCGAAGGACTGACATAGGGTACCAGGCAGGCTAATAAGAATACCGTTACAACAATAATGTTGCACAATAGTAAGAAACGCCTGGTAAATAATCGGAATTTGCTGGCCATTGCGCCTAAATTAAGACAAAATTATTTACAACCCTTCCTGGCTGGCACGGTTTAGTAATTCTTTTTCTTCATTCGTCAACGCATCATAACCTTCCTGGTTGATCTTGTCTAAAATACCGTCAATACGTTGTTGTGTCAGGTTAGGCGTTTTTGTATAAGGCGTTCCCGGGCTTTTATAAAAAAGGGTTTCTTTAATGGTTTCGCCTTTTTTAGGCTTGTCGGGGTTAAGCAGGTTAATGAACCAGTCGTAGAGGTTATTCATCCAGTCACTGCCATCAAAACCTTTACGTAATAAAACAATAAACAGTACGCCGGTAAGGGCAGCTGACAGGTGTACAATATGACCGAGACCTGCTCCGCTTACGGGTATGGTGGCAAAGTCAATAACCAGGTATATAGCGGTTAATATCCACAAAGGGATGCCGCCGTTCAGCATATGTAATAAGCGGTATTGGGGTGCAATGGTAGTGGCCGCTGTTGCAATGGCCAATACACCGGCAGAAGCGCCATAGTACATCTCATTCACATTATTATGCGCAAATGCGGGAACCAGGTTTACCAGCAGCAGGTAAACTGTTGCGGCAACCAGGGAGCCATAAATGTATAAGGGTACCAGTTTACGATTGCCGGTAAGGTTTTGCAGGATATAACCGAAGGTCCAGAGCCATAACATATTGGCCAGTAACAACCAGAATTCGGTATGGGTAAATGCATGGGTGAAGAAGGTCCAGGGTTTGGCCAGCAAATCCTTAAAGCCGCCGGGCATGGCAAACCAGACCAGCACATTGTCATTAAAGTTTTGGACCGCCACCGCTTTTTCTTCACCGTAATAGTTCAGATAAGATACTGCCTTAAAAAAACCGAGTACAACAAAAATAATAGCGCTGATAGCAATGAGCAGTATAAGTGTGCCGCTGCGGTCGTTTAACGACAATCGTTTATAATATGAAGATTCGTATGATGATTTCATTGCAATATAAAATTATTGCAGGCAAAACAGTTTTTTGAGCTTTACCGGCGCCGCGCTACTAATACAACGTTTTTTTATTGGTTTTGTTCCAGATGAGGACAATTATTACGCCCGTTAAAGCACCCCCAAGGTGGGCAAAGTGGGCAATATTATCGCCAGGAGCATTTGATATGCCTCCAAACAGGTCTAAAGCCATATAACCAATTGCTACCCATTTTGCTTTAATTGGGACAGGCAAGAACATGATATACATTTCTGTATTGGGGAAAAGCATGGCAAAAGCAGCAAAAACACCAAATATGGCGCCTGAAGCACCTACTACAGAAGCATATCCGCCTGTAAGGTGCTGAATGAGTAAATGAGCGGCTGCTGCGCCAATACCGCATAATAAATAAAAGGTAAGAAAACGTTTTGCACCCCAGATATTTTCCAGTGTTTTTCCAAACATCCACAACATAAACATGTTAAACAATATATGAATAGGGCCATATTGCGAGTGCGCAAACATGTGCGTAAAAATCTGATAGGGCTCAAAAAAAGGAGAGTCTACCGGCCATAAAGCGATACGTGCTGTTAAAAACTGTTTTTCAAAAACCAGTTGCGCTATCCAAACCAACACATTCAGGATTATCAAATTTTTTACAACCGGGGGGAAATTATCCGGCCGCACTTGTCTAAAATTACTCATGTCGCAAATTTACAATAACCGGGTCACTTTTCCTGCCCCGGTACCATAAACGGTAATTTGTAAATGACGTGCAGCAGGTAGCAGTTATGAGCGTATTAAATAAAGGGGGCTGCGGTTAAATACCGCCAGTTAAAATTATTGGCTTCGTAGGCATTTTGTGCTACCGGTTTTTGCTGTAATACACCGGGGTTTAATATTTTTTCGGCCACCAGTTTTGTCTTGGCCTGGTGAATCATATCTGTTACTACAGGATCCTGCACCCAGTTTTTTTGCGGAGGCTCAAAGCCTACCTTATCCTTACGCCAGGTAATATTCGGAGGTAATTGTGTTTCCATGGTTTTTCGCAGTATCCATTTACCATATCCTTTTTTTATTTTGAAGGAGGGCGGTAAGGAAAAAACAAAATTCACCAGTTCATGGTCCAGGAAAGGCAGGCGCACTTCACGGCCATGGGCCATGCTGTTCCTGTCGGCGTACCTTAGTAATTCTTCCAGTCCATGCATACAGGTGTTAAAATAAAGGGCGCCGTTCAGGTTAAAGAAGGGTGGTGTGCTATAATAAGCTTCACGGCTTTGCAGGTGTACAAAATCCGTTGTAAGGTCTTTTTGCTGAAGGGCGGATAACAAATATCTTTTTTCAACAATGGTAGAAGCAATATCGGGGAAGAGGGCGGCAATGATATTACGGAAGCCAAAGGGCTCCTGAACACCCAGTTTACGGGCTGCTTTTAGTTCGCCGCTGGTGAACAGCCTGCGTTTTACAAAAAGCTCCTGCCAGTACCATTTGTAATGATGGCGGTAACCAGCCAGTATTTCATCCGCTCCCTGCCCATCCAGTAGTACTTTGGTTTGTTCCCTGGCTGCCAGTTCAAATACTTTATACTGTGCTATAATACCGGCTGAGCCAAAAGGTTCTTCCTGGTGATGAATGATCTTTTGCCAGAGCCCGGTCATATCATCCACCGTTGGCGTAACGGTATGTCCCGGTACCTGCCACTCATCTGTGAGCTGCTGAATGTATGCACTTTCGTTTTTTTCAAACCCCGGGAAGATGGCCGAAAAAGTATGGGGCTTATGCCGGCTTACCTGTAAAACCGTACTTAAGACAGAAGAACTGTCGAGCCCGCCACTTAAACTGGTACCCACCGGTACATCACTTCGCAATCTTCTTTTTACCGATTCTTCAAAAAGATATTTAAACTCGTCCAGCGCATCATACTCAGTTATTTTTTTCTGTTGCAGTGTCGGATCAAGCTCCCAGTATTTTTCTACATACAATTCCCCGTTATCAGGCGTATAGTATAACCTGCAGGCAGCGGGCAGTTTAAAAATATGGTTGTAAAAGGTTTCTTCGGGGCGCTCAGGATTGTCCACATACCCAATAGTAATATAGTTAAACATAAGCTGCAGGTTGGTTTGTTTGCTCACTCCTGCAGCCCAGAGGGCTTTCATTTCCGATGCAAATAAAAAGCCCTGGTTACCGGTGTAGTAAAAGAATGGCTTTTCGCCAAAACGGTCACGGGCGGCAAAAAGTTCCTGCTCCGCTTCATTCCAGATGGCAAAGGCAAACATGCCCTCAAAATGTAGAACACAATCCTCGCCATAAAAGTCATAAGCCGCTAAAATAACTTCCGTATCCGATTGGGTGGAAAAGCTATAACCTTGTTTTATTAATGTATTGCGCAGTTCCGGGTAATTGTATATTTCGCCGTTATAGGTAATACTTAATGCACCCTGGTAACTACGATGCATGGGTTGTGCGGCCGCATTACTCAGGTCGATGATCGCCAGGCGGCGATGACCCAGCAAAACCTGGCTATCCGGGGATTGCCAATGCCCCTCACCATCAGGCCCCCGATGGGCCAATGCCCGGGTCATTTGCTGCAGTTGGGATAAGTTGTATGCCCCGCTCCGTCGTTGTATAATACCGGCAATGCCACACATAGTGTAAATATCGAAAGAAAAAAGGAGTTTTTGGTATCTGCACCCCGTTATATAACCAACTGGCGCTTTCCGCCCCTGGTATACATTTTAACAAATTGCTAAACCATAGGGTTGTAAGTTTGAAGCATGAACCGTCTGCTGCTACTATTTAGCATTATTCTTTTACCGTTACTGGCCGCTGCACAGCCCGGATATTTATTTGTAAAAAAAGGAGCAAAGAAAAAGAAGACCTACACCGAAGGCGACCGTATTGCTTTACGTTTGACCAATGATACGGTTTATCATGGCCTCATTACTTTGTTATACCGGGATACGATTTATTTAAACGGCAAACCCATACCTGCCAAAGATGTGAAGGCCGTGGTATTACCTGACAGGAGCAATAAATTTCCTGTGGATGGCAAGACCCTGTTATTGATCACTGCCGGCTCGGCCATGGTATCGGGCGGTTTAATGCTGAACGATATGGAAACCCCGAAAAACGCTATTATGACCGGGCTTGCCATGGGCTTTGGCTCCATACTGGTACGTTATGGTATACAAACCGTGGTACATTGGGTTAGGAAAAAAGAGTACCGTATGGGCAATAAGTACCGCATACAGGTATTGGAGTTCCACATGCCCGGACGCCTGGGCTTTTAGCCTTATTTTGTTAACAGGTCCCAGAACGAATCGGCAACCGGGTGTTTGGCTTTAAATTGTAAACCAAGGGATGCTGCAAAAGTTTGCGCAAATTTTTCCTGGAATAAGTGTCCCTGCGTTTTTATTTCCCCTTTTGTTTTTATACCATTGCCCCAGGCGGCAAACCATATTTCATTAGCCCCCACAATGGTACTGCCGTGGCTGGTCCATTGTGCTTTTTTAATATCACCGCGACCATGATCGGTAGTAAAGAATACAGTGGTTTTATTTTTATACTGCGGATCGCTTTGTAAAAACTCCCATAATTCTTTTAACCAGGCATCTACCTGCCAGGCAGCATCTAAATAAGAGCGGTATTTACCTGCATGTGCCCACTCATCCGTTTCTCCATAACCAATAAACAATACACGGGGTTTGTTAAGCTTTAAGTATTCTATAGCAGCATAGTGTGTAAAAACGTCCAAACATTCGTCCTCTCCCCAGGGCTTATAGGAGTTCTTCAACATAGTGTTTACCAATTGCTGGCGGGGCGATAAATTGTTACCGGCTACCGTATCAAACGCATTTACCACGGGTATACCACTGCGCTTTTCATTTAAAATGCGCTTAAAAGCATTCCAGGCGCCAAAAGCGGCTACTTTGTTCCTGAACCGTGGTTGTTGTTGTAAATACTCCAACAGCGTTGTATGCGGGTTGGCAGGGTAGCTATTGCTATTGATATTGGGGTCGGCATAGCCCGTAAATATTTCGCTGTAACCGGGGTACGAAAACGAATGAGGGTTAGCCACATCTACCTCGTTTTTATAGGCCCTGTTACCATATACCTGCCCTATTTTTTCAATATTGTTCCAGAAAAAAGGCATCAGCTTTTTCCGGCGGTCCGCTTCATTATCCGCCCAGTAGTTATGGAAAATATAACTGCTGTCGCCTTCGTTGAACTTTTTATTATTGGCAATTGCCGTATCCATGCCCTTAAACAACTCCTGCCAGCGCAGGCCATCTGTAGTAATAATAATGATGTTCTCCGATGGTGTTTGCGCTGTTGCGGTAACACTAATAAATGCTAATAGTATAAAAAGATACCTCATTAGTATATGATTTTATAAACAAATGCAAAGTTCAACAAGATAAACTTTACATGGTATTAAGAAATTGTTTCCCTTTAGCATATTCTATCTGTATACTAAATACTACATACCTTATACCCTAAACTACTTAACCGGTTTTATCCAATAACTGTACTGGTAGTTTTTAAACGGTAAACGGTATTCTTCCAGCGGCCTTGCTCCCCAGCTGTCAATACCCTGCACGCCCAATTGCTGCAGATCCACATGCAGGTATATTTCATTACGGGCAACCAGTTCGCCGGAATGGTATTGTTTTTTATTTACCTCTGGGTCCAAATCATCCAAAGCATATGGCAGGGCGGCAACATTCAGCAGGCTGTCGGCCATAATAATTTGTATGCCCTTACCTTTTGCATTGGTAAAGCTGGCCCAGCGTACATCGGACTTATTACCACTTTCCTGCGGACGGGCATAAGGAAAGTATTGTTCCTGCACGGTTTGTTTGTACTGCCCGATCAAAGAGCCCGTTTTACGATCCCAATAGCTTTCACCAGGACCACGGCCATACCAGCTGATATTGTTATACGCTTTATTCAACACCAGGTCGTTACCCATACGCATCAGCAATTCATGCTTTCCCTGTACCGCCTTAAAACTGTTCTCCACTTTTATTTCGCCACCGGCATAAATGGTAAATACCTGTGTCTGCAACGCATCGCCATTCAGCAGTTCTTTTTCAATAGTTACTTTATAGGTAGCTCCTTCCTTAACTGCCGTAAAGTTTTTAGTGGCCGATTTTTCGTACACATTCCGCCAGTTACGCAGTTTACTGTTAAAGCCGGCGCCAATATCATTATCAGTCGGGGCACGCCAGAAAGATGGCGTTGGTCCCGCCGTTAAAATATTTTGCTGTTTAACAGTATAGGCACTGATAACACCTTTTGTTTTATCAAAGCTTATGGCAAAATCCTTACCGGTGATGGTTAATTTATCCCCGCTCTGGTTTTCCGTTAAAGTACCACTTGCCGCAGGCGCCTGGTAAGCGGTAAAGCTGTTGGCAACTGCAAACTGGTCGTAAGCAATGGTATATCCCTTTTCTAAGAAAGGCTCTGCATTAATAATAGTATAGCTCAGGTTCAGGAAATATTCTTTACCTGCTTTGATCGCTTTTTTAACCGGTACAGTTACTGACTGCGTAGCCTGCGGTGCAATGGAAATACTATTGATAACACCGGACTCAATTTGTTTACCATCTTCTATCAGCTGCCATTGTAACACAACATTGTCCAGGGTTTTAAAGAAATAACTATTGCGGATATCAAACTGGTAGTTGCCTTTATAACTGGTTTTGATGAACTGGTGTACCTTTTTAACTTCCACTGCCATAGGAGTCATGCCTCGGTAAGCGGTTACCACGCCTTTTACACAAAAGTTATTATCGCTTATATTCTCATCAACGGGACCGGCCAAAGGAAAGTCTCCGCCATAGGCCATGATCCTTTTACCATTTTTAACGGTGTCAATGGACTGGTCAATCCACTCCCAGATAAAACCGCCCTGCAGTTTGGGGTTGTTTTCAATAGCATCCCAGTATTCTTTAAAATTACCCAGGCTATTACCCATAATATGGGCATACTCGCTCATAATAAAAGGTCTTGGACTATTGCCTTTAGAGTAGTTGATCAATCCACGCGGACTGGGGTATTGCGGCACGATCATGTCGGTATTAAAATCATGCTCGGCACGTTCGTATTGTACCGGCCTGAAATCGTTGGCCTTTAGCCATTCGTAGGCCTCGTAAAAATTAACGCCATTACCCGCTTCATTGCCTAAGGACCAGGTAACAACTGATGTATGGTTTTTATCTCTTTCATACATACGGGCAATTCTTTCAAAATGCGGGTTACGCCATTTTTTATCGTTACCAAAGCTGGTGCTTAAATCATAGTACCGGCCATGCGATTCAATATTGGCTTCGTCTACTACATATAAACCAAACTCATCGCAAAGCTCCATCCAGTATGGATCGGGAGGATAGTGCGAATGACGAACAGCATTTACATTCAGCTTTTTCATCATCTCCATATCCTTCAGCATATCTTCTTTTGACAACACATGGCCCTGGGTAGCATTATGCTCGTGACGGTTAACGCCTTTTAAGAAAACCCTTTTACCATTAATTAAAAAGTCGCTGCCTTTAATTTCTACTGACCGGAAACCAATACGTTGGGGAATTACCTCCAGCACATTTTTATCCTTGTCTTTCAGTGTCAGGTATAAGGTATATAAATAAGGGGTTTCTGCCGACCATGTTTTTACACGGTCGATCTGTGTTTGAAAACCAAGTTTTGTATGGTAATTACCCAATACATCCTGTTTTTCACCATCTTTTTTCCAAACCTGTTTGCCATCCGCATCTACCAGTTCGGCATCTACATAAAAAGCTACCGGCTTGCTGTGTAAAGTATTGCTATCCTTTTTATAGTTTTCAATGGTCAATGAGCCGGTCAGCATTCCGTTGGTATATGCTGCATCTAAAGTACCGGTTACTTTAAAATCACGGATATTGAGTGTTGGTGTGGAATAGAGATATACCTCTCTCTCGATACCGGAGATACGCCACATATCCTGGCATTCCAGGTAACTGCCATCGCTCCAGCGATATACCTGTAAAGCCACCAGGTTTTCACCGGGCTTAACATATTCGGTAATATCAAATTCTGCAGCCAGTTTGCTGTCTTCACTATAACCCACTTTTTTGCCGTTTACCCAGATGAAGAAAGCCGATTTAACCGCACCCAGGTGAATGAATACCTGGCGGCCGCTCCAGTTGGCAGGAATGTTTATTTTTTTACGGTAAGACCCTACCGGGTTGTTATTATCGGGAATATCGAACGGAGGATTTAAACGGCTACCTGTTTTTGCACGGCCGGTGAATTCGTAGGGATGGTTTACATATATAGGCAAACCATAGCCATTCAACTCCCAGTTAGCAGGCACTTTAAAATCTGTCCAGCCTGCATCATTAAAATCTTTTTTATAAAAATCAGCCGGCCTCTTGGTAGGGTCCTGTACCCAGTTGAATTTCCAGTTACCGTTTAATGACAAAAAGTAGGCTGACTTTGTTTTGTCGCGTTGTTGCGCCAGCGAGCGGTTCTCAAAACTGAAAGCGCTGGCCCGCATGGGCATACGGCTAACGGAAACGATCTCGGGAGTTTGTAATTCGGATGGAATAACCTGGCTGAATGCAGTAAAAAAACCGGATAATGCAAATAAGAGTAGCCCTAACCTGAACATGATTTGATTTTAATATATGGTTACAAAATGCTGACCAATGGTATGCAGTACAAGTGTGCGCCCGCAACAATGCTATTGGGCACTGCACAAAGAACGATGCCCTGTTTGCTGCAGCTGGTAACAACAAAAATGTTGAAGCCATAAAGCTAAGTTGCTTTTGTTTACCAACACCCCGGTGCAGAAAATAACGGACAAACGATTGAAAAGGGGGGATACTGCTTATTTACGGTCGTATTCACATAAATTTGCAGCGCAAATACAATCGTTTACCAACTTAATGTTTATAACATGCAGTATAGAGTAGAAAAAGATACGATGGGTGAAGTGAAAGTGCCGGCAAAAGCCTATTATGGTGCACAAACCCAGCGCAGTATTGATAATTTCAAGATTGCAGAAGACATCAACAAAATGCCTAAAGAAATTATTAAGGCATTTGCTTACCTGAAAAAAGCGGCTGCTATTACTAACCAGCAGGCAGGTGTACTTCCTAAAAACAAATCGGTGCTGATAGGTAAAGTGTGTGATGAGATACTGGAAGGACAATTAGATGATTATTTTCCGCTGGTAGTATGGCAAACCGGTAGTGGTACGCAAAGTAACATGAACGTTAACGAGGTAGTAGCTTACCGCGGCCATGTATTGAACGGTGGTAAGTTAACCGATAAAGAAAAGTTTTTGCACCCGAATGATGATGTGAACAAATCACAGTCATCCAATGATACCTTCCCGACAGCCATGCATATTGCTGCTTATAAAATACTGGTGGAAGTAACTATTCCAGGTATTAAAAAGCTGCGTGATACCCTTGCTAAAAAAAGCAAGAAGTATATGAAAGTGGTAAAGATCGGCCGTACGCATTTTATGGATGCAACTCCGCTGACCGTTGGCCAGGAGTTTAGCGGTTATGTATCGCAGTTAGACCATGGTTTAAAAGCCATTAATAATGCCTTACCTCATTTAAGTGAGCTGGCTTTAGGTGGTACAGCTGTTGGTACCGGCATCAATACGCCTGCCAATTACGCGGAAAATGTAGCCAAACAAATTGCCAAGTTAACCAAACTGCCTTTTGTTACCGCTGAAAATAAGTTTGAGGCCCTGGCTGCACATGACGCTATTGTAGAAGCACATGGCGCTTTAAAAACAGTTGCTGTAAGCTTAATGAAGATTGCCAATGATATCCGTATGTTATCCAGCGGACCACGCAGCGGTATCGGCGAATTGTTTATTCCCGATAACGAACCGGGCTCTTCTATTATGCCGGGTAAAGTAAATCCAACCCAGTGTGAGGCATTGACCATGATTGCCGCACAGGTAATGGGTAATGATGTAGCTATTGGCATAGGTGGCGCAAACGGGCATTTTGAACTGAATGTATTTAAGCCCCTAATGATCTATAACTTTTTACACAGTGCCCGTTTAATAGGCGATGGCTGTGTATCGTTTAACGATAAATGTGCAGTTGGTATTGAGCCTATTGAAGCCAATATTAAAAAACACGTGGACAACTCCTTAATGCTGGTAACTTCTTTAAATACCAAAATTGGTTATTATAAAGCGGCAGAGATTGCACAGAAAGCACACAAAGAAGGAACAACCCTGAAAGAGATGGCGGTGAAACTAGGTTATGTTACCCCTGCCCAGTTTGATGAGTGGGTAGTACCGGCTAATATGGTTGGCAAATTATAAATAAGCATAGTGATCACTGTTCGTAGGTTTACGAATGGCAGAAGCGGATACTACTGTGGTATCCGCTTTTTTTGTGTAAAAACTTGCATAAAGTAAAAGCGTGTAGTAGTTTAAAGTTAAAATTCAATATTTATGAAAGCCATTGAAAAGACTGGCAGCGGCTCGTCCGCTGCCTCATTGTTGCCTGCAGCAACATCCTTATCGCCTTATTTACAGGCAGTATTAGCTGCCAAAACAGGATCGAAAACAGTTACACAGGAAAACGTTAATGCTATTGCGTTAGAACGTCTTTTTAAAGGGCGGCGAAAACCATGAACCGATACATATAACATGTAAAAAAAATGGCTTGTTAATGATAACAAGCCATTTTTATGATAAACTCATTTATTATTGTTTGACCACTTTTCTTGTTTCTACCAGCTGGCCATTACCATTGTATAGTTTTAAAAAGTAGATGCCGCTTTTTTGTGCAGCAATATCCAGCGTAAAACTGTTCTGGAAACTGGATTTACTTTGTACCACACTTCCTGTAACATCGTACAGTTGTGCCAGTAAGGGCTTCTGGAATTCTTTTTTACCCTTTACCGTAAGCAGGTTGGTAACCGGGTTGGGGTAAATATCAATATACTCGGCTGCGGCCGGGCCTTCACCGGGTTTATCGCTCAATGCCAGTAAGGTGCCGGTATAATTGTACGCAATGATGGTTCCGTTGCCTGCATTTACACCACCATCCCTGGCTATAAAAAACCTGCGGCCGTTGGGAGAAATAGCAATATCCCGGATCCTTCCGCCATCGCCCTGAAACAACTGGTAATAAGTAGGCTCTACCCCATCGCCGGCAGGGTTTAGTTTAAGCCGGTACACAAAATCCTTTTTTAATGGTGTAACAAATAAGGAATTGCTCCATCCTGCTATACGGCTGGTACCAAGAAAGTCGATGCTTGAACAGGCAATGGTTGGCCATTGGCTATTATCGGCAGGGTTGATGGTAGACATTTGTGCCGTGAACATGGTAAAGATGGGTTCCTTATGATTGGTGATACTGGTACAGTTAAACTGTTCATTATTACCGGCGTTTGTACCGATAGCTGTTGTGCCGATCGTATAACCATTTACATTACCATCGCAATAGCCCGAAACCCGGTCCCAGCCATAGTTACGGCCTTTCTCAATAATATTCACTTCATCATCGGTCCTGTCCATTTGTTCGGAACTATACAACCTGTTTACCCCGTTTACCTTGCCCCAAACCAGGCCCTGTGCGTTACGATGGCCCAGGGTAAAGACATAATCCTCGGCTGAAATAGAAGAAGCATTAAAAAACGGATTGTCATTCGGTACCCAGGCATTCTGGCCTGCATCTCCATCTGATTCGGTATTAAGACGTAATACCTTCCCTTCAAAAGCATTTTGTACCAGCGAACGTTGTGTACGGGTTGTATTTAAATATTGACCGGCGCCCATATCGCCCAGTGTATAATATAAACGATATTGGTTATGCAATCCGCCGGGCGATACATTTTCAATTTCGGGACTTATTACCAGGCGGCCGGAGTTATGGTCACTGCTGCCCGGTAAGTTATCAATAATTGTTTCAGGGTTGATCAATGCATTACCGCTATAAGTATAGCGAACAATTTTTGTTGAATAAATACAGCTGGTATTGGTTCCGGGGCATGTTCCTTTTGTATATACAAAAGCGGCATATACCCAGGGTTTTTGATTTCTTACGGCCGGGTCGGAGGAATATAAATCGGGATGGATGGCCAGGCCCATTAAACCACCCTGCGGAAAATTGGAGGTATTTTGATTGATAGTAATACCATGTGCGGCAGATTGCGCAAACAGGTCGACCAGGGTTGTAGATGCGCCAAAAGTACTCACCCCATCTTCTTTTACATTGATCCGGCGGATACGGTAACTCCTGTTCTCGGTAACCCAGAGTGAGTCATTGGGACCGTACAGCACTTCCCAGGCATTATTAAAATTAGTTCCTACAGTACGTTTGGCAAAAGGTTCGGTTTGGGCATAAGTAAATAAAGCGACAGCAAAAAAAACTCCCAGGAGTAAAAAACGTTTCATGTATTGGATTTATACGCAATAATATAAATCAAATGCTTTCTATACAACCGCAAAAGCTACATAGTTTTTAGTAAAATTACTGCGCACCTCGTTTTTTCCCTCAGCCCTTCATTTAATATTACAATATTACCTTATGTTTTGCTAAGTAAAAAAACCGGGCAATTTTGGTAAAAAAATCACCCTGAAACGTTTGTTTACGTATACAAAGCTTTTACGGTTTCGTACATTTTTTATACTGATTGTCGAAATAATTACACATTTTTTATACAAACGAGGTAATACTACGATGGTTTTTTACGATTGTACAGGCCGCTGTATATGTTTACTTTTGAATGATCGAAATCCAATAGATGAAAATAACTTTACCTATATATCAGCAGTGGCAACACTGCAAGGCTGCATGGCTTTTACTTATTAAAAGTGTGCCTTTATTGCTGGCATTTGTATTTACGGCTACTCCTCTCTTTGCCCAGGTAAATGTAAAAACCGGCAAGAGCTTTATCAATATCAGCAGGCCCGGCGGCGGTACTTTTTTACCTGGTGATATTATTGAAGTAAGGGCTACCATTGCTGTTAACGGAGGCTCCAGCAACGACAACACTTATGTGAACAGTATCCGCTATAACGATACCATCAATACCAATAAGTTTCAATACATCACCGGCTCCTTACGTATGTTATCCAATGAAGGTGTGCAACAGGCTACCTTTACTGATGCTTCGGGCGACGACCTGGGTAATATACAGGGAGCTTTAATACGTTTTAATATAGGCGGCAATGCTACCAATGCCAATGTAACCACACAAACCAACAGTACCACCGGCGCCGGCCGGTTAAGACGAAGCGACCTGCCAAGTTTTTATGGCGGTACCTGCATCCGCATGTACACTTATCAAATCCAGATTAAATCAACCGCCGCCGATGTGGCACTGGACAGCCTGATCATTTTAAACGCGGGTAATTTCCGTTACCGTATCGGCTCCAGTACCACCGATGTACTTTCAAACTTTCAGCCTTACCGGATAAGAATAGCACCTGACTACGGACTTTGTTCCAGCTCATTTGGTACCAATGCCATCCTGGGTGAGGCAGGCGGTACTTTTGGCTCGGGTACTGTACGTAATAAAGCCGGCGGTACCACCTTTGTACCCCTGCCTTATAACCGTGTAAATTTCAGCGCATCGGCTCCGCAGGATAATGATTATGGGGTGGCCAACAATACCAGCAGTGATGGTTCCAGTAACCCGTTTGTAGCTTATCCTAACAGCGCCCGGGTGCATAGTGTATGGGATATTATAGGTGATCATACAGGCGCTGCCGATCCTGTGGCCGGTAATGCTCCCACACCCGCCGGTAACAACGGTGGTTATACACTTGTTATTAATGCCAGTTATGAAACCAACCTGGCTTTCCGCCAGAACATCACCAACCTTTGTGAAGAAACCTATTACGAGTTTTCGGCCTGGTTCCGGAATATCTGCCGCCGTTGCGGTTGCGATGCGAGTGGCCGGGGGTCGGGTGACCCAGGTTATATACCAGGGGCCGGTAATGACTCCTCCGGTGTAAAACCCAATTTAAGTTTTCAGATTGATGGCGAAGAGTATTATACCAGTGGCAATATAGCTTACTCGGGACAATGGGTTAAAAAAGGATTTGTATTTAAAACCAAACCCGGGCAAACCTCGTTTACGGTTACCATTCGTAATAATGCCCCGGGAGGCGGGGGTAACGACTGGGCAATTGATGATATTGCCGTTGCAACCTGTTTGCCTAATATGAGTTACTCCCCCTCACTTACACCCAATATTTGTGTGGGCAACCCCATTACCATTTACGATACGGTACGTTCTTATTTTGATAACTACCGTTATTATCAATGGCAGTATATGGCCGATGGTACCAGTACCTGGACCAATATCGGAAGCCCAGTAGGTCCGGTAGCACCGGTTAATAATGCCGGTACCTGGGAGTATGTGGCACAACATACTATACCCCCGGCATCTACTACTATGGCCAACAGCGGCGACCGCTACCGGCTGGTAGTAGCCACATCCACTACCAATTTATTAAACGAGTCCTGCCGTTCTACTGATATTATTAATGCCGTTACCTTAAATGTATTAACCTGTACGCCTACACTCGGCACCAACCTGCTGTCCTTTAATGCCAGCTTACAAACGGATCGGGTATTATTAAACTGGACAACATCCAGGGAAGCCGAATTACTTTATTTTGATATTGAGCGGAGTGCCAACGGCATTCATTTTGAAAAAGTGAGCACGGTCAACAGCGCTTCCCAATATGCACAGGAGCTGAACCAGTACCGGTTTACCGATAACCAGCCAAACAGCGGGAAAATGTTTTACCGGGTAAGAATGTATAACCAGGCTGGTAAAACAGCTTATTCCAGGATCATTTCATTGGGCCGTAACGAATCGCAGTTTACAGTAAATGCCGTGATGAACCCTTTTAACCAGGCAATGAGGTTTGATATTACAGCCACGCAAAAAGAAACCATCACTGTTGAGCTGACCGATTATTATGGTAAAAAAATTAAACAAACAACCTTTGATATACAGGCAGGTAATAATATTTTAAAGTGGGATGGCATGAATGCCCTGCCTCAGGGTATGTATATTGTTCGCCTTACCGGCAAATCGGGAAAGACCAGTACGCATAAGCTGGTGAAAAGCGCAAGACCCTAAGAGGAAGTGAGATTTAGGATTTTAAGAAGTAAGATTTAGGATTTAGGGAATTAAGATTTGGGATTTAATATTGAATATTGTTGGTAGCTGTATACGCTCAAATCAAAAATCTTAAATTTCTAAGATACCTGTACATCATCATTCACCGTGGTAGTTGTTTCGATGGACTGTTTATTAACCGGTACCAGTTTCTGGATAAACCTTTTTTGAAATACCAGTAAGGTGATCACCCCGGTAGAGATGGCCATATCGGCAATATTAAAAATAGGACTGAAAAACTCAAACTCCTGTCCGCCTACTACAGGGAACCAGGAAGGGTAGGTTGATTTGATCATGGGGAAGTACAACATGTCCACCACACTGCCATGTAAAAAAGAGGAATAGCCGTTGGAGGATAAGGATGCCACACCCGAGTAGGACATATAATCCTGTGTAACAGGATCGTAATGCAGGCCTTTATCAAATATCATCCCGTAAAACATACTGTCTATCAGGTTACCCAATGCACCTGCATAAATTAATGCGGCACAAACAATAAAGCCTTTGGTATATTTTTCACGCACAAATTTTACCAGTAACCAGGAGCCAAAAATTACCGCCACCAGCCTGAATAAGGTAAGAATGACTTTGCCGGTTTCATTGCCGAATTTCCAGCCCCAGGCCATGCCCGGGTTTTCAATAAAATGTAAACGGAACCAGTCCATACCAAATACCCTTACCACTTCGCCGGTAGGGTAACTGGTTTTAATAAATATTTTCAAAGCCTGGTCGGCAATAATAATAGCTGCAATGATTAAAACGGCATGTTTCAGCTTCATGTCCTTTATTTAAGGGGCAAATATATTGTTTAACGTTTTATGTTTAACGTTTTATGTTGGTAACCGTAAAGTTTTAGCTTTTACCAAATAATCCTGTAATGGGGTAATTGAGAAAATCTGCAATGAGGCTACACAGATTTAGCAGCCCGTAACAGAGCAAACCATATATTAATACATTGATGATTAGCGAACAGAACGATGAAAGGAGCGTCGCAAGGGACGGTCAATCAGGGATATGCCGCTTAAAACCATCAAAACCTTACCTGATATTATTGTTCTTTGCCCGAAGATTTATTGTCTTTGTCTTTTTTGAAGTTTTTTTCAGCTTCCTGTGCCTTTTTAAAATCGAGCACCACACCATTTATGCAATAACGCAGGCCGGTGGGCGGCGGACCATCTTCAAACACATGGCCCAAATGCGACTCACAACGGCCACACTGCACTTCCACCCTTTTCATGCCATGCGAGTTATCGGGGGTATAAATAATGCTGGTTTTGCTTACCGGCTGGTAAAAACTGGGCCAGCCGCAGCCGCTTTCAAATTTGGTATCGCTTAAAAACAAGGCATTACCACAAACGGCGCAGTAATAGGTTCCTTTTGCGGTAAGGGTTTCCAGCGGGCTGGTCCAGGGCCTTTCGGTGCCTTTTTCACGGGCAATCTGGTACACATTGGCCGGTAATATTTTTTTCCATTCCTCCTCGCTGAGCTTAACGCTATTGGTATCGGAATGGGAGTAAACCGGGTTGTTTGTTTTTTTATCGTCCATAGTATCTTTTATTACAATTTTAGACGGTGTTTGTTGCGAGTAACTGCATTGCTGAAATACAGAACAGGCCAAAACAAATATTATAATTTTTTCTAATCTCATACTTTATCTATAACAAAGCTAAATTATATCAGTTTAACTATTGAAAATCATTAACAATTTGCTAGCATTGAATAGAATTCAACGAAATCTTTGCTTTAGTAAACATTTTTTAAAAATGCTATCTTATATTTGTTTTTCACCAAGGATATTGTGTGCTTATGCTTAATTTAATTCTTTTTGGTCCTCCGGGCAGTGGTAAAGGTACCCAGTCAGAAAAGCTGGTTGCTGAATACGGGTTGGTTCACTTATCAACCGGTAACCTGCTGCGCGAGGAAATTGCCAACAAAACTCCTTTGGGTTTGGAGGCTAAAAATTTTATGGACAAAGGCCAGCTGGTACCCGATGAGGTAGTGATTGGCATGATTGACAGCAGCATTGAACATCATAAAGATGCTGTAGGTTTTTTATTTGATGGTTTTCCGCGTACCGTTGCCCAGGCACAGGCGCTGGATAAATTACTGGAGCTTAAAAAAACAAATATTTCCCTGTTTTTGGCTTTAGAGGTTAGCGAAGAGGAGCTCGTAGCCCGTTTACTGAACCGTGGTAAAACATCAGGCCGCAGCGATGATACCAATGAAGAGGTTATCCGCAAAAGGTTTTCGGTGTATAACCAGGAAACCACGCCGGTATCGGAGCACTATAAAAAACTGAAAAGGTTCCACCACATTAAAGGCGAAGGCTCGGTTGATGAAATTTTTGGCGCCCTTGCTGCTGTAATAGATACACAAAAAGCCAAAGTTTAAGGCTTTACTGACGATTGCCACATTTTATGTAAAACACCGCTAAGGTTTTTTACCTCCGCATGCTACCTTTCGTAACATGCATTCACCAAACGCTATATGATATTCTGGTATAAATAACCTACCTGCATAAGCTGGTACCGGCTACTTTATGTACTTACATGACTGTAACCGGTACCGGCATTTTTATTTTGTTAGAGATGCAGCATTCAGACGCCAGATATGAGAGATAAGACGTAAGATATCAGAAAACAGATCTCAGCTGCCAGACAGGAGACTGCTGTAATTTGCGACAATAATATTCAATATTAAATCTCAAATCTTAATTCCCAAATCCTACATTAAGTGTCAGCGTTCAGATATGAGATTTCAGATATGGATAACCTTAAATCATAAATCTTTAAATCCTAAATCCAACACCTGCTTTATTTTTTCAGCAAACTATCTGCCTTGGCCAGTGAGCCGGTGATGGCTTCATTCATCTTCTTCACTTTATGTTCTTCATTGCTCAGGTATTTAATGCGTTCGGGCAGGTTATCGCTCAGGGTATCGGTAAAATTCATTTCTACCATCCATTTATCCATGGCGGTGGTAGCATAACTCAGGTCCAGCAACAGGGTGTCCAGCTGCATTACATAACCTTTCAGTACCGCTTGTTGGGCAGCCGGCAGCTTGCCTATTGAATCGATGGTTTGTGTGGCTTTCAGTTGCATTTTTTCAATACGCATCATTTTGGGCATACCCACATCATGGCCTTTCATTACCACATCAAACAAGCTATCGGCCTGTTTTTGCAGGCCACTGTCTTTTGCACTGTTATTACAGGCCGATCCGGCAATGGCCAACACAAATAGTGCTGCAGGTATCATTTTTCTTAAGAACATAGTTATACTGTTTTGTAAGCAGCAAAGGTACTACCTTACACAGACTAAGTACATATAAACCTTGGCCGTCTTTATCCTCTTCTTCCTGGTATACAGGGCATAATTAACAGGGCCCCGTCAACAAAATTTTAATTACCGTGTTGTAAATAAAACTTGCCTTATTTTGCAGGCAAACAACGATTATTGCTAATGCCACAACTACACAATTATATTACCGGCAGCTGGATAGCCGGCGATGGCGAAGGACAGGCTTTATTTAATGCCGTAACCGGCGAAACCATTGCCACCACCTCCACCAAAGGCATTGATTTTAATGCCGTTTTACAATATGCCCGTACGGTGGGCAATCCGGCTTTACGTAAAATGACCTTTCACCAGCGTGGCAACATGTTAAAAGCGCTTGCCCTTTACCTGCGCGAACACCTGCCCCTGTTTTATGATACCAGTTATAAAACCGGCGCCACTAAAGCCGATAGCTGGGTGGATATTGAAGGGGGTATCGGTAACCTGTTTGCCAATGCTTCGCTCAGGAGAAAATTTCCGGACACCACATTTGCCGTGGATGGTGATACCCATATATTAGGTAAGCAAAACACATTTGCCGCCACCCATATATTAACCCCCAAAGAAGGGGTAGCCATTCATATCAATGCCTTCAACTTCCCTGTATGGGGTATGCTTGAAAAAATAGCAGTAAACCTGCTGGCAGGCATGCCCTGTGTGGTAAAACCTGCCACTGTAACCAGTTACCTTACCGAGGTGGTGGTGCAAAAGATCATTGCTTCCGGCATATTGCCCGAAGGCGCTTTACAACTCCTCTGCGGCAGCGCCGGTGATATGTTGAATTATGTAACGGCCCAGGATGTGGTTACTTTTACCGGCTCGGCTTATACCGGGCAAAAATTAAAAGCCCATCCGCAGCTCATCAGCGAATCGGTACCTTTTAATATGGAAGCCGACTCGTTAAATTGTATGGTACTGGCGCCCGATGTAGAACCGGGTATGCCCGAATGGGACCTGTTTATTAAAGAGGTTCGTAAGGAAATGACCACCAAGGCCGGTCAAAAATGTACAGCGGTACGCCGCATATTTGTGCCCGATAATAAACTGGCCGATGTGAGCAAATCGCTGACGGCTGCATTAATGCAAACCGTTATCGGTAACCCGCTGAATGAAAAAGTGCGTATGGGATCGCTGGCCGGTCTGGAACAAAGAAATGAACTGTTTGCCCAGGTACAACAATTATTAGCCGCCTCACAAATTATATATGGTACGCTGGATAGCGTGGAAGTAATAGATGCCGATGCAACTGCAGGCGCTTTTGTATCGCCGCTTTTATTATTAAACGAAACGCCCTGGCAACAAACCGTATCGCACGAAGTAGAAGCTTTTGGACCGGTAAGCACCCTGATGCCCTATAAGGATATGGAGGAAGCCATTGCTTTAAGCAAAATGGGTAAAGGCAGTTTATGCAGTTCTATTATTACCGCCAGTGAAAAACACGCCGGTCATTATGTAATTGGCGCCGCATCGCATCATGGCAGAATACTGGTGTTGAATAATGATTGCGCCAAAGAGAATACGGGCCATGGCTCACCGCTACCCTTACTGGTACATGGCGGACCGGGACGTGCAGGCGGTGGCGAGGAAATGGGCGGCATACGTGGCGTAAAACATTATTTACAGCGTACCGCAGTGCAGGGTTCGCCCACCATGCTTACGGCCATTACACAGGTTTACCAGCAGTATGCAAAAGGTAATACCGGTGGTAAACATCCCTTCAAAAAAACATTTGACGAATTATCGATAGGCGACCAGCTGATCACGGATAAAAAACTGATCACATCGGAACTGATTGACCAGTTTGCCGACCTGAGCGGTGACCATTTTTATGCCCATATTGCCGGTACCGATTTTAATGGCACTATGTTTGAAAAACAGGTAGCACATGGCTATTTATTAATGAGCCTGGCAGCCGGTTTGTTTGTGGACAGCTACGAAAAGAACCCGGTATTATTGAACTATGGTATTGATGAACTACGCTTTACCAAACCGGTATACCCGGGAACCGAAATAAGTGTTCGTTTTACCTGCAAAGAAAAATTACCGCAGGATAAAAAGGAGGAAACCGATATTGACAAAGGCATTGTAAAATGGCTGGTAGAGATTTTTGACGATACCGATGAGCCGCTGGTTGGCGTATCAACTATATTGACCATGGTGGCCCGTTAACTTAACATTTTAACAACGAATAATGCTAAAAATTCAGGACAAAAATTAGTATATTTATTACACCACAAAATATTTTGAACTATGGAAAATGGATATGTTAAAAGCGAGTTTCATAATGGCGTAACCACTATCGAGTTTCACCATCCACAAAGTAATTCATTGCCATCCAGGATACTGGAACAACTGGCACAAGCAATACATGGCGCCGGCAATGACGCCGAAACAAAAGTTATTATTTTGCGATCGGAAGGAGAAAAGGCTTTTTGTGCAGGCGCTTCTTTTACCGAACTGGCGGCTATTAAAACAACCGAAGAAGGCACCAGGTTCTTCAGCGGTTTTGCGCATGTTATTAACGCTATGCGTACCTGTCCTAAATTTATCATCGGCCGTATACACAGCAAATGCGTAGGCGGTGGTGTGGGTTTAGCGGCTGCGGTGGATTATGCCATTGCGGTTGAAGGTGTGGAGGTTAAATTAAGCGAGCTGGCCTTAGGCATCGGCCCCTTTGTTGTAGGACCTGCCGTTGAAAGAAAGATCGGCTTATCGGCCTTTACACAATTGGCCATTGATGCGCATATGTGGCGTAACGGCGACTGGGCCCGTAAAAAAGGTTTGTTTGCCGAGCTGCACCCTACTGTGGAAAGTATGGATGAATCTATCATCCGTTTATCGCATACACTGGTGGCCAGTAGTCCCGAAGCAACAGCCGAGTTAAAAAAACTAAGCTGGCAGGGTACGGAGAACTGGGATAAATTATTAATTGAAAGAGCAGCTATCAGCGGCCGTTTAATTACCAGTGAGTACAGCAAAAAAGCGATTGAAAAAATTAAACAGAAACAGGTGGTAGCTGCGTAAAGCAAGCGCTTACTTGTTTTTGAAAACTCATGTTGTATTAACTATCCCCCGTATAACATATACGGGGGATTTTTTTACTATCTTTGGTCCTGCTTTAGGGGTATTCTGTAAAGAATTGAGAGAGTCCCTTTGAACCTGACCCGGTTAATACCGGCGTAGGGAAAAGCAAATACACCTTTCTGCAGGGTTGTATTTTGTTGTGATCTTTCCTAAAGCATTTTTTAATTATTAAAACAATGACAATGGAAAAATCACTCTGGCAACACATCGCCGCCGTACGTCAGCAATCACCGCTCGTTCATAATATTACCAACTTTGTAGTGATGAATAATACGGCCAATGCATTATTGGCTGTTGGGGCTTCACCTATTATGGCACATGCCAGGCCGGAAGTGGCTGACATGGTATCCATTGCCCATGCACTGGTCATTAATATCGGGACATTGGACGAATACTGGGTTGATTCGATGTCACTGGCCGCAGCAACCGCCAACAAATCCAATAAGCCCTGGGTGCTCGATCCTGTTGGTGCCGGCGCAACCGCTTACCGCGACGAAGTTTTGCAAAAACTACTGGCCTTTCATCCCACCATTATCAGGGGAAACGCTTCTGAAATTATTGCGTTAGCTAAAAATAATACGGCTACTACTAAAGGCGTAGACAGTACGGCTGCCAGTAACGACGCCATCTCATCTGCCCGTTTATTGGTGGAAAAATACAATGCAGTGGTTTGTATATCCGGCGTTGTTGATTTTGTAGTTGACAGTGAGCAAATTATTTCAATTACGAATGGTCACCCCTTAATGACCAAAGTAACGGGACTGGGTTGCTCGGCAACAGCAATTATCGGAGCATTTGCAGGAGTAACAGCAAACAAAACCGAAGCAGCCGTGGCGGCCATGGCCCTTTTAAGTATCGCCGGTGAGCTGGCCGAACAGCAGTCAAAAGGCCCCGGTAGTTTACAATTACATTTACTGGACCAGTTATACACTATTACTGAAGAAGTTTTTAATGCCCGTTTAAAACTCAGTATAAAAGCATGATACCCTTTCCGTATAAATTATACCTGGTGATTTCTGAAGCAGATTGTAAAGGCAAAAACATGATGGATGTAGCCAGGCAGGCTATAAAAGGCGGTGTTGATATTATTCAGCTGAGGGAGAAAAACGCCTCTGTTACCGAGTTTACAACAAAGGCCCTGCAACTTAAAGCACTTGCTGATGAATACCGCATTCCGTTGATCATTAACGATAACCTGATGGTAGCTGAGCATGTAAATGCGGCAGGTATACATGTAGGCAATAACGATCTTCCCCCGGCAGAGATCCGCCGGGAGTGGAGTGCACCCAATAAAATCATCGGGTATTCTATCGAGTATATAGAACAGTTACACAATGAACAGATGGAAGCAGCCGATTACCTGGGTATCAGCCCGGTATTTGGTACTGCTACCAAAACGGATACGGTTACAGAATGGGGATTGGAAGGTATTACCACCATAAGAAAGCTTACCAGCAAGCCACTTATTGCTATTGGTAATATGCAATTGAATAATGTAAAAGCGGTAATAGATGCCGGCGCCGATTGTATTGCAGTAGTGTCTGCTATTTGCAGTGCCCATAACCCGGAGAAAGCCGCTTATGATTTAAAAAATGAAATGCTCAAATGAAAAAATACACTTACCCTTCGGTACTCACCATTGCCGGTTTTGACGGAAGCGGTGGAGCCGGTATACAGGCCGATATAAAAACATTCTCGGCACTTGGCTGTTATGCCACATCGGTATTAACGGCCCTGCCGGTACAAAACACGATGGGGGTACGCAAAATTTATCCCATCCCCGTAGAAGCTGTGGCCGATCAAATCAGGGCTATACTGGACGATATCTTTCCCGGTGCTATAAAAATAGGAATGGTACATACCACGGAACTTGTGGAAACCATTGTACATACGCTGAGCGAGTACCCTAAAATACCCATTGTATTTGACCCGGTAATGGTGGCCACCAGCGGCCACCGCTTAATTGAAAGCGATACCATTGCCACAATCATCAACACATTACTGCCGGTAGCCGATATCATTACACCCAATATGGACGAAAGCGCTATCCTGGCCGGTATGCCGGTAAAGACCCTGGATGATATGGTTATTGCCGGGAATAAAATAAGGAACCTGGGTTGCCGGTCCTTATTATTAAAAGGCGGTCACCAGGAAACAGAAAATATTACCTCGCTGTTCATCGGTGAAGATGGCAACACTTATCCTTTTGTAACAGAAAAATTTAACACCAACAATACACATGGTTCGGGTTGTACTTTATCATCCGCAATTGCTGCTTACCTGTCGCAAGGCAAGCCTTTACCTGAAGCCGTGGCTTTAGCTCAGGCCTATGTATTTGACGCTATAAAACATGGACAGGATGTACAAACGGGAAAAGGGAACGGCCCGCTGAACCACTTTTTTAATCCTCAAAAATTAATTAAAAATGAAATGGTCTGAATATACCTGGACAAAGGTGGAGCATTGTTATGAAGCCATATTAGACATGCCTTTTATAAGGGAACTTTCAGCAGGAACACTACCCGTGGAAACCTTTAAGTTTTATATGGCGCAGGATTCGCTTTACCTGGAACATTTTGGAAGAGCATTAGCAGTTGTAGGCGCTAAAGCATACGATATACAGGATGTACTGGCATTTATCCGTTTTGCAGAAGGGGCTATCGTGGTAGAGAATGCCTTACACGAAACCTATTTTAAAGACTTTGGTGTTACCGACAGGGGAACCATGCAGCCCGCCTGTCATCATTATATTCACTTTTTAAAAAGCACTGCCGCTTTTGATGCGGTGGAAGTTGGTATGGCGGCCTTACTGCCCTGTTTCTGGATATACAAAAAAGTGGGTGACCATATTTTTCAAAACCAGGAAACAGTAAGCAATCCTTATAAAACCTGGATACAAGCCTATAGCAACGAGGATTTTGGTGCCCTGGTTCAACAGGCAATTAATATTTGTGATGCCGCGGCAGAACGTTCTACCCCTGAAATAAGAGAAAGAATGACACAGGCATTCATTACTTCGTCACATTTGGAATTCGATTTCTGGCAGGGTGCTTATAACAACAGGAACTGGAATTTATTATAAAGCCGGGATCAGCTTAATTTCTGGCTGGTACTTTTTAAATCGCCGGCCAGCCTGGAGATAAATAAAAACTGGTCGATAATGGGTTTAAGCTCACCCAATCTTATGCGGGTGTCGGTATCCATTAAACCCTGCTGAATTTCGGTACGGCGTTTTTCTACCAGTTCGTTGGCATGTTTGTTTAAGGCAAGTTCGGGATGATCATCCTCTTCTTCCTGCCAGGCCACTTTGTTTAAAATAGCAATACAGTCCTCCAGTTCGTCCAGGGTATCATCTATTACCGGGCTAAAATCGGTTGACCGGTATTTGATGGATAGTGTGGGTGAATAATAGGATAAAGTAGCGATATGCGAGTTAAGCATATTACTCATTACCACAAACTGGTGGGTTAGTTTGCTGTGTACCTGTTTGCTTTTAGGCTCGGCCAGCATACGCGAAAAAGCACCCGCCAGGTTGGCCTGGGCTACAAAAGCATTCTTACGGCTTATTTTAAAATCGAGTACCGATGAGGCTTCATTCACATAAGGCAGGCTTACATTTTTGTAGTAAGTAATGCTTTCCTTCACCGCATCGATCATATAAGTTTTTATTTGCTCCTTTTCCCAGGCGGGTACCAATAAAAAGGTAGCACCAAAAGCAATAACAGAACCAATGGCCGTATCAATTACCCTGTCCTGCAATATCACCTGGAAATGTGCCGTATCCAGCAGGTAAAACATGATGAGCACAAAGGGTGTCATAAAAATAACACTGAATAAATACCTTGTCCGCATAAAGCTATAAGAGCCGATCATGAACAATAACATGATGGCAAACAGTGCCGATTCGTTTTTAATAAGCGTAAGGATTCCCAAGCCCAGCAAGGCCCCAAAGATGGTACCGGCCAATCGCTGGTAATTCCGTTCCCGGCTCAGGCTGTACGCCGGTTTTAATATCACGATGATGGTCAGTAATATCCAGTACCCGTGGCCGAGTGAAAAAATATGGGACAGTATATAACCTGCCGTGGTGGCAATACTTACCCGCAGGGCATGACGAAAAGTATTTGATTTAATGGACAGGTTATCCAGTACCAGTCGCCAGTTAAGATCCGTTGGGGTGACAAAATGTTCATAATCGCCGGGCAGTTTATAATCAGCAGCCGATTTTTTATCATACCCGGTGTAATGATGTAAAGTGTATAACCTTACAGATATATCATCCAGGGACTGCAATATTTTCCGCAGACTTAATAAGGCTTCCAGGTTTTCGGGGTTGCGCTGGCTATCCCTGAATGTATTAAAATATTGCTGCAGTTCTTTTAAATGTTGCTGCATATCCACTGGTTCACGGGAGTATTTACCGCTTTGAACGGAAAGGCCTATCTCGTCCAGTTCATTGGCCATCTCCAGGATAATGGTCCTGAAACGTTGTAATATATCGGTATTATCAAAGTATTTATGCAGGGCTTCGTAGGCATAAAAGGTGGTGGTGGTTTTTTCAAACAGGTCAACCGTATCGGAAAATATCATCAGGATGGTACGGCTGGTAGTGGTAGACTCCTTAATAATATGTCGGCTTTTGAACAGCATTTCCCGCAGGGTTTGCTGCTGGTTCTGAACAATCACCTGTTTTTCCAGTAATAGTCCGTACACTTTATCATAATCTACCTGTTTGTTATAAAACAAAGCCCGGCTGCGCAGGTAATCGGCCACCGACATAATATTTTCACCCAGGGCCTGCTGAATAAGTTTATAGGGCCTGAAACTGTATAAGACAATGCTCAGCAACATATACCAAACTCCGCCGGCGGCTACATACAATGCATTGAGGGCAATACCCTGCGGTGAATTGTGCACCTGCTGTATGCCCAGTACCATAACCAGTAAGGCCGACATGCCAATAGCATTTACCCGGGAATTGTAAACGCCAATCATACTGAAGAGGAAACAAAATATAGCGATCAGGAAACCCAGTAATACGGGAGAGTAGGAAACAAAGCCTGTGACCAGGGATACAAAAAAGATAATGATCACCGTAGCCCGCATGCCATTCCGCCGGTGTAAAATAGGACCCGGCATATCCGATACGCTCACACAAAGTGCACCCAGCGACACCACAATGCCGATATGCAGTAACCCAAAAAGGTTCAGTATAATAGCGGGTAAAGTAACACCGGCAGTAATACGTATCCCCTCAGCAAAATAATAGCTGTTAATAAAACTCCGGTATTGTTTTACATAATCCATCCTGCAAAAAGCAACGGGGTTGCTATAAATAAATTAATCAGTGTGAAGAAACAGCTTTTAACCCAATAATGGAAGCGATGAGTGTAACTAAAAATACAATACGCCAGGTAGTGGCCGGCTCCTTAAATATAAAGATGCCCACCAGCACGGTGCCTACTGCTCCTATACCCGTCCACACTGCATAAGCCGTACCCAGGGGTATATGTAAAGAAGCCCTGTACAGCAAATACATACTGGCCGATAAACAAACAAAAAAACCGGTCATCCAGACTGCCGTATTGGTGTCCGGCTCTCTCGCTTTTCCCAAACAGGTAGCAAAGCCTACTTCAAACAAACCGGCTATGATCAATAATATCCAATTCATACATTTTTAATCCAGCTGTGAAACAATATCCTCACTTAATGGTGATACGGATGGCGGATAATAATCAATTAAAGTGCCATTCTCGTCTACCAGGTATTTTGAAAAATTCCATTCCGGTGCAGTAGTATTCCATCCGTTTTTGGCCGCATCGGTAAGCCATTGGTACACGCTGTTTTGCTGTGCGCCTTTTATCACCGTAGTTTTTTGCATTAACGGGAAAGTCACGCCAAAATTCACCTGGCAAAAACTGGCAATTTCCTCATCGGTCCCTTTTTCCTGTTCTTTAAAATCATTGGCCGGAAAACCCAGTATCACCAGTTTATCCTTATGCTGCTCATATAATTTTTGCAATTCGGCATACTGTGCTGTATAACCACAGTCAGAGGCCGCGTTTACGATCAGTACTTTTTTACCCTGTAGTTGCTGAAAATCAAATGCCGTTTTATTATTGGCCGTAGCACTTAAAGTATAAAAAGATACAGGCGCTTTGATCTGCCTGTCCCGGTTATGTTGCGACATATTTTTCTTTTTTGGAGTTAAAAACATGATAGCCGGGTAAATAGCTTTCATGATCCTTTGCCTGATGGTCATATCTGTATTGTTTTTGGTAACAATAAATACATATACTGCAAACGTAGTACATAGTATAACACTAATAACAACAATGCGTTTTAATAGTTTATATAACCTTTTGCTTGCCAACTGGTTTATTATTACATGCAAGATACAACCAATACACGGGAGTACCCCGGCATTTCCGTTTATCTGTTCATACCTCCTTACATAATCTTAATGTATATTTTTTCAGTATTGCGGGTATCTTTACAGCCGTTCCTAAGATGACAGGGTTTGTAAAAAAATACCAACAACTACTGCGTTTTTGTTTATGTACTATTATATGTAGCCTGCTGGTTACCGGTACCTATGCCCAAACAGCCGCATTTACCATTGATAATGCCAGTGGTTGTGCGCCCCTGTCCGTAAACTTTACCGATATCTCCTCCGGTGCCACCGTAGTGAGCCGCAGCTGGAACCTGGGCAGCGGCCCAATCAGCAATACCGACCCTACCGTGGGGGCCAATTTTAATACACCGGGTACTTATACCATACAACTGACGGTTAACTTCAGCAACGGCACAACCCAAACGCAGCAGCAAACGGTAACGGTACACCCCAAACCAGTAGCTGATTTCAGCGCCAGTACCCTGATCGGCTGTGCTACTTTACCGGTAAACTTTACAGATGCATCCACTACTGCAACCGGAACTATTACCACCTGGAACTGGAGTTTTGGCGCAGGCTCGGCCAGTACACAAAACCCCTCCTACAGTTTTACCACCAACGGTCAGTATACTGTATCTCTTTTTGTGGAGAATAACTGGGGCTGCCGCAGCGATGCTGAAACCAGGTCTAATTATATTACCGTACACAACAGGCCCAGTGCTGCCTTTACGGTAGATGCCGATGCCAGCTGTACCTTACCGTTTACACCTGTATTTACCAATAATACTACCGGTAGCGGCACTTTAACTTATGCATGGGATTTTGGGAACGGCGAAACCTCAACCGATGCGGTACCCGTTCACAGTTATACCACACCCGGCGTGTATACTATTACTTTAAACGCCAATAACGGTACTAACTGTAACAGTAATACAGCCAGCCGTACGGTATATGTTGGTAAGCCCGCAACGCCGCCGGTATTAAGCGGACCGGCCAATCTTTGTGTTAATACCTCCGGTTATTTTTCCTTTCCGGGTACTACTCCCGCCAACTGGTTACAAAATGTGAGCTGGGATTTTGGAAACGGTACCGTAGTAAACGGCAGCAACGGCATATACTATACCTATCCCTCGCCGGGTACTTATACCATTACTGCTACTGTCCGTTACCGCAGCGGTTGTGCAGACATTATTACGACTGCTGTAACGGTTTCACCAAGGCCTGATATTACAGTAAGCGCTTTGCCAACAGCTGCATGCCAGTTGCCCTTCAGCACCGTGTTTACGGCAAATGTTACACCGCTTAATCCCAACTACAGCTATACCTGGGATTTTGGCGACGGCACCAGTCAATCAGGTACAGGCCTTAGTACTACCGGGCACAGTTATGCCAGCCCCGGTACTTATACCGTTACCGTAACAGTAACAGACCCTGATAACCCCAATGCGGCCTGTAACAGCCGTAGCACCACAACTGTTGTGAGAGTGGCTATACCCGCCATTGATATTTATAACTATACCCCGCAAAGCGGCTGTAAACCTTTATTCACCACTTTTAATTCCTACTTAAACAACCTGGTTACACCCATTGCCGGTGTAGAGTATACCTGGAATTTTGGCGATGGCAGCCCGGATTATATAGTTACACCCAATAACAACTATTCCAACGCATCACATTTATACACTACCGCCGGAACTTTTACCGTAAGGGTTACAGCCCGGACACCTGAAGGCTGTACTACCTACGACGAAGTAGTGGTAACCGTTACCGATGAATGTCCGCCCGGAGAAGGCGGCGGCGGAGGCGGTGGTGGCGGCTTTGGCAACAATGGCGGCAGCTGTGCCAATCGTTTGGCCTATACATTTACAGCCAATAATGTACCGGGTACCACCGTGTATAGCTGGAACTTTGGCGACCCGGCTTCAGGGGCCGCTAACGAAGTAACCGGTAACAACACTACTATCACACATATCTTTAGTAACCCGGCTACCTATACGGTAACCCTGACCCGTGAAATTACCGCAACCGGGGCACTGGTAACTACTACCCGGGTGATAACCGTAACCAATGAACCTATTGTACCGGCTTTTACAGCCAATCCTGTTGCTGTTTGTCCTAACGGTACGGTAACGTTTACTCCTACCGGTATTAATGCCGATAGGGTACGCAGTTATACCTGGGACTTTGGTGATGGCTCTCCTGTTTACACCATCAACAATACCAACCCGCCCCTGCCTGCATTGGACGGTGTAATCACCCATACTTATACGGCAACCGGTACTTATACCGCTACCTTAACTATTATTGATCGTTTAAACTGTTCAATGGTTTCCGATAACAGTGTACAAATTATTGTGGATGGACCAACAGCCGATTTTACGGCCGATGTGTTCAGCTCCTGCGATCAAAACTTTGACGTAACTTTTACACCCACACAAACGCTCATTGATCCGTCGGTGCCTATTGTGAGGTGGATATGGAGTTTCGGCGATGGTAGCAGTATTACGCAAACCAATGCAGATCCCGTAACACATAGTTATAACAATAGCAGCTATTACCGGGCCTATGCGGTAAGCTTAACGGTTGAAGATGCCAACGGCTGCCGCAGTGATGTGGTATTAAAACCGGATTATATCAAAGCATATCGTCCGCAGGCTTCTTTTTATGCCAGTAGTCCTTTACGCTGTAATAATTATAATGTAACCTTTTACAACAATTCCAGTGCGCAGGGAATTCCCGCTTCGCCCAATTATAAGTTTACCTGGAGTTTTGGTGATGGCAGCGCTCCGGTAACAACCAATAGCAGTGCGGCACAAACACATACTTATGCCGGCGACGGCGAGTACACGGTTACGTTGACCGTGATGGATGAGAACGGCTGCACACACACCTATACACAAAACAACTATATACGCATTGTAAAACCTGTTGCCGATTTTGAACCCGGCGGCAGTATTACCCAATGTGCGCCCATAAGCCTGGGCTTTGTAAACCTGTCCGAAACCTTCGGCCAACCTGCTACCTATACCTGGGATTTTGGAAATGGCGGTACCGGCTCTACCAGCACAACCCCGCAACCGGTTATCTACCCGGTGCCCAACGATTATACCGTTACCTTAACCGTTCGTTCGTTAGGCTGCGAAAGCACTGTTTCAAAACCCATTACAGTGAAAGGTCCGAGAGGAAATTTAATAGCCGATGTATTACCCGGCTGTAAACCGTATACCTTGAATATGCAGGTAACCGGCACCAATATCAGCAGTTATGCCTGGGATTTTAATGATGGTACCCCTGTAACGCCATCGGCCACCAATCATACCATATCGCATGTATACAACCTCGCCGGTATTTACAACCCCAATGTAATATTAAGAAGCCCGGAAGGATGTTCCTTTACTTTACGCCCTGCAAACAGTGTGATCGTTGATTCGGTAAAAGCCATATTCACTGCCGATAATACGGATTTCTGTGATGCAGGTACAGTAAACTTCACCAATGCCTCAGCCATTCCATCTTTTTCCCGCTTTGTAAGCCAGGCCTGGAATTTTGGCGATGGCAGCACATTTACCGGCGCTAATCCCCCTGCACATACCTATAACAGTCCCGGTACTTATACCGTAAGCTTACAAACCGAATCGCAATATGGTTGTACAGATATAACGCAAACCCTAATACAGGTAAATACCTCTCCCGGTGTACAAATTACCGGGCCGGATAATAACTGTTTAACACCAGGCTCCACCCTGCAATACGAAGCCGTAGTAAATACGACTGACATGGTTACGCAATATGCCTGGCAGTTGAATGGCGCACCCGTAGGCACCAATAGCGCTTCGCTGAATATTGATTACCGCCAACCTGGCATCCACCAGTTACTGCTGACCGTTACAACGGATAAGGATTGCAGCACTACTGTTTCCAGGAATATCGTCATAGATTCTGTTGTTGCCAATTTTACGATTGACGAAAATATTTTCTGTGGTAATGGTACGGTTGCCTTTACCAACCTTTCTACCGTACCTGGTTTTTCGGGCTTTACCACACAAACCTGGAACCTGGGCGATGGCAGCCCGCTGTTTAATGGCAGTAGCCCGCCACCGCATACTTATACCATTCCCAATACCTATACCATCAACCTGGCCGTGGCTTCACAGTATGGTTGTACAGATAACCTCTCTAAAACAGTTACCGTGCACCCCATGCCCGCTGCACAGATCGCTGGACAGGATATAAACTGTTTACAACCGGGCTCCACCCTGCACTACAATGCGGTCATCAACAGTGTAGATCCCATCACAACTTATCAATGGCAACTGAATGGTGTAGCTATGGGTGCCAACAATCCCCTGTTTAACGTGGATTATCGTCAGCCCGGCAACCATGTATTATCATTAACCGTTACTACCTCAAATAACTGTAGTGTAACGGTTACCCGTAATATTATTATTGATTCTGTGGTAGCCCGCTTTACGGTAGATAACAATTTTCATTGCGCTACCGGCGAAGTATTGTTTACCAATACGGGTACCAGCGCATTCCCCATCAATAGTTTTACCTGGAATTATGATAATGGTACCACCCCCTCCTTACCGTTAAGCGGCGGCAGTTATACCTATCCTTCGCCCGGTGAATATTACCCGTCGCTGCTATTAGAAACAATAAACGGTTGCCGCGATCAGTATGTATTACCGCAAATGATAAAAGTGTACACGGCCCCTGTTGTTACTATCAGCGGCGAAGAAGAAAAATGTGCCCAAAACGAACTCGCCTTCACCTCTTCTATTCAATCGGAAGACCAGGTAGTAAGTACCGTATGGCGTTTAAATAATACCGTTATCAGTAATACCGGCCAGGCATCTTACCGTTTTACACAGGCTGGTGATTATGTATTAACTTTTACTGTTACCACGCAACATAATTGTGTGAAAGTGGTTACTAAAAACATCACCATCCATCCTTTACCGGTACCCAATGCCACACCGCAAACAGCTACTATCTGCGAGCAGACCAGTATTCAGCTACAGGCAGGCGATGGCGTACAATATAACTGGACCCCAACACAAGGTATTATTTCCGGTGCCGACAGCCCCAACCCTGTTGTAGCACCGGCTAATACCACCAAATATTATGTTACCGTAACCAACCGGTTTAACTGCGTACAAAAAGATTCGGTGCTGATCACTGTTGACAGGAGAGTACGTTTAACCCATAGCGATAACCAGGTTATCTGTATTGGTCAATCAGTACAGCTGCAGGCGGCAGGTAATACCAGCCAGTTTGTATGGTCGCCCATTACCGGTTTAAACAACCCCAATATTGCTAACCCCGTGGCGGCACCTACGCAAACAACTACCTATAGTGTTACAGGTATCAGCCGGAATGTTTGCCCCAATGAAACCGGGCATGTATTGGTGGTGGTAGGCCCTTATCCTACTGTTGACCTTGGTGCTGATTTTACGATCAATGCCGGCCAGGAACATATATTTAACCCCACCGTTAGCAGCGATGTTGAAAAATACCTGTGGCAACCCGCTACAGGTTTAAGTTGTACCAACTGTGCCCGCCCGTCATTTGTTGCCGACGATGATATTAGCTATAGCCTTACGGTTACCAATCAATACAACTGCAGTACAACGGATGAAGTAAGGGTAACCGTATTATGTAACAAAGGCGCTATTTATGTGCCCAATGCCTTTACGCCAAATGGTGATGGTAAGAATGATATATTTTATATCGGCAAAAGCTTTGGTGTACAGGAAATAAAATCCTTCAACATCTTTAACCGTTGGGGCGAGCTGGTATTCAGTCGTAAAAACATCCGGGCCAATGATGTAAACAGCGGCTGGGACGGCCGTATTAAAGGACAGCCGGTTGAAACCACCACGGTATTTGTATATACCATTGAAGCTATCTGTAATGAAAACCTGCCGGTGGTGATAAAAGGAACGGTAACGCTGATCAAATAGATCTCAGATCTGAGATCTTAGATCTAAGATTTTACATCAACTATATTAGGTGTATTGAACTGATAAAAAATCCTACTTCAACAAATCATAAATCCTAAATCTCTACACTATTTTCTTCAACAAACCCAGCTTCCCTTTCAAACTCGGGTATTTTGCGGCAGGGTCAAACCAGGTAGGGCTTTTTAAAACACCTTTTTTATGACTGAAGGTGTCAAAACTATGTTTACCGTGATACGCGCCGATACCGCTGGTACCCCTTCCGCCAAATGGTAAATGATGGTTGGTGGCATGCATACTGCTGGTATTAATACAGGCATTACCCGATGGTACGGCCTGCAGCCATTGTTCCTGCTTTTTGCGGCCGGACGAATAAATATAAAAGGCCAGCGGGTTGGGGTGTCTGGCAATTATGTTTAAGGCTTCCTGCATACTGCTGTATTCCAGTACCGGTAATATGGGGCCAAAAATTTCGTCCTGCATAACGGCGGCATTATTGCCGATATCCGTCATCA
>CAYUMH010000037.1:0-34690 GCA_964445775.1 uncultured Terrimonas sp.
AAATACGGCGATGAAGGTGATAAGCTTATTTTTAAGATATTGAACAACGGGCTCAGTGAGGACAAAAAGATAGAGAAAACGAAAGCCGCTTTTGCTAATGTACTGGCCGGTAAGAATGATAAAGACCTTACCGAAAGAGCCCTTCGGTATGATCTTACCATTCCCTTTGCCCGTTATGTGGCCATGAACCACGGGCAGCTGGCATTACCCTTTAAGCGTTACCAGATACAACCGGTATGGCGTGCCGACCGCCCCCAGAAGGGCCGCTACCGCGAGTTTTACCAATGCGATGCCGATGTGGTGGGTAGTAAGTCACTGATCAATGAAGTGGAACTGTGTATTATTTACGCCACCGTGTTTGAACAACTGGGCATTGATGTGACCATCAAGATCAATAACCGTAAAATTTTAGGCGCCCTTGCGGAAGTAGCAGGTGCCACGGATAAATTCACCGCCATTACCGTTGCCATTGATAAACTGGATAAAATTGGTATTGAAAAGGTAAAGGAAGAGTTGGCGGCTAATGGCTTACTGCCTGAACAAATTGCCATTGTTGAAAATTATATTTCCATTAATGGTACTGTGAGCGAAAAGCTACAGGCATTACAACAGCTGATCGGTGAAAATGAGCTGGGTAAGGCAGGTTTACAGGAATTGCAATATGTAACCGGGAGTTTTGTACAATTTACGGGCAAACAAAACCTGGAGCTGGATACCACCCTGGCCCGCGGTCTGAATTATTATACCGGCTGTATTTTTGAAATTAAAGCCAATAATGTACAAATGGGCAGTATTGGCGGTGGCGGCCGTTATGATGACCTGACCGGCTTGTTTGGCGTACCCAATGTGCCGGGTGTTGGCATTTCCTTTGGTGTGGACAGGATATATGATGTATTGGAAGAGTTGCAGGCTTTTCCGGCCTTTACCAGCAGCAGCACCAAAGTGTTGTTCTTTAATTTAGGTGAGCAGGAAGCAATTGCCGCATTTACCCAAATACAGTTGTTACGCAAAGCAGGTATCAGCAGCGAACTGTACCACGAAAATGCAAAATTTGATAAACAGTTTAAATACGCGGAAAAAAAGCAGATCGCCTATATCATCATCATTGGTACGCAGGAGTTAGCAAATGAGGTAGCCAATGTAAAAAACCTGGCTACAGGCGAGCAGGTTACCGTACCATTCAATGACCTGGCTACGCATTTTAGCCATTTATAATTTTATTGAGCAACAGGGGGTTGTACGGGCACAGGCTCGGCTACCCCTTGCTGATCTCTTAAGGAAGGTTTTTTAAACGTGGTGTCCGGCACAACAACACCCGGGTCAATGGCCGGAACTGCCGGTAATGGCCGCAGATCAGTTTTTTCCTTGTTATGCGCCGCTATCGAATCCAGTACTTCTTTCATTATCTTAGGATTCTCACGGTACCAGGCAAGACTTTTATCAAAGGTTTCCCTGTCTATTTTATGCAGCGCTAACACTTTGTTGTATACCTGGTCGCTTTTAACCAGTTTATGTATGCCGGTATCACGCAGCAATACATAACCCTGTAAAAATTCGCCGGCCATTAACATATCCCATAAAACAGCCTGCATTGGCTCCGGCTCCAGGATGCCCTTCGGCGTACGTTTACTGCTACAGGCAACCAATAGTACCAGGCTCAGTATAATGAATAGTATTCTCATCTTAATTCTTTGTAGGCCGTTATATTGGTTATATCCAGTTTGGACAATATATCGGCAGCACGTGTACGGATATCCGGTTTAGCTTTTTTAAATATACCTACCAGTTCGTTGCTTTTCCCCTGGAAGAAGAATTGCATGAACATGGAATTAGGGTTTTCGGTATTTAAGGTGTTTAAGTAATTCAGGCAGCTTAGTATACCGTTACGGCCATCTTCCTCGTTTTCATAAAATATATCCATACCGTTACGGTAATATGCATACAAAGCATCATGTACAAGCGCAAAGCGGTTATTATTAAAGTTCTCTGCTAACCAGTAACGGTTACGCTGGTTCTCAAAGGAACGCCAGCCGCTGATCTCTCTGCCCTCCGGTGCATTGTTAACAATATTCCATGCCTTTTGAAAATAGGTATTGCCGCCGCGTAAAGAAAAAGAGCCATAGTCAAGTCCTAAAATAATATTGACATAGTAGGCTAAAATAGCGGTAAGGTTGGCCACCTGTGCATCATTGCCCTGCACCCTGTTTTCATTAAATTCTATGGGTTGAAATTCAACATACTTAAAAGTTATATTTTCATCCATGAAGTTAATGAGGGGTGAATCGTAAGTGGTATTGTAAATGGGCCGGGCAGCCTGTATGGTCAATTTGCCTTTAAATACATTATCGCCCAGGTCCTGTTCCAGGTTCAATAAAAAATTACACTGAATTTTTTCCTGTTGCTGGTAGGTATCATTTGTCCATTTACGGGTATTTAAAAAGTTCATCAAACCTGTTTGCAGGGTTTGAAATATCTTTTTATCGATCTGCGAACTTATTTTACTGCTTACCACCGTTAAACGCGCCTGCAGTTCCTGGGCGTTTACGCCGGCAACCATGGCCATGAATACGGTAGATAATAATAAGTTTTTAAGCATAGTGCAAAGATGTAATAGTATCAATAATATCGTTAGCCACTTCTTTTTTAGGCTTGGCGTCAAAAGCTATCCGTTGGCCGTCTTTGGTAAAAATAGTCACCTTATTGGTATCCACCTTAAAACCGGCCTCTTTATCTGCCAGGGAGTTTAAAACGATCATATCAGCATTTTTTGATTGCAGTTTCTGCAATGCATGTTCCTGTTCGTTATTGGTCTCCAAAGCAAAGCCCACCACAACCTGGTCGTTTCTTTTTACCTGGCCGATGGTTTTTAAAATATCTTTTGTTTTAGCAAGGGTTAGCTGCAACCCTTCGTCTTTCTTTTTAATTTTTTCCGTAGCAGTGGTTTCCGGGCTAAAATCAGCCACTGCGGCAGCCATAATAGCCAGGTCACTGTCAGCAAAGCGGGCCATACATGCCTCGTACATCTGCTGTGCCGTTACTACATTAATCACCTCTATTTGTTTATTATCGGTGCCGGAGGCCACCGGGCCCAAAACCAGGGTAACCCGGGCGCCACGCTCCTGTAATACTTCCGCCAGGGCAATACCCATTTTACCCGAAGAGTGATTGCCTATAAAACGTACCGGGTCGATAGGTTCGTATGTTGGCCCGGCAGTAACCAATACTTTTTTTCCCTGTAATGGACCGGGCGCATGCTGAAGCTTTTGCTGCAGGTAAGCAACAATGGCCTCCGGCTCTGCCATCCTGCCATCGCCAAACAGGCCGCTGGCCAGTTCGCCTTTATTGACGGGTATAACGGCATTACCAAAACCGGTTATGGTTGCCAGGTTTCTTTTGGTAGCCGGGTGATGCCACATATCCTCATCCATAGCCGGGGCCACCACCACAGGGCAGGTAGCTGACAGGTAAACGGCCATTAACAGGTTATCGCATGAGCCTGCAGCCATTTTAGCCAGTGTATTACAGCTTAAGGGGGCTATAAGCATTATATCGGCCCATCGGCCCAGGGCCACGTGATTAGCCCAGCTATCCGCTTCGTAGAGGTCCCCAAGTACCTTGTGTTTGCTGAGGGTTGCCAGGGTAAGCGGGGATACAAAATCTTTAGCAGCCGGAGTAATGATCACTTTTACCTCGGCTCCGCTTTTAACCAATAAACGCACCAGCGTAATGGTTTTATAAGCGGCAATACTGCCTGTGATACCTATTAAGATTTTTTTACCCTGCATCATATGATTGAAGTACTAAATGTATAAATGCTTTACCCTATCACGGCGCCGGTTCTTATAAAACAATATTAAAACTGAAACCGGTATTCCATCCCTCAAAAATAACAATACTACCTGCATAAAAAAAGCTATAAAAACACGGGGCAGCCCCGGCGCTTTTATAGCTTGTAACTTTTTTATATTATATGACGGTTAAGCCGTCGTATAACGACTAGCTGAATAACTCGTCATCTCCTTTACGGAAATATACTTTATCTTCTAAAAACTCCTGAGTAGCTAACAGAGAAGGGTTAGGCATACGCTCATAGGCCCTTGAGATCTCAATTTGCTCTTTATTTTCATGAATTTCTTCCAGGCTATCAGTATGGCTGGCAAATTCATCCAGTTTATTGTGCAACTCTTCTTTTAAAGAGATGTTTATCTGGTTGGCACGCTTACCAATAATAGAAATAGATTCGTAGAGGTTACCGGTTTTAGCCTTAATATCATTAAGGTTTTTGGTTTCCACGTTACTGGCAATACCTGCACTAAGCTGGCGTCTTAACTTGCTCATTACTTAACTTTTTAATATTTGATTCAGACAATATTACAAACTCTTCCGCATCCTTACGTAATTTACTGTCAGGGAAACGGTCAACAAAATCTTTATATTCAGCAATTACTTTTTCGTAACGCTCTATTTTTTTCTCTTCCACACTCATTTCGGCAAAACGGTACCAGGCTTTAATGGCCATTAATTTATAGGCATCCGATTGTTGTGATTCAGGAAAAGCTTCCAGCATTTCAGTAAACGCTACTGCTGCAGCCCTGAAATGGCCCATATCGTAATATAGCTGGGCGCTTTTTCTATCCTTTGTTTCCAGCTTACCACGGCATTGTTCAATAATACCCTGGGCCTCGGCCACACGTGGCGAGTTGGGATAGGTATTGATGAATGTTTGCATTACCCCCATTGCTTTTACCGTATTGGTCTGGTCCAGTTCCGGTTTAGGCGATTGTTTGTAATAGGAGTAAGCCCGCATATAATCAATTTCCTCGGCACGGGTACTTGTCGGAAACACTTCCATGAATGTTTTGAAGAGGTTCTCTGCATTCATGTAATCTTTCTGATAGTACGCACAATAGGCATATTTATAGTAAATATCCTGGAACTCGGGCCTGGTTTTATAAAAAGGCATAATGTCCTCGTATAATATCTGCGCCTTATTGTACTTTTTCTTTACATAGTACTTTTCGGCCATACGCAGTTTATACTCCGGATCAGGACTTTTTAATATTTTATTGATGCTCTTACCACAGCCGGTAATAACCAGAACAAAAGCGAGCAGTAGTGTTACTATACCTATACGCATAAAGAAGTGCAAAGTTAATAGTTATACGCAAATCTTACAGAAAAAAGATACAAAGCCAAAAAGCGGTCGTTAAGGTTTTGGTAAAGAGGCTTTTAGCCTGTGTTTTTATCGACAGAACCGGCCTGTTATTATTTACGGTCATTAAAAAAGCCCCTCTAAAAATAGAGGGGCTTATATATCAGCAAAAAGTAATTAACTGATTATTTTTTACGCAGGTTCGGGTGAGGAGGCTCAACTCTTGCAGGACCGCTCTCGTCGCCGGTAGCAGCACGCAGGTCAACTGTGTTACAGTCACCACCTTCCTGGCCGTAGTTAAAGATAAAGCGATCTTCACTGATACCTTGTTTTTCAACTAAGTAAGTGATTACTTTATTTACATGGTCCCAGCTTAATTGTTGTTCTTTTTTGCTTGAAGAGCAATAACCAACAACAACAACTTTACACTCAGGAGCATTGCGTAATTTACCTGCTACAGTAGCTAATACAGCTTCAGCGTCAGCAGATAAAGCATTTGAATTTGCTTTGAAAGAAATGCTTGGTAATAAACCTAATTTATTAGCGCAATCATTTACTGGCTGAATTAATCCACACTCAGGACCAGGACATGGTACAGGGCATTTACCAACACCATCAGCGTCAACTGGCTGGCAATAAGTAGGAGTAATTAACTCTTTATCTTTACAATCAGGTACACCGTCACCGTCAGTGTCTAAGCTAACACCATGAGAATCAACCGGGCAACCTGCAGGAGTTTGCTCCTGGTCAAATTGGTCAGTTACACCGTCACCATCAGCATCAGGTAATACCGGATCTGGTATTTTCATCAGCTTAGGATTGCGGATTTCCTGGTAAGCATAGTCTAATGGGTTTAACCAGTATAGAGGCTCAACCGCTTTAGCACCGATATTGTAGTTTAAACCTAAAGAAGCGAAGTTGTAAGAATCAAAATCACCAGTCAGTGATCCTGTTTCCTGCCAGCGCTGACCGTCTAATAAATCGTCTTTAATGAAAGTATGACGATCTTCCAGTGCTAAGTTGAAACGTGGTCCAAGTTTGAAGGCAACACCTGCACCTACGGTAGCAGATGGTCTTACAGTCTGGCCAAATAATTTAGCTCTGTAGTCACCATGGTTTTCAGCTTTTGTTTCGTAGCTGTTGTCCATCGCGTCTTTTAAAGCTTTTCTGATATCCTTACGGTCTTTGTAAACCGCAGGGTTAGCACCAGCTATCTGATCAAACGCAAAATATGGTCTGCCAGCGTCATCTAAAGCATTAATCTTGGTTTCATAGATAGTAGCACCTATACCACCAAAGCCGTAGAATACAAAGCCGGTTTTAGCTTTATGAAAACGGATATTATTCAAAGTAATCACACCTTGTAAAGAAAGGTCTTGTGTTACTGTTTTGTAGTTGTAGTATACATTGTTAGGACCATTGGGAGTACCATATCCCAAATCATTCCAGGGGTTTCCGCCTTTGTCTGCGTAACCGGTACCTGGAGCATAGTGCATTCCTTTACCGATTCCGTACATGTACTCAGCACGTAAAGAGAACATGTATCCAAGCGCTTTTCTTACGTGTACACCAAACCCTGGTGTTAAGAAAAGAGAAGGTACATCACCCATTACGGTGAACTTACCGGCCTTGATACCAACTTCCCATTGGTTACGAGGTTTTGCCGGATAATTGTATGTTCCATTCAAAAACTCTGTGTGTTGGGGGAGTCGTTTACTAGGAATTACGGAGGAGTCTTCATACGATCTTACTCCAACTTGGGAGAAAGCCGTGAGGCTCATAAGGCAGGTCATGCCTAATAAAAGTTTGAACTTTTTGCTTGCCATAACTAAGGATTATGATTTGAAATCTGTCTTAATAAAACGCAAAAATAGAACTTGAAGCTTAAAAACCAAATTTTTATCATTTTTTTTATTCACCTTGGTATTATATTTCAATTAGTTAGTTGTGCAAACGTTGGCTTTAACGGATCGTTAATTAACAATATTTAGGCGTAAATTGCCCCAATTTACCACTAATAATGAGTTTACCTACCAATTTAATCAACGAGGAATTAAAAGTTTTTGAAGTCAGGTTTAAAGAGGCTGTAAAAAGCCAGGCACCCCTTTTAGACCGGATTATGCGGTATATTGTAAAAAGGAAGGGCAAACAAATGCGCCCTATGTTCGTTTTATTATCGGCCCGCCTCTTTGGCCCGGTTACCGATATTACCTACCGTGCCGCCTCCCTGGTTGAGATATTACACACGGCTACCCTGGTCCACGATGATGTGGTTGATGACTCTATGGAACGCCGGGGCTTTTTTTCAGTTTATGCGTTGTGGAAGAATAAGGTATCGGTATTGGTGGGTGACTATTTGTTATCCAAAGGTTTATTGCTTTCCCTTGATAATAAGGATTACCGGGTTCTGCATATATTATCAGATGCCGTACGCAAAATGAGCGAGGGCGAATTATTACAGATGGAAAAAGCCCGTTCACTGAACCTGAACGAAGATATTTATTTCGAGATCATTAAGAATAAAACCGCCTCCCTGCTGGCATCGGCCTGCAGCGCCGGGGCCTGGTCGGTAACCGAGGATGAGGAGATAGCCGAAAAAATGCGCCAGTTTGGTGAAAACACCGGCATGGCCTTCCAGATAAAAGATGACCTGTTTGATTATGCCAACGAGAATGTAGGTAAACCTACCGGCAATGATATTAAAGAGAAAAAAGCCACCCTCCCCCTTATTTATGCTATTCATCACGCGGATAAAGCCACCCGCCGCCAGATCATTCATATTGTAAAAAATGATAACCAGAATAAAGAGAAGGTAAACTGGGTGATACAACAGGTACAACAATTGGGCGGTATTGATTATGCCGTCGCTAAAATGAATGCCTATACCCAGGCGGCGATGGATATATTATATACCTTACCTGATAACGAGTTCAGAAAAGGACTGGAAGACCTGGTGAAGTATGTAACAGACAGGAAGTATTAGGGAAGTCAGGAAGATTAAAAGTCAGGAAGACAGAAAGTTTGGTAAGCAGCAATAAGCAACAGGAAATTTTTAATAGACAATAAGTGGCATATTAAAAGAAAAAAGGATGTTTGTCATTACACATTGTTAATTGTCCCTTATCAATTGTCCATTGCCATGAACTAACCTGTATATGTGATAGTTCCAAACTATATGCGTATTATTGTAACTAACACTATAAATGATTGCATTGGAAAAACGCTGGAATATACTGAAGCCTGACGCAGGGAAAACACTAGCCTTACAAAAAGCACTTAGCATTAACCAGGCCCTTTGCGGTATATTGGTACAGAGAGGTATTACCAGCTTTGAGGATGCCAGACATTTTTTCAGGCCCCAGTTAACCGACCTGCATAGCCCCTGGCTGATGAAGGATATGGAAAAGGCGGTTAACCGGATCATTACAGCTTTTAATAATAAGGAGAAGATATTGGTATATGGCGATTATGATGTGGATGGTACCACATCGGTAGCCTGTATGTACCAGTTTATACAGTCGCAGCACGAGGCCGTAGATTTTTATATACCCCACCGGTACCGGGAAGGTTATGGCGTGAGTAAGGCGGGTATTGATTTTGCCCATGAAAATAACTACACTTTAATCGTTTCGCTGGACTGCGGCATTAAATCAACCGACCTGATCACGTATGCTGCTACCCTGGGCATTGATTTTGTGGTTTGTGATCATCATTTACCGGACGATACCCTTCCCCCTGCAGTAGCCATCTTAAATGCCAAACAAAAAGACTGCCCCTACCCTTTTAAAGAGTTATGTGGTTGTGGTGTAGGCTATAAACTAATTACAGCCCTATCCGAACGGCTTGGTTTGCCGGAAACCACGCCCCATGCATACCTGGACCTGGTAGCCACCGCCATTGCAGCTGATATTGTAGATATGGTGGGTGAAAACCGTATACTGGCTTTTTACGGCTTAAAGAAGGCCAATGAAAATCCTAATAATGGCATAAGAGCCCTTTGTGACCTCTGTGGATTGAAAACAGAACCGCCTATCAGCAACCGGGTATCGAGGAGCGCTCCGCGGGGAAATGCTACCGGGCGCATGGATGATGCCCGTAAAGCAGTGCAGCTTTTTGTTGCCAAAACCTATGCGGAGGCGGTGGATTATGCCCAGCAATTACATAGCGATAACAGCGACCGGAAAGTTGCCGACAGCACCACCACCGAAGAGGCGCTGGCCCTGATCAGGAATAACCCGGAGTGGGTGAACAGCCGCTCTACCGTATTGTACCAGTCGCACTGGCACAAGGGAGTGGTTGGTATTGTGGCCTCCAGGATCATCGAACATTTTTACCGTCCCACGATCATATTGACCCAAAGCGGTGAATACGCAGCAGGCAGCGCCCGCAGTGTGCCCGGCTTTAATTTATACGAAGCCGTACATGCCTGTAAGGAACACTTATTAGGCTATGGGGGGCATTTTGCCGCCGCAGGCATGACACTGGAGATTGACCAGGTAGAAGCATTCCGTAAAAAGTTTGAAACCGTTGTGGCCGCTACCATGCCGGAAGAACTGATGACCCCCGAGATAACTATTGATGCCGAAATAACCTTAAGCAGCATTACTCCTCTTTTTTATAAAATATTACACCAGATGGAACCCTTTGGGCCGTTGAATGACCGGCCTGTTTTTATCAGCCGGAATGTGGTGGATGCCGGCTTTTCAAAAGTAGTGAAGGAGCAACATATCCGTTTTGTGATCAAACAAAATGACACCACCATTACCGGTATTGGTTTTGGCCTGCATGAAAAGTTTGGCTTTGTGAGCAGTAAACAACCCTTTGATATTGTTTATAAAATAGAGGAGAACGAGTGGCAGGGTAACAAAACCTTACAGATGATGGTGATAGATATTAAGCCGGCTTTTACCTGATATACTGCTCTCACATCAAAATACTCTTCACGCCATTGAAAAAGATGCAACTACACTTGCCGCATTAAAATGGCTACACCAGTTGTTATTTTGTAATATCCCATACACACCTGAAGCCCGTATGTTCCATGCCGGTATCGGGTGAGGTTTTCATACGACGGGCTACACGGTAGCCGCTGCAATAAACATCATTACATAAAAAGCTGCCGCCACGTAAAGAACGTTTGGGCGTATAGGGATCCTGCGGATCGAAAGATTGTGCAGGCCCCTGCGGATTCATTGTGATCTTTTCTTTAGCAGTTTGATAGTAATTGAAATCGTACCAATCACTGCACCATTCCCATACATTGCCCGCCATATCATATAAACCATATGGGTTGGGAGCATATTTTTTTACCGGTGCCGCAGTAATATAACCATCCGTTTTTTTGTTCAGATAAGGAAAATCTCCTTCCCAGCTGTTGGCCTTGGGCAAGCCGCTATTAATATGTTCATTGCCCCACGGATAAATATTATTTTGTTTGCCGCCACGGGCCGCGTATTCCCATTCGGCCTCGGTTGGTAAACGCTTACCGGACCATTTGCAATAGGCCATAGCATCATCCCAGCTGATATGTACTACCGGGTAATTGTCTTTGCCGCTAATATTACTGCCGGGGCCCTGCGGATGTTTCCAGCTGGCGCCCGGTACCCACTCCCACCATTGGCTATAGTCCTGCAAATTAACCGGGCCACCTGTTGTTTTAAACACAAGGGAAGCTGCGACCAATACACTGTCCGGAGGTTGCGAAGAACCGGGTGGTAATGTTTTTTTTAGCTCCTCCCAATCGGGTTTTCTTTCAGCTGTGGTGACATATCCTGTTGCGTCAACAAATGCTTTGAACTGTGCATTTGTCACTTCATGTACATCTATGTAAAAAGCATTGAGCTGAACAGTATGTTTGGGATATTCATCTTTATCAGCTTGCTTATTATCACCACCCATTTCAAAACGACCGGCCGGTATCAACACCATTTCGGCTGTAGAAGTGTCCCCATTAAAATGTATACTGTCCGTTCCGCTGCCTGTTGCAAACCTTGCAGGCGTTTGCATACAGCTATGCGCCGAATCTGGTGCCGTTGCTTCCTGCTGAGAACCCGATTCTGAATTACAGGCATACAGTAAGGACAATATGCTGATACCACATATTGTTTTTATGATTTGTCTTTGTGCCGTTAGCCCCATGCTATTATCAATTAATACTTAAAGGTAAGTGGTATGCAAGGTATGGCGCTTATTCATCTAAAAACTCCCATTCTTTTAGTACCGCTGTATGGTGTTCCTTTTTTTGAATGGCTTTAAACCTTTCGATAACAGCGGGATATTGCTGTGCAATATCCCTGGTTTCGTTTACATCAGCTGACAAATCGTACAGCTGCCAGGGAGCATTTTTGTTTTTACGCACATTGGTACGTACGCCTTTCCATTTACCCATACGAATGGCCACCTGGCCGCCCTTTTCAGGGTATTCAAAATAAATATACTCCCGGTTTTTTTGTTGTTTATTTTTTCCCAATAAAGTGGGCAGGTAAGATACGCCATCATTCGGCGGCGCCTTTTGTCCGGTAAGATCAGCCAATGTGGCCATCAGGTCATATTGTACTGATACCAGGTCGCTTACCGAGCCGGCTTTTATTTTACCGGGCCAGCGGGCTATAAAGGGCATACGGATACCGCCTTCATATACATCCATTTTCAATCCCCGCAAACCGGCTACACTATTAAAGAATTTTACATCTACCCCACCATTAAAACTGGGACCGTTATCACTGCTGAACATGATGAGTGTATTATCATCCAGGCCCAGTTCTTTAATATGTTGCATTATAATACCCACCTGCGCATCGAGGTAAGTGATCATAGCCGCATAGGTAGATAACGGGTATTTGGTAGAGGAATAGCCCTGCTGCCCGTAATAGGGTCTTTCGTTAAACAAGCCGATATATTTTTGTACATAGTCCATTGGCGCCTGTAAGGACACATGTGGTATGGTATACGGCATGTATAAAAAGAAAGGCTTTGTTTTATTTTGATCGATAAATGCCAGTGCCTTCTCCGTCATCTTTTCGGGGGCATAGGTTTTACCGGTAAAGTAGTCAAAGTCCTTGTCGGTTGCTTTAGTGGAGTCAAGGCGTTTGTGTACCGTGATAAATGGTTGGTGTAAGGAATCCCATTTACCGTTTTCCCATAAATGGGTGGGATAATAGTTATGTGCCTGTTTTTGATCCAGGTACCCATAATAATAGTCAAAGCCCTGGTTATTGGGAGAACCTTCGGTATTATGCATACCCAGGCCCCATTTACCGGTTAAGGCAGTAGCATATCCTTTTTGTTTCAATAATTCCGCTACGGTAAACTCCTCTGCTTTTAAAGGCATTTGTCCACGTTCTGTACTATCCGGGAAGCCGCCCAGTTCATGATTACCCCGGATATAGGATTTGCCCCCGTTTTTACCGGTCATTAACATGGCCCTTGCCGGCGCACAAACCGGTATGCTGGTATAGTGCTGGGTAAAGCGCATACCTTCGGCCGCCATTTTGTCGAGGTTCGGGGTTTTAATTTTTTGCTGTCCGTAACTACCCAATTCGGCATAACCCAGGTCATCGGCGTAGATATAGATAATATTAGGTAGTTTATTGTTTTGCTTTTTGGTTTTTTTTTCCTGGGCATTGACTGTTATGCCCGTTACTAAAAAAGCCAGTAGCACCAGTAATGTCTTGTTCATGGTAGTATATATATGCATGCGCATTGCATTTTTATTGTTGAGGACTTAAACGAAATAGTTTTGTTTCATGGGTGGCCACTTTTCCTTTCCAGCTTTTACCTTTTGTTACCTGTTTATGTTGCCACAGATCTTTTACCATGTATTTACCTGTTAATCCCAATTCATTAAAATTGACCGTGGCTGTTTGTTCCGTATCGGCTTTGTTTAATACCGCAACAGCATAGTCGCCATTGGCCAGGGGTTTTACCAATATATCCCATCCTTCGTTATTTACTTTACGTTCTGCCTGTTTACCCAGTTCATCCTGGTTAATAGCAATTACTTCTTCATTCAGGATGATGTTTTTGGTTTGCTCATCCATGGTACGGATATCGCAACTGGCATATAAGGGCGAGTTCATCATGGCCCATAAACTAAACTGACTCTGGTATTCGGCCTGTGTACAACCGTTGCCGCCTTTATAGGAAGAGGGGCCTTTTTTGCCATACAAGCCCGCTACCAGCATATCGGCATCATTCCATTTTCCGGGACCGGCGTATTGATGTAAGCCTACATTTACCTCGTATATATCCCAGATACCCTCACTTCCCTCTTCACCTGTTTTACGTTTCCATTTATCCCTTATATCATAAGTCGTGCGCCACAAATTGCCGCCTGCTTCTGCAGCCCATAACCAGGGTTTGCGCGGCCCCCATTCGCATACGCTGAACACAATATCGCGGCCCGATTTTTTTAAAGCATTACCCATGGTGGTATAACGGGCTTTGGCGGTAGCAACATCTTCGGGAGCACCGCAGTAATCGTATTTCAGGAAATCCACTTCCCAGGAAGCAAAGGTTTTTGCATCCTGCTGTTCAAAGTGTAAGCTGGCTGTATAACCGGCACAGGTCAGCGGTGCGGCATCGCTGTAAATCCCCAGCTTAATGCCACGCTGGTGTACATAATCGGCCAGGGCTTTTATACCGGATGGGAATTTTGCCGGATCGGGGATGATATTGTTTTTTTTATCGCGGCCGCCCTGCCAGCCATCATCGATAAAGATATAGTTGTAACCGGCTTTTACCATGCCCGTATTTACCATAGCATCGGCCATGGAACGGATATCCTGCTCAGTAACATTATCGGCCAGCAGGTTCCAGCTCATCCAACCCATGGGTGGTTTTGCGGCCAGGTTTTTTTGTTGTGAAAAAACCGGTGTTAGGAAAAACAAACCTATAACAAGTAATATAAAACGCATCCGGATAACAGTTTTAAACATTTAACAAAATATATTTTGTACAAGAATAATGCAGAGTAACGTTACCATGGCAGTGTGCGACCCGCAACAATGCTGTTGGGGCAGGCACAAGGAAAGATGATGGCAGTACTGCAGCTGGTAACATAAAAAATTATTTATTGAGCCTGTCAATAACAACTACTTCATAAATAGAAGGAGGCGCCGTTGCCCTGGTAATATTGAGTCTTAGTTTATTTGTTTTGTATTTTTTGGGCAGGCGGATCACTTTGCAATCACCAATGGTTTCCTCGGCCAGGTAAATAGTTTGCCATTGGTTATTGGCCATGATATCGATGCTATAGGCTTTAATGCGTGGCTCTCTCAATTGTGAAAAGCCATCTGTTGCATTTTTTACATCCTGGTATTCGAAGATGCTTATTTTATCAAAAGGCTGGTTAACATCCAACATTATTTCCAGTTGTGCGGTGGTATCTTTTGCTGCCCAGCGGGTATCCATTTTACCATCGTTTACTTTTTCAGCTGCATATTCATTGTTATTATCGGGCCAGGTACTATTGGCGACCGCAGGCCTGAGCAATGAGATGAATTTCCCGTTTTTAGGTAAGGGTTTATTAGCAGCCAGTCCTAATCTTTTTGCAAGCTCAATAGCAGTATTGGCTTCGTATTCACGAATACGGCCGGTAGCGTCGGGAGGAATATTCATCACCAGGCTATTGTCATTGGCTGTGGTCCAGTAAAAAAGTTCTTCCAGTTCGTCAACACTCCTGGTGGGCAGCTGGGTTGATTTCTGAAACCAGTTCCAGTTTTTACTGATACATATGGTATGTTCAAAAGGCAGGTAATAGGATTTGCCCTGGTGGAGATATTGTTTTTTATCGAAGAGGTTGATGATCTTGGGATCCCACAAACGGAAGTCGGAAGGAAAGTAATGGAAGTAGTATTTGTTATCCTCCGTCATATCGGAAGGCGAGGTGAATTTTCTTTTGCCTTCTTCGTTCACTATGGTATGGTTCACACTCACGGCGCAAAGCGGGTTATATTTTTTAGCCAGCGCATATATTTTTTCAATACCCCATTGATCGGGTTGCCGGTCCCAGCCACCATCCAGCCATAGTTCGCAGATGGGGCCATAGTTTGTGAACAGCTCAGTGAGTTGCTGCAGCATATAGTTAACATACACTTGCGGATCTTTGTCTTTGTAAGAAGGTTCGTGCCGGTCCCAGAGCGAATAGTAGATGGCGAATTGTAAACCATATTTTTTGCAGGCATCAGCCACTGCTTTTACTACATCGGTTTTAACGGGTGAAGCTGCCACATCATAGTTGGTGTATTGGCTATCCCACAAGCAAAAACCATCATGATGCTTAACAGTTAACAGTACATAACGGAAGCCCGCTTCTTTAGCTACCCTTACCCATTGATCGGGATCGAGTTGGGTGGGCTTGTATTTTTCTACAGGAATTGTTCCATCTGACCACTCGATATCGGCAAATGTATTGATGCCAAAATGGATGAACATACCATAGCCCCGTTTGATCAGAGCCTGCTGGGCTTTATTGGGTATGGTAGCGGGTAATTGTAACTGGGCAAACAGGTTATTGCCTGTTAATAGTATAATAAATAATAAGAGGCATTTATACATGATATCTGTTTAATAACCGAACCACTGTAAACAGTGCAACGGCGGGGCTCCTGCAATAGGCTTTAAAAATATCGGAAGTTTTCGATATTACCACATGCAAACGGGTGCATTAAATTTTGCTGTGAAACAGGTATAACCTTAAAGTATTGCTTACTTTTAAGGTATCCAATTTTGTATTCCGTTAAATTAACTGTTGCCTGTTATGTTGTATGTAAAAAAATATATCCCGCTGCTTACGCTATTGATTATTTTACTGACAGGCACATCCGGTAAACGACCAGAGCCCGTAAAAGTGCGTAAGCAACCTAATATCATTTTTATTTTTTCGGATGATCATGCTTACCAGGCTATTGGCGCTTACGGTAATAAAATTGCACAGACACCCAATATTGACCGTATAGCCAGGGAAGGCGCTTTGTTTAAAAATGCCTTTATTACCAATAGTATCTGCGGCCCAAGCCGGGCCATTTTATTAACCGGCAAGTATAGTCATGTAAACGGCTTTACCCGGAACGAAGCCCGCTTTGACACAACACAGTTTGTTTTTCCTGAATTGTTACAACAAAATGGCTACCAGACAGCCTGGATCGGCAAACTGCATTTAAAGAATGTACCTAAAGGTTTGGATTACTGGAAATTGTTACCCGGCCAAGGACATTATTATAACCCATCCTTTATTAATACCAATTATGATACCTCGGTGGTAAAAGGATATGTAACGGATATTATTACCAACACGTCCATTGACTGGCTGCAGGAACGTGATGCCGATAAGCCTTTTTTCCTGGTAGTTGGCCAGAAAGCCACACACCGGGAATGGTTACCTGCTATTGAAGACCTGGGCGCTTATGACCATATTAATTTCCCGCTACCCGATAATTTTTATGATGATTATAAAGGCCGTGCAGCTGCGGCACAGCAGGATATGACCATTGATAAAACCATGTTGCTGAACTCGGACCTGAAAATACATGCGGATTATACAAAAATGAGGGATTATAACCGGCTGGAAGGTGAACAGAAAAAAATGTTTTATGATTATTATGAGCATAAGATCAGTAAGGAGTTTGATGAAAAACAATTAACGGGTAAAGCATTAACAGAATGGAAATACCAGCGTTATATGAAAGATTACCTGGCCACGGCCAATTCGCTGGACCGTAATATAGGCCGGTTGTTACAGTACCTGGATAAAACAGGACTGGCCGAAAATACGATTGTTATTTATGCTTCGGACCAGGGATTTTATATGGGGGAACATGGCTGGTTTGATAAACGGTTTATGTATGAACAGTCATTACGCACTGCATTTGTGATGCGTTATCCCGGTGTAATAAAACCCGGTACCGTTATTAATGATTTTACCCTGGGGCAGGATTGGTCGGCCACTTTACTGGATGCTGCCGGTATAAAAGTACCAGCCGAAATACAGGGAGTTTCGGTAATGCCGTTGGTAAAAGGTAAAAAATCACCGGGCTGGCGTAAACAGGTATATTACCATTATTATGAGTTTCCGCAACCCCACCATGTATACCCGCATTTTGGTATGCGTACCGAACAGTATAAGCTGATCCGGTTTTATGGCGGTATTGATACCTGGGAGTTGTATGACCTGCAAAACGACCCTAATGAAATGAAAAATATTTATGACCTGAAGAAAAATACTACACTGGTCAGTCAACTAAAATCTTCTTTGAAAAATTTAATGGTACAGTATAAGGATACGGCGGCTTTGCGTATTGCAGGTTTGCGGTAGCCCGACAGTTTTATGTTTGCCCGGAGCGATGTTGCCCGCTTATTTAAGGTATTTGGAAATATCGAGGTTAGGTGTGGTAATATATGCGCCATCATCTTCTATCAGGATAGCGCTCATTTGCGGGAATTTTTTTAAAAGTTTTAATCCCGCCTGCTTACCCATTACCATTATGGAAGTACTAAGCCCGTTGGCCAGTTCGGCACTCGGGCCAAAAACAGTAACACTGCTTAAGCCTGTAGCGGGGTAACCCGTTTTGGGGTTAATGATATGCGCATACCTTTTCCCGTTAAAAATGACAAACTTTTCATAACTGCCCGAAGTAACCACCGCACCGCTATCCAAAGGAACTACTGCAAAAAAACGGTCGGTTTCTTTAGGATCAGTAATCCCAATATTCCAACTATTACCATTCGGGTTTTTGCCCCAGGTATTCATATCGCCCGAACCGTTTACAATGCCCGCCTGAACGCCTTTGGCCATCATCATGGCTTTACATTTATCAGCCGCATACCCTTCGCCCAGTGCCCCGAACCCTATCTTCATGCCTTTTAATTTCAGGAAGATGGTACTTTCTTTTTTATTAAGAATGATATTTTTATAACCCACTTTGGCTACCGATTTTTTGATGGCTTCTGGTGTGGGCATGCTGGTCATAGAACCATCAAATTTCCATATACGGTCCATAGCCGCAAAACTTATATCAAAAGCGCCATTGGTAAGCTCTGATAAACGGATGGCCCTTTCTGTTAATTCAAAAACTTCTTTATCTACTTTAACGGGAGCGATACCGGCATGCTGATTCACTTTTGATACCTGCGTATAGGAACGCCAGTCCGATATCAGGTCCTCTATCCTGGATACTTCCGCAATAACTGTATCAATATTCGCTTCGGCAGATAACGAATCCTTATCCACGATGGTAATATCAAACCGACTTCCCATTAAAGTGACGGTTCTTTTCCTTAACACCTGGGCAAATAACACCAGGTTACACAATAATAAAACGCCGAGTATAGTAATTTTTGATCTCATCATTTACCCAGTGTTTCAATAATGGTTTTTGCGTTTGTATTACCTGGATCAAGTTCAAGTGAACGTTTATAATTCAGCAGGGCTTTTTTAGTATCCCCTTTTTTGTAATAAGCTTCTCCAAGGCTGTCAAAAACATTTCCTGATGTGGGAAATAGTTTTGTATTGTATTCAAAAATCAGGATAGCATCGTCCACCCGGTTCTTACCCAGGTAAGCATATCCTATTTCATTTAATGAAGATTCATTATCAAAATCATATTCCTGTGAAGTTTGTTTCTTCAATTTTTCATATTCCCTTAATAAATTTTTTGCCGGTACTTTATCCAATTGTTTTTGCAACAGGCCGGCAACCGATTTTTTAGGCTGTTTATAGGGCTTGCCATCAAGAATAGCCTGTATGGCTGCATTCAGCTCATATAGATTTCCCTGTTTGTTATTGGTCATTAATATAACGGTACGTTGTTTAGGAGGGTCACTTACCAGCAAAGCATTATAGTTAAATGCACTTCCGTCGTGAATATGTCGCATAATATGTTCGCCTTCCATATACCCGCCACCGAGTCCTGACTGTGTATTAGGACGTACAGGCACCAATATCGATTTTGTAGCTTCAGGAGAAAGCAGCCGGAAAGCACTAATACTTTGCGACCACTTATAAAAATCATCCAGGGTTACGGCGGTCCAGCCTGAAATGGGTACGATCAATGAATCAGCTTTACCCTCATTATTAAATGCCGTTGTCAGCAAAGCATCACTTGCCGGTGGGTCAACCCTTGCGTTAGTCATATTACAGGGTTTTAATAACTGCTCTTCCACAAAGGCATTAAAAGTTTTACCGGTTATTTTTTCAATGATCCTGCGTTGCAAAAAAACATTATTGTTGTTATAGGCATAATTGGTGCCCGGTTCAAAATCCAGTTTTTGCAGGGTCATTAAGTCCTGCATATTATCTGCATCTGATTTAACGGTTTTCCATTTTACATCAGGCAGGCCACTGGTATATTGCAGCAGGTTTATAATACTGATCTTTCCGGCCCAGGCTGGGAGATCCGGCAGGTATTGTGCCACTTTATCATCCAGGCTCAGCTTTCCCTGCTCCTTCAGCAGCATAATAGCTACCGCATTAAATTCTTTGGCAATGGAGCCGATATGAAACCGGTGCTGTTGGGTCAGCAGCGTTTTATGGTTTGGATCAGCCCAGCCAATAGCTTTCTGGTAGAGTATTTTACCCCCGTCAGCTATTAATATATTGCCGTTAAAAACGCCCAGCCGGTTTGCCCGGTGTATCATGGAATCTATAGTAACTGCTTTATCTTCCTGGCATTTTACCGGCTTGCCTAAGCTAATAAGTACACTCAATAAAATAAGCTTCACACCTATCGATGCACTTTGCATAAGGAATTATTTTAGCTAAGTTAGTAAACTACAGACAGCCGGATAAAATATTCATGTAAAAAGCGGCAGCAGGCAACTACGCATACCTTCACCTAGGCCCATCAGCTATGCCCCTTACCTGATCAACCCGTTAAGCCGGTTGATCAGCAGTGTCCCGTCAGAAGGCCGGGGAGCTTTCAGTGTTTCGACCTGGCCTTTTTTGTTCAGCAGAAAATAACTCGGAAAGCCTTCAATGGCATACATGCCCATAAATAGTTTTGTAGCATCTTCATCCAGGAAATAGTGTTCTCCGGGATGTTTTTTATTGTTTACCAGTTTTGACCAGGTTGTTATTTCCGATTGCAGGCAAAGATTGATAAACACAATTTTTGACGTATCCACCCCGGCTTTTATTTCCGGCATTTTTTCCATCTCTTTAAAACAAGGCACACACCAGGTGGCATATATATCAATGTACAATACCTTACCCGGGTATTTTTTGGCCAGGTAAGCCAGCACTTCTACCGGCGGAACCATTTCCGTACGGCCATTATTAAAATAGGATATTCCAGCCACCGGCTTTTCGTTCAGTACGGGATGTTGAATATTATCGGCCGCCTGTAAGAGGTAAGCATAGGTCAGGGTATCGTGGAACAAAGACGGAAGCCCTGGTAACGAGTCTGCCAGTTGCGGCGATCTGGGAAGCAGCGTATTTATAAAGTTGAACAGCATATAATCGCGGGAAAGGCTTTTCGGTTCACCGGATAACAGGCACAGTGCCTGTTTCGCCGCTTCCACATACCGGCCATGCTGCTGAAAGTAATGTATGCTGCTATCCGTTTTAAGTAAGGTATGAGCATAGTTAGCTAAGTGATAAGGAAACATCATTGACTGGAAACCCGCTTCATTGTATTGATCAAAGAGGGGATCCCTGTATAAAGCATGATTCAATATCAACCCGCCGGTAAGGCTGTCCTTTACGGTTAAATAATCAGCGGCATAGTAGGAAATAGTGCTCCGGATATCCCTCTCTGCCCATTTTTGTACCACGGGCAGTAAAGCATGCTCTTTATTGTATTGTTTTAATATATCCAGGCAACGGTTATATTCCTGCCTGGCGCTGTCCCTCATGGCTGATACATATCTTGCCTGCTGAAATTTTTTACCCGTTTGCTGATAGGTTTTATTGGTATAATTGCTAAAGAAATGATGCCATAGGTTTACCTGTGTACTCTCGGTTGCATGGTCGCCGCTGATGGATAACCATTCAAAATTTTTCTGTTTTAACAAGGCCCCGTCTATCAGCAGGTGTACCGAATCACCGGGTTGAACATAGAGGTTGATAAAGGTATTGTTGTATTGAATGGTCATGTTTTGCGTGAAGATCATTTCACCGGAGGATGCAAGCCGGTTGTACTCATCAAATGCCGCACTCTTTCGTAGCCGGATAAAAGGGTTCAGGAAATTAAAGACCATCGCCCTGGGTGTGCTGCTGTCTGCATGTATTAATTGCGCTGTAATTTTTACCGGTTCGGGATGTAATGATTGTGCCTGCGTTGTAGCATAGCAGAGCCCTGCCACCAGTAATACTGATAGTTTACGTAACATATTGTTTAATTAATCAGGGATGAATAATGTTGTTGAGTGCTTTTTTAACCGCATCCAGGTTTTGTCTTGATATGGGAATTTTTGTCTTATCTGATAATAATAAAGTACCACCGTCCTCTTTCAGCAGACTCTTTACAAACTGCATATTTACCAGGTGTGATTGATGTACCCGTTGAAAATTATGTGTGCGCAGCAGGTCATCATATTCCTTCAGTGTTTTGCTCACCAGGATATTTTCCCCGTTTTGCAGAAAAAATAAAGTGTAATTATCAGAAGCTTCGCAACGGATGATCTCCTCCAGTTTTACATAATGTGTTTCCTTCATTGTAGGAAGGGCTATACGCAAGGATTCAGTCTTCGGTTTTTCCAGGTAAGCCAGCAGGTTGCTGATATTTTTATTTTGCTGTTTGCTTTTAATTTTTTCCGTTGCTTTATCAACGGCTTGTATCAATTCTTCTATGGCAACTGGCTTCAACAGGTAATCAAGGGCGGAGAATTTGATAGCCTGTATGCCATACTGGTCGTATGCCGTAACAAATATTACTTCAAATGCTGGTTTATCTATTGATCGCAGCAGATCAAACCCTGTTTCACCCGGCATTTGTATATCCAGGAAAATAAGATCAGGAACCGCTGCCCTTATTAGTTGTTGGCCCTCCTGCACGGAACGGGCAGCCCCAACAAACTCCAGTGCAGGGCAATGTTCCTGTAGAAGAAATTGCAGGTTCTCCAGGTTGTTACGCTCGTCATCAACCAGTATATAGCGGATATTCATGGCAGCCAGTTGTTTAAAGTAATTGTAATGGTTGTACCTGTTGCGGCAGATTCGATATGCATAACAAAGGGTGCATCGGGATAGAGGTTATTTAACAGGTAAATTCTTTCCCGGCTTAATTTCAAACCAAAGCCTCCGGTCATTTTATCCGGATCAAAGCCGGTACCATTATCGGCGATAATCAGTTGCAGTGTTTTGCCAACCTGTTTTGCCATCACTGTAATATGCCCGTTTGGCCTGCCTGCTACACCATGTTTCGCCGCATTTTCAATCAACGGTTGTAACAACATAGGTGGTATATCAATAATGCCCGGCTTCAGGTTTTCATCCATCACCAATGTAAATGTAAATCCAAAACGCAATTGCTCCATCGAAAGGTAATCATCTGCCAGTTTCCATTCCTGTTCCAGGCTGATCATCTCCTGCTCACTGCTGTTCAGCGTTGCACGGGTAAGGCTGGCAAACCTGGACAGGTAATGATTGGCTTCGGTAATAGCCTGTTTGTTCACCAGGTTCTGGATGGAAGCAAGGGCGTTGAAAATAAAATGCGGGTTCAATTGCGAACGGACCGTTCTTAGCTGCAGTTGTACTGCTTCTTTCTGTTGTGACAACTGTTGCATTTTTCTTTTTGCTTTGTTGCGGTAAAACCAAAATCCTAAAAGGAAAACAATAATCGTTAAACCCAATACCAATAATAATCCCTTAGCCAGTGTATTACCAGGCGGAGAACCTGTTACTTCAAAAGGAATCCGGAGCAATAAGGATTCATTCCATTCCGGGTACCGGGATTGCCGCTGAAAGATAAGTTCGTATTTACCCGGTGCATTAAATTTAAGAGGGTCTGCAAAAAAATAACCGTGCGGGTCAACCATACCCAGGTATAATGTATCTTTTTCCCCTCCTGCCATACGGATAAGATGCACACCGTATACACGGGTCTCCTCCTTTTGCAACTGAAAGGTGAGGGAGCGTATGCTGTCAGCCGGGAAACGCAGGTCTTTCGGCGCATGGGTTATACTATCAAATGTTGTGGCATAACCTTTATTTGCAGCAGTATAAGCCAGGTTAAAATAATTACCGGAAACACCAACGATCACCTGTTCCAGGCGGGGTTGCATGTCTGTTCGCCAGTCAAATACCACACCTTCCCTTATCGCATAATTTTTACTGTTGCTTACTTCCACTACTATCCACTTACCCGGCCGGTTAAATGTACCGATAAAAGCAAAAGGCTGTTTTGCACCATAATCCATGCGCAGGTCAGTTACCGGCGACCAGGGAATTAATTCGACACTGTCATTCTCCACCACCCGGTAGCGAAAGTCTTTATAGTTGGATGCATTAATACCCATAGCCACCAGTACAACATCAGAACTGTCGCGTATTAAAAAAGAATAGTACTGTTGTGTAATAGAGCCTACTACCGCGGAATAAAAGTACATCAATGCCGGATTTAGTTTTACCCCCAACATAACAGGGCTGGCCGGTTCTGTAGCAATAAAATTGCCACTGGTATTGTTCAGTTGATCGAAAATAGTATAAATAGCCGTGTCGCTTACCGGAAAGTAAACCGGCTGCCTTACCCTATTGTCCTTTTCGGTAGCATTTATATTGAAAAGGAAAACATTGCCAAATGTAGTGTTCCGCTTATCCTGTGCACCCGCTGATAAGGTTATCAACAGGAGCATATTAATCATGCAGATATAAAAAAAACTTTTCCGGTACATCATGCTGCAAATTATACCGAAAATCATTGCGGCAACAGTAAAATGAGTAAACGGGACGCCTCTGTGAGTATCTGGCACTCATAAATTAAGAAGGGTTATTGCTTTGCTGCAATAACCCTTCTTTTATATTGATATGAGTATGATCTATTGCAGTTTAACATCCACATACACCGAATGACGGCCGTATGTTTCGTAAAAAGGTTTAAACACTACATCACCAATAGTAAACTCCAGTTGTTTAGGATCACCTTTGATAGATTTACTGATATCATTGGCATCCAGGGTTATTTTACGCCATTCTTTTCTTGCTTCAGGTTCCTGGGCGGCTAATAATATAGGACCATAAAACAGGCTGGCAATATTCTGCTGGTCCATTACCGGGTCCAAGTGAAACTGGAAAGGCATTTTCAATTCCAGCTTATCACCATCCTTCCAGTTACGGCTTATTTTAAGGTAAGTACCTGGTTTAGCTGTCAGGTTTTGTTGTTTGCCATTGATCGTTACGATAAATCCTTTGGTAGCCCAACCGGGTACACGTACATGAATATCAAACTGGCCACTGCCTTTAATGGTCAGGCTGGTATGATCTTCTTTCGGAAAATCAGTGGTTTGCTCTATCCTTATATTACGTTCTGTCCAATCCAGTGTAGAAGGCACATATAAATTAACATAGAGTGCTTTATTATCCTTGCTTTTAAAATAAATGGAGTTCTGCAGTTTGGTACTGCTCTCTATGGCTGTACCATTACAACAGGTAAAGCCCGTCATATTAGGATTACCAAATTGTTTTACTGATCCCGGACGCAGTGGTACGTGATAAGTATTGGCCGGGCTTTTCTCCGCTACCGAAGCCAGGATATGATTGTATAAAGCACGTTCATAATAATCCATCAGCTCTGCCTTTTGCTCAAACAGGAACAGGCTGCCTGTTAACTTCAGCATATTATAGGTAGCACAGGTCTCGTTTTGCCCTCCTGCAGAAAAACCGTTCTCATACAAGGTTCCGGGCTGGCTGATAAAACATTCTGCGTTGGCAGGATTACGGGCACCTGCTACACCGCCAATGCTGTACATATAATCATTCACAGCCTTGTACCAGAAATTATCAGCCACTTTATAGTATTCAGGATCATTGGACACACCATACATTTCAATGCTTCCTACGATCTGCGGAATATGCTGGTTGGCATGCAGGCCACGGAATATATCTACATTCTTTGCCAGTCCGTGTGAGTGATTGGCATCACCAAAAAACACCCTGATATTATCAAATAACTGTGCTGTTTTAAGGTAATGAGCTTTACCCGTTATCTTGTACAGGCGGGCCATTGATTCATTCATACCGCCATATTCACCCGCGATATAGGTGTTCCACATTTTAATGAGTGTATCTTTCGGTAACTGGTTTAAACGGGCATATACCCAATCGCCCATACCGGCTGCCACATCCAATGCCTTTTTGTTGCCACTTACTTCATATACATCTATTAAACCGGCAAGGATTTTATGCAATGTATAATAAGGCGCCCAAACCTGGGTTTTCTGCCCGCCGTATTTAGCCCCTTTTTCCAGCATAATAAACTGGTCAGGAGGATAAGCGCTGATAAAACCTGTTCCCCAGTTCCAGTAATCGGTGCGGATGCCGGCATCGCTCAGGTCGGAATCATACCCTGCTTTGCCCGGACCAACCGGTACAACTTTCGGATCAGCAACATGTGCCGTACCGGCTTCTCTGGCCTTGCCGGATAGTTGTGCCAGTTCATAAAGTGTATTCACCATCTGGTCCATCTTGGCAGCAAAATTAGCCTGTAGTACTTTATCGTAACCGGTGCCGGCATAAGCCTGTGCAATAGCCGTGAGGTAATGCCCGGTAGCATGGCCTCTTAGTTTGGTATCCTGGCTATCCCATACACCCAATGGTTTTGCGCCTTCCGGTTGTTGCTGGCCAAATGCATGACGAAACATGTACAGGAAGGAATTGGGATCGGTTTTGGCCAAGGTATTAATGAACTTATCACGATTTTCTATGAATTTTGTTTCGTGACCATGGGCATCTGTTTTCAATGAAACCTGCTTCAGGTCAAACGCTTCCAGTTTTGAAACAGGTGTAGCCGATTTAACCGCATTTTTTACCGTAACAACGGCCTTAGGTTGAAAGTTTGTACCCGCAACACGACCGGTAATAGTATAGGTTCCCGGCTTTAATACTGCATTGTTATCAACAGCTGCGGGCCATAATACCCGAACTTTAGGACCTTTTACTTTATTCTTATAAGTACCCTGTACATAACCGGGTAGTCTTGGCAGGTTGCCTGTTGTGGTTTCAACTTTCACATCCGCTACCGCGGTTAAATACACATTATACAATTGTGCTTCGGTGGGCGAGAATTGCGGTAACTCATCTTCTTTTTTACCTGTTGTATTAACCGCCCCATCATTTACACCACGTTGCGCATTAAAATAAATGCCCCCGATCTGTCTCCTGCTCAATGCAACACGGTAAATACGGAAATCATGTAACAACGCATTCAGGTTGGGATCCCCGGCTGACAATGATTTACCGATATAGAGTTGTTTATTTTCTCCGGCCTGGCCAAATAATGCTACCAGGTCCAATGGTGTATCTTTCAATTCACCCACAGGTTTACCATCCACATAAGTGGTCATTGTTTTGGAAGGAACGTCTACCACCACTACCAGGTGTACCCACTTATTTAATTCAATAGCAGGGGCCGTTGCTTCGTTCCTGCTTCCTTTATCAGAAGTGATCAATGCCTGGTACCCTTCTTTACCATTAACACCCGCAGGCGCTACAGCAAAATGTCTGGTAGCATCTTTTCCAAAATCAAATAAACGCTGACCGGCTTGTTTGGAACGTAAATATATCCAGCCCGATATACTCAGCGATTCCATATCCGTTAAGGTTTCGCCGGGAAGTGTAACAAAAGCATTGCTCTCACCGGAAAGTGATAAAACTTTTCCAAAACGGTTATCGTTAATAAATTTAACTTCATCACCCTGGATCTTTCCATGCAGGTTATTCCGTGACCAGTCTTTCACATCCCCGTTAAACAGGTAACGTGCAATCAGGCCGGTTTCACCTATCCCGTCCAGTATCTGGTCGCCGCTTTGTGCCCGGGTAATGGTTACACCCGAACTAAAAACCGTTATCAACAGGAAGAGCCGCAGACATACTTTGTACATTTTCATATTTTAATCTTTTTCAGCAATTACCATCTGCAAACAAAAAGAATAAATTACTGTAAATCAATACATTTTTATTCCCTCTTTTTTTGCCGGTTAATAGCCTATAAAACAAGGAAAAATTCGTGTGTTTTAATAGGTATATATTAGCTAATAATCGTATGATATTGACAGGTAAACCATCCCGGACAGCTCAATGATTGTTTTTATTCCATAACGCCGGGTTTTATTGATTGAAATAAGCAGTCCGGGTATTTTAATGCCCAACCATTAGTTTTAAAGTAAGTTAGCTGTTGCAGGAGTATGTATATACATTTTATTTTAGCTTTACAATGCTTTTTAAAACAGATGGTACCTTAAAATTAACTATGAGTTTTACAATAGATCATAAAAGTCCTGTTCCCCTGCATATTCAGACAGAAGCGTTACTGCGGAAAGTTATCAAACAACCCCAGTATCAAAAAGGGAAACATTTACCTAATGAAATGGAACTGGCGCAAAAGCTAAATATATCGAGGGGTACTTTACGGCAGGCTATCAATAAACTGGTGTATGAAGGGTTGCTCATCCGGAAAAAAGGATTGGGTACCAAGGTGAATAATATGGTGAGCTCAAGAGCTTTTAACTGGCTGAGCTTTTCACAGGAGATGGCCGTACGTGGTATTGCTATTAAAAATTTTGACCTGCAGCTGAGCTGGGTGAAGCCCGAAGAGACCGTGGCTAATTTTTTTGAGATCAGGAGCAATAAAAAGGTGCTTAAATTAGAAAGACTCCGCGGACGTGAGGAAGGCCCCTTTGTTTATTTTGTATCTTATTTCCATCCGCGGATCGGTTTAACCGGTGAAGAAGATTTTAAAAGACCATTATACGAGATATTGGAAAAGGATTACCAGGTAGTTGCCAATCTTTCCAAGGAAGAGATCAGTGCCAGGACTGCCGATAAGTTTTTAGCCGGTAAATTACAGCTTGATGCCGGAAGCCCGGTTTTATTCAGGAAAAGATTTGTGTTTGACCAGGTAGAACGGCCTATAGAATATAACCTGGGTTTTTACCGCGCAGATAGCTTTATTTATACCATTGAAAGCAGGAGAGAACAATAGCCCGGCAATTACTTGTTATCTCCTTACGCTTTATTATTTACCGGCCTGTACATACCGCCTGGTCTTCTGTGCCAGCTTCTTATGACCGGGGCATCAATCCTTGTTTTGCTTCCAACCCTCGCTACTACCCTATTCTGAACCGGTATGCCCTTTTCAAGATATTTTGGCGGCTATCGTTTTTTATGATAAGTTTGTACATATGTATATACATAGTTTTATTACTTAATTATCCTCAATCATAAGGTTCAGAACCGGAAAGCATGAAACCAACAGTTAATATACTGGGTATAGATGTGGGTGGCAGCCATATTACAGCGGCTTTGCTCCACCATACAGAACAGGGCTGGCTTACAAAGTGCAGTACCCGTATGCTGCTTGATGCAAGCAGCCCGGCCGGCAATATTGTAAGCACCATACAAACCGGCATAACAACGCTTGTAATGCAAACAGATTCCGCTATTGATACATTGGGCATTGCCTTCCCCGGCCCTTTTGATTATGAAAAAGGCGTTAGCAGTATTGCCGGTGTAGGAGGCAAATTTGAGTCCCTGTTCGGCCTTCACCTGCAACAGGCCATCCGGGATACTCCGGGCCTGCAGCATGCCACCGTAAAGTTTTCCAATGATGCCCATTGTTTTGCCACAGGTGCCTACCAATTGCTTGGTTTAAACAGCAAACGCACTGTTTTTATTACCCTCGGTACCGGCTTCGGCTCGGCCTTCCTGGTAAACGGGAACCTGGTACAGGCAGGTGCAGGTATTCCGCCATCCGGTGCATTTTATGACCAGGATTTTGAAGGAGCCAAAGCTGATGATCTTTTTTCAACACGCTGGATATTGAATGCCTACCAGGTAAAAACAGGCCATACAATTGACTCAGTAAAAGCCTTAGTTGAAACAGAACCCGAAGCGGCTATGGCTGTGATGTCTGCATTTGGTAGCAGACTGGGACAGTTTCTCTTACCCTGGTTACAATCCTTTCAATGTGATGAACTGGTAATAGGCGGGAATATTGCCAAAGCCTTTTCCCTGTTTGCACCTTCTTTAAATATTGCCCTTGAGCCTTTTTCCTCCCGGCTTGTTATACGCAGTTGTGAGAACACCGAGGACTGCACCATTGCCGGGGCAGCTATTATTGCAACTATGACAAAAACAATTACTGATACACCCTTGTCAAGAAAAACTTTACAACCTTTATTGCCGGTTACTGCTATTTCAAATGAAACAGCAGGTTATACTATTTATCCTTCCTTTGCCTCAGGCAAAAAAGTGTATGAGGGTTTTGCCACCCTGGCAGCCGCATTATGCCAGGAAAAAATAATCATTATTGATGGTTATGGCGGTGTACTATGGGAACATTTCAGAGCCCAGTTACATGCTGCACTCCTGCATACCAACAAAAGAATATACTGGTACGATATAAGTGCCTGTATGAAACCCGCTGCTGACATACAGGCGATGATTGCCGGTAACCTGAACGGAGACGATCCGGTTTTTGGAAAAAAATATGAAGGCACGCTCTCCGGTTTTTTTGATGAACAGAAGCTTCGCTTACTTAGCCCTGACGATACAGCAGATATGTGTATCATCTATGGTACGGGAGCCTCTCTCGTTAATACCAGGGGAAAGCTGGTTTATGTGGATGTACCCAAAAATGAGATCCAGTTCCGGATGAGAGCCGGAAGCATTCGTAACTATGGAAACCCGCAGCCGGACAACAGTGCGCAAATGTATAAACAGTTTTATTTTGTTGACTGGCCCGTGTTGAATAAACATAAGCAAAAACTGCTTCCCCATCTTGATTTTATTGTTGACGAGCAACGTATCACTAATATCACCTGGATGGAAGGAGCCTGTTTCAGGAGCACGCTGGATAAAATGCTGGAACAAGCTTTCCGCGCCAGGCCCTGGTTTGAACCGGGTATTTGGGGAGGTGACTGGATGAAGCGGCATATCCCCCAACTGAACCAGCAAGAAATAAATTATGCCTGGTCCTTTGAACTCATTACTCCCGAAAACGGTATTGTACTGGAAGGTGACAATCTTTTACTGGAAGTATCTTTTGATTTCCTGTTATTTGCTGATAATCAAAAATTACTGGGAAAAGCTGCCCGAAGATTCGGGACTGAATTCCCAATTCGCTTTGATTTCCTGGATACTTTTAACGGCGGCAACCTATCCGTTCAATGTCATCCAAGGCCTGCTTACGCCAAAGAACACTTCGGAGAAAATTTTACACAGGATGAAACTTATTATATCCTTGATTGCAGTCAGGATGCGGCCGTATATCTTGGCTTCCGGGAATCGATAAATAAAGAAGAATTTGAAACTGCCCTTTTCGATGCACAACAAAAAGGGTTGGAGATGGAAGTAGAGAAATATGTACAAAAACTTCCCGCACATAAACATGATCTTTTCCTTATTCCCAATGGCACCATACATGCTTCGGGTACTAATAACTTAGTACTGGAGATCAGCAGTACACCCTATATTTTTACTTTCAAGTGTTATGACTGGTTGCGGCCAGGGCTGAATGGCCAGCCCCGCCCTATCAATATTGAACACGGCATGAAGAACCTTTATTTTGACAGGAAGGGAAAGTATGTAACCGAAAAATTAATCGCCCACCCTATTACAGAAGCGGTATGGACCGGAGGCAGGAAAGTAAACCTGCCCACCCATGAAGAACATTTTTATAGCGTGCACCGTTACGAATTTAATGGCAGTATTACCATTAACACATATAACCAGTGCCAGGTATGTATGCTGGTGCAGGGAACGAATATCAGGGTAAGATCGGGAGATAGTGCTACGGTCTTTTATTATGCGGAGACCTTTGTTATACCGGCTGCTACAGGAGTTTATGAATTAAGCAGCCCGGAAAATGAAACCAGTTTTGTAGTAGTAGCGCAGGTAAAAGATGACCATTGCTGATACGGTAAGACAATAATTAAACATTCAATATTTAACCATCATGGCTATGCCCCAAAATAACGGAAACAGGTTTATCCTCCTGATCACTTTGATAGCAGCCCTTGGTGGCTTCCTGTTTGGCTTTGATATGGCCGTTGTAAGTGGTATTATTGAGCCTGTTAAACTGCAATACAAACTATCTTCTTCTGAGGAAGGGTTCTTTGTATCTTCCGCATTGCTGGGCTGTATCATTGGGGTTGCCATATCCGGTTATCTGAGTGACAAAGCCGGGCGCCGGAAAGTATTATTTGTTGCTGCTTTCCTCTTTTTGTTCAGTGCCATTGGTTTTGCTTTTTCAACCGGTTATACGGCTTTATTAATATTCCGTATTATGGCAGGCATGGGTGTAGGCGTGGCATCCAATATATCACCCCTGTATATTTCTGAAATTGCCCCGGCCCATAAACGTGGTCGCCTGGTAACTTTTTACCAGCTGGCCATTACCATTGGTATACTATGTGCCTACCTGAGTAATCTTTTCCTGCAAAGACAGGCAGCAGGTTTTACCGGTAATGAAGAAGGCTGGTTTTATTGGTTGTTTATAGATAATGTATGGCGGGGTATGTTTCTTATAGGTGCACTGCCAGCCATGTTATTCGGGTTATTATTATTGATCGTACCGGAATCACCGCGATGGCTGGTACAATACGGAAAGACCGATGCTGCATTTACTGTATTAAAAAAAATATCGGACCATGATCAGGCCACTACCGAATTACAGGCTATCCGGGAGGCCGCTTCAAAACAAAAAGGAAACTTTACCAGTTTAACACGCAAGCCGGTAAAAAAGCTATTGATAATGGCTATGGTACTTACCGCTTTATCGCAGTTCAGCGGTATTAACGGGGTAATTTTTTATGGTCCTACCATTATGAACTCCGCCGGTATTGTTACGGATGATGCCCTGGTTTACCAGGTGATCCTTGGCATAGCCAATACCTTGTTTACCTGTATTGCCATATTTAAAGTAGATAGCTGGGGACGCAGGCCTTTATACCTCTATGGCGCTATCCTGTCCGCATTAGCCCTTGCTTTGACGGGTGTATGTTTTTGGTTCAATATAACCGGCTGGCCTATGCTGGCTGCCATTATATTATTCCTGCTCTTCTTTGCCTTCTCCCTTGGTCCGTTAAAATTTGTTATTGCTACTGAAATATTTCCGACAGCTATACGAGGCACGGCATTATCGGTTTGTATCATGACCATGTGGGTAGCCGACTGGCTGGTAAACCTCCTATTCCCGGTCATGCGTGATGAACTGGGTATTGCGGTTACTTTTTTTATCTTTTCGTTTTGTTGCCTCCTCTCTTATATCTATGCCAAAGCCAGGCTGGTTGAAACAAAAGGAAAAAGCCTGGAAGACATTGAAAAAATGCTGACCTGAATCCTCACCAAATAAAAATAACGATACAACTATATTCACTTAACGATTTATACCAGCACCAATGAAAAAATTACTCCTCTTTGCCGGCTTTATTATTACCTGTTTATTAACCCAGGCACAAAAAACAGTTCCTTATTTTGGTAAGATCACCTGGATAAACGGGTTTGCCAAAGAAATAAGCGGGGAGAATATCTCCTATTTCTCTGCTTTTCCTGACTATGCCACCGTTGCACTGCTTACCCGAACCACCGATGGAAAGAAAACGATTGAGTGGGAAACTGCCCCGGTACCCGCAACAGCCAAAGGGCCTTATGTATATTTCAGTTGGGTGGCTGGTCATTCAACAAGCACCAGCAGCGGTAACAGGCATTTTGATGTATTTGTAAATGATGAAAAGTTGCTCACTTTTACAACAGTCCCGAAAAATCAACAACCAATATGGACCTATGGTGCAGCTGATAGTTCACGGATCGTTTTTGAACAAACAAAAACGGATGGTGCCAAAGATGCCCACGGTTTTATGTACCTGCGCTTACCGGTAAATCGTGTTACACCCGGCAAACCGGTACGGATAAAGATCGTTGGCCAAAAACAGGAAAGTAATGACTGGTATATGACCTTCAAGTTTTCTTTTGAAGAAAAAGTGGATGTACAGGCTATGCCTTTCTTATTGAAGAATGGAAAACAATCAGTGCTATTGACCGCTTTACACTTCGGTCCCAAAAAAGATATCCAGGTAAAGCTGGACAATAAAGAAACACACCGCTTTACTTTATACGAGGGTGAAAACAGTTTTGATATACCTGTTGCCGCTGTACAAAAACCGGATAGTATATCGGTAAAGGTTTTGATGGCCGGTAAGCTCTTTACTGAAAAAAAATTATTGCTGCAACCTGTTGTTCAACGTAACCTGTACTTTATTCATCACTCGCATACGGATATCGGTTATTCTCATTTACAGCCCGAAGTAGAAAAAATTCATAATAAAAATATTGACGATGCCCTGCAGATGATCGCTGCTACAAAACAGTACCCGGATGAAGCTAAATTTAAATGGAATGTGGAATCCTTATGGGCGGTTGAAAATTATTTGAAACAGGCTTCTCCCGAGCAAAAGAAAAAATTCATTGCTGCGGTAAAAGAAGGCCAGATCGGCTTGTCAGCTTTATATGCCAATATCCTCACCGGCTTAAGCCTGCCTGAAGAGATGTTTCATTATACTGATTATACCAAACAACTGGAAAAAGAATATGGCTTCAACATTAACAGTGCTATGACCTCGGATGTACCCGGCTTTGCCTGGACAACCGTAACGGCCATGGCCCAGTCTGGTGTCCGTTACTTTTCCAGCGGTCCTAATTTCCTGGGTGAAATGCATCCGTTCCATGGTGACCGCGTAGGGCATTTTGTAAAAACCTGGGGCGATAAACCTGTTTGGTGGACCTCTCCATCGGGAGAAGAAAAAATTCTTTTCTGGACCGGTGCCAAAGGGTATTCATCCTGGCATGGTTCAGCCCCGGGTGGAATTTTTGACCGTGGTGCAAAAAAAATGGCTGCCTATTTAAATGAACTCACCAGCAAAAACTACCCGTATGATATGGTACAATGGCGTTATAATATTGTTGCCGATAACGGACCTATTGATACCAGTATCTCAAGGTTTGTGGCCGCATGGAATGAAAAGTACATTTCGCCCAAAATTGTACTCAGTACAACCGAGAATATGTTTACCGTTTTTGAAAAAAAATATGGTAACAATCTGCCGGTTGTTAAAGGCGATATATCACCCTACTGGGAAGATGGCGCTCAGTCAACCGCCGCAGAAGAAGGAAAGAACAGGACAAACAGTTTACGCCTACAACAGTTAACAACATTATATGCGCTGTTAAACCCGCAACAGTATGATGGTAAAAAATTTCAGGAAGCATGGAAAAACATCCTGCTGTTCCATGAACATACCTGGGGTGCACATAATAGTATCAGCCAACCCGACGTATCTTTTGTAACCGAACAGTGGCGCATTAAAAAACAATTTATGCTTACTGCGGAT
>CAYUMH010000038.1:0-34371 GCA_964445775.1 uncultured Terrimonas sp.
CACAGAAATGCGGGAGAGTAGGTAGCTGCCATGATTATTGAAAGAGTCCTGACTAGTTTAGTCGGGACTTTTTTTTGTCTATACCACAAAGCTGAAAGCCAACCCCCAACCCCATCAGCGATCATCTGCGCTGTACCCATCTGCGTATATCTGCGGGAGATAACAACAACAATAAGTCTACCTCCTTACTCCGGTAACTTGCACCCGGCTATGGATATCCGAATCAAATTATTCCGTATTACTGCAGCCGGCAAATTCCATAACTCCTGCCTTTTTTGCCCGCTCCCCAAATTTTATACCCAAACCCGCCGCCTAAAAATTTTTAAGCTTGCAAACCGCCGTGGTAAAGGGATTGTTCCATTATCCACAGCATGTGTGTATTTGGATGTTTGAAAACTGATTTTTACAGGATAATTTCGGATAAGCACACTTGCTTAAAACCTCCTTAAAAATTTTCAACATGGCCGGCCCAACTAATCAATCAGCAAAACGCGGCTTACAGTTTGAACGCCGTTTTACCCGTGATGATATTTCCGTTTTTGACCAGTTTGAATACGATTACCGCACTTCGGTGATACGTAATCCCACCGGTGAAGTGGTTTTTGAAATGACCAACGTGGAGGTGCCAAAACAGTGGAGTCAGATAGCTACCGATATACTGGCCCAGAAGTATTTTCGTAAAGCCGGCGTACCACAGGCCGATGGCAGCCTGGGCAGGGAAACATCGGCCAAACAGGTAGCCCACCGTTTAGCCAATTGCTGGCGTGTATGGGGACAGAAGTATGGCTATTTTTCCAGCGAACGCGACGGTGATATTTTTTATGAAGAATTAGTATACTCTATACTGGACCAGATGTGTGTACCCAACTCACCGCAATGGTTCAATACCGGCCTGCATGAAAGCTATGGCATTACCGGCAAGCCGCAGGGACATTATTATGTTGACCCGGTGGATGGCGAACTGAAAAAATCGACCAACGCCTATGAACGTCCGCAACCACATGCCTGTTTTATATTAAGTGTAAGTGATGACCTGGTGAATGATGGCGGCATTATGGACCTGTGGGTAAGAGAAGCCAGGATATTTAAATACGGATCGGGTGTAGGTACCAATTATTCCAATTTAAGAGGCGAAGGGGAAAAGTTAAGTGGTGGTGGCACCTCCTCTGGTTTGATGAGCTTTTTAAAAATTGGCGACCGAGCCGCCGGCGCTATTAAAAGTGGCGGTACCACCAGACGGGCAGCCAAGATGGTCTGCCTGGATATGGATCACCCGGAGATCAGCGAGTTTATTAACTGGAAGGTAGAAGAGGAGAAAAAAGTGGCGGCTTTAATTGCTGCCGGTTACCCTTCTGGTTATGAAGATGAAGCCTATAAAACCGTGAGCGGCCAAAACTCCAACAACTCCATACGCATACCCAATGAGTTTTTTAAAGTATTACAGGAGGATGGCGACTGGGAATTAAAAGCCCGCATGGATGGCCGCGTGATGAAAAAAATACCGGCCCGTGAATTATGGAACCAGATCTCTTATGCGGCCTGGCGTTGCGCCGACCCGGGTACACAATATAATACCACCATCAACGAATGGCATACCTGCCCCGAAGGTGGTGAGATCAGGGCATCCAATCCCTGCAGTGAGTATATGTTCCTGGATAATACCGCCTGTAACCTGGCATCTGCCAACCTGATGAAGTTTTATGATGCAGAGAAGAACCTGTTTGATGTAGCCGGTTATGAATACAATTGCCGTTTATGGACCGTAGTATTGGAGATATCGGTATTAATGGCACAGTTCCCTTCCAAAGAAGTAGCACAGTTAAGTTATGAGTATCGTACGTTGGGTTTGGGTTATGCCAACCTGGGTACTATGTTAATGGTGAGTGGTATTCCTTATGACAGTGAGGCCGCACGTGGTATTGCAGGCGCTATTACCGCTATCATGACCGGCACAGCCTATAAAACATCGGCCGAGATGGCGGAAGTATTAGGTGCTTTCCCCCGGTATGAAGAAAATAAGAAACACATGATGCGGGTGATGCGCAACCATCGCCTGGCGGCTTATGATGCGGATGAATATGAAAACCTGAGTTTAAAACCACAGGGTATTAATGCCGCTCATTGTCCTGATTATTTATTAAAAGCAGCCTGTAAAGCCTGGGACGATGCCGTTGAACTGGGTGAAAAATTCGGTTACCGTAATGCACAGGCTACAGTAATTGCACCTACAGGTACTATCGGTTTGGTAATGGATTGTGATACCACCGGTGTGGAGCCTGATTTCGCCCTGGTTAAATTTAAAAAATTATCGGGTGGCGGTTATTTCAAGATCATCAACCAATCGGTACCGGTTGCTTTACGTAACCTGGGTTATGATGAAAAACAAACCGATGCTATTATTAAATATGCGGTGGGGGCGGCTTCCTTTGCCGGCGCACCATTTATTAATCACCAGGCTTTAAGTGAAAAAGGTTTTATTGCCGACGAAATTAAAAAGCTGGATGCTGCGGTGATAGCGGCTTTTGAAATAGGCTTTGTGTTTAATAAATATACATTAGGCGAGGAATGTTTACAACGCCTGGGCTTTACCCCTGAACAGTACAATGATTTTGAATGGAGTTTACTGGAAGCATTGGGCTTTACAGACGAACAAATTGAAGCCGCTAATGACTATGTATGTGGCACCATGATGCTGGAGGGCGCTCCTTTCTTAAAAGCCGAACACCTGGCGGTATTTGATTGTGCCAACAAATGTGGTAAAAAAGGGGAGCGGTATATACATGCGCACGGGCATATCCGTATGATGGGCGCCACACAACCTTTTATCAGCGGCGCTATCTCTAAAACCATCAACCTGCCGCATGAGGCAACGGTAGAAAATATTGCCGATGCTTATTACTTAAGCTGGCAGCTGGGTTTAAAAGCGAATGCTTTGTATCGCGACGGCTCTAAATTATCACAACCTTTAAGTAATAAATCGGATAAGAAAAAGAAAACAGATACTTCAAAAGAAGAAACAATAGAAGAGCCGGTAAACAATGCTTCTAATATTGTTGATTTAGGAAAGCTAACGGTAGAGGAATTGCTGGAGGAAGTACAGAAACGTGTACAGGCTTCACCGGATACCAAATTAAAACGTAAGCTGGCCAGTATTGTGGAGCGACGGACCTTACCTGCCAAACGCAGGGGTTTTACCCAAAAAGCAAAAATAAATGGCCAGGCCGTGTTTGTACGCACCGGTGAATATGGTGACGGTACATTAGGCGAGATATTTATTGATATGGCAAAAGAAGGGGCTACCATGCGTAGTATGATGAACTGTTTTGCAATCTCCGTATCTATAGGCCTGCAATATGGTGTGCCGCTGGAAGAGTTTGTAGATAAATTTGCCTTTACCAAATTTGATCCATCCGGCTTTGTAGAGCATCCGAATATTAAATCCACCACCTCCATTGTCGATTTTATTTTCCGTGTATTGGGCTATGAATACTTAGGTCGCACCGACCTGGTACATATACTGGATAAACCGGAAGTAATGAACACCGGCTCGGATGACTGGGATGATGTGCCATCGGGACTGGAGTATGCGCAGGAGCCGCAACTATCCAGTGTACGCATTACACCGGCCAGTGTAACACCGGTAGTGCCCCAGATCAATAAACCGATTAAAACAATGGTAAGTGGTAATGATGGATTAAGTGCCATGAATGCGGCCAATAAAAGTATGCAGAGTGATGCACCGGCCTGTAATGTGTGCGGACATATCATGATGCGGAGCGGCACCTGTTATAAATGCGCCAACTGCGGCAACCAGGGCGGTTGCAGTTAATATAAGTAAATGGAAAAACCCGTCTTAAAATCGCTTACCGTTTTGGTAGGCGTTTTTTTTGCCCCCAACCCCTGAAGGGTTGTTGGGTTTTCCTGTTTGTTAGTGTTTATATATGGCGCCGTACTTAAAAAAGTATTAGTTTCTATTATCGCTTTCATCTGGTTCGTGAGACACGAACCAAGGCCTGGTACCATTATCTAATTACCAAATTTCCAAATTAGCTCATTGGTTCCCCTCCCATCGGGTTAAAATATTCTATCAGCTCTTTAGGTTCATTCAATACGGTAATACGGTCAAAAGCTTCCTGGTATAAAAAGCCTTCTTCTTTCATTTTATGAATATGGGCAATCAGGTGATCGTAAAAGCCATCGCTGTTCAGTAAAAAGATCTGTTTGTCATGAATGGATAACTGGTTCCAGGTAACCATTTCAAACAGTTCATCCAATGTACCAAAGCCTCCGGGTAAGATAATGGCAGCATCGGCCAGGTCATACATTTTACGTTTGCGTATATGCATATCTTCTACCACCAGTAACTCGGTAATATTTTTATGTTGCCTTTCCTGGTTTACCAGTATTTGCGGTATTATGCCAACCACTTTTCCGCCGTTTTGCATTACGCTATTGGCAATCATTCCCATGATGCCCACACTGCCTCCGCCATATACCAATGAAATATGATGCTGTGCCATCAATGCTCCCAGCTCCCTGGTATGGGTGGCAAATAATTCCTTGTTCCCGTTTTTAGAGCCGCAAAAAACTGCAAGTGATTGAATAAGCATGATAAGTTTATATTTGCTGCAAAGGGATAACAAATTTGGTTATCTTCAAAAATTACTAAACAATAATTATAGGTTTTTACAAAAAAATAATCCATGTCAGCAGGTCTTTTATTTTCGTTTGTAATAGGTTATTTTGTTTTACTGTTAATTGTGGCCTGGTACACATCCCGTAATTCCAATAACGATTCCTTCTTCATTGGCAATCGTAACAGTAACTGGATGCTGGTATCATTTGGTATGATCGGTACCTCCTTAAGCGGGGTAACCTTTGTAAGTGTTCCCGGCGATGTAGGCACCAACAACTTTGCTTACTTCCAGTTAGTACTCGGTTATTTCGTGGGTTATTTTGTAGTAGCTTTTGTGCTGCTTCCCCTATATTATAAGCTCAACCTCAAATCCATTTATACTTTCCTGGAAAAACGGTTTGGTGTCGCTGCGCATAAATCCGGCGCCTTCTTCTTTATACTCTCCAGAACGGTTGGTGCTACTGCCCGTTTATACCTGGTGATCAATATCCTGCAGATATTTATACTGGATTCTATGGGCGTTCCTTTCTGGGTAACTTCTATCGTTATTATTTTAATGATCCTGTTATACACGTTTGAAGGTGGTGTGAAGACCATTATTTATACCGACACCTTACAAACCTCCGGCATGCTGATTGGTTTGGTGGCCTGTATACTGGCTGTAGTAGCCGCCTTAAATACCGACCTGAGCGGTGTATATGAAAGCATTACCGCTAATGGGTATAATAAAATATTCAACTTTGATGGCAACAGCTCACAAAACTTCTTTAAACAATTCATCGGTGGTATGTTCATTACCATTACCATGACCGGCTTAGACCAGGAGATGATGCAGAAAAATATCAGTGTGAAAACCCTGGGTAACTCACAAAAAAACATGGTAACCCTGAGTTTTGTACTGGTGGTGGTGAACTTCCTGTTCCTGTTCCTGGGTGGTGTGTTATACGTGTATGCGCAGGCCAATGGTATCAGCGCTACCGGCGATGACCTGTTTCCGACAGTGGCCTTAGGCGGGGCTTTCTCGGCTACTATTGGCGTGGTATTTATTATTGCCATTATCAGTGCGCTGTTCCCCAGTGTAGATGGGGCCATTACTTCTTTAACCTCATCGTACTGTATCGATATCCTGGACCTGAATAAAAAGTACACCGATGAAAAAGTAAAAAAGAAAAGGCGTTTAAGGGTGCATTTAACCTTTGCCGTGATCTTCTTCCTGATGGCTTTATTGTTTAAATACATTGATGATAAAAACATCATCCAGTTCATCATCAAATTTGCCGGTATCACTTACGGGCCTCTATTAGGTTTATTTGCCTTTGGTATCTTAACCAAACGCAGCATCAATCCTAAAATGGTTTGGCCGGCGGTGATCACCGGGCCGGTGCTTACAGTAATCCTGGACATGATCTGTAATCCGGCTTATTACGAGGGTAAACTAAAAGTGAAGCTGCCCTTCGATGCTTTATCGGCCAGTATCTTCAACGGTTATAAAATAGGCCCGGAGCTTATCCTGATCAATGGCGTGCTCACCTTCCTGTGTTTGCTCGTGATCTCTAAAAAAGGTGGCGAAGAGAACTCGCTGAAAAACATTATAGCGAAAGAAATAGCCTGATCCGTTTTATAAAAAAATGTTAACAGCGTCAATGAAGCCCTTCGTTGACGCTGTTTTTTTATCAACAGGATTGTATATGAGCCTATTAGCATAAAGGCCAGTCCCGATTCCTTTACCCCAAATTGGCCGCTCTTGCCATATTTGCCCTAACTTTGCAAAAAAATATCCTTTGCAACTGATCAGCGACGAATTAGAACAATTTGCCCAAAGTTTAACCACAGCCGAAGATGCTTTGCAGCAGGAAGTGCACCGGTACACTTATGCGGAGCATGCTGAACCCCATATGTTAAGCGGGCATTTGCAAGGGAAACTCCTGGAGGCTATCAGTTGGATGATAAGGCCGGAAAAAATTTTAGAAATAGGCACTTTTACCGGTTATAGTGCGTTATGTTTAGCAAAAGGCTTACAGGATAATGGTGAATTACACACCATTGAGTTGAGGCAAAATGATGCCGATAAAGCCCGTAGTTTCTTTGACCGGTCACCGTTAAAACATAAAATTATTTCACACACCGGTAATGCAAAAGATATTATTCCTGCATTATCGCATACCTGGGACCTTGTATTTATTGATGCCGACAAGCCGGGCTATATTGATTACTTTAACCTGGTATTGCCCCGGGTAAGACAAAACGGGTTTATACTGGCCGACAATATTTTCTTTCATGGCGAAGCACTGAAAGCCGAGCCTAAAAGAAAAAGCGCAAAAGCCATTAAAGCTTTTAATGAATATATAACCGCAAATGAGGCTGTTGAAAAAGTAGCCATTACTTTGCGCGACGGACTATACTTATTAAGAAAACTATAACGAGGTATTCATGAAATTAAAACTATTTGTTTGCAGCATCGTAGCACTCAGCCTGCAATTGATAACCAAGGCACAAAATGCGGCCGTTATTCAACAGTACATTGAAACGTATAAGGATATTGCCATTGCCGAAATGCAGCGTACCGGCGTACCGGCTTCCATTAAACTGGCACAGGGCATTCACGAAACGGCGGCGGGCACCAGTGTACTGGTTACCAAATCCAATAACCATTTTGGTATTAAATGCAAATCCAACTGGACAGGTGAGTCGGTAAAACATACTGATGATGCGCCTAACGAATGTTTCCGTAAATACGATGAGCCGGGTCAGTCTTACAAAGATCATTCAGACTTTTTACGCAATGGCCAGCGTTATGCTTTCCTGTTTAACCTGGAGCCTACCGATTATAAAGGCTGGGCCAACGGATTAAAAAAAGCAGGTTATGCTACCAATCCCAAATACCCGCAGATCATTATTAAATTAATTGAAGACTATCACCTGGACGATTATACCCTGATTGCTATGGGTAAAATGGAACCTAAAACCAGTGATATTGCCCTAGTGAATAAACCTGTTGAACAACAACCGGTAGTGATACAGGCAGCGGTGGTGGAAAAGCCCGCAGTGGTTAAGCCTTCCTATCCTGATGGTGTATTTAAGATCAACGATACCAAGGTTGTTTTTGTAAAAGCAGGCACTTCGTTCCTGGCCCTGGCTCAGCAACATAATATTCCTTTAAAAAGATTGTTTGAATTTAACGATGATATGCCTGAGGTAGAGGAAGCAGATGCTGACCAGTTGATCTTCTTACAGCGTAAACGTAAAACCGGTGCCGAGGAGTTTCATATTGTACAGCCTGGTGAAACCGTATATGATATTGCCCAGGTACAGGCCATCCGCCTGGAAAGTTTATTAAGTTATAATGGTATTACGGCAACCAAACCACTGGTACCCGGCGAAAAACTATACTTAAAAACATTTGCGCCGGTAGGTAATAAGCTGGCATCATTAAAATAACTTTGCCCGCAACTAAAACTGTTTTATGGCCAACGTTCAGGTTCACGACAAGTCATTCGAAATTTATTTATCCGAGCAAACCATACAGGAGCGTATTGCAGCGCTGGCAGTACAGATCAACCAGGACTATGCCGGCAAGCGCCCGTTTTTTGTCACCATCCTGAATGGTTCTTTTATGTTTGCGGCCGACCTGTTTAAACACCTGACCATTGATGCCGAAATATGTTTTATTAAACTGGCCTCTTACAAAGGCACCAAATCAACCGGTAATGTAATTACTACCATTGGTTTGGAGGATGACCTGTTTGGCAAGGATGTGGTGATTGTAGAGGATATTGTGGACACCGGCAAAACATTACATAACTTTTTACCCAAGCTGGAGCACCAGCAGCCCCGTTCGCTTAAAATAGCTACCCTGCTGCACAAGCCCGATGCCACCCAGTTCCCGCTGACATTGGATTATATCGGTTTTTCCATTCCCAATAAATTTGTAGTGGGCTATGGCCTTGATTATGACGGTCTTGGGCGTAACCTGAAAGAAATTTACCAGGTAATAGGATAATATACCCATAATGATATTGTAAAACGGCTATCCAATGATGGCCGTTTTTTTATGTTACCTGCTGCAGTTCCCTGATTCCCCCAACCCCAAAGGGGCGGCCGGTTGCGTCGCACACTGCATCGTTCCGTTCGCTACTCAACATGGGGAAAGCATTTTCCCGGCCGTGGTTGGTGTCTCACGAACCGCCTTCGTCCCAGCCGTGGTTCCTGTCTCACGAACCATCTATTTATCAATTATACCCGAAGAAATGTTTTAAACTGTCTAAAAGGCCCTGCTAAGCCACAAATGCGGTCAAATTGTCCCATTTATGGCATTGGCAGTATTCTTGACAATTGTACCTTTGCAAACAATTTTGAAATTATGGCAGAAAAAGACATGCAGGAACAACAGGAACCAATGGACAATAATGTGGATATGGGCATTAACGCCGATGAAAACATTGCAGGCACTTCTCATTTAAACGACCCCGTAGAAAATATATCGGAGGCCGATAAAATAAAAGCAGAATTGGAGGACGCCAAAGATAAGCACCTGCGCCTGGCGGCCGAGTTTGATAACTTCAGACGCCGTACGGCCAAAGAAAGACTGGAACTGATACAAACAGCCGGTAAAGATATTATTACCGATCTGCTGGATGTAATTGACGATATAGAACGTGCCGAAAAACAACTGGATTCCGCAACCGATGTGGAACAACTGAAACAAGGCGTGGTGCTGGTATTCAACAAGTTTAAAAACGTACTGGCCTCAAAAGGATTAAAAGCCATGGATGTGGTAGGTAAGGACTTTGATGCCGACCTGCACGAAGCCATTACCGAAATACCGGCGGCAACGGAAGATGCCAAAGGCAAAGTGGCCGACCAGATAACCAAAGGTTACTACCTGAACGATAAAATAATCAGGCACGCCAAAGTGGTGGTTGCCAAATAAAACAGGTTCGCGGGCAGTATATCTTATTGCCTGCTTTTTTATAAATAGTGTAAAGGCCTTTCATTAAACAGATATGTCAAAAAGAGATTATTACGAAGTATTGGGTGTAAGCAAATCTGCCAGTGCAGACGAAATTAAAAAAGCGTACCGCAAGGTGGCTATGCAGTTTCACCCCGATCGTAATCCAGGTGATAAAGCAGCCGAAGAAAAATTTAAAGAAGCGGCTGAGGCCTACGAAGTATTAAGCGATGCTGATAAAAAAGCACAGTATGACCGCTTTGGTCATGCCGGTGTGGGCAGTGCCGGCCGTGGTGGTTTTGGCGGCGGTGGCGGCATGAACATGGATGATATTTTCAGCCAGTTTGGTGATGTATTTGGCGATGACCTGTTTGGTAACTTTTTTGGCGGCGGCCAGCGCAGGGGCGGCGGACAACGTGCCCGCGGTACCCGTGGCAGTAACCTGCGGGTAAAACTGAAACTGACCTACGAAGAAATTGCCAAAGGTGTAACCAAAAACATAAAGGTTAAAAAATACATTGGCTGTACCACCTGTGGCGGCAGCGGTGCAAAAGATAAAAACAGTGTGCAAACCTGTAGCTCCTGCGGTGGCAGCGGCCAGGTACGCAAAGTACAAAATACTTTCCTGGGCCAGATGCAAACCGTAACAACCTGTCCGACCTGTAACGGGGAGGGTAGTACCATTACGGCGAAATGCGGATCCTGCAAAGGTGAGGGCAGGGTATATGGCGAGGAGACCATCAGTATTGATGTACCGGCCGGTGTACAGGACGGTATGCAGCTGAGTGTTAGTGGCCGTGGCAATGCCGGTGAACGTGGTGGCAGTGCAGGCGACCTGATCATTTTAATTGAAGAGGAAGCACATAAGGAACTGCAGCGTGATGGCCTGAATGTAGCGTATGACCTGCATATATCATTTACCGATGCGGTGTTTGGCGTACAGATTGAAGTGCCTACCATTGATGGCAGGGCCAAGATTAAAATACCCGCCGGTACACAAAGCGGTAAAATACTACGCTTAAAAGGTAAAGGTTTCCCGGCGGTACAATCCTACGAAAAAGGTGACCAGCTGATACATGTAAATGTATGGACGCCACAGGAACTGAATACAGAGGAAAAAGATATGCTGGAAAAACTAAGTCAGTCGCCCAACCTGAAACCCCAGCCCGATAAAAATGAAAAAGGCTTTTTTGATAAAATAAGAGATATGTTCTCTTAAGTGTATGATAAAAAAGATCCCGGTAGTTAACTACCGGGATCTTCTTTTATAGCTGATAATTATATTTTATCGTGCCATCCAGCCACCGTCTACAAACAGTACGGTACCGTTTACATAATTGGCCGCATCCGATGCCAGGAAGGTAACCGGGCCTTTAAAATCTTCCGGTATACCCCAGCGTCCGATAGGAATACGTTCTAAAATAGATTTACTGCGCTCCGCATCCTCACGTAAAGCCTGGGTATTATTGGTGGCAATATAACCAGGTGCAATACCATTTACATTTACTCCTTTGCTTCCCCATTCATTGGCAAAAGCACGTACCAGCCCTGCCACGGCCGATTTGGTAGCGGTATAACCAGGTACGTTAATACCACCCTGGAAACTTAATAAGGAGCAGGTGAAAATAATTTTACCACCGCCTTTCTCTATCATATGTTTACCAAACTCACGGCCTAAAATAAACTGGGCATTCAGGTTAATGTCAACCACTTTATCCCAATACTCATCAGGGTGTTCAGCAGCCGGTTTGCGCATAATAATACCGGCGTTATTTACCAGGATATCGATACGCTCGTTTTCGGCCTGCACTTTATTAATAAATGCATATAATTCAGGACGGTTACCTATATCTACTTTATGGTAAGTGAACTTTCTGCCGGTACCTTCTACCGCAGCTTTAACGGCACTGTAATCTTCTACAATTGAAGCACCCACAATATCGGCACCTGCTTCGGCCAGGCCAATTGCCATGCCCATACCTAAACCTGTATCGCATCCGGTAACCAGGGCTGTTTTTCCTGATAAATTAAATAAACTCATTGATGTTTGTTTATGATAAAGAATAATTATGCTTAAAAATGGTGTAGTTGTTTTAAACGCTTAAAGATAAAGGTTTGTAGGTATTAAACCCACCTTTGCTGTTGACTACATTGGGCAAAATAACCAAATTACCTGTCTTCCGTTTGACAAAAATGTAAAAATAAGCATGGTAAAAAGTCGGTCTAATTGATTGGTATTTATTGAATTACAATTTAAGCAAACGAATGCACAGTAAAATACTTGCCGATTCATTTGCAAATGACCCTGCTGTGGTTTACCTTTGCATCCCGTTTAACCGGCCCTTAAAGCAGGAACGATTTTATAAGTATTATTTACAGTTGTATGCAACCAATACCTGTAAGCATCAATCTAAGCCTCGTATTTGGCAGATTTGTTGCTTATGCGAAATTGGAAAAAACATAACTGCCCAGCCCTCCCCTAACCTCAATTGGCGAAAAGCCAATAACGATTTCTTTGTTTGTGAAATTTTGTTACAGTGGTTTACTGTACAGCATTGCGGATAAACTGTTATAACAGGATTGTTATAACCCTATATATCTATTTAATAATTTAAAAAGAAACAGATGAGAAACAGTTTTCTGTTAGTTGCTTTACTGGCATTTTCCGTTGCCGTGCAAGCACAAAAAAAATCAGCGCTTGGATTTAGTTTTAATGTAGTGGATTTTGAAACCCCGAACGCTATCAAAAACACTTCGTTCAGTGATGTATTAAAAGGTAAAGACTGGTACAAGTTAAACAACAAGGATTATGGTTTTTCACTTTACTACTGGAGAGGTCTTGCCAAACAATTAGACCTGTCGGTACGTTACAACGGCCTGTTTAATTCAGACTTTACTTCAACCAACACCAAAGAAAAAAGTGATTACTCCAATGAGCTGGAAGCTTCTTTACATGCTTATTTACTGAAACCCAGCAGCATTGTTAACCCCTTTATTACTGCCGGTGTAGGCGTAGGTAATTACTGGAGCGGCGATTTTAAAGGTTATGCACCTTTAGGCGTTGGTTTACAGTTTAACTTATTAGACGAAGCCTATGTGTTTTTACAGGCTAACTATCGTGCAAGTTTTGACAACGATAAAGTGCCTAACAACCTGTTTTACTCTTTAGGTGTTGCCCAGTCACTGCTGACTAAAAAAGAACCTAAAGTAATTCCTCCTCCTCCTGCTCCCGTAGTAGTGGATACTGATAATGATGGCGTAGTGGACAGCCTGGATGCTTGTCCTACAGTTGCCGGTTTAGCTTCTTTACAGGGTTGTCCTGATAAAGACGGTGACGGTATTGCTGATAAAGACGACAAATGTCCTGATGTAAAAGGTTTGGCTAAATATGGCGGTTGCCCTATTCCTGATACGGATAAAGATGGTATCAATGACGAAGAAGATGCCTGCCCTACCGTACCTGGTATAGCTAAATACAAAGGTTGCCCGATACCTGATACCGATAAAGATGGTATTAATGACGAGGAAGATGCCTGTCCTACCATTCCGGGTGTTGCTGCCAACAGAGGTTGCCCTGAAATTAAGGAAGAGGTGAAAAAGAAAGTAGACTTTGCCGCCACTAAAATTTTATTTGCTACCGGTAGTTACAAACTGCTGGCCTCATCTAACAAAGGTTTGGACGAAGTAGTGAAAATTTTGAACGAGACCCCTGATTTGAAATTAAATATTGATGGCCATACCGATAATACCGGTAAAGCTGATAAAAACCAGATTTTAAGTGATAACCGTGCCAATGCCGTGAAAGAATACTTTATTAAAAAAGGTATTGCTGAAAGCAGGTTAACTGCAGCTGGCCATGGCCAGGATATGCCTGTTGCGGATAATAAAACTGCAGCCGGTCGTCAGAAGAACAGAAGGGTTGAATTGAAATTGAACTATTAATTCAACAACAGATAGTAAAATAAAAGCCCTCCTCAACATTGCGGAGGGCTTTTATTTTACTATATCTTTTATTCAATAAGCCATCAATGAACAGGCTAATTATCCTCCTGTTTTTTCTTCTTCTTTTTCTTCTGTTTGGTGTACAGCGCTTTTGTTTGGGTAAGCAGGGTTAAATAATCTTTTTGCAGGTAATTACCGGCGCCGGCTGCTTCAGTGGCGATCTTAATAATATCATCCCATTTAAGGTGTTTAAAACTGGCAGATTGCCGTAACAGGCCGGCATACATGATGAGGGAGGAGGCCGTGCGGTAAAAACTATCTACCTTATCAAATGACTGGTAGTTATTGCCGATGATGGTTTTTTGGTATTGTGTTAACGTATCACCGGTGGCGCGGAAGCTTAACTCTATTTTACCGATATTTTTATCGCCTTTGGCATTGATTAAATTAGTATAGGCTTTGGTGGGTACCAGCTCAATGGCCGCCACCAGGGAATGGCCCGAGCCTATTTCCCCGCCATCAACAATAGACAGGGTATCGCTGATAGCGCCCAGTTTATTATCAAAGCCCAGCAGTTTATACTCCTGTACATACTCGGGATCAAAAAACAGGTTGAGGTAAGCATTATCGGCAACCGAGTAAAGGGTTTGGGTAAACTCGGTCATCAGTACTTTTTCCGCCTCCTGGTAACTGTCCAGGTAGGCAAAATTGCCATTACCCATGCGTGCCAGCAGCTGTATTTTGGAATCTTTATAATTACCCATACCTACGCCCAGGCAGGTAAGGTAGATGCCTGCCTGTTTGTTTTGGGTGATGAGCATTTCCAGGTCGTCCTCGGTACGCATACCTACATTAAAATCGCCGTCGGTAGCCAATACTACCCGGTTATTACCGCCGGGTATAAAATGCCGCTTGGCAATATTATAGGCCAGCTGTATACCCGACTGGCCGGGCGTATAACCACCCGGCGTTAGTTCATCAATAGCTTTATAAATTTTATCTTTTTCGCCACCGCTGGTGGTTTGTAACATAACACCGGTAACACCACCATATACTACAATGGTTACAGAATCCTGGGCACGCAGGTTACTGGTGAGTAGTTTAAAGGCCGATTGTAATAAAGGCAGGCGGTTGGCCATATCCATGGAAGCCGATATATCGATAAGGAAAACGAGTTGTGTTTGCGGCAGGTGGGCAACATCCAGTTTTTTGGCTTTTAAATTCACAAAACAAAGCTGGTTGTTTTTATTCCAGGGGCAATCGGTAAGTTGGGTAGTAACCGCCATGGTTGCCGTTTGCAGGCTGTCGTTATTATTTAAATTAAAATAGTTTAATAACTCCTCGGTACGAACCGCATCTGGTGGTACGGTGCTGCCCGTATTAACAAAGCGGCGTATATTACTGTAGGAAGCTTTATCTACATGCAGGGCAAGGCCGGTATTAGGATAAGCCTGTGTATTGATAAAACCGTTTTCTACCAGGCTGGCATAGGTTTCTTCGCCGGCAAACCATTTTTTCTGATCACGGCGGGCCAGGCCTGCGGTAAAGGATGCCAGCTTGGGCACATTGGTATTGCTGATTTTGCCCGTAGCGGCTTTTAATTTAACACTGGCATATTTATCGGCATCCAGGTATAATAACACTTCTATATAACCGGGTAAGGAGAATAGAAAGCTATCCTTTTGCTGGGTTTGTATAATACCAAAAGTGCCGGCGCCGCCGGATTTATACGTGTACCCCGTTCGTTTATTCAGGATGGTGACATTTTGCAGGGCTTTGCCGCTTTCATCCTTCACCTCACCACGCAGGTAATGGGACTGGCTGTTGCCTGTAAACAGCAACCCGAAGCAGCATAATATAATAAGGGCAAGTTTCAAAACCGTACAACAAATTAAAAGGTAAAAAAGGCGTTATGCCTGATGCCCTGTTATGGAACAATGGGTGAGGGATAGCAGCGGATAGCCCGGAGCCACGAGGAACGAGTGGCGAGGACTTGCAGCGGATAGCCCGACCCCGGTTTAGTAACGAAGGACTGAGGAGTAAATTGCTCTGTTGTTTACGAAAAAAGCCTCAGTGATTTGTTACCGGGGGCACCCCAAAAATAACGCAGCATGGTGTACATAACCGGTTAGTCGTAGGTATGGAAGGCGACACTAACATACTACTATATTTTTACAAATCATAATCGGGGGCCGGATAAGGTGTTCTGCGGCTGATAATTGCTTTTTCAATTGCCCGGTAAGCGTGTTATCTTTGCGGCCGCATGAATACTAAAGTTTATTTAAAAAGAAAGATAGCGCCGCGTATTGCCAATGGCCACCCCTGGATATTTAACAATGAAGTGGAGAAGATTGAAGGCGATGTGCAGGCCGGTGATATAGTGGATGTGTATTTTCACGACCAGAAATTTGTGGGCAGGGGGTATATAAACCCGCAATCGCAGATCATTGTGCGTTTGCTGACCCGTGATAAGACCGATGAGATAAACGGAGCATACTTTTTAAGGGTAATAAAGGAGTGCTGGGAGTACCGTAAACAACTGGGCTATACAGAGAACTGCCGCCTGGTTTTTGGCGAAGCGGACAGCCTGCCGCAGCTGATCATTGATAAATTCAATGATTATTTTGTGATACAGACCCTGGCCCTGGGCATGGATAAGTGGAAGCCGGCCATTATTGATGCGCTAAATAAGATTTTTACACCCAAAGGTATTTACGAACGTAATGATGTGCCGGTGCGGGAACTGGAAGGGCTGACACAGCAAAAGGGTTTTTTATCGGCCCCGTTTGATACCAATATTGTGATTAATGAGAACGGGCTGCAGTTTCATGTGGATATTGAGAACGGGCAAAAGACCGGTTATTTTTTAGACCAGCAGGATAACCGCCGCGCCATACAACATCTTGTAAAGGGCGCCGATGTACTGGGCGCTTTTACCTATACCGGCACTTTTGAAATTCATGCGGCTTATTATGGCGCCAAATCGGTACTAGGGTTGGATATATCGGAGAACGCCGTAAAACAGGCCAACCGTAACGCCGCTTTAAATAACCTGCAGCATATTGTACAATTTGAAACTGCCAACGCATTTGATGTATTGAAACAGTGGGGTAAGGACGGACGCAAGTATGATGTGGTGATGCTGGACCCGCCGGCCTTTACCAAGAGCCGGGAAACCATCCAGAAAGCTATTACGGGGTATAAGGAAATTAATTTGAGAGGGATGAAGCTGGTGAAACCCGGTGGTTTCCTGGTTACCTCTTCCTGTACCAACCTGGTGAATGCCGATATGTTTATGCAGACCATTGAGATGGCGGCCAAAGATGTGCGCCGTAAGATACGCCAGGTAAGTTTTCAAACCCAGGCAGCCGATCACCCGATCATCAGGGGGATGGATAATACCCATTACCTGAAATTTTTGATTGTACAGGTTTGTTAAGGTGTAAGCATTAAGGGGTAAGGTTTAAGGTGAAAGGTGGAAGGTGAAAGGTTGAAGGCGATCATACCAGTATAATCTTCTTCGCGAACCTTACGCCTTATATCTTTTGCCTTATACCTTTTACAGGTGGGCATCAATATAGGCAATGGCTTCTGCCTGCGTAAGCACGGCAAAATCCTTATAACGGTCGTGTACGTCTATAATTTCAGCCACCGCATCGGTTACCAGTTGTTTATTGTCCCAGGTTTTTAAATGGGCTATTACCGTGGCCAGGCAATCTTTCTTATACGCTATTTGTCCTATTACATGTACCAGGGTATTGCGTACACGGGCCGTGGTATCGAACTGCAGTTCCTGCAGCATGGGCAAAATATCGGCCGGGTGTTTACGGCCACGTAATTCAATGCCATGGCATATTTCGCGACGTATTTCTTTATCGGGATGATGCAGGTACTTTTTGGCCCAGCTTAATACCGGGGCCGGGTTTACTTCGCCCATTTTTTTAATAGAGCCGATCACCGCATTACGGGGTGAATGATGGGTATCGAACAGGCCGGTATCAAAGAAAGCTTCTACCAACGCAAAGTCTTTTTTGCCAATTTCGCCCGCCGCATTAATGACCGTTTGCCGCACTTTAAAATTACTATGGGGGAATAACTGTTGTAAGAGATTAATAGTGCCGGTGGCTAATGGAAGATGATGGGTATATATTCGGCCAACAGCGAGATAGGCTGCTTTGCGGATATAGGTATCATCATCGGCAAAATAAGCCAGCGTTTTTTTGTAACCACCCTTTTGTATATCGGTTAATATATGCCCATGAATGGCTGTGACCAGTTGGGTACGTTGGGTTTTGGACAGGTCGTAAAATGACATAAGCAAACACTATTATTGGTAATAGTTTGTCAAATATAACAAAGAGAAAAACAGGGATTATTTCGCTACCTGGAATTTGCTGGTCTCCAGTACTTTGCCGGTAGCATCTACCAGGCGGATGATGTATACACCGCGGGGATAGTCGGAAAGGTTGAGTGAGTTTTTTTCGGAAGGGTTTTGAATATCCTTTACTTTTTTACCCAGGAAATTGTGGATCTGTATGGATGAGCCTTTTTTAACCCCACCTTTAATATCGATATTGATAACGGTGGTAGCAGGGTTGGGGTAGAATACCATTGTTTTACCGTCATCATTTGACGGTATATTACGTGTACCCTGAGCCTGCAGGCTCAAAGAAGTGATCACCAATAAAGAGAGTATAAGTAAAATTTTATTCAACGTAACAAAGTTAGTTTTATTTTTCAGAAATCCCAGCGATTTTGGAATAGTTCAAAATGTTATAATACTATAATGTTTAAAATATTGATTGTTAAATTATTATGTATTTTTTAATTTGCTTTTTAACTTAAATTTTGGCAAAAACAACAGCATAAAAGAGAGGATAGATACTAAAACAGGTATCAGGGTTTAGGTTTCCTGCCATACAATAATAAACGTTTAAAAGCATAGATGGCAGGTAGTGTAGGGAATTGTTTTGCAATACGGGCTTTAAATTCCGCTAAAAAATCAGCTTGCTGTTCACCTGGTAATTTTTCCAGGTAGGGTATTAAGGCCGAGCCCGAAATAAAATCAAATAATGTCTGGTGATCATTGGCAATAATGGGATATACTTTTTGCATTACCTGTATATCCTGCAGGCCGTTCTCAAACATCAGGGTAACATATTGATCCATACTAAGGACCGGTGATGGCCGGTTAAACCCATCAAGCTGCGTAATATATGGTTCTTCCTGTGCGAGCTTTGTTAATAGCTGGTTCAATACATTTTCTTTTTGTACAGGCATTTGTACGGCAAACTCGCCGTTCTCATTCAGCAAGCCGATTAAAGCAGGGAATAAGCTGGCATGATCATCGGACCATTGCAGGGCGGCATTACTGAAAATAAGGTCCCATTTTTCGCCGGATCCAATCATTGCTTCTACCGTTAATTGCCTGAAACGGAGATGGTCACTTTCCCATTCCTTTGATTTGGCCAGCATTTCGGCAGAGGCATCAATGCCGGTAAAGTGGGCGGCCGTAAATTTTTGCGACAATATATGGGTCTGTTCACCGGTGCCGCAACCGATATCAATGGCTTGGTGAACGGCATCGCCTGTTATTAAACCGGCCAGGTCGTAAAAGGGTTGATAACGGATGTTTTTAAATTGGTTGTAGATATCCGGGTTCCAGGGCATGGTAGTATTATATTATTATATGGGGTGGTGTAAAATTAAAGGTTTAGGTTTATTCAATCATAATGATCAGGCCGCTGATCTTTAATCCTGCCGGCGTTTCGGACAGGATATAAAAATTGGTTTCGCTGCCGGCCTTTTTGCCCGAAGTATTAAAGTTATTCCACAATACTTTACAGGTGCGGATGGTTGTGGAAAGCTGTTCTTCGCTGATGATCTCCGGCACTGTATTCACCACGCCTTGTTTGCGATAAGGTTCTACACCGGTAAGCCAGAAATTCACTACTTCCGACATATCAGTTACCTGTAATATCCCTTCATCGGAATAAACGGTTAGGGGTACCTGGTAAAAGCCGGCGATTTCGTGGGCGGAATAGGTTAATAAAGCGGCGGCATAGTCATTTAAAAAAGTTGTTGTTTTCATGGCCATGATATTTTTGCGTTATTACTTATTGTATGGCTAAGTAATAAGCAAAATGGTTGCCATAATGAGAACAGGTGATCATCAAAATTTTATTTTTAAGCCAAATTCGGTTTTTAATGCCAGTAAAGCTTCTGCATTGCCTTTAGCATCATCAACCGGGTTATGGCTGTGTTTGGTTTTACGGAGGTTTTTAAATGTTTTAAAAGTATCTTTTTCTATGCCTTTGTATAAACTGCCCAGGTTTTGAGAGCTAAAGCCAAAAGGGTTTGTGCCGATAAAATGATGGAAGTACCAGCAAATAAACATCCAGTCAAAACCATTATTATTACTGATAAAAATCGGCCTGTCTTTACAGGTATCATTTACCCAGGCTTTAAAGTTGGTCATTACTTGTAGTGGTTCTTCAAATAATAATGCTTCTTCTCTTGTATGACCTGATACGGCCAGGGCCTCAGGGATAAATTTATCAGAGATGGGTTTTAATTTCCCGTAAAATGTCTGGTCAAGTTTTTCGTTTACTAAAATGGCTCCGAAGGAGATCATGGAATAATCGCCGGGTATGGGGCCATCACTTTCAATGTCGACCATGATGTAAGCCATATGTTAATTTTTTTTGGGATAGCTGACTAAAGATTATAACCTGCTACTTGGTACAATTGATATTACTTAGTTTGGAAAAAATAGCGAAGCCTGAGCTTTATTATTAATCGCCATAGTCTTAACTTATTGAGACCTTCATAATGTTCCCAGTTGATATCGAATTTTTCTTTTTTATCGGATAACCACATAGGGTATAAAACTTTGCAATGAAGCATGGGCGGTTTTTGCAAAACGGTTTGCCGGTATTCAGGGTCTAAAGAAGACTTAGGGTAATAACGTATATCTATAATGGTATATTTTTTTGTTGCTTTATAAATATGCAGGTTAATATCGTATAAGTTGTTATAAAGTGCTAGTAAGGTTGGCATCAGAGCTGAAAGTGTAACCGGCGTTTTTTTATCGTTTTCCTTTTTTCTTTTCTTTTGTTTTTCATAGAGATTTTCGTCATTATCTATTATTTCTGATAAAATAACTTTATAATTTTCTGAAATATAGTTTCGTGTATGGTTTCTGACCATAGTAAACAGGCGTGGAATAGCTTCTTTTATCTCATTTTCAAGTGTAGCAGGAGTCATTTTAAAGGATAGAGGTTATTGAAAACTTACACGTAGCTATATTTCGAGTGTTGGCAAATACCAGGTTGATATAATTATCAGCCAGTAGGAAGCTGTCGTTATTATGGTCAATGATCCTGTAATTGGAAAGCTCTTTTGGTAGTTCAATAGCTATGAGTTGCCTGCTTGTGAGATGGAAGAGCTTTTGTTTGTTCTTCCAGTCATCGGATTTGTATACAGGCGTCAGGATGGCGTATTCACCGGATGATGAAAAGATACATTCCTTGCCGCCTTTTTTTGCTTCTTTATATAACCGGCCTAATGAAAATAAAGTTTCCTTTATGATGCCGGTTTCATGGATGCTTACCAGCTCGGAAAACTCCATACCGGGTTTTAAATAACCGCTGTCCCGGTTGCCGATGCCATAGGCATAACAAGTGCCTTGTTTACGCAAGGCATGTAAAATAGTAAAAGGTTTTTCCGGTTTTGTAAAGTTTTCTTCTCCCAGGCTAATAGTCTTTTTATTGTTCCAGTATTGCAGGTTTAACCAGCTTGCTGTTGCACCTGCTACATCAATTTGTAAATGGGCTATATAAACCGGTAACAGGCCACCATTGGTAAAAAGAACGGGGATGATATTGTCATCCGAATTGCCCGCGTATTGATAGTTGGATAATGGTTTGTTGAATTGCGGAAAGCGGATAGCAGGTAATCTGTTGTTAATCCCGATCTTTATAGGGCTGGTCTTGTTATGCTCATCAAATAATACTACAAAGTCGTTTTTAGCAGCATAAACACCTACATAATGATCGAAATGGAAAAGGGCAGGGCTGGCAAATATTTCATCTGTTATAAAAGGTACAACAGCAATAATGCTATTCTCAGCACTGAACCATTGTAAATAGCATCTATCATTTTGTGAAAACAAGCCGACAACTGTTCCGCTTTTCAATAATACGATCCGGTGGAACTGTTTTTGTTCAGGATCGGTGATATCAAAGGTTTGGATAGACAACAGTTTCATAGCTTTGTTTTATTGTACCTGTTTTTTCAACAGCTCCGTTGCATGCGGCAGGTAGGAGGTATAATCTTCCTGGTCCCAGTCTTTGATATATTCTTTCATCGGCTGGAGCCCCATCGATTTTCTTAAACTATCTAAATTTTTGAGATCTTTCAGGGGATAAACATAGGTCTTTTTCTTCTCTGCATCATAATAACCCTGGCTGCCGTATGGTTGTGGTTTACCTTCTCTTACAGCAATCCTGTCTTCCAGGATGGCAACATTGCTTGATAAGATATTACCATCTTTTTCGGCCTGTTTGATCAGCGGGTAATATTTTTTCTGTGCCTTCAGGTCGGCATGCTGGATGACTAAAAAAACAGCCTGGGTGCCCATGAAACCGGCCTGCCCGGGTGTGATCCAGCCATGTTTGGCAATAAGCTGTTCCACAAAGACAAGGTTACTGCTGTCAGCCTGTTTGAGGAGGGCGGTAAGACTGTCTACGGATTTTTGAGGGGCGCCTTCTTTTTTCAATTTCCCCAGCGCTATCCTGTATTGCTGGTCCTCTTTATACAAAGAATCGAGTTGCGTTGCCAGGGCTTTATCAACGGCATTAGGATCGTAGCTGTAGGCTGTTACCTGGGCGCACAAAGATTGGTTAAGCATCAATATTAAAAGCAAAAGAAAAGCCATATTATATCTCATGGAGAAAGCGGTTGTTTATTTACCGGCAAAATAAACAGTATTATGATCTTACAGGCATTATTAAAGTTAAAAAAGGTGAATAATGGATAAACGGTTTTATACCCGACTGTTCGAGATGAAATAGCTGTCATGTTTTTTATAATACTACAGTTCTTTTTATATTATATCTCCTGTTTGTATTACTTATCGAAAGTTAATAAAAAGGGACTTTTATTTCACCAGTTTTGCGGGGGTGACAGTGTTTTATCTGTACATTAATGACATATAGCTGTAAGAAAAGAACATAAATAAAAGCTAAAAATGATCATCAAGCTAAACGCAGCCAGGGTATACGGTATATTTTTTATTTTGTCTTTTATAAGTTATGCCACAGGAATGGGGTTAATGGAAGTTGTTGCAAATCCGCTGGTATTGCCGGCTGCAATAAGAGAAACTAAGTTTAGCCTGGTGTCCGGAGCAGTTTTAATAATAGTGTTCCATACACTCTTCAATATTGTTTTGCTGGGTATAATGTTCGGGGTATTAAAATCTATTAACCTGGCTTTTTCCGTTATGTATCTAGTTTTGGGTTCAATAGCCACCTTTTTATTAGCCCTTGGCGCTTTGGTACTTCTGATGCCTTTATCTGCCAGTGAAATGATAAGCCGGTCAAATCATATGGACGATTTGCCGCTGAATTTACTGTTTGACCTGGCTTCAAGCGGGAATTTTTACGCTTACCAGTTTGGAATGGCTATATGGGGAATTGCCGGATTAGTACTTTGTTATTTGTTGTCCCGGTCAAAGCTTGTTCCGGCCGTTTTTTGTATAGCTGGTTATATTGGGTACTCCATTTTTATCAGTGGCTGTATACTGGAGTTGTTTGGCTTGCCTTACAGTCTTGTCTGTTCCATTCCCGGTGGCTTATTTGAAATAAGTTTAAGCCTTTGGTTAATAATAAAAGGATTTAATAATGTGACAGAGGGTACCAGGACAACTAATAAAACGGCTTAATTTTATAGGGCTATAATTAGTGCAGTATATGCTTGTTAAAAGAATACATTATTACTCAGGCCTGATCCTTACCATTTTTGTTGGCTTACATTTATTTAATCATTGTTATGGCCTTTTGGGTGCTGCGAGGCATATTGAGGTTATGACGGTGTTACGCCATTTTTATCGTAATGTTTGGGTGGAGACGGTTATTGTGATGGCTGTTGTTATCCAGGTTGTTTCGGGACTGAAGCTTTTTATAGCAGGCAGGAAAACAGCGGGCTCAGGCTTTGAAAGGTTGCAGTTATGGACGGGCTTTTACCTGGCTTTATTTTTTGTGATACACCTGGGAGCCATCTTTGCCGGGCGTTTTTTATTAGATCTTGATACGAATTTTTATTTTGGGGTGGCAGGGCTAAACAGTTTTCCGGCAAACCTGTTTTTTACTCCTTATTATGGCCTGGCAATTATTGCTTTTTTCGGACATATAGCCGCCTTGCATGGTAAAAAAATGAAGCGAAATATTTTTGGAATGACGCCTGGGGTACAAGCAAAGTGTATTCTGGTCTTTGGTATTTGCCTGGCAATTGTTATCTTATATGGATTAACCAATTATTTTAAGGGATTTGAAATACCGCCGGCATATAAAGTGTTAACTGGAAAGTGATCTAAAAACGGTCAATAGTTTTCAGGATGTATTATTTTTTTCTACTGAACCGGAAAGCATTAGTTTGAATGGTACCATTCTCGTACCCATCAGTGGTATATATTAGTACTTATTAGTCATGCTATTTTGTTCTAACTAAACCAATGTATTTTTCTTTTTGTGGTGTCGGGTGCCGGGGGCACTGAATCGATTACGAATGGCATAATGATACGGTCTTTTAAAATTTGTTTGGCTTTCGGCGCTATTTTATCTGTTAGTATTGTATAGGCCGGGCAGGGATGTTCGAAGATGGCCATTATTACTGCCCTTATAATATTCTCCCTGTCAGGCATACAAGTGTATTTTGGCAGGGTAGTAAGTATAGTGTCTAACAGTTTTGCACTTCTTTCGTTTTGTTGTACGACCAATGCGTCTATAAAATTTTCTGGCGAGGCATTGTCAGCGTTAAAACCGGAAAAACCATAGGGCCTGTTCCCGGAGAAGTGATAAAACTCCTGCCGGTGGTAGGTTTGCAAAACATCCAGGTAGGCGGTATCCGGAAATTCCTGCATGAGGCGGAAAGAAATATCACTTATCTCCCATATATGTTCGGATAGTTTGTTTTTTATAGCGGGGATATCTTCTTTTTTTCTGAATTTGGCCAGGCCGTATAAAGCATACTCAATATCCCGGAACTTGACTGTGTTAAGGTTGTTGGTGTTTTCAGGCATGGTACGCATGGCTATATCCTTAACATAAGGATAGTATTTCTTCTGGGGCTCCAGGGTGCGAAGAATGCTATACGCGGATTGCAGGTAATTGTGTTTTGTTAGTACAGCTTCAATTGTTTTTTCCCTGGCCGCCTCTGTTTCCCAACTTGCGTCCTGTAGTATATAATCCGATACGGTAATGAACTGTGCACCGAATTCACCAACATCTACCACAACAATTGCCGTATCGCTGAGGTGATTCATCACGATATTAAAATGATTAAAAGAGCTTCTGTCCATCATTTCCCGGAGAGCTGTTGCCCTTAAGACCGGGTTTTCGGATCGGGTAAGCCGGGTTAATTCCTCATCAGTGATATTTTTTATTTGTGCACTGTCGTGGTAAGTAACCCATCCTTTTGCTACAACCGAATGAAGAAAGGGCTGTAATGATTTCCTGAAATCCTTTATCGTAATGCTGTTGTCACTCTGTTCATTTTTACAGGATAAAAAAATGATGAATAACGCCGGGAGTAATAGCGGTTGTAATTTTTTCATGGTGGTTTGATAGTTTATGGTAATACTATTTTTCCCTTTTACATTTCTGCTTTAAATCTGCGGTATATGCTTCTGTTATTGTTTGTCCGCCGAGCACCGCCGTTTCGTCATAATATTTCCAGGCATTGGTACAGTCGTCTTTGTTCCAGTAACAAATAGAAAGTTTGAAAGTGGTATGTTGGTTAGTGGAGTCAAGCTGATAAGATTTCAGTAAATAGCTGATGGCGGTATCTAAGTTTGCCAACGCTGATTTTGTGTCAATAGCCTTAAGTTCATAAAATTGGGATAAAAAATACGTTCCATAATCAGTTAACAGGCGGGTATTATCGGCGTTAATAGTAAGTCCTTCTTCGTATTGTTGTTTTGCCAGATCATAATGCTTCAATGCCATATAAACGGCACCGAATCCCCAGTAAATATCATTGTTGAGGCTGTCCAATAGATAAGCCTGGTTAAAACGATACATGGCTGTTTTCAGGTCGCCACGGTATAAGTAATTAAATCCAAGTTTTATCATGTGATTGGAGGCCGCAATCCGGTCGCCTTTAAACTGCTCCAATTGAATGGTTTGGTTTATAAAATCCTGATCCAGTTTTTTTTGTTCTTCTGTTTTGGGTTTGTGCCCGTATTTTGGTAACAACCGGCTGTTTGTTTGCGCCTCTTCATCCCATTGATCCGCATTTATTTGTTGTCCATATGTTGTTATGGTGAACAATAGGGATATAATGACTAAAATCCTTTTCATACAGGTTTATTTTGAGGTGACTGACCAAGCTGACATATATGCCGGCTATCGTAAGTTACAGTTGTTCTTGTATTGTTCAATATAGCCTGCCAGTTTTTTAATGCTGAGTTCTTTTACAATTGCGTTCCTGAAATTTAAATTTGTAATATTCAATGTTTTTAGTTCTTCTGAACTTAAGCCGATCAGTATGTATAATTCCGGGCTATGGTCCTCCCCTTTGTTTCTTGTAGAGCTGCTGTCTCTTTACCATAGCACACAACGTAAAAACATTGGCAATATAGTGGTATTCTGTATTCCGTCTGCCCGGCGCCGCTGCTGATTAAAGATACAAGCGCTCATTGTTTATTCTGCTGTTCGGCATAATTCATCTGCCGAAACCGAAGTCGATTAGCAAACAAAAAGCTGAGAATATATTCGTGACCCCGCCAGATACGCCAATGCAATATTAGTGGCTGTTTTGTGCCCTAATGCTGCTGCGCATTTCGTGAACCACTCCAATCACCTATCCAGCGAAGTGGAATTGGTCCTTCATACAAGTCTTTATAGAAGTCTATCCAATCCCATGCAGAAGTTCCATCTGTAAGTTTTACTTCTGGTATCCAAACTTTGCTTTCTTTATCAAAGTACATTGACCATTTGCCGTCTTGCTTGTCAGTAATATAACATTGTCCATAGTATGCAAGTGTGGAAGGGAACCATGTATCAAAGAGTTTGTAATTAGTTCCATTCCATTTAAGAGCCTCGTCAACTAAGTCAATACCCAAACTGTCAAAGGAAAGTTGTTCTTTGTCAAAGTTGAGTATTGAAGGTAAAGTGTCAATTAGTTGCGGTACAAACTCTGGAAACTTTTCTCCATACTTTTCTGAAATTTTCTGATAAAAATGTTCAGATGTTACACCTTTGTTTTTAACTGCTTCATATCTGGCTTGTGCGTCTTTAACCTGTTGCAGCGTTTCATAGATGCGTAACCTTAAAATTTGCATTTTATTTCCAGCACCGTTTTTCTGATTAACCTCGTCGGCAAGAACATAATAGCCGTTTTCAGATTTGTATAAGTTGCCGAAGAAATGGGAAACGTAAACTTTCCTTTCAATAAGTGTCAATTTGTGATTTTTAATTAAATCATTCAGGTATTTTGGATAGATAAGATGGTCGTTAATATCATAATCAGAAAGCCTGTCGCCAGAAGCTAATACTTTCATCAAATGTTCGTCATCGTCAGAACCGTAAGCAGTTTCTAATACTGAAGTTTTTTCTGATGCAAGTGTTTTAATATCTGGAAATATTGCTGCTGCTTTAAAATTTTCGGATTTATCTAAGAATAAAATTTGCCGTGTCTTTAATTCGTAAACTTCAAAATCATACCATTCAGGCATGTCGCTCTTATATTGTGTTAGCCGTTTAGGTTTGTCTGCTTCAATTATTTGTTTTCCGTTTTCAAATGTTAGTTCAATCTTATAAGAAATATTCTTTTTCAGAAAATTAATTGTGTTTTTTACAAATCGTACTTCCTCTAATTTTTTTAATTGCTCAATGTTATCAATTAGTAGGGCTTGCTTGTCGTAAAACTCAACAAGCACTTTTCCGTTTGAAAGCAGAAATGTTCTTGCTGTCCACTTTTTACGAAGAGTATTGTCTTGTTTGCCGTTGAGCTGTGTCAGTAGTTGCGATTTTAAAGCACTGTCTAAAAGCGTTGTCGAAATTTTTGATTTGTCAATGGTGGTGATGTCCAACGTTTGTGAGAAGGAATTAAAACTTGTCAAAGTGAATATGATTAATAGTAATTGTCGCATTGTAAGGTGTCGCTGTAAAATAGTCACTAACGAACAGGGCTTGCTGCTGGTGTGGAATTAGTATTCCGTTTGCCCGGAACCGCTACTGATTGATGAGCTAAAAATACAAGATAAAAACCAAAAGCCAAATAACATTCCGTCAAGCCCGGACTGAAGTTGAACAGCGGATTGCTGCTGATACTAACAACGCCCTGCCACACTTGCAGCAAACCCCATGTTGTGTACAGCTTGCGTCAATTTTTTTGATACACAGGAATTTCAACTGGTTTTGGAGATGACTCATTTTTTGTTAATAAGTAAAGTGGATTACTCCAAACGATTTTCCATTTACTTTTATCTTCCATAGTTCGGTCATAACCGATAGCATCATCAATAATTATTAATCCAAGTTTTGTTGTCTCAACTTGTGGTCCATAGATACAATTCTGGCAAGGATAGTCAAACTTTATAGATTTAGTAAGAGTGTTGGTATATGTTTTACTTTCTCCTGGTTTAAACTCTACCAATGTTGGAAAGTTGCTGTCACATTCATGTCCTCGAATATAAATGTAGTTATTGTTGACGATGAAGTTATCTTCCCATGAACATGTCATTAAACAAATCTTTATCGTCTTGTCAGAAGTATTTTTAATAGTCAAAGAGATGTCAAAATATTTTTGCTTTATTGAGTCAGACTTAATAACATAATTATGTCTACGAATCACATCTTTTATGTAGGTGCCATTTTTACTGTATGTTACAATATACTCTTTGTCAACCTTGATGGTAATTGTAATAGGTGATGAATCAAATTGTGCAAAACACTTAGATAGTCCACCAAGTAAAGTAACTAAAATTAAAACTGTTTTCATGTCTTTATCTTAATTAATATGACTGCTAAAATTATGTTGCACACAACGAACAGGGCTTGCTGCTGTGCTGATATTTTATAACGTCTAGCCCGGAACTGCAGCCCAATAGAATTACTGATGATGAAGTTAAGAACTAAAGCCGAATAAAATTCCGTCTGATCAAACAGCTGCTGATAGCGAACAAAAAGATGAGAATTTATTCGTTAGCCAGTATAGCAGCAAACCCCATGTTGGCAGCAGTTTATTCAAATTCATTAATGTCTATTTCCATAAAATCTTCTCCTGAATAGATAAGAGGAAGTCCATCTTTTTTAGCAGCCTTTAAATTAGCCTCAGTCCCGCAAAAATACCAAGCATCTTGTCCCATAAGACGAGGGTTGATCATATAAAAGCGTTTGTCACAGCCAATTTTTTGAGGAATGGATTCCAATAAATAACTAAAGCTATCTGGTAAGAAGTCGGCGAATGTGTCAGCAAACATTTCAATCTCCTGTCCATTTTTGTGTTTAACTTTTGCAACATACTGCTTTTCGTCTAAAGAAACCGTTTCAGTAATTTGAAACTGCTGGTCTGGCAATAAGTCTTTCAAAATTGAGGAAACTACTTTAGTCAGGTCGCCTTTTGAATATATGCATTCGCAGTCAAACCCAGTTTGCGTCAAGCTATATTTTGAAGAAAGTCGCTTTGCTCTTTCTGATAAAGATTCCTTTTGAGAATGTCGCTCCATATCGGGTTGTCTCTTTGTCTCACAAGAGAATAAAATTGTTATTAAAAATATAGAGAGATAAATGCGCATGATGTCTATCCAAATTGCTGCCAACGAGCAGATATTGCCGATGGTGGGGAATTTATATTCATCCGCCCGGAACCGCTGCCTGTCTTTTTGATAAAGTTAAATACTAAGAACTAAAGCTGGGCTTTATTCGTCAGCCCCAAACTGAAGTACCGCAGAATTACCGCTGTTGATTGTTCCAGTGTTCAGCCCCACTATTGGCAATACCAATGTTATGTGTAGTTTTTAGTCCCACCAAAAATATAAACGCTTTGTTTGTTTCATTTCTGTTGCCAATTTTTCCACTGTTCCTGAACCTTGGTCAACTATGTCTGGGCAAACGTTGTATGCTTCTTTGGCAAGTGTCAACCAATTTTTTGGCTCTTTGTTTATTTTAAACTCACACCAATCTCCTGAAGCTCCTACTAAATCAAGTGAATATTTTTTGTCAAACCGCTTAACAAGATTTAATAAACTGTCGTTGTCAGTTTCCCAATTTATTCCGTCGGTTTGAACTTGTTTTAAAATTTGATATTTATCTACTGTTTTTAAAATGCCTAAAATGTCGGACTTGTTATTTATTCCGAAGTTTCTGTCAAGAAAAAATATTGTGTAACCTTTCTTTTGAAAGTCGCTGTACAAATTAATTACAATATTGTCTGCAGTCGAATTGGGTGCGTTAAAAATAAATCCCGCAAATTGCTTTCCGTTTGAATCGGCGTCAATGTCTTTGTTCAAAACCATTTCCAAATTCATAGGAAAGGGAGCAAGGCTTGAATCAGTTTGTGTCCGAATACCCAAAACTATTGAAGTGTCAACTTTTAGTGAGTCACATAAAAATCTTTCCCTGTCTGTTAGAACTGACTTGGTGATTGTCGTTTGAGAATTGCAACCAAATGCAAGTGTCAAACTGAAAATTAAAATTGGAACTATGGGTCTCATAAAATTACACATAACGGGTAGGGCTTGCTGCTGTGCTGGTATTTTGCAATGTCAAGTCTGGAACCGCAGCCCAATTGAAAAATTGAAGTTGAAGTTAACAACAAAAAGTTAAATAGAATTATGTCTGCTCGATAATAGCGATGGCGATATGAAGATGAGGATGTATTCGTTGCCAGCGTAGCAGCAAATCACATGTTAGCGGCTGTATTTTAGTGCCACATAAATAATAATGCCAATTGCTGTCATTCCTAATAGTCCGAAAAGCCAATAATTGTTTTTTGATTTTTTCGATTCTTGTACGGTTGCCTTTTTTTGAGTTTCACTTTGTCTGCCGATAATTTTATTGATAGCAAAAGTATCAATGGTCAAAAGCGAAACATACCAACCATTTGTATTATACCTAACCGTATCTCTCCGCTGTTCGTTCTTAATAACGTCGAAGCTTTGAACAGAGTACACAACAGCTTTTATTAAGTCGCTCCAGTTCGGTTTCCCAAGTCGATAATCAATGTCATAAATAATTTTAACCCCAATCGTTTTCGATGCCTTTTTATTATTTGTGCTATTTATATCTAAGGGAACTTTTTGACTTCTGAATGTATTAAGCCCACCATTTTTACTGGTCGAAATAGATTCCTGATTCCAATAGTGATCAAAAATATAGGCATTGTCTATCTCTCTTAATGTGTCAACCCCAATGGAAAAGAAGTTTGCAAAATTACCCCCAGGAAAACTCAGTTGTCTGTGATTTACTAAAACAAAAAGTTTTAAGGTTGTGTCCCTCCTATTTAACTTATCGACAATGATTTTTAGAATACTGTCAACTGTTGCTTGATTTTCAAAATCGCAAGCTGTGACATAGTTAATTGTTATTCCGGTCTTATGACTTGTCCAAATGCAATCCATATTCGCTTTCGCAAAAAAGGATGTTGTCAATAAAGTTATTGTTAGAAGTAGGGGCTTCATAATATAGCCGCTAACACGTATTTTTATGTTATTACAGTCAATATACAAAAATATTTTGCTACTGAAAATCAATGATTTAGTATTATATTTTTTGAATTGTAGTTAGGGCAATGCGATTTTCTGCTATCACCAATTTATTTGCTTTTTTCCATAAACGCATAAGCCCAAATAAAATACGCTGCTTGTTTAGTATATAATGGGTTCAAAATAAATGGTGCTCATGGTGTTTGAGTAGGTTTTGCCTGGTTAACATGGCTTCGCCTTCCTCAGTTACACTAATAAACAGGTAAAAGGTGGTTAATGGTAGTTTGAAGATAAATAGCATTTTTTGCGTTTGCAAGAAGAAATTAGACAAAATAGCGTGTTTTATATATGTATAAATGTTGGGATATGTTGTGCTGATGACTGGCTGCCGGATTGCAGTGAAAAGCCCGGTGAGGAATTGTGCGGAAGGAGGTTGTGCCGGACTTGTAACAAAAAGCCGGAGTTGAAGCTGAACAGGGTTACTAAAACTGAAAGCCCCAAAAGGTTTTGAGTTATAAGTGTTAAGTAATAAGTCTGGTAAGCGTAAATCTCAATGCTGATACCTGGATTCTGCTTACTAAAATGCTAACGGACAAACAAATATGGAGGGAATGGCAAAAAAATTACAAATTAGTGTCTATCTTCGCCCCTATGCCTTATCTTTCGGGTAAGTGCAATTTTTAGACAAGCAATGGTAAAAAACAAACACCATATTACGGAATTAATTAAACAACACATTCATGGAGCCCAATATAATTTATTTAATTGTAGGCGTACTGGCCCTTGCGGGGGGCATTGTAGCGGGTAAGCTTATTTTTTCGAAGAACACACAACAGAAGATATCAGAAGCAGAACAACAGGCACAGGGGATTATCAGGGAGGCAGAGTTAAAGGCGGAGAATATAAGAAAAGAGAAAGAACTGGAAGCTAAAGAGAAGTTTGTACAACTGAAAGCTAACCACGATAAAGAGGTAAATGAAAGGAACCGCAAGATCAACGATGTAGAAAATAAGATCCGCCAGAAAGAGCAGTCGGTAAACCAGAAAGAGACCAGTTTAGACAAACAGATCAAGGAGAACGACACGATCAAGGAGAACCTGAATCGCCAGATTGAGGTGGTAAATAATAAAAGAACCGAGCTGGAGAAACACCAGGAAGAGCATATCCGCCGCCTGGAGAAGATAGCCGGTTTAACCGCGGAAGAAGCCAAGACCCAGATCATTGAGAGCCTGAAAAGCGAGGCCCATACACAAGCTATTGGTATTCAGCAGGAAATAATTGACGAGGCCAAACAGAAAGCGAATAAGGAAGCCCGTAAAATTGTTATCCAGACCATTCAGCGTACGGCTGCTGAACAGGCCATTGAGAATTCCATTACCGTATTTAACCTGGAAAGCGACGAGATAAAAGGCCAGATCATTGGTCGTGAAGGACGTAATATCCGTGCCCTGGAAGCCGCTACCGGTGTGGACCTGATTGTGGATGATACTCCTGAAGCTATTTTATTATCCTGTTTTGATCCCTTACGCCGGGAGATAGCCCGTTTAAGTTTACAGCGCCTGGTGGCCGATGGCCGTATTCACCCTGCCCGTATTGAGGAAGTGGTGGAAAAGACCCGCAAACAGATAGAGGAGCAGGTAATGGAAATAGGTGAGCGTACGGTAATTGAATTAGGTATACATGGCATGCATAAAGAACTGGTACGTATGGTGGGCCGGATGCGTTTCCGCTCCTCCTACGGACAGAACTTATTGATGCACAGCCGCGAAACAGCTAATTTATGTGCTATTATGGCTGCTGAATTAGGCCTGAACGTGAAACTGGCCAAACGTGCCGGCCTGTTACACGATATTGGTAAAGTGCCTGATGAAGAGAGTGAATTGAGCCACGCCTTAATTGGCGCCAAGCTGGCGGAGAAATACGGGGAGAACCCTGCGGTGGTAAATGCCATTGGCGCCCACCACGATGAAATGGAGATGCAGTATGTGATATCGCCCATTATCCAGGCCTGTGACGCCATCAGCGGTGCCCGTCCCGGTGCCAGGAGAGAAATCATGCAGCAGTACCTGCAGCGTATCAAGGACTTAGAGAACCTTGCCATGGCTTATAACGGGGTGGAAAAAGCCTATGCTATCCAGGCTGGCCGTGAATTAAGGGTAATTGTAGAGTCGGAAAAAGTGAGTGACCAGGAATCGGACCGTTTATCATTTGAAATAGCCCAGAAAATACAGACTGAAATGACCTTCCCCGGCCAGATTAAGGTAACGGTGATCAGGGAAAAACGTGCAGTAAACGTGGCCCGATAGGCTGCGGAGGTAAAAAATAAAAATAATAGCGGTAATTGGTTGGGAAGTATGAATAAATCCCCTACCTTTGCCGTCCTTAAAAATAGCAATCATGAGCGCAGTAGCATTTATACACGAGCAATTGACTGGTAAGAAAGAATTCCCCCGCTTTAAAGCTGGTGATAATGTTACCGTTAACTATAGAATTATTGAGGGTAGCAAAGAAAGGATCCAGTCTTTCAGAGGTGATGTAATTAAAAAACAAGGAACTGGTGCAACTGCCAGCTTCACTGTTCGTAAAATTTCTGACGGTATTGGTGTTGAAAGGGTATTTCCTTTCTTCTCTCCAAACGTTGAGTCGATTGTATTAAACAAAGTTGGCCAGGTACGTCGTGCCAAACTGTTTTACCAGCGTGGCCGTAGCGGTAAAAGCGCACGTATCCAGGAAAAACGTATGTCAGTTGCTGTTGCAGAAGCAAGAGCAAAAGCTAAATCTGAAGCATAGTATCATTCACTATAAAGTAGCTTTAAAAGTCCGTTGGGTTTTACTCAGCGGATTTTTTTGTGTGAGAAAGTTCAAGGGTTCAAAAGTTCAAAGGTTCAAAAGTTCAAAAGTTCAAAGGTTCAAAAGTTC
>CAYUMH010000039.1:0-34209 GCA_964445775.1 uncultured Terrimonas sp.
TAACCAAAGCGGTAGCCGATAAGTTTTTCGCTGATAAAACAGCTCACCTGGATATTCATTTAAAAACATCGATTGTTGAAAAAACAAGGACCGGGCATAACGTAGTGGGTTATATTGATAATGGCGCGGCCAATACGGTAATACTGGGTGCGCATTTTGACCACCTGGGCTATGGCGAAGATGGCAACTCTATGTTACGTACCGATGAAAAACAAATTCATAACGGTGCCGATGATAATGCCAGTGGTACGGCAGCTTTAATTGAGCTGGGGCGATTATTAAAAACCGCTAAACTCACCAATAATAACTATTTGCTGATCGCATTTTCGGGTGAAGAGCTGGGTTTGCTGGGATCAAAATATTATACCAATAACCCTACCATTAACTTATCCAATGCCAACTACATGATCAATATGGATATGGTGGGCCGCCTGGATGAAACAAAAAAATCAATCTCCGTTGGTGGTTTTGGCACATCACCGCAGTGGGCACAGGTAATTACGAACAATAAGAAAAATTACTTTACAATCGTTACCGATTCCAGCGGCACCGGTCCCAGTGATCATACTTCTTTTTACCAAAAACAAATACCCGTTTTATTCTACTTTACCGGCACGCATGCCGATTATCATAAACCCGATGATGATGCCGGCAAAATAAACTATACCGGCCAGGTGTATATTGTTAATCATATCCTGAACGTGATCACACAACTGAATAAACAACCTAAACTGAGTTTTTTACCTACCCGCGAAAAAACTATGCGCAGCAGCGGTTCATTTAAAGTTACGTTGGGCGTAATGCCCGACTATGCTTATACCGGTACGGGTTTAAAAGTTGACGGGGTAAGTGAGGGAAGACCTGCAGCAGCAGCCGGTTTAAAAGCCGGTGATATTGTACTGACCATCGGGCACCTGAACATCAGTAATATGGATGCCTATATGCAGGCCCTGCAAACATTTGAAAAAGGACAAACTATAAAAATTACGTTTAAAAGAGGCGACAAAACAGAAGAGGCAAACCTTACGTTTTAAGTGAAGGCGTAAGCAATAAAGTATGAGTTGTAAGGTCCGTTTTAGCCCGTTTCGCTTTGTATAACCGGGTAATAAACAGTACCGGATTCCTTGACAATAATATATAACTTTATACACGGTAAGTTAAAGCAGTAACCTTTTTGGCATATTCATAATCTTTTAGCATAAACCCCGAACGATGGCGGATAAAAACTTTAAACTATCCATCAATACCTACGAGCTGGCGGAAGAGTTTTTTGAAGACACCCGGCTATTGGGTATTATGGCCCCGATAAAAGATTACCAGTTTTGCTGGCAGTTGAATAACCTGATGGATATTGATTTTAGAATTAATATTGATATAGAGATACAGTTGCGCCGTAAAAACCGGAATTATTATTTTTCGGTTTACGAATATCAGGACCCTACCGGAACTTTATGCCATTACCTGTACCGGAATTTATTTGACGGGGAATACCTGTTGCCGGAGTTTAAACACCTGGATTTTTTGTGGCTGATGAAAAATGATATTGTTGCCGACGATTATTTAAAAGAGACCATACAGGCGCTGCGCAGTATAAACGGCGTGCAACTGGTAACAGAGTTAACCAACGAAAAAATAAAGAACAAGGAACATCTTATTTTTTAAAAGCGATATAATCGCAAAAAACAAAAGATATGAGTACCGTAACCCAACAGGAAAACGAAGCGCCCGGGTGGGAGCTAACCGATAATAAACTCTACAAAACCTTTACGTTTAAAGACTTTAATGAAGCTTTTGGCTTTATGACAAGAGTGGCGCTGGCAGCGGAAAAAATGGACCACCACCCCACCTGGACCAATACTTGGAATAAAGTAGAGATATGGTTACAAACGCATAGTGCCGATAATACCGTAACGGAGAAAGATTATCGCCTGGCACAAAAGATCAACAAGATGGTTTGATAGCAGAACGCATGAATACAAAAGAACAAACAATTGCTTTACATACTGCGGGACTGGTAGTAATACAGGAAAACAAATTATTACTGGCGTTTAGTAATAATAAAAAAGCCTGGTATTTACCGGGCGGTAAAATTGATGCAGGAGAAACAGCGCCAGAGGCCCTGCAAAGAGAAATACTGGAAGAGCTGGGAGTACAGTTACAGGCGTCGGGCCTGCAATATTATACACATATTACCGCCCCTGCATTTGGAGAAGAAAAAAACCTGGTGATGGAACAGGATTGTTATCGTTATACTTTAACCGAAACATTACAGCCCGGCAACGAGATAGGCGGGATACAATTCTTTTCCCCGGAGGAATATGCTCATGAGCCGGCCCAGGTACCAGGGGTTATACAACTATTTAAACAGTTAATGGCAGAAGGGCTATTAATAAAATAACCCGCTACCATATAAACAGCAACCATGAAGTATTGGATCATTTTGGTGACAGGTGTACTGGTGGCTTGTGGCCATAGCCGGCATATAACCCAAAAGCAACAGGCCTTACCCGGATGGTTGCAGGGCACCTGGGAACAGCGAACAAACACAACGGCCATGCTCCTGGAAACATGGGTAAAGAAAACGGATAATGAATTAACCGGTAAAAGCGTAAAGATTAACGGCAGGGATACTGTTTTATTAGAAACCATTACTATGCTTCGCTCTAACGACAGCCTTTTTTATATACCCACGGTGAGCAACCAGAACCAGGGCAAACCGGTAAAGTTTTATTGCAGTCGCAGTCAGGATAGTTTACTGGTATTTGAGAACCCGAAACATGATTTCCCGCAACAGATCAGCTACAAACTCATCACAAAAGATTCTATAGTGGCCACCATTTCGGGCCTGTACAAAGGACAACAACGCAGCAGCCATTTTTATATGAAAAAAAAGTAGGCAGGTTGGTTACCTTTGTTGTTTTAGCTGTAACATAATCATTACTTGTCCGATAAAACACATAATACAAAAGGCATTGTGCTGCGTACGGTTAAGTACGGGGAAAGCAGTGTTATTGTGTCAATTTATACGGAGTTGTTTGGCCAGCAGTCCTACCTGGTAAACGGGGTGAGAACCTCCGGCAAAAAGGGCAGCGCCAAAGCAAACCTGTTTCAACCCGGTGTTATACTGGACCTGGTAGTGTATCATAACGATTTAAAACAATTGCAGCGGTTAAAAGAGTTCAGGTGGGGCTTTTTGTATAAACATATATTGCAGGATGTAATAAAAAACACTGTGGTGTTGTTTATGGTAGAGTTGTTATCAAAATGTTTGAAACAACCCGAAGAAAACCCGGAGCTGTTTTATTTTATGGAGGATGCTTTATTACACCTGGATGAAGCAGATGATAAAACGGTAGCGGGTTATCCTTTATTTTTCTTAGTACAGCTTACCTACTTTTTAGGTATTCCGCCCCAGGCGGCCACAGCTGTACAGTCGCAGGAAACCAGCTTGTTTTTTGATTTAAAGGAAGGGTATTTTACAACGACCATACCGGATCACCATCACTATATACAACAGCCCTATGCTTCGGCACTGATCAGTTTATTACAGGTGAGACAACCAAAGGAACTGCAGGAAGTACCTTTAACGGGAGATAGTAAACGCAAACTGATGGTGGCCATGGAGGAGTATTACCAGCTGCATATAACAGACTTCGGCACTTTACGTACAGTGCCTATTTTAAGAGAGATATTACGTTGACAGCAAAAATCTATTGTAATTTTACAACCATTATGGCAACAAAAACAGCGGTTATTACAGGAGCATCCAGGGGTATAGGCAAGGCAATCGCCATGCAGTTTGCAGCGGCAGGTTATGAGCTGGTAATTACATCCCGCAACGATTATGCCTTATACCAGGCGACAGAGGAAATACTAACCCATTACCCCGGAAGCGTAGTGAAGGCAAAAGCTTTTGATTTATCTGTAAAAGAACAGGCAAAGGCTTTTGGCAACTGGGTATTACAACAAACAGCCGCACCCGATGTATTGGTGAATAATGCAGGCTTGTTTAAACCAGGTTCGGTACATAACGAAGCGGACAATAACCTGGAAGAGCAGATAGCCATTAACCTGTACAGCGCTTATCATACCACCCGCAGCCTGTTGCCGGCAATGATGCAACAAAAAAGCGGTCACATTTTTAATATGTGCTCCATTGCCTCGGTAAAAGCGTATGATAATGGCGGCGCTTACAGCATTAGTAAGTTTGCTTTATACGGCTTTAATAAAAACCTGCGGGAAGAAATGAAGCCTTATGGTATAAAGGTAACAGCGGTTATACCCGGGGCGGTGTTTACAGACAGCTGGCAGGGCTTTGATAACAGCAGCAACCGTATTATGGAGGCCGGGGATATTGCCCGCCTGGTGGTGAGTGCCGCTGCTTTATCGCCGCAGGCCTGCGTGGAGGAAATAGTGATAAGGCCGCAATTGGGCGACCTATAAAACCTTTAGTATATATTAACACCCATTTATACATTTTACCATTATTTTTCACAGGGCTTTGTTATTTTGTTGCTTTATGCGTAAACTGCTGACAATAATATGCCTGCTGCTAACCTGTGCTGTGATATATGCACAACCGGTTTTTAAGGTAATTACTCCCAAAGCTCCTATTGGCATAGGACAGCCGTTTACCGTACAGTATATTATGGAGGCTTCAGGTGCCGCATCGTTTACTTTACCGGAAGCACCAGCTTTTTCTTTTGTAAACGGCCCCGACGAATATATAACCGGCAACAACCTTATCAACAAAGTGTATACCCTGGTAGGCAGAAGAGAGGGAAAAAATGTATTACCGGAAGCGTCGGTTACCATTAAAGGCAAAACCTATTATACACAACCTGCTACTATTGATATTTTACCGCAGGAAGGAATTTCACCAAAAGGAGCCGACCCGGCTGCAGAAGAGCTGTCAGTACTTTTACCGGGAGAAGACCCGTATAAAAAAATAAAAGACAATATACTGGTACAGGTAGAGGTAAGCACCAGACAATGTTTCGTTGGCCAACCCATCATTGCTACGTATAAAATATACTCTGACCTTAGTTCAGAATCGGAAATAATAAAGAACCCTGCCTTTTACGGTTTTTCAGTGGTTGATATTGTTAACCTGGAAAAGCCGGTTATGACAACGGAAACGTTCAGGGGAAAAAAATATTCAACCTATACTATTAGAAAAGTACAACTGTACCCCTCCCGGGCCGGTAAGTTTACTATTGATGAGATGCAGGTACTGCACCGCGTACGCTTTAACACCGGTACATTACAACAGAAGATAACAGAGGGTGTGATACAACATAAAAAAGATGAAAAAGATATTGTATACGAAAGCAGGATATCGTCGCAGCCTGTTGTGATTAATGTGTTGCCACTGCCGGAGACCAACCGCCCTGATAGTTTTGGAATGGCCACCGGTAAGTTTACCTTAACGGCCACCGTGAATAAAACCGTGCTGGCAAAAAACGAGACCTGTTTATTAAGTGTAGCGTTAACCGGCAAGGGTAATATTATACAAATAGCATCACCTGCTATTGAGTGGCCGGCTGCATTTGACAATTTTGAACCCCGCATACAGGATACTATTAACAGGGAAGAAGTGCCGCTGACCGGCACCCGTACTTTTCTGTATAACTTTTTATCACCCCAGGCCGGCGAGTTTACCATACCTGCTATTGTCTTTACTTATTTTGATACCGATAGTAACCGTTATAAAACAATACACACCAAACCTGTAAAACTGGTAGTGGAAGACCGCGAATATGTTGCCCGGCAAGAGGACCTGCAACAAGGAGGTAAAACCGAAGCAGCATCACGCAGCACCTGGTTATTTATTGGTGTGTTGCTGGTATTGGGTATTGGCATTGCTGCCATGTGGCTGAGCGGGAAAAAAGAGAAAAAAATAAGTGCCCGGCAACAGGCAACAGCACATATAAAAACTGCCGAAGCATTTTTGGCGCCGGCAACAGCGGGTTTAGAGGAAGAAGGGAACGACAATCATTTTTACACATTATTACGCAAAGGCATTTATGATTACCTGGCCCAGTTTTTACAACAGCCGGTAAGCAGTACCAATAAACAAACCCTGCAGGCATTATTATATGCCCGGCAGGTTACACCAGGGCAGGCGGCAAAACTGTTTACCATTATTGAACAATGCGAACATGGCGCTTTTACCCTTGCCACCCTGCAACACAACAAGGAACAGCTTTTACAGGAAACCCTCCTTTTACTAAAAGAATTCTAAAAGCCCGGTTTTACCAAAACTGCAGATAATTACATTTACCGCGGAAAGCCTGCAGATGCTTTGTGCGTTATTAAACGGGCTATTTGCCCATAGCGGGTTACGCAGTTGTTGCCGCTACCTATTTACGTCCAACCCGACCATTCCTTTTGTCAGCGTTCTGTCAGTTTTCGGATTATGAAAACGGCTTTTCCGATATCGAAAACATTTGTGGTTTTTGTGATGCACTTTTACTATATCAAACGAAGCGTATGTGTCATTACCAGACTTTATTTCACGACGATAGCATTGGATATGTGGTACGTTGTACAGAATGTGAAAAACTGCAGATAGGGTATGGCAATTTAATGGTCACTTACAGCCAGGAAGATTTTGATTCGTTTCGCTGGTGGTTGAAAAAAATAAAAGAAGAGCAACACCCGGCCCAGAACCCTACGCTGCGTTGCATAGTGATACCCACTCCCTGCGACGGAATGAAGCTGTTGTTAAGTATGAAGGAGCTGAACGACTTTTACAATATGCTGGAGCAGGCCGATACCGAATTACAATCTTTAGAACTGATACGACTTTTTACCAACGAAAAACAATAAACTTTTTCAAGCATAAAATGTGGATCATGGTGTGGTCTTAGTCGTAAGACGACACTAAAAACAACTCCGGGGCTGCTAGTAGTAGCCTTTTTTTTATACGTATTTCTTCAATCATGACTTACCGTTTACCGGCAGATAATCCGGGAAAAAAAGATCTCCTAAATGCCCATTAATGTTTGAACTTCAATATTATATGAATGTTGAAAAAAAAATATTTTAAAAACCTTTGAATATTAACTAAGGAAAATTACTTTTACATCCTCTTAAGAATTAGCAGATTTTGCAAGTATGATTAGTGGTTTTACTATTTAACTATTTGTAATCTGCCCATCAAAGAGCCTGACGATTTTTATCAGGCATCAAACTCCAACTTATCCAACATTTCGAGGCCGTAACTATTTCATTTTGAAATAGATAAGGCAAAATATGGTTTGTTAATTAACGAACCGGTACCCGTATTCCTGTAAAAAGCTACATTGATAAATCTTCATTCCTTCTGTTAAGCTACAATTAACCAGGCGTCTTTGCCTATTCCTTACTTTATTCTAAAACAGTTTGTATGAAAACAAATGTACTTTTTTGCATTGCCATTTTGTGTACTTTATTGGGTGTACAAGTAAATGCCCAAACCATCACCAGTGCGGGTAAAAACCAGCTGGTTACCAGTAACTCTGCTTCCCTTTTAGGAACTATCAGCGGCAACGGTAATAACTATACCTGGTCCGTTCAAACCAGCCCCGCTGGCGCTCCTGCAGCCAGTTTTTCATCAACCACCAGTTTAAACCCAACCATCAGTAACCTGGTTAACGGTACTTACAAACTGCGTTTTGCAGGTAATGGTGCCAATAACTATAAAGAGATTTACCTGTATGTAACAGGCAGCCGTGGTGCGCCATTGATCAATATTGATTTTGGTACCGGCACCAGTTCACAAACCTTAAGCAGCTACCTGGCTTCGGTAGGTAATGCAGGTACAACCGGTTTAAACTACCAGCATAATGGAACCCAGTGCCCTAATGATGGTTTTTACTCCATATTACCACGCAGCAACGGCACCTGCTTCAGCTCGTCCTGGATTGATGTAAGCGATCATACCGGTAATACCAATGGCCGTTATTTAATTGTAAACGCCAACAACCAGACCGCAGGTACTTACTACGAGCAAAACATTACCAACCTTTGCTCTGGTAACGCTTACGAGTTTTCGGTATGGATTGCCAACTTAAACCGCATTGGTAACACTACCTGCGGCGCAGCCGGCTTTGCACTGCCCAATATTACTTTCTCCTTTTATGATGGCAATACCCTGGTAACAACAAAATCTACCGGCTCGGTTCCTTTGGTTGCAACTACAGAAAGCGATCCCTGGAAACGTTATGCCGCAACGGTTAAAGTACCCAATGGTGTAAGCCAGTTACGTGTAGTAATGACCAGTAATATTGGTGGTTGTGGTGTTGACTTTGGTCTGGATGATATCCAGTTAACTTCTTATGGTCCTTCTATTTCAATTAACATACAGGGCGGAACACCGGTTCCGGGCGGTACAGTATTTGAGCGTCCTTATACATCCAGCTTTTCATTACAGGCTACAGCACAGGCTGCCCGTTTAGATGACGGCACTGATTATACCTATGCGTCAGCCGCTTACCAATGGCAGCGTAAGAACAGCACTACCGGTGTTTGGGAAAATGTACCGGGCAGAACAACCCTGCAATATGCAGTTACCGGCTTTAACAGAACAGATACCGGCTGGTATCGTATTGTAATGGCTAATAGCGGTAATATTGATAACAGCAACTGCCGTGTAATTTCGAACGAGGTTTACCTGAAAGGCCCGGATGAAGCTACCTTACCTATTACTTTAGGTGCGTTTACCGTGAGCAAACAAAATAACAGCGCTTTATTAAAATGGACTACCCTGAACGAAAAAGAGAACGCTTACTTTGAAGTATACAGAAGCCTGAATGGTGTTGACTTTGAGCGTGTGGGTACAGTAGCGGGTAACGGTACAACAGGGCTTACCAATAACTATCAATACAGCGATGATATCAGCAGCTTAAGCGGCATTATCTACTATCGTTTAAAAGATATTGATTTTGATGGTAACGGCACTTTCAGCAAAATTATTTCGCTGCGTGGTGAGAACAACGCTACTGCTATAACAGTATACCCTAATCCTTTTGTAGGCGATATTAAAGTTACTGTTAACAGCAGCAGGGAACAACTGGCTAATATCCGGTTAACAAATATTGCCGGACAGGTACTGGTTAACAAACAGGTAATGATACAGCGTGGTCAGAACATTGTTGTGTTACCGGAACTGAATAAACTGCAGAAAGGTTTATATGTAGTTGAATTTGTATCGGACGAAACAAGAGTGGTAGAAAAAATATTGAAGAAATAAAAAACATTCCCTAATAAACCATGGGCCGGCTGAAAAGCTGGCCTTTTTTATGTTACCAGCTTTAGTAATACTACTCATCGTTCCTTGCGCAGTGCCCCTACAGAACTGTGAGGGGGCGCACTCTTCAGCCCTATCAATACTATTGAGATTTTTTGTTTACAGTAGTTGATTCATTATAAAAATTTCAACAAAGGCAACAATATTATCCGCATCCTGTTATCTTAGTTTAAAAATTACCCCCATGAGCGAGAAGATCGACATTATTAACGAGTTAATACGTAGCAGAAGATCCGTTTTCCCCGACCAGTTAGCGGCAGGACAACCCGTTGATGATGCTGTTATACGTGAAATTTTAACCAATGCCACCTGGGCGCCCAACCATGGCAAAACGGAACCCTGGCATTTTACTGTATTCAGCGGGGCCGGCCTGCAAAAACTGGCCGATTTCCAGGCCGATCTGTACAAACAGGAATCGGGGCCTAATTTTAAGCAAATCACATACGACAAATTGCTGGCCAATCCTTTAAAAGCATCTCATGTAATTGCCCTGGGAATGAAACGCTCTGCCAATCCCAATATTCCTGAAATTGAAGATATTGAAGCCGTGGCCTGTGCGGTGCAGAACATCTATTTATCGGTAGTGGCTTATGGTTTGGGCGGTTACTGGACAAGTGGTGGCGTTACGTATAAACCTACAGCCAAAGCTTTTTTCGGGTTAAACGAGGAGGATAAACTACTGGGCTTTTTTTACATTGGCCATGTAGCATTGCCAACTACCGGTGGCAGCAGGGCTCCGCTGGAACAAAAAACAACCTGGGTAAAATAAGTAAGGATTATATTAAATTACTATATAATATAAGAGAAAAGCCGCCGGATCAACCGGCGGCTTTTTAATGAGCACAAAAAAGGTTGTTAACGTGGAAATACGTTAATCTTTACCAATCAGCCAGTTACCATTTAACCCCAGCCACGGCAAGCACATAATACAAACATTATGTTAAACCCTTGCTGGTATTGGTTTTTGCAGCAACAATCGGCTTTATCAATTGTAATAATAACGGTTGTTACTAAGTAGGAACACCCGGCGTGTAAAATGTTACCACTGTGTTAATACGAATAGTTGTTTATTCACAGTGTTGTATTTAACATGGTGAAACTACAAGACTATCAAGTATTTGTTCGCAAGTTTTACATAAACAAATGCCCATTGCTTGCAAGTACCGGTAGTTGCATACTATTTTTACGCTGTTATTCGTTAAAGGGGCATATAATCGTACTTTTTTTGAAAACAAAGAATCCAATTATCCTGTTTGTTGCTCTAGTAGCTATTACTTCTGTTGCCTGGCTACCTCATCGCACAATGCTCACGCCAAAGGCGGAACCAGCTGTAACCGTAAACCCGGGAAAAAGCGCAGGAACCCGTATTAACAATGTACAAGGTTTTTATCAACACCTTAAGTTAGATGCAAAGGGATTATCCCGGCAGGCTTTTGAACTGGCCTGTAAAGGATATGAACGCCTGCTGGAAAAAGGCCAGCTGGATGAGGGTGCATACCTGGTGGTATGTGATTTCAGCCAGTCATCGAACCAAAAAAGGTTGTACCTGATAGATATGGATGATAGTGTGCTGGTTAAAAATACCTATGTGGCACATGGAAAAAATTCAGGAAATGAATATGCTGAAAAATTTTCCAATAAACCGGAGTCCTTACAAAGCAGCCTGGGCTTTTTTGTAACCCGTAATACCTATAACGGGGCACATGGTTTATCGTTAAAGTTAGATGGCATGGAACAGGGTATAAATGATAAAGCCATGCAACGCAATATAGTGGTACATGGTGCTGATTATATAGGTAATAACTGGTTACAGTTTAATAAATACATGGGTCGCAGCTTCGGTTGCCCGGCATTACCGGCAAGGGAAAGCGCCGCCATTATTAACACCATAAAAGATGGTTCTTGTCTTTTCATATATCATCCTACGGCCTCAAACTACCCGAAAAGATCGAAATTATTAAACGTTTGATTGGACTCATATTAGGATTGGATGAGAAAATTCCCTGCCTTTATAGGCGGGGTTTTTCTTTTAAGGAGGCTGTTAAACGTTAATTGTTATAAGTTAATCGTGTTGCAGCGGGCAAAACAATTAAAAAAATCTTAATTATTCAATCATAAATACCCAACGGTTATTTATTATTTTTGTGCCTTGCCGCATTGTCTCACCCTATTGTGATCGGAAGGCGGTTTTACAAACTGTTTGTAAAATGAACAAAGGTCCCGTTTCAAATTTTATTCAACACCATTACCGCCACTTTAATGCGGCCGCATTGGTGGATGCCGCTAAAGGTTACGAAACACATTTGCTGGAAGGTGGTAAAATGTTAGTGTCACTGGCTGGTGCTATGAGTACTGCCGAGTTAGGTATATCGCTGGCCGAGATGATCCGCCAGGATAAAATTGCCATCATCAGTTGTACCGGGGCTAACCTGGAAGAAGATGTGATGAACCTGGTGGCACACTCGCATTATAAGCGTGTACCCAATTACCGTGATCTGACACCACAGGATGAGTGGGATTTGTTAGAGAATCATTATAACCGTGTAACGGATACCTGTATTCCTGAAGAAGAGGCTTTCCGCCGTTTACAGAAACACCTGGTAAAACAGTGGAAGGATGCCGAAGCAAAAGGCGAACGTTATTTCCCGCACGAGTTTTTATATAAGACCGTTTTAAGCGGTGAGCTGGAGCAGTATTATGAAATTGATCCTAAAGACAGCTGGATCGTTGCTGCTGCCAAGAAAAACATCCCGATCGTAGTACCAGGCTGGGAAGACAGCACTACCGGTAATATTTTTGCCAGCTATGTGATCAAAGGCGAATTACAGGCCAGTACGGTAAAAAGCGGTATTGAATACATGGTATGGTTAACCGAATGGTACCGTGCAAACTCGGGTGGTAAAGGTGTAGGCTTTTTCCAGATCGGCGGTGGTATTGCGGGTGATTTTCCCATTTGCGTAGTGCCTATGATGTACCAGGACCTGGAGTGGCATGATGTTCCGTTCTGGAGCTATTTCTGCCAGATCAGCGACAGTACTACTTCATACGGCTCTTATTCCGGCGCTGTACCCAACGAAAAAATTACCTGGGGCAAATTAGATATTAATACACCTAAGTACATTGTAGAAAGTGATGCGACAATTGTTGCACCATTGATATTTGCATGGATACTGGGCTGGTAATAAATGTATATGTACTAAAAACAGAAAAGGTGCCATTTGGCACCTTTTCTTATACAAGCACTTTTTTATTGCTTATCAATTTCTTTCTGGAGTTCATTTTCCAAAATGCGCATGTTGTGCTCTTTGGCAAAAGCTCGCTGGGCTTTCTGGAACCGGTTATCAAACTCCTTTTCATCGGCACTTAATTTTTCAGCTACCTGGTTAAGCTCCTGTGCCTGTGCTTCGGTCAGGTTATTATCTGGTGCCGCCGCTCTTATTTCAGCAATTTTTTTATAATCTTCTTTAAACAGCCTTTCATAAAAACCAAACAGCGCTACAGCAGCGTCACGTAACTCGGTATTGCCTTTGTAAGCGGGCATGCCCTTCAGGTCTTCAATGTCTTTCTGGATATCGGAAGCATAAGTATCCAGGGATGCAAGGGTTCCTTTTGCATCGGTATTTACGCTGTTCCCAAACTGCAGCAAATTGCGGGCTGTTTCAGTTTGTTTGTTAATAATGTAGTTGTTGTAATCTTCGGGGCTTTTGTATGTTACCCCGTTAGCGCCTTTTTCAGTGCCTGATCCGCAGGAGCTGATAAACAAGGCAAAACCCATGGTGAGAAGCAGAAGTGTCTTTTTCATTTGTAATTTTTTTTAACAATTACAAAAAGAATACCAAGTAGTTAATAGCGCTATGTTATTTAGCTTTATGGATCAGGTTTTTTATAGGGGGTCCGCATTAATGATGCCCAGTTTTTCAACGGCAACCTGGGCGGCTATTTGCGATGCGTCTTTTTTATTAAAGGCTTTGCCTTCGGCAATGGACTCGCCATCCACTACGGCAGCAATAGTAAATAACCGGCGCCCGTTCTCAAACTTCTCGCTCAGGGTTTCAAACTCCAGCACTTTTCCGTTTTTATTGGCCCAGCCGTATAGCTTGTTTTTATGGTTTATTTCCAGTATTTCCAGGTCATCCACAAACATATGGGGTAAAATAATATGGTCCAGCGTCCATTTGGCGGTTTTTTTATAACCTACATCCAGGTAAATAGCGCCTACCAGGGCTTCCAGTGTATTACCAAATATCTGGCTAACCTTTAGCGAGCTGTCCATTTTATTAAACAGGGTAACTTTTTTTAAACCCATACGCACGGCAATATCGTTCAGTTGCTGGCGGTTCACCATCTTACTGCGCATCTCGGTTAAAAAACCTTCTTCACGATAAGGGTAACGTTTAAATAAATAGTCAGCCACCAGGGCGCTTAATACGGCATCGCCCAGGTATTCCAGGCGCTCATTGTTCTCATCGGCGCCTTCGCGGACCGAGCGGTGTGTTAAAGCCGTTTTATACAAAGAAATATTATTGGGTTTAAAACCCAATATGTTCTTGAGCTCCTTTTTAAAGGAAGAACCTTCATGACCGGAAAAGATATTTGAGAAGAAATCCACAAAGTTCAAGCTACGTAAAAAATTGCAAAACAATACAAAATTGACGGGCCATTGAAAAATAATACTGCAAAAAACCGTATTTTTTCCGGTAACGGATGATCAATTGTGTAATGCAAAAAAATAAAACCCCGACAGGTATTATACCGCCGGGGTTACTAATATTAATAAGGAAGTGAATTAACGACCGGGTATTTCCAGTTTTAAGTCACGCTTCATCATATCGTCTCTGTTGGCAATTTCCCAGGCAGTATAAAATACCAGCTGCGCACGTTTAGCCATTAACGTGTAGTTAATTTTATCAGGGGTATCCGTTGGTTTGTGATAGTCTGCATGCACACCATTAAAATAGAAGATAGCGGGAACACCATTCTTGGCAAAGTTGTAATGGTCGCTGCGATAGTAAAAACGGTTTTTGTCGTTAATATCGTTATACCTTTTATCCAGTTTAAGTTTTACATACTTATTGGCAATGTCGGTAACCGGGGTCAGGTCGGTACTTAATTTGTCATCACCAATTACATATACATAATTTAAAGAGTCTTTGTCCTTACCGGTATAATCGCTGCCTATGCGGCCGATCATATCAATATTAAGGTTAACAGAGGTTTTTTCCAGGGGGAACACCGGGTTGTTACCGTAGTACTCAGAACCCCATAAACCTTTTTCCTCACCGCTTACAGTCATGAACACCATGGTTCTTCTTGGTCCTTTACCGGCAGCTTTGGCTTTGGCAAAGGCTTCGGCCATTTCAATTACCGATACAGTACCACTTCCGTCATCGTCAGCACCATAATAAATAGTACCATCGGCACGGATACCTTCGTGGTCGTAGTGCGCAGTTACTACTACATACTCATCTTTTTTATCAGAACCTTCCACAATACCAATTACGTTAGAAACCAGTTCTTCTTTGGTTACTTTATTTACGGAAAGGTCAATTTTAGCTTTGTAAACTTTTGAAGGCGCATTGCCGGCTTTTAATTTAGCCAGTATGCCTTCGCCATCAGCACCAATGATCTGGGCTGCTACTTTTTCAGAAATGTTTACAACCTGCGGATATACCGAAGCAGCATAACCGTTTAACTGGTAGTTACCACCCGATACAATGGGTTTGCGTGGAAAATTATCGGCTACCACAAAAACCGCGATAGCGCCCCTGGTTTGTGCGTTCCTGATCTTTGCATTCAGGTTGGCCGGAGATGAAAAACCGGTAGCGGTTGTTTTATAATTGGCAGGAGAGCCGTTTGCCAGTATTACTACTTTACCTGCAACATTCACATCTTTATAATCGTTCCAAACATCACCATCCACAATACCATAACCAACAAATACCGCTTCGCCTAAACGCAGGCTGGCATTATAGCTGGTCATTGCGTTTACCTGGTAATCGTTATCGGCAGTAAAAGCCGTACCGTTTACTTTTAAAGTACTGCCGGTAATAGAATCCTTATATAAAGGATAAAACTGGCGGTAAGTACCATTATTTCCCGGTAATAAACCAAAGGATTTAAACTGGTTTTCAATATAGGTAGCAGCACGCTCCAAACCCGGAGACGGGGTGTTACGCCCTTCCATTTCCGGACCGGCAACGATATACAAATGTCTTTTTAAATCGTCGGCAGTAATGCTTTTGCCAAACGTGGTGGGGTTGGTTTTCTTTTGCGCACCGGCAACAAGGACAGTAAGCAAAGAAAGACCCAGAAAAATTTTTCTCATATCTGATGATTGTTAAAAAAATATAAAGCTCAAACTTAATGTAAAAAGTTTGAGCTTCCATCCTATTTTTATAAACGGCAAAAAATTAACTGCAGGGAATTTTGTTTACCCGGTTGGCGTGGCGCCCGCCTTCAAATGGCGTGTCCATGAAAACCTGTAGCATTTTTTCAGCCGTAGCCTCACTTACAAAGCGTGCCGGTATACACAAAATATTGGCATTATTATGCTGGCGCACCAGCTGGGCAATCTCTTCGCCCCAGCAAATGGCGGCACGGATATGCTGGTGTTTATTGGCGGTAATGGCCACTCCGTTAGCAGTTCCGCACAATAAAATACCAAAAGCGGCTTCTTCATTTTCTACTGCCGTTGCAACCGGGTGTGCAAAATCGGGGTAGTCTACCGAGTCGGTACTATGGGTGCCGAAATCCTTAAAGGCAATGCCCTTGCCTTCTAAAAAAGAGATCAGGGCGGTTTTATATTCAAACCCTGCATGGTCGCTGCCAATGGCAATGGGTTTACTGAAATCAAAGTTTTGTGACATAAAAGATATTTTAAGTAAAAATTAAAAAGTCAAAATTTAAAAAACGCTGTCTGCGCTCCATTGAGCATAGTGTCCTCCTTCGTTCATTACCAAATTTTCATATTATCAAATTACATTCACCTCCCCACCCTGTATCACCTGTAAAAGATCATCATGAATAAGCCCGTTGGTGGCCAGTATACGGTGTTGATAAGGGGAATAAGGGGCGCCGGTAAAGTCGGTTACTTTTCCGCCTGCCTCTTCCACTATCAAATAGCCTGCAGCACTGTCCCAGGCCTGTAATTTATGTTCGTAAAAACCATCAAAACGTCCACAGGCCACCCAGCACAGGTCAATAGCAGCCGCACCCAAACGACGTACCGGGATACCTTTCCGTACCAGTTTTTCAAAAACCTGTAAAGGTCCGTTTTCCATATCTAAATAAGTATAGGGAAAGCCGGTTACCAGGCACGACCTGGTTAATTGTGTTTGTTTACTTACCTGTATGGGCTTATCGTTTAAAAAAGCGCCTCCGCCCTTCTCGGCAAAAAACAATTCATTCATATGCGGGTTATACACCGCGCCCATGATCACCGTACCTGCTTTTTCTATACCAATAGACACACAATTAATAGGAATACCCTGCGCAAAGTTAATGGTACCGTCAATGGGATCAATGATCCACTTATACTCCGACTGCTGCTCTACCGCCCCGGCTTCCTCACTTAACAGGAAATGATCGGGAAAGTTTTTTTTAATAACAGCGAAAATGGCTTTTTCTGATGCATGATCGGCTTCGGTAACGGGATTATTTAATCCTTCTTTATTGGTAACAACAAAATCTTTCTGAAAAAAACGGACTATTTCTTTAGCACCGGCTTCAACGGCTTCAATAAGGGTTTGTTTAAGCATACCCAAAGGTAAAACTACTAAACGGTAAAAATTTTGAATACTGCTGTAAAACTTCGTATTTCGCAGAAATAAGCCGGAGATTATTGGATATATCTGTTATCATAGTTAATTACAATGTTAAGTACTTTTTAGAGCAATGTCTTTATTCGGTACAGGCAGCCCTTACCGGTGTTAAGGGGGAGATAATTGTTGTGGACAATAACTCTACCGATGAAAGCATTGCTTACCTGCAGCCCAGGTTCACCGGTGTACATATTATTGCCAATAAAGAAAATACCGGTTTTGCAAAAGCCTGCAACCAGGGTTTAGCCATAGCAAAAGGTAAGTATATCCTGTTTTTAAACCCCGATACCATTGTTCCGGAAGACTGTTTTGAAAAATGCATCACTTTTTTTAACACCACTCCGGATGCAGGGGCCCTGGGGGTAAAAATGATTGATGGCAGCGGCGCATTTTTAAAAGAATCCAAACGATCCTTTCCTTCGCCCCTGACCTCTTTGTTCAAACTGGCTGGCTTGTCGGCCCTTTTCCCGAAATCAAAACTGTTTGGCCGGTATCACCTGGGGCATTTAGATAATAACCAGACCCATGCGGTATCGGTATTAGCCGGGGCTTTTATGATGATCAGGAAAAACATACTGGATACGATCGGTGGTTTTGATGAGACCTTTTTTATGTATGGTGAGGATATTGATCTTAGCTATCGTATAGAAGAAGCGGGCTATAAGAACTATTATTTTGCGGGCAGTACAATCATTCACTTCAAAGGCGAGAGTACTAAAAAGGGCAGTATGAACTATGTACACCTTTTTTACAATGCCATGAGCATTTTTGTACGCAAACATTATGGCCAGGGCAAGGCTGGTGTTTTTTCCTCGCTTATACATGTGGCTATCTGGTTCAGGGCTGTATTCAGTGCTATAGGGGGCTTTATGCGGAAATATGGTATACCCTTGTTTGATATCGGACTGATCATACTCTCCTTTCTACTGGTAAAATTTGTATGGGCCGGTTGGATAAAGCCGGATACTATTTATAGTACTGAGCTATTCTGGTCGGCTATTCCTGCCTTTGCCATTGTTTACCTGATCACGGCTTATTATGCAGGTTTATACGACGGCCGGTTTAAGGCTTCGGAGTTATTAAGTACCACGCTTATTGCAACGGTGGTTTTACTGGCGGTATATGCCTTACTACCCGAGCACCTGCGTTTTTCACGGGGTATTATTTTGTTCGGCGGACTGTTGGGTTTTGTTTTTATAGGGCTGTTCCGGTATGTACTTATTAACCTGGGGGTTATTAACAGCCAGCGGCGCGAGGAGGAGCACTATAAAACCATAGTAGTGGCCGATGAGCAGGTATATAACCAGTTGACCGACCTGATGAAGCGCACCCATTTACCGGAAAGAATATTGGGCCGTATCAATCCGCCCGGCATGGAAGAACCGGCCCTTGCACAGTGGCAGGATATACATGCATTAAGAACATCTATACCTTATCATGAAATTATTTATTGCGGAAATAGTGTACGTTATACTGATATCATCAACCAGGTACAGGAACTACCCAAAGGCATTAAAATAAAAATACATGCAGCAGGCAGCCAGAGTGTGGTGGGCAGCCACTCTAAAAATATAACAGGTGAAGCGGTTACGTATGAGCAGGCGTTTAACTTGAACGACCCGCATACGCTGCGTTTAAAAAGGCTCACCGATGTTTGTGTGGCCCTGTTATTGCTGTTAAGTTTTCCCATTCATTTATTCCTGGTAAAAAAACCATTGGGCTTATTATATAATAGTTTTGCCGTATTATTGGGTAATAAAACCTGGATCGGTTATGCCGCTACAGGATCCGGCTTACCGGTATTAAGGCCGGGAGTAGTTGCCAGCAATGGTGTGTCGGTAAAAAAACAAAAGATCATCTCGTTTGATAGTTTGTATTTACTGGATTTCTGGTATGCAAGAGATTTTGTGGCCTTAAACGATATACAAATATTAAGAAACGCTTACAGGAACCTGGGCGATTAAAAACAACTAAACACCATACACTAAATAACTTTTACCGCGCAACACAATTACGGTTTTGAATGAACGCCCTACTGGCCTTTGTTCATATCTTTGCACCAATTGTTTGCACTTTAAAATTAACGATACACTGTAAAAATATATGGCTTCAATCATTGACATTAAACTGCCCAAGGCGATTGCAAATGCATTGCGCATTCCGCCTAATACAGCCAAAAGGCAACAGCAGCGTGTGTTAAAAAAACTGCTTAAAAAAGCAAGGTTTACAGAATTTGGCCAGAAATATCATTTTGATGAAGCTTTAATGGATAAAAACATTGGCAAAAAATTCCAGCAACTGGTGCCGGTGCATGATTATAATAAAATTTACGAGGAATGGTGGAAAAAAACCCTCGATGGCGTACCCGATGTAACCTGGCCCGGTAAAATAAAATACTACGCACTAAGTTCGGGCACCTCCGAAGCCGCCAGTAAATATATTCCCATTACAAAAGAACTGTTACGCAGTAATACCATTAACTATATAAGACAACTGTTCAGTGTATTTGGATACGAGGAGGCAAATAAAAAAGCATTTACCAAAGGTTTTTTAATGTTGGGCGGTGCTACCGATCTGCAAAAAGGCGAAGCCGGCTGGTATGCCGGTGACCTGAGCGGCATCCTGGCTAAAAAAAGACCCTTCTGGTTTCAGACCTTTTATAAACCCGGTGGCCGGATCGCGGCCATGAAAGACTGGAACCAGAAACTGAATGAAATTGTGGAACATGCCAGGGACTGGGATATCGGTTATATAGTTGGGGTACCGGCCTGGTGCCAGATGTGTATGGAAATGATCATTGAACATTACAAAGTAAAGAACATACATGAGATATGGCCCAACTTTGGAGTGTTTGTACACGGAGGTGTGTCCTTTGGTCCGTATAAAAAAGGTTTTGAAAAACTGCTGGGCAAACCTATTGTCTATGTAGAAAACTATTTATCCAGCGAAGGCTTTATCGGCTATAAAATGCGGGAACATGCCAAGGGCATGCAACTGGTGCTGAACAATAATATATTTTTTGAGTTTGTTCCCTTTGATGAAAAAAACTTTGATGCCGACGGTGCTATTGTGAAAAACCCCGAAGCATTAATGATACATGAAGTGGAGGAAGGCAAAGAATATGCATTGTTAATGAGTACCAATGCCGGTACCTGGCGCTACCTGATCGGCGATACCATTAAGTTTGTTGACCTGGAACGGCATGAAGTGGCCATTACCGGAAGAACCAAACACTTCCTGAGCCTGGTGGGTGAACATTTAAGCGTGGACAATATGAACATGGCCATACAGCTGGCCAGTGAACATTTTAATATCAGTATTCCCGAGTTTACAGTTGTGGGGCACCCTTATGAAAACTTTTTTGCCCATACCTGGTATGTGGCTACCAATGATGCTGTAAATGCAAATGACCTCAGGCAGTATATTGATAAAAAACTGCGGGAACTAAACGACGACTATGCTACCGAAAGGGACAGTGCGCTAAAAGAAGTTTTTTTAGAAGTACTGACCGAGGATAAGTTTTTAAAATTTATGGAGTTGAAAGGGAAATTAGGCAGCCAGCATAAATTTCCCAGGGTAATGAAAGGAAAGATGTTGGAAGAATGGAACCGCTATATAGCAACAGGCTCAATTTAATTAAAAGACGATAAGCAGTTATTGCTGGTCCTTGTACTATGATAGAAGCATTACTAAAAGGTCTGACATTTGGTTTATGGCTAAGTTTAGCGGTAGGGCCCGTATTGTTTTCTATTATCAAACAAAGCTTAAATAACGGGTACAGGGGCGGTATCGCCTTTGTACTGGGTGTATTTGCCAGCGATATGTTACTGGTGCTGGTCAGTAATGTTTTTTCCGAATTCTTTAACCGTGTCAGCGGCTTACAAAAGGAAATAGCTTTTGTCGGATCAATTTTCTTAATAACACTGGGGATCTACTTTTTATTCTTTAAAAAAACGGTGATCAATGATAATGCCGGGGTAATGGTCAAATTCCGTAAAAGGGATTATGCACGTATTTCGCTCTCCGGGTTTTTTATGAACCTGCTTAATCCCGGTGTATTTGTTTTCTGGATCTACGCCTCATCGGTGGTGGTTTCCCAAACCACTAATCACCGTATCATTGTATTTGCCACCTGTTTATTATGGGTATTGAGTACCGACCTGTTAAAGGTTTTCCTGGCCGATAAGATCCGCAACCGGCTTACACCCAAAAATATTCATATCATCAACCGGCTGAATGGCGCTATCTTATTCGGATTTGGAGCTGTGTTATTATGGGGTGTTTTTTTTTATAAGTAAGGGTCTGTTCATAGTTGATAGTTCATGGTTCATAGTACAAAAGCCAGAACCGGATAGTTTTTTAAATCACAGAGTATCGCAGTCTTGCTTTAATATAATTTATATAAACGCTCTTTTAAAGAGTTCTTGGTGTTAAACTGTAAAAATTGCTATAACTTTTTCTGCAAGTGTAGGATTATTGATTAGATGAGATTGAATCTCAGCCGAAACAAAGTGCTTAACTTCTTTTTTCATATCGGGCATATTTAATGCTGTTTTTGAACCACCCGTGTATCCAAATGATTTTCCCTTAACAGACGCTACAAGTAAAAGGTGTTTGAGAACCTTCTTTTTCTTGATTTTATTATTACCAGAAGCTTTCCTGAAAGCAGTGACTATTCCGGACAATATGCCATCTATTAATGATCCTCCATGTATAAGTTCGTCGTTATTAGCAAATGTGGTTAAGCATGAACTGTTTGGCCAACAATCTAAAACACAAATGCAAACCTGGTAACTATATTCTCCAATTATAGTGTTTAAGTCAAGGCGAAATCGGGGGTTATTAAAAAATTGTCGTCCAATTTTATAATCAATTAGGTGGGACAATCCGTTTGGATAATGAAATAAAATAGATTGTTCGGGGCTTGTTCTTTTATCCTGACTAATAATTTTAATGTTATGGTTCAAAAGGGCATACTTTTTAAAAACCGCATTAAATATTTCATAATCATTCCCTACGTTTTCAAAAATATTATTATCGGGTTTAAAACACAGCTCAATACTATCTGTTTCTGATTGAGAAGTTGATGCTGCGGAAGAGTAGTCGTCTTGATTGGATTTAAACCACAAGACTAATGGCGGACGATTAACAATAATTTCAGCAAATTGACTTAAGCCAATGATAGTTGGCAGAGCGAAGAAAAATGTATTAGTATCAGCATCAGTAAGGGTATTAATAAAAGCATTAGTATCAATTCCAATGGCCTTAATTTTTATGCTATCATCTGCATTAAAATCAATAGCAATTTCCGTTAAACTGTTTGCGTTTTCAATCAACTCTTCAATCATATATCCCAACATATTGTTAAGTCCCTGAATGTTTCGGTTGACTACAAACATTCCCGGCCTCCCCCTTACGAACAGAATTCTATCTTTTAAAGTGTTGCCCATTTCAATTTAATAATGTATTCGTAAATATATCAAATTTGAGCTGGACTTTGTAAGGCTTTTTAGAGGGAGGGTAAGTTTTTTAACCACAGTGTTAAATACGTTTTTACAGCTTTACATGGAGTGCTTCTCCGTGATACACAGTAAAAATGTCTGTCTACTCAGCGGCGAATAAATCTTAATAAATCATCTTATACCCGATACCCCTAACATTAATAATTTTTACAGTACTGTCGGCGCCCAGGTATTTCCTGAGCTTGCTTATAAAAACATCCAGGCTTCTGCCGGAAAAGTAATCGGTATTACCCCATAGGGTCTGCAAGAGGTAATTGCGCTGCAGGGCTTCGTTCCGGTTTAGTAATAATAAATGTAAGAGGTCGGCTTCACGGGACGTGAGTTGTTTTTTTTGTTTGCCGTTTTGCAATTCCCCCGCAGGATAATGGAAACTGAATGTGCCAAATACCCAGCTGCGGGCTTCGGCCAATTTGGTTATGGGACTGTTGTCTTTTCGCAGCAGTGACTTCATACGTACTACCAGTTCCGCAATACTGAAAGGCTTTTTCAGGTAATCGTTGCCGCCTAATTCAAAACCCTTTACCACATCATCCGTTTGCGATCGGGAGGTAAGAAAAATAACGGGTGTCTGCGTATCCGTTTTTCTTAATTCCTGTATAAACTCAAAGCCATTGCCGTCCGGTAGCATTATATCGGCTATAATGATAGCGGGTGTTTGTTGCCGGTATAAAAGCATGGCCCTGGAAACAGTAGGGGCATGGCATACCTCAAAGCCTTTTGCTTCCAGGCTTTCTTTCACTATTTCTGCCAGGGCAGCTTCGTCCTCAATAAATAAAACTTTTTCTGCACTCATAACGGCCATGATAAAATAACGGTGGTACCTTTTCCTTTGGTGCTCTTGATCTCTATTTTTCCCTGGTGCGCTTTCATTATCTGCCATACAAAATTCAACCCAAGTCCGTAACCCTTAACAGCATGATATGGCTTTGGCTCCCGGTAAAACTTATCAAACACATAAGGCAAAGCATCTGCGCCTATACCTTCACCTGTATCGCTGCAATGCATATAAAAATACTTATCATCCGTGTTACAGGTGATAGCTATGTTTACTGTTTCTCCCGAATACTTCACGGCGTTGTCCAGCACATTGGTAAGGGCCTGGTTAAAAAGCTCCGGATCGGCGGATATATTGGAAACTCCTGTATTATTATTAAACTGGTATTGTAAGGGTTTACCGGCTGCCAGCTGTAACCGTTCTATAATTGCCTGCAGGCTTTCTGCTACAGCAATATTTTCCCTGTTCAGGGTTAATGTGTTATCGTAGACAGAAATGTTCAGTATATGATCAATCAGTCCGGTCAAACGTTTTGTTTCATTTGCTGCATGCTCCAGGTAACGGTGTCGTTGCTCCTTATTGCTATCATCATCCTGTAATGCTTCAATGGCTGCAGCAATGGTGGCCACGGGTGTTTTTAATTCATGGGTAATATTGTTTACAAAATCGTTTTTAATAACAGCCAGTTTTTTTTCGTAGAAAAGCGCTTTTAACAATAACCAGATAATTAAAGCCACTAAAATAACCAGCAATACCGAGCCGGCTAATACCCATTTCATCTGCACAAAAACATAACCCACCGGGTTATCAAACACAGCCCGTACATACTGTTCTTTGGGTGCCCACCATTTATAAGTGGGCAACGCCTTGGTAGTAACCGTTCCTGCTTTCAGTACTGTTGCCGGTTTTTGTATATAATGCGACAGGCTATCCGTTTCGGCCGTGTAAAAATGAAATGCTGTATGAATATTTAGTTGGGCCAGGTGTTGCAGCAATACAGGCCGTAAGCGGGCCGTATCAAAACTATAGGCTTTTACTTTATCCTGTGTAAAATTTCCCAGGCTTTGAATACGGAAATACACCACATGGCTTTCCAGGTCTTCGGTGCGCAGGTTGCGTGCATACTGTTGGGCAATCCTCCGTTTATAAGCCGTATCCCCTGCTCTTAATGAGTCCGGTAAATAAACGGAGCTAAAGGAAGTGTGGTCTTTTTTATTCTTTGCATTATAAATATGATGAACAAAACCTTTTACAGCAGCCATGCTTTTGCTACTGATAACAAATGCAGTTGTATCCATCAGTTGCTCCGTTAACAGCTGTTCAATCGTATCACAGCGTAGCCGGAACTCCTCCCGTATCGCATCTTCAAACACCAGGTTTACCTGTCGTTCAAAATTAAACAGGGTGGTACGGTAATAATTCTTTATCCAGTAAAACTGCAAAACAATCACGCCGGCTATGGCCAGCAGGCAGATCGTTAATAATAACCGGATATTTTTTACCATACCACAAATATAAAACTTGTAAAAAGCTTCCCCGGCCCGTTAACAAACAATAACATTCGGTAACAAGCGCTTAACGCCCCGGCAGCAAAAGGTCACGGACATTTGAAAAAAATAAAGACATGAAAAAATTGATCACCATCACGTTCCTGTTTTCTTTACTGCAGGCAACAGCCCAGGAGCCGCTATTAACTACCGGCAGCGCTTTTCCCGATATGGTCATTAACAATATCAGTAATGCGCCGGTAAAAGAATTTTACCTGGGTAAAGCAAAGGACAACAAGTTTTATATCCTCAACTTTTGGGGAACCTGGTGCAGTCCCTGTATTCCCGAGATGGATTCACTGGCAAAACTGCAAAAAAAGTTCGGCGATAAACTACAGGTAATTGCTATTTCGGATGATAACGAAACAAGAAAGAAAAAGTACCTGCAAAACAAACCCTCTGCTATCTGGCTGGCCACCGATACCGGTTATACCCTCTACAATATGCTGGGCCTGGCTTATGTGGGCCAGAGCATTATTGTTAACCCGGCTAAAAAAATTGTGGCCATGGTAAGGACGGACTCTATCAGTGCACAGATGATAAATAAGTTGTTAAAGGGCGATACGGTTAAAATGAGTGCCGGTATTAAAGAAACACTTATTCCAACCGGCAAAGATGAGTTTGGGCTAGACTCTTTAATGGACCATAGCTTTACCATAAGGGGCTATAAAAAAGGGCAGCGCAGCATGGGCAAACTTTACTGGGATAATCCCGCTTATGGTAAACGACGCGCTTCCTGGTTCAATGTCAGTATTGGTTTATTATACCGGGCAGCCTATAGCATCAAATCTTTTGGCCAGCAGGAATTTTATGAGGGAGGGGTAACCGAAGCCGATGTAAACAGCCATGACGCCAATGATAAACGTTCTTTATACTGTATAGATATTTTGGTATCGCCGGGTAAGGAAGATAGCCTGTACAGTATATTACGGCAATACCTGAACAACTACCTGCCGGTACAGGCCCGGCCCGGGAAAAAACTAATACCCGTATACGTGCTTAAACAAAAACCGGGAACAACGCCGGCTTTAACACCATCTTCAGCCGAAACCAGTTCCATGGGCTTTAGCGGCAGGGGTTATACCGGCACCAAAGTGTTGTTAAAAGATTTTGCCGCGGATTATTTATCCAACGAACTCGGTTTACCTGTTGTTGACGAAACCGGGCTGGCAGGCTATTACGATATAAAAACAAATGTTGAGCAACGCGACCATGCCGGCATTCTAAAATCAATTGATGCGCTGGGACTGGTGGTAGAAAAATCGGAAAGAGAAATGCCCATCATCACATACTATAAAAAATAAAAACGCAATACTAAAAACAAAAGCGGCATACCCATCGGGTATGCCGCTTTCTATCATAATAACATTGCTTAATCATTTACTACACCACTGTCAGCAAACCGTACATATACGAAAAACGGGAGCTTTCCGGCACCAGTAAAAATATCTTCTCTCCTTTTTTCAGTTGGCCGCTATGGAACAGTTCGTCCATCATTAAATAAATAGAGGCCGCGCCAACATTCCCTACATTAGGCAGGTTAACAAACCACTTTTCGTAAGGGATAGGAATATTTTGTTTATTGATCTCGTCAAATATTTTGCTGCGGAAAAAATTGCTGCTCATATGCGGTAAAAACCAATCTATCTCGCTGCTCTGTAAACCATGTTTCTCCATGGCTTCCCGCATTTTGGTAATTCCTAATGGCACTACAAACTCGCCCAGCTGTTTTACATCCTGTTTAATGCTCATCACCGATTTGCCTATTAAATCCTCAGGCGAATAATCTTTATAACTTACCAGGTTACCGTTCTCGTCCTTATCGCTGCCCATGTACATGCAGGGGTCCAGCTCTTTGGCAAAAGATACGCCGTCCAGCCAGTCAATACGAAGGCTAAGCCCATCGGTATTGGGTTTATCGCTCATTAATACCACACCGGCGCCGTCCGATAACATCCAGCGTAAAAACTCTTTTTCAAAACCTATATAGGGGTTCTCTTCCAGGGCTTCCAGTTTGGCGGCTTCATCGTCAAACATCTCGGCACGCATGGTGCGGGATAACCTTTCCGATCCGCTGGCAACAGCCTGTGTGGCTTCTCCGGTGCGTACGCTCATGTAAGCATACTTCAGCGCATGCATACCGGCACAGCAAACACCCGATGGCGATACTACTTCAATTACACCGGTTTCCGGCAATTCGCCATGCACCATTACACCGTGCGATGGCATCAGCTGATCGGGTGAGGATGTGCCGCATGAAATAAGATCAATGGTCTTTAACCCTTCAGCCGGGTCAGGAAATAACTTGCGTACCGCCTGCGCCACCATCTGCGCATTGGTATGGGTGCTTACGCCGTTTTTATCAATAGCGTAATACCTTTTCGTAATACCGTTATTACGTAATATTAATCTTTTCGATTTGGACGGCTTGTTATTAATGTAACCCAGGTACTCCTCAATATCATCATTTGATACAGGTTCATTTGGTAAAAAATGCGAGGTGTTGGTAATATAAACTTCTTTCAACGACATGATCTTATTTTAATGCTACTCCGGAATAATATTGTTGCTGTTTTTTAATACGGTTTAATTTAAATACACGGAACAAAACAAAGTCTACTACATACAGGGTGGGTGCCACCACGCATAAAGCAAACAAAAGGTAATACTTAAATGCGGTTACCCAAGCAGCCCTGTTTTTTTTTCTTTTATTGATCTGTTTGAAAAAAAAAAAAAAAAGATGGGCGCCTTTATGTTCAAAAAACATCAGGTGATAATGTACCCGTACTGCCTTTTGCGCCACCAGTGCCGGCTGTAGTGCTGCCCAGTTTTCCTGGTCCAGGTGTTGTAATACCGTAGTGCCAAATACCGATGCATGATCAATATCGCCAGGCGTAACACCGGGCTTCGGAAAAATGCCCCATTTCCGGTCGGTACGGCCATACAATAACCAGTGTACAATGGTTACCAGGCTTACATAATTATTATGGCGGTCCACAATGGCAATATTACCCACCAGCTTTGCATTGGCCTGCTGTAACAACAGCTTCACTTTTTCCTGTGCTATCAGCCACATGTTACGGCATCCGCTAATGGTTACTACCGGTGTGCCGGCGGCAACCGCTTTAAAAGCCGGGTGTTGTAATATGGAGTTGGCCGGTAAGCTGGGCGATAAAAACCAGGGCTGGTAGCCAAACAATATCAGGTCGTACTTTGTCTCTTTAGGTGTAAAAGGTTGTAGGGGTACGGGCTGTAAAAACACGCAATCCGGCATTTTATCAAAAAAAACGGAGGCTTTCCAGGGAAAAGCAAACGGCTGCTCCGGTTGTACCAGTAGCTTTTCTACCGTTACACCCGCCTGTGCAAGCGGCTGGGTAAAGCTGTCCATAATTTCCGACAACTGCCCGGTTTGTGTGTAATAAATTGCTAATACCTTTTTACTTGTCATAACCTTGGTGGCCGCAGGTGGTTTATTTAAAATCCTCCGGACTAATGATCTTCGATGTTTTGCTATAAGTAACAATAGCCGATTGTACCACAGCCGGCAGGCTCTTATAACTTTTAACAATCATCGCTTTATCCTCGTCCAGGTTCTTTTTATACTTAACAATATTGGGTGCGTTCTCCTGTATCAGTAAACGCAGAAACCTGAACTCGGCATTATCATTATCCTTGCCAATAGCCGCTTCCAGTTTTTCTTTCCCTTCTTTAAATGTACTCAGTTTTTTAGCCGGTCCCGAAATAAGGCCCGATTTACGCATCAGTAATGCGCCTTCAAAAGCCTGTTTCTCGTTATCGCTGCTGTTTTGTACCAATGCCAGCTGGGCCTCAATGGGCTCCAGTTTGGCCAGCCTCAGGGCATCGTAAACCGGCTTTTTATCCAGTGCCGGTAAAACCGTAAATGCCTGGCCCACTGTTACAAACAGGGCTGCTACGGCAAAAAACAGCATAAAACGTTGGGGTATGCTACTTAATTTCATAAAAAACATGCAAATATAGTTAATTAATAGGCAAGCCGTTGCTACCTGTGTCACTCCAAGACAAATATTCAACAGCCTGCGTTGCAACATATATAATACAATATTAATACCTAAAAACCCGGTTTAAACCATTGTGCTAACAATTTGTTATAAATGGAACAGTTTTTGATAAGTGGTTCTATTATAGTGATGTATAGAGCTAACTTTGCAAAAATTAATCGTTCATTTAAAATTAACGGATATGAAAAAAGTATTCTTTTTATCAGCATTTGTATTGGCATTAACAGCGGCAGGATTTTCTCAAAGCGATTATAAAAGCGCCATTGGTATTAAATTCAGTTCCTCCTATTTCGAAAGGGTTGGTGCTACGTATAAGTTCTTTGTAGGCGAGCCACACGCTATTGAGTTAGGCCTGGGTGTACGTCCCAACCAGGATTTTGGTTACCTGGCCGGCAGCTACAATACTACTTACGTAACCTTCTCAGCTGCTTACCAGTACCACTTTAACATCCCTGTAGATGGTTTGCGTTGGTACGTGGGTGGTGGTGCTTTAGGTTATAATGCTTTTTCCAGCTACGATGGTCCTAACAAAAAAGACTACAAAGGTTTTGGTGTAGGTTTATTCCCAACTGGTGGTGTTGACTACAAGTTCACTAAAATTCCTTTGAACTTATCGGCCGACATCCGTCCTACCTTCATCATCGATGGTCCTACTTACTGGAACAGTTTCGATGCTAACGTAGGTGTTTCTGCCCGTTACACTATCGGCAGCAGAAAATAATACACTGCTAAAATTTTTTAAAAAGAGTTGCTTCGGCAGCTCTTTTTTTTGCCCCAAAAACAGGGTCAAAAAACGCTGCATCAAAAAGGCCCAAAAACACAGTATTATTTAAACGGTCGTATCAATCTTTCCCTCTCTATTATATATACTAAAATCTATATACTACATACTAAAGATCTCTATACTATTCAGGGGCTCTCATCGTCCCGTTCTTTCTTCAGCTGCCGTCCCGGCTTTCCGCTATACTCCGCCACCCACCCCCTGACCGCTGGAGGGAACGCCCGGCCAGCCCTTCGGCGTAGTGCCGCTGCAATCCGGCAGCCTTTGAGCTTTTAAGCATATATGCAGCGAAAACGGTCGTCAATATGGTCAGTAACAAAAAAGAGATATGAAACATACATTAACGGCCATACTTTGCCTGGTGCTTCTTTGCGGCATCACCACGGCCTGTAAAAAAATAAAGATGCCAAGGCGGATTGTTACAGGGATAACGCGGTGCGCTACGAAATAAATAACCAGTTGGCTACTGTTTACCAGGTAAATGGCGACTATTATATAGCTGAGCAAAATACTATTGATACCCGATTATTTCCCTGTAACCTGCCTGCCGGATTTCAGCAAAACAATACAGCCGTATTGGTGAGCGGCCAGGTTAAAAGCCTGCCCTATAGCAGCACCCGGCCCGCCGGCGATGCGGCCCTCATTATTACCGCTATTACCCGTCGCTAAAACCCGGTACAATTGTACTGGCCTTACATTATCCAATTAACTATATTTGCAGCCAATCACGGTTAAATATGCATATCAAAAGTTTTTCCCCTCCGGCGCCTTAATTAATTGTACATGGGCTTTTTGTTACTGTTGGCTAATAGTTACAAGTAACGGCTAATGCCCCTATTCCAACTTAATTATTTAATGCTTTCACTCAACTACTCTTGCATAAAGGGGAGACAACTTTTTTATGAAAAAAACATATTTAATGCTGCATGCTGCAGTAATACTGGCCGGTTTTACCGGTGTTTTCGGAAAACTAATTACGGTTAACGAGCTCATGCTTACCTGGTACCGGGTACTCATTTCAACTATCATCTTATTTTTTGTAGTAAAACTGTTTAAGGCAAACAACCAGGCTACCCGGGCCCAAAAACTGCGTATTGGTAAAACGGGCCTGCTGCTGGCCATACACTGGATATTCTTTTACGGCAGCATCAAATACGCCAATATATCTATCGGGGTGGTATGTTACTGTTTAACCAGTTTTTTTACGGCCATCTTTGAGCCGCTTATCAACCGTAAAAAATTCAATATAATACAACTGGCCTTAAGCCTGCTTACGTTAATTGGTATCAGCCTTATCTTTCATTTCGATGCTTCCTACCAGCTGGGTATTTTATTAGGCGTTATATCATCGGCCTTTGCGGCACTGTACACTATTTATAACGAAAAATTGGTACAGCACTATGATAGTAAACAGATCATCTACTATCAAATGATAGCCAGTACCATTGGGGTAACATTATTAATGCCTTTGTACTACTACTTCTTCCCGCAGCAGCAATACATACCTACCGGCGCCGATATGATTTACCTGTTTTTACTGGCGCTTTTATGTACCGTGGGCCTGTACGTAATGTTTGCAGAGATACTTAAAAAAATATCGGCCTTTACCGTAAACCTTACCTTTAACCTTGAGCCTATTTATGCCATTATACTGGCCTTCCTGTTCTTTAACGAGGGGCAGCAGGTAAATACTTCTTTTTATGTGGGCCTGGGTTTTGTAACCAGCTCTGTGGTGCTGCAAACTATACTATCCTTAAAAAAGAAGGGGTAATATATTTGTTTATCGCCCAAGGCGATAGAATAGGAATACGAAGCTGCAAGCTTCGTATAGCCATTTGTTACCAGTTCAGCGGTGTTACAAACTATATTGTCTTTAAAAAAGAAGAGATAAAATTTTATCGCCAAAGGCGACAGCATAAGCCTGCGAAACTGCAAACCCGTATAGCAAACAATAGAAGCGTCAGATAATAAAGCCTGCTGCTTTTAAGCAGCAGGCTTTATATATTATAAGAAACACTATAAAAAAACTGAAAAGTTCACCAGCTATACCTGATTTCTTTGGTAGAACTTTACCGGTTGCTTAATTTGTAAGTGCTAAACCGGTAATATGGAGAACAGGAAAGAAAAGCGGGGTATTGAAATAACCCGGCAGTATTTTGATTTTTTAGACCAGCACATTGAAGATGTGGTAAATGGTCAAAGCCCGGCTTTTATGGAACTGAACCAGATAGCCCGTGAACTGGCCGTATCGCATACCCACCTTACCGATACCATACAAAAAGAAAAGGGCAATCATCCCTGCCACTTTTACGATGCCAAAATAATTGATAAGGCAAAACACCTGCTCATACATACCAATACTTCAGCAGCACAGGTGGCCATGATACTTACTTACGACCCGGCTAACTTTTCCAAATTCTTTAAAAAATGGACGGGCCAAACCCCGGGCGGCTTTCGTAAAGCCAATAAAAAAAACATATCCTGAAACTTCCGAAAAGTTCACCACAATGCAGCCCTCACGCTAACCGAGCTTTGTTAAACATTAAAAAATAAATATTATGGCAAGAAATGATGTAAAGGGTAAAGTAATCCTGCTGGCCGGCGGCGGCAAAAACTTAGGTGGTTTATTGAGCCGTAATTTTGCGGCCCAGGGCGCAAAACTGGTTATTCATTATAACAGCGAAAGTACTAAGGCCGATGCGGAACAAACCCTGGCCGATGTACAGGCGGCAGGTGCAGAAGCCATCCTGGTACAATCCGACCTGACCAAAGTGGACAATATCACCAAATTGTTTGATGCGGCGATAGCCAAATTCGGTGGCATTGATATAGCTATTAACACCGTGGGTAAGGTATTAAAAAAACCTTTTGTTGATACTACCGAGGCGGAGTACGACAGCATGAGTGATATTAATGCTAAAGTGGCTTACTTCTTCATACAGGAGGCGGGCAAAAAGCTAAACGACAATGGTAAGATCTGTACCATTGTTACCTCGTTGCTGGCGGCCTACACCGGCTTATACTCTACCTACGAGGGGTTAAAAGCGCCGGTTGAACATTTTACCCGTGCAGCTTCCAAGGAGTTTGGCGGTCGTGGTATTTCGGTAACAGCCGTAGCGCCCGGCCCCATGGATACGCCTTTCTTCTACGGGCAGGAAAATGATGATGCGGTAGCGTATCATAAATCGGCAGCAGCCCTGGGTGGCCTTACCGATATTAAGGACATTGCCCCGCTGGTGCAGTTTTTAGTAAGCGATGGCTGGTGGATAACCGGGCAAACCATTTTTGCCAACGGTGGTTACACTACGCGATAAATAATAATGGCCTGTTGCTGACTGAAAAGAAAGCCAAAACAAAACCCCGCAGTTTAAACTGCGGGGTTTTGTTTTTATGCTGGAGAAACAATTTATAACTGGCCCATTTTTTCCAGCTCCTCTTCCGACATTAAAGTATAACCTTCGGGTATGGCCAGGCTGAATATTTTTTCATCTACTTTTTTCTCAAACTTGGTGGCTACAAACTTTATGTTCATGCCGTTTTGTTCGGTAGCAAACTCCAGCGGCACGCCTTTTACACCAAGATTCGAAAACTGTTCCAACCCCGCCAGGCTGGCATTTAAATCGGTGGTAAACCAAATGGTAAGCTCTTTACCATCTTCGGTTTGTACGGTAGCCTTGGTACACTTAAAGCCGATGATCTCTTTGGTTTCGGTGGTAAGTTTTGCTTTAACCTCGGGTTTAGCCTCTTTATCGTCTTTTGAAAGTTTTGTTTCCACGGCTATTTTGCTGCCCATCATCGACATCAGCATTAATGCTTTATCGGCCTTAACATCGGTAATGGTGCTCATATCCATCAAAGCGGCCATCTTTACATCAACCTTCGATTTGCCGGGAATAAAAAACAGGTCCATAGTAGAACCCTCCATCATACTGGTGGCCATGGCCATATCTGGGTTATCGCTGGAAAAGTCCATTTTATAGGATATCTGGCCGGTAGCCTGCGCTGTAGCCGCTTTTACTGTAACAAATAATAAAAAGGATAGCAATAATTGTTTCATGATTATATATATAGTTGTTAGAGGTGTAAGATAATTGAAAAAAAGACGCATTTAGATATTTTGTTACTAATGGTAACGGGGCTTTTTTAAGTTACTGTCACGCCATAGAATGTACTATGCTGCACCATTGCCTTTGTTTTACATGGTCGGCTCCTGCCCTGTTTTTAATTTACGTTTAGCGGTACTAACAACTAAAACACCATTAAAGGATTGCAGGTTTATGGCGGCAAAATTTGCCGGCAGGCCATTGTTGGATAGGGCCCAGGCCTTATCCGTTTTTTGTTTATTGTATACCCCGTCCCACTGGCCGGCAAACAAAATGCCCAGGAAGGATTACCCAGGGACCTGTACACTTTTAATGTACTTAACCACCAG
>CAYUMH010000040.1:0-9570 GCA_964445775.1 uncultured Terrimonas sp.
TTTACAATGATAAACGTGATTACCTGCGTGGCTTTGGTTACCAGGGTGGTGCGGGTCGTGGCCGTGGAACTGAAGTAGCAGAAATGACCATTGGTGCGGCGTTAAAAGAATCCATGACTGAAATGGGTTCCTGGACCATGGGCATGACCGCTTTTGGAGAGGTTTTGCCTTATCATGAAAACATGATCAAGCTGAACAAAGATAAAAAAGACAAATGGGGCTTACCGGTACTGGATATGAATGTGGAGATCAAAGAGAATGAAAAGAAGATGCGTATTGATATGGTGAATGACGCCAAGGAGATACTGGAAGCCGCCGGTGTTAAAAATGTAGGCACCTGGGATGATAACTATGAGTTTGGTATGGGTATACACGAAATGGGTACGGCACGTATGGGTCGCGATCCTAAAACCTCGGTGTTAAATGGTAACAACCAGGTTTGGGACGCCAAAAATGTATTTGTAACCGATGGAGCCTGTATGACTTCGGCCTCCTGTGTAAACCCTTCTTTAACCTATATGGCATTAACAGCCCGTGCAGCTGATTTTGCGGTGAGTGAACTGAAAAAAGGTAACTTATAAACTAAACAACATGAAACGTAGAGAATTAATAAAGTTGGTAGGCTTAATAACCGGCGGTAGCATGATCGGCGGACAGTTTTTCCTGAGCGGCTGTAATGCCGGTGGAAAAGCAGCCGGTGGGGCTTTTAACGAAACCAATATGGCTTTGCTGAACGAGATCGGCGAAACTATTATTCCCACTACCAATACACCTGGAGCAAAAGCGGCTAATGTAGCGGAGTTTATGCGTATACTGGTTACCGATTGTTATACCCAGGCCGAGCAGGAAGCATTTATAAAAGGTATTTCCGAAATTGATGTGGTGAGCAATAAAATGCATAAAAACGATTTTATAAAGTGTACACCGGAACAGCGTCACGAAATACTGGTGAGCCTGGAAAAAGAGGCCAAAGAGTATAACCAGAAAGTATGGGATGCGGATAAACCGGAGCGTGAAAAATTCAAGGCAGAAAAACGGCCTTATAATTTTATAGCGTCGCCCAAACATTATTACAGCATGATGCGCCAGATGAGTATTGCCGGTTATTTTAACTCGGAGATCGGTGCCAAACAGGCATTGGAATACTTACCGGTACCGGGTAAATACGATGGGGCTTACCCATACAAAAAAGGCGACAAAGCGTTTTATTGATAAAGCCGAACGCAGAAAGCTTAATGCTGAAAGCTTGAAAGACTTTTAAGTAAATGAACTCAGCACTAAGCATTCGGCATTAGGCATTGGGCGTTTTCATCATTCATCATTCATAATTCATAATTCTTCATTCTCTTATGTCCTATAACAGACGCGATTTTATAAAACTGGGTGTACAATCTGCCGCTGCAGTAGCCCTGGTACAAATGGGATGTAACAGTGCAGGCAGTGCTGCCGGATCAGGTAAACATATTGAAAATTTTGGCTTGCAGTTATACACTTTACGTGATGATATGCCCAAAGATCCTAAAGCTATTTTAAAACAGGTAGCAGGTTTTGGTTACAAACAGATTGAAAGCTACGAAGGTGGACAGGGAATGTTCTGGGGTATGGGCCACAAGGGTTTTAAACAATACATGGATGAGCTGGGTATGACAATTGTCTCCTCTCACTGTGATATGAATAAAGACTTTGAACGCAAAGCGGCTGAAGCCGCTGAAATAGGTATGAAATACCTGGTTTGTCCTTACCTGGGTCAACAAAAAAGCCTGGACGATTATAAACGTTATGCCGATATCTTCAATCAGAAGGGAGAAGTATGCCGTAAAAACGGGATCCGGTTTGCCTATCACAACCACGCTTACTCCTTTGAAAAAACGGAGGGCCAATATCCCCAGAAAATAATGATGGATATGACCAATAAGGATACCGTTGATTATGAGATGGATATTTACTGGGTAGTGGCAGCCGGCGAAGATGTTCAAAGCTGGTTGGGTAACTATAAAAACCGGTTCCGTCTTAGTCATATTAAAGACAGGGCAAAAAATGCCACAGGCGGCGATGCCTCTGTGAATTTGGGTACCGGTAGTATTGATTTCAGTAAAGTACTCAGATCGGCCATTGATAACGGTATGCAATATTTTATTGTAGAGCAGGAGAAATATGAAGGCACAACGCCGCTGGAAGCGGTAAAGGCCAATGCTGTGTACATGAAAGCCTTAAAAGTGTAGGCCATTCCTTTTATACTAACCATGATCATAAAAGAAAGCGCATCAATACTCATTGATGCGCTTTTGCATTCAGGTGAAAAGCGATGAGTTGTATTTAATTGAAAAATAGCGGCAGTATCTGTAACCACATACCTGCTATCTGCGTCAAAAGGTGCAGGCTGTAAATGTATTACAACCTTTATAAAATAATAATGATGTACCGGAGATTAGTGTTTGTAATAGGTCTGTTAATGAGTTTGAGTGCCGTGGCACAGGTAATAAACGGTCCGCAACTGGATGCCTACTTCAAAGTATTGGCCGAAACTGATAAGTTTATGGGCAATGTGCTGATCAGCACCAACGGTAAAAATATTTACCAATACCAGGCAGGTAAGGCTGATATACAAACGCAAACCAAACTAACCGATTCCAGCAGGTTCAGGATAGGGTCGGTATCTAAAACCTATACCGCTGTTTTAATCTTAAAAGCGGTTGAAGAAAAAAAACTGTCACTGGAACAGACCATTGATAAATACTTTCCCAACCTGACTAATGCCCGGAAAATAACTATCCGGCAATTATTAAATCACCATAGCGGTATCAAGAACTTTACCAATGCGGATGACTTTGGCGAATGGGCCATGCAGGCCAGGACCGGTGATGAACTCCTGGCAAGAATAGCCGCCGGTGGCAGTGATTTTGAACCGGGTACAAAAGGCGAATACAGTAATTCCAACTATGTATTGCTGTCCCTGGTTTTACAACAACTGTATCAAAAATCTTATGATAACATTTTAAAGGAAAAGATCATTATACCCCTCGGGTTAAAAAATACCGGCTCCGGCCCTGCCGCCGCTACCGGCACATTAAATGCAAACGGCTATATTTATAAAACCGGCTGGGAATTAAAAAATCTTACGCCGCTATCTATCCCGTTGGGAGCCGGTGCTATTGTATCGACTGCTGCAGACCTGTCAGTTTTTATTCAGGCGCTGTTTAATGGCAGGATCATTAACACGCAATCACTTGAAGCAATGAAGACGGAAACGGACGGCTATGGCCTGGGTTTATTTAAACAAACCATCCAGGGTGCAACAGCGTACACGCATAGCGGTGTTATTGACGGGTTTTACAGCTTCTTCTATTATTTCCCCGAATCAAGATTGGTGTATGTATTTATCGCTAATGGCAGAAACTATGACCTGGCGAAAGTAAATGAAACAGTATTCAAGGCCATCTTTCAGCAACCTTTTGATATTCCTTCTTTCAATGCCTATAAGGTAACAAATGCCATGCTGAAGGTTTATCAAGGTGAGTATACCAGCGAACAGGCGCCACTGGTTATTACCATCAGCAGTAAGAATGATCAGTTACTGGCGCACCCGGTAGGACAGCAGGTATTTACCATGGAGGCCGTGAGTGAACATAACTTTACCCATGAAGCAACCGGTGTAAGCCTGGAGTTTAAACCGGCCGAAAAACAAATGATATTAAAACAGGGATCACAGACATTACTGTTTACCAGGAAATAATAAAACGATACTGGTTGTTACAGGAACAGCCTGACAAATATCCATACGCAGGGCACCGCGATCAGCAGTGAGTCAAAACGGTCAAGAAAGCCGCCATGCCCGGGCATCATCATACCACTGTCTTTTACATCGGCCATGCGTTTAAGTTTGGATTCCAGCAGGTCACCACTGGTACCGGCAACAGCAGCAATGGAGGCAATGGTGATCAGTACAGGGTATAAATTATTCAGCTGGTCATTATAAAATAAAACAGGGAATAATAAGCCGATAGTGGCTACGGCCAGTATGGCACCGCCAATAGTACCTTCCCAGGTTTTTTTCGGCGATATTTTGGAGAAAGGCGTTTTACCAATAAAGGAACCAACGATATAAGCCATGGTGTCATTTACCCAGATGCTTAACAAGATGGTAAGCGGCAGGAAGAATGCCGGTGACTGCCAGTAACCTCCTTCGGTAATAACATAAATTGGTTTATATAAATCTAACAACAATCCTATGTTTACCGATAAATATAATAATCCCAAAGCTGCAGAAAGATAGGCTTTCAGGTGAATAACCTTTTGTTGAAAAGTGCCTGCCATCGTTAATAAAGTGCCTGCTACCAGGAGTATAAAATGTACATTGACATAATAACCAAAAAGGCCAAACTTTTTGTAGATAATATGAGTATCTGTAAGCCAGCTGCTAAGAATTGGTACATATAACATGATTGCAAATCCCAGGAGAAAGAAGCCCAACTTCAGGTTCAGATCAATCTCGGTCTTGAATATTTTTTCAATCAGGCGTAAATATTCACGCCATGCCCCGGCATGTACAATGGTAAACAATAATAAAAAACTCCAGTAACTATACAAAAAACCGGCAGCCATAATGGCGGCAAATGTTAAACCATAAATTGCCCTTGTTGTAAATACAGACCAGTTCATTGCCATGGGAAGAGAGTTAAAATGAAAATTTAAAAATCAAACAGATCAGACTGCTGTTTCGGCTGGTCGGGCCTGGCTTTTTGTAATAACATGATTAATATAATTACCGCAGGGATGGCTAATAAACCCCAATAACTGCCTTCGGTCTCGTTTAAAGCCGCAGCCAGATCTTTTCCCGAGGTTTTATAGTAATACAAAACGGTTAAAGCTATGGCATTATTGATAAAATGTGCCAGTACTGCCAGCCATAAACGACCGGTATAGTGGTAAATAGCACCTAAGGCAATGCCTAAGAATAAGCGGGATAAAAAGCCAAAGCCGGACAGGTGCACCACGCTGAAAATAAGACTCACGACAATAATGGCCAGCCAGGGATTGCGGGTACTGCGGCTTAAAAAGTTCTGGAATACGCCCCTGAATAAGGCTTCCTCACATAAGGCCGGTAAAAATGCCATTACCACCAGGGAAAATAAATAATCGCTGAAACTGTTTAAACCTATTATACTGGCTACCTGTTGGTTATACTTGGTTTCCAGGGTAGTAAAATAATTTGTCCAGCCGGCGGGCAGGGGCAATTGATGGCTTAAATACCCCAGGCTGCCTGAAACGGCGAGTCCCAGCAGCATAATGCCAATTACCAGACCCAATTGTTTTACAGTGCCTTGTGCCGGTGTAAAGCCCATTAAACGGGCCGGGTTGCGGTTTAACATGGCGGCAGTAGTAAAAGCCGGTAAAAGAAATCCTACCACTGCCATGATGCTCTGGATGATCTTGGCGCTGCCGGAATAGGCAGGATTTAACATATCTTCAGCAAAACTGGACATACCCCGGCCGGTGAGCAGGGGCCAGATGGATACTGCCAGCATACTGGCCATGAAAGTACCCGCAATGGTGAAACAAATGGCCATAAAAAAGCCTGCCGTATAAGATATTCCTTTGCTGCCGCTATCGTTCATAATGGTATTAAAAAATAAGTGTGTAAATTTGCAGGCACAAAAATAGGGCAATGTACTGTAGGTGCAGGCACAAATACATGTATGGTACAGGCCCGGGATAATTTTATGGTTAAAATTGGCAATATTTCTTTACCGGAGTTTCCATTGTTGTTAGCACCAATGGAAGATGTGAGCGACCCGCCTTTTCGTGCTGTATGTAAGGACAATGGCGCCGACATGATGTATACCGAATTCATTAGCAGTGAAGGACTTATACGTGATGCGATCAAAAGTCGCCGTAAACTGGACATCTTTGAATATGAGCGTCCGGTAGGCATCCAGATCTTTGGTGGCGACGAGGACAGCCTGGCCATGGCTGCTAAAATTGTGGAAGTGACCAATCCCGACCTGCTGGATATCAACTTCGGGTGCCCCGTTAAAAAAGTGGCCTGCCGTGGCGCCGGTGCCGGCGTTTTAAAAGATATTGACCTGATGGTCCGCCTTACTTCGGCGGTAGTAAAAAGCACCAGCCTGCCTGTAACGGTAAAAACCCGCCTGGGCTGGGACGATGAAACCAAGAATATTGAAGAAGTGGCCGAACGCCTGCAGGATGTAGGTATCAAGGCTTTGGCTATCCATGGCCGTACCCGTACCCAGATGTACAAGGGCGAAGCGGATTGGACCCTGATAGGTAAAGTAAAAAACAATCCCCGCATACAGATCCCCATTTTTGGCAATGGTGATATTGACAGCCCCGAAAAAGCGGTGGAATATAAAAACCGTTACGGCATTGATGGTATCATGATCGGTCGCGCAGCTATTGGTTATCCCTGGATATTCCGCGAGATCAAACATTTTATGGAAACCGGTGAGCATCATGCACCACCTACTATTGAAGAACGTATTGCCGTAGTGCGTAAACACTTAAAGCTAAGTGTACAGTGGAAAAACGATGTGGTGGGCATCAACGAAATGCGTCGTCATTATGCCAACTATTTAAAAGGCTTGCCTAATATTAAAGAATACCGCAACCGCCTGGTAACTATTAAAACCGAAGCGGAGATCAATGAAGTGCTGGATGAAATAGCTGTAAAATACCAGGGCTATGAATTGGATAAAACCCCGATCGAACTGATCAACTACCACGAAAAGTGCCCGGTGGATTAGGAGGTTATAAGTTTTAAATCTTGCTATGCGAAACTACAAGTTTCGCATGAATATGCTATCGCCTTTGGCGATAAAAAATATTATCCCACTGCTTTTTCAAAAAAACACAAACAAATGCTGCGGCACAGCTGTCAGGGGAGAGTCCTCAATACCGGTAACAAATGGCATTGATATTCATGCCGGCGCCTACCGATGCAAAAAGAATGATATCATCTTTTTGCAGGTTGTGGTCAGGTAAAAGGTCTTTTATGACCAGGTCATATAAAGTAGGTATGGTGGCAACGGAGCTGTTGCCCAGTTTACTAATACTCAGTGGCATGATATGGACGGGTGGAGTACTGATACCATATAGTTCATAAAAACGTTTAATAATGCCCTCATCCATTTTTTCATTTGCCTGGTGAATAAACACTTTTTTCAATGCGAGAATATCCACCCCGGCTTTATCCAGGCATTCTTTCATGGCCAATGGAACATATTGCATGGCGAATTCGTATACTTTTCGCCCTTTCATCTTTAAATACTTATCCTGTTCGTTAGGGTGTGGCGAAAAACTTTTGTCCAGATAGATATAGTTGATGTCGGACACACTATAACTTTTAGCCGCTACGGCCAGGATACCAGCAGCTGAATCATTTTCCGCCGGTACACAATCAACTATACAGGCGCCGGCGCCATCAGCATAAATCATGCTGTCGCGGTCAGCCGGATCATAAACCCTGGATAGGATTTCTGCCCCTATCACCAGGCCTTTACGGGCCATACCGGCCAGGCAGAGTGCCTGCGCTATGATCAGGCCCTGTACCCATCCGGGACAGCCAAAAATAATATCAAAGGAAACACAGGAGGGATTAGCAATATGCAGCAGGTGTTTTACCTGGTTGCCCAGTGAAGGCACCAGCTCTGTTTGCGTCCCGCCCGCTTTTACATTGCCGAAATTATGAGCAACAATAATAAAATCAATTGACTCGGGATCGATCCCGCTGTCGTCAATGGCTTTTTGGGCAGCCATGGCAGCAATATCAGCCGTGTGCAACTCAGGAGAAACATAACGGCGTTCTGTAATGCCTGTTATGTTTTTTAGATTGTTAATGATCGCTTCAGGTGTTTTATCAACAGGTTTTTGGTCCTCGTTATAAAAAGCAGCTGACAAAAAATCTTCGTTAGTTTGTATGTGCTCAGGAATATAAGAGCCGGTACCTGTTATAATAAGTCTTTGCATCATGAATTAGCCATAGTAGCTGATTATTTTATTTTAACAACGTTAATAGCACTTAACCCGCGGGCACCGCTTTCAACATCAAATTGTACTTTATCCATTTCGGTTACCTGCTCTGTTAGGTTATTGACATGAAGGAAGATCCTTTCGCCACTTACCGCGTCAGTAATAAAACCAAATCCTTTGGCATTGTTAAAAAATGTAATAGTACCGGTTCTAACCACATATTCCATCGGTACTTGTTTGGGCGTACTGATGATCATATCTTCACTGTTGATCACCTTGCGTCTACGCGGATCAGGGGGGGTGTTGGTGAAATTGCCGTTTTCATCAATATACACCATCATGTCTTCCAGTGTTTTTTCTTTTTTAGGAGCGGCTTTACGCTGTTCCATCTTTTCAGCTTTCGCTTGTCTTTGTTTTCGTTTCTTTTGCTCTTTTTCTTTTTTGTTAAAAGTTTCTTTGGGTTTAGCCACTATTTATTGTTTTGAATGAATGATTATGCTGTTTTTATTACTTCCATCCGGGTAATATCAACGCCATTAAAGATCCTGGAAAAATTTTCATCGCCGCTTTGCATATAAGAAGGCAAATGTGATTCACTTACAATGCGCCATAAATTCTTTCTTTGTAATTCAAGACTATCTTTTGAATGTAAAAAAAGCCCTTTCAGGGTTGGGCGCGACCTGAAGCTTATCTGGACAACTTCATTTTTCGTATTCTTGTTTTTATTAAACGCCTGTATTTCTTCACTGGTCATGATGATTAATTTAAAAAGTTAGCGCACAAAAAGATTGTTGTTTGCATCCGCTATAAAACCTATAGCCACTATGTGGAAGGCAACGTAAATCATGATCAACGGGTGTGTTATACCCGCCTGATCATGAAAGGATATATTATTGTATTACCAATTATTCCTGGGATCTTTTTTAGCTTTTTCCCGCGCTACCGATACTGAAATTTGCCTGCCTTGTACTTCTTTGTTATTTAACTTTTCAATGGCCTGATTGGCTTCTTCGTCAGTATCCATTTCAACAAAAGCAAAACCACGGCTTTGACCCGTTTGCCTGTCAGTGATGATTTTTAATGAGCTGACTGTTCCGTATTCGGAAAAAAGTTGTTGCAAGTCGTTTTCGCTTGTGTTAAAACTTAAGTTCGACACATACATATTCATATAAGAATAGTTTAAAAATGAAGAATGTTTGTGACGAAAAACTTTTGCAAGGAGCAAAGAAAAGATGAACTTTTACATAGAGAAGAGAAGCGTAAAGATTGATGCTAGTCTGAACTGAATACCGTAAACTCTCCCATCACTATCTAAAGATAGTATTTTATGGGCAAATAGGCAAACTTATTTCTGTTCCAACCGCTTGATATGGTGAAGATTGGCGAGCAATAAACAACAATAATACAATCATTTATACTGCCTGGTAAACATTTGCTACGCGAAACCAGCTATGCAAAACTTGTAGTTTCGCATTTATATTTTATCGCCTTTGGCGAAGTGTAATATTGTTAGCGACAGGTTCGTCATTCTTTTTCTGTGATCACTACAAAGTCCGCAATGGCTGCCAGTGCTTCTTTGGTCAT
>CAYUMH010000040.1:9670-33630 GCA_964445775.1 uncultured Terrimonas sp.
CTTTTTCTGTGATCACTACAAAGTCCGCAATGGCTGCCAGTGCTTCTTTGGTCATAGCGGCGCCCCGGCTATGCGAAACTACAAGTTTCGCATTTATATTTTATCGCCTTTGGCGAAATGGAATATTGTTAGCAGCAGGTTCGTCATTCTTTTTCTGTGATCACTACAAAGTCCGCAATGGCTGCCAGTGCTTCTTTGGTCATAGCATCGGCAATAGGTTTGGGTATACAAGTCACATTTTTAATCACCAGTTTTTTATTACGATGTTGTAACTGTTCAACAGTGCCTAGCTTATCATCACTGTGAAAACGGCCGCAAAGATGATAAATCAGGTCTTTCTTATGTTTCTTCTGGTATTGATGCATGCTGTAGCTCATGGAAGCATCCCACAGGCTTTGGCTATGATAAATGCTGGGGCGACCATGTCCGGCCATCATATCCCAGAACTTTTTGGCATATGCGCCATCCAAAGTATCATAAGGTAATTTGGGTAACCATTGTTTTGCTTCTTTGGATAAGCTGTCCAGGCTTTGCATCCCACGGCGGGCTACCAGGTTAACATAACGGCGGGGAGCATTGGCCGCTATTACGGCAAGCGACTGTTCTTTAGCATATTCAACCAGGGGGCGGTAATCTTTATAGTTACCCCAGGCGCGGGCATCTTTGATCATCTGAGCTTCGGTAATAAAACCCTGCAGGTAATCGTTCAGGGGCGTCTGGCAGTCAGTTTCAAACATCTCCATACTTAATGCCAGCTGGCTGCCTTTTACCTGGTGTAATGCTTTAAACAACTCGTGTTGCAGCACATGGGCCATGCTATCGTTATGTTCTTCACCCACAAATACAACCTGTGCAGTGCTTAACTCGGCGGCCATGTCTGCTACACTTACAGGTTGCATGGTGCCAGAGCGGTAAGCTATAAATTTTTGAGCAAATGATAGCTGGCTTATCAGGAAGGCTAATACAAGGATAAATATTTTCTGCATGTTGTATGCTTAATTTATTGCTGTTTCTAAAAGTTTGATCAAGGTTTCTTTGCTTGGCAGTACTGTTAAATACTTACTGGCAAAGATTTGCTTATTGTTTTCAGGCAAAGTGAATTCTACCACCGCTTCACTCTTGTTTTGACAAAGTATAATACCGATGGTTTTATTTTCCTCTGCTAATTTTATTTTCCTGTCATAGTAATTTACATACATCTGCATTTGACCGATATCCTGGTGTTTGAGTTCCCCTACTTTTAAATCGATCAGCACAAAGCAACGGAGTATCCTATTATAAAATACCAGATCAATCCTGAAATGTTTGTCGTCAAAACTAATCCTGTCCTGCCGTGCAACAAATGTAAATCCGCTTCCTAATTCAAGTAGGAAGTGCTCCAGTTTATCAATTAACTTTTCCTCCAGATCGTTTTCCGAGAATGCGGATAATTCAGGAATTCCTATAAATTCTAATATATAGGGGTCTTTGATGGCGTCCCGGGCCTCTTCAATGATTTGGCCTTCCCTGGAAAGTGTAAGAATTTCTTTCTTGTTTTTACCTAATGCAAGTCTTGTGAATAAAGCTGTGTCATATTGGCGGTTTAGTTCCCGCAGGCTCCAGTTGTTTTTTAAAGATTCAATTTCATAGAATTGACGTTCATGAATATCGTCGATCCGCATTAATTTCAGGTAATGGGACCAGCTTAGTTTGAATTCGTCAGACAGTGTCTGACTTTTGTGTAAGTCCGGTAATTGATCCGACTGTTTAGAATAGATAAGGTAAAATTGCCTCATCTGTTTTAGGTTGGTTGCGGAAAATCCTTTCCCAAACTTTTTAATCAATTTAACCGAAAGACTGGACAGTAGCTTTGTACCATAACCGGCCCGTTCCTTGCCCATTTGCTCTTCTTCTACTATCATTTTACCAATTTCAAAGTATGTTAATACCATTGTATGATTTACGGTATGAACAACTTTTTGCCTGGCCTCAATTAATAGAGCCGTAATTTTATCTATTAAGGTATTAGTAGAAGAGATCGCCATTATTTTATCGTGCTTATTAAGGCTGGCCTACAAATATAAGGCTTATCCTGGTTGGCGGTTTATATGAAAAAAAGCTATAATAGTTAAGCGCGTTTCTGTCTTACTATTTTATAAATTTTAATAGCGCTCATTAACAAAACCACAAATCCCACCAAACCCAATATGCCCCAGATGGCGCTCATATTCTGTTTTACCGTTACCAGCATTACAATAGCCACCAGGAAAATGGTCGCTACTTCGTTCCAGATGCGTAACTGCTGCGAAGTATATTTAAACTCTCCGCGTAATTGTTGTTTTAAAATAAAATGCAGGGTATGATGATAGACATACAATAGCAGTACAAATAATAATTTGATGTGCAGCCAGGTGTGCATTTTAAAAGTGGCCGCCCAGGGGCCATCAAACATCACCCATAAACCCATGATTAAGGTAATAATGGCCGAGGGCCAGGTTATACCGTACCATAACCGTTTTAGCATGACCGAAAATTGCTTGCGCAAAATTTCTTTAGCAGGGGATGGTTGCGCTCCCGCTTCAGTATTGTAAATTAATAAGCGGGGCATATAAAATAACCCCGCAAACCAGGTTACAATAAAAATAATATGTAGTGCTTTTAAGTATAAATACATGCTTTCAATTGCTTGCTTAACCTGCGTTTATGGTTTCTGCCTCCGTTATTTTGGTTATATGGCCAATGGCACTTATCCACGAAGGGTTGGTATTCATACACGGAATAAAAGTGTATGATTCGCCACCGGCTGCTATAAAACTTTCCTTGCCGCCAATGGCTAATTCCTCAAGTGTTTCCAGGCAATCGCTGACAAATGCCGGGCTAACGATCAGGAGTTTTTTGATACCCTCACCAGGCATGGCCTCCAGGCGCTTGTCGGTAAATGGTTCCAGCCAACCTTTGCCCAAACGCGACTGGAAAGAAACGCTGTACTTATCGGCAGGTATTTCCAGGGCTTCTGTTAACAGTCTGGTGGTTTCATATACCTCATACCGGTAACAATTCTGATGTTGGGAAACAGGGCAGGATTCAGAACAGGGTTTGCCTACACTGGCAGGAATATTCTCCTGGTCACACTGGTGTAAATGCCTGGCCGGGATGCCGTGATAGCTGAATAATAAATGGTCATAATCCTGCTGTAAATAAGGCTTCATGGCGTCTGCCATGGCCTGTATATAGGCCGGGTGATTATAAAACTGTGGTACCACCGTTAAGCTAAACTTATACTTGCTGCGGTTTTCATTGTATTCTTTTTTTACATACTCCACTGCTGTCTCATAACTGCTCATGGCATAATGAGGGTACAGGGGTAAAAGAATAACCTCTTCAATATCGGGTGCCTGTTGCAATAGTTTTTCAAAAGCTACACGGGGATGCGGGTTGCCATAACGCATGGTTATCTCAATCGGCATATCATGTAACTCCTTTAATGCAGCCTGCAACTGTTGGGTTAATACAATTAAAGGAGAGCCTTCTTTGGTCCAGATGGTCTGGTAGGCATGTGCCGATTTGGGCGCACGAAAAGGCGTAATAATGCCTTTTACCAATAACAACCGGGCCAGCCAGGGTTTGTCAATCACCCTTGGGTCCATTAAAAATTCGTTGAGATAACGGCGAACATCTTTTACTGAAGTAGAATCGGGAGACCCCAGGTTCATTAACAAAAGGGCTTTCTTTTTTTGCATGGTGCAAAAGTAGTTGAAAGTGTTAAAGGTTTGTATGACAAAAGTTCAAAAGTTGACAGAAGAAAATCATATGCACTCCTGATTATAGATGGTTGATCAGGGATATGCAGCTCTGGTGTGCACCCCCAACAGTACTGTTGGGACACTGCTCAAGTAACGATGATAGCAGCACTGCAGCCGGTAACATAAAACATAAGGCCCGGAATCCTGATTTTACTCATGTTTTCTGCACCCCGGGCATGATTATCATACAATTACATGGTGTGTGACAGTATTATGACTTTTGAGAAGTATTTCGGTTTTACATTTGCAGACTTTATGCTTTCGGACCCACATATTATGTCCACGGAAATCCTGAACCGCTTTTGTATTGCCGGTATCAACTACCATGTTGCAGATACAAAAGTGCGTGGTGCTTTTTCTGTTAACAGAGATGTTTTTCACCAGATTGCGGCAAAAGCAAAAGAGCAGAACTTACGCAGCGTTTTTGTACTATCTACCTGTAACCGCACGGAAATATATGGTTTTGCCGAATCGGTAATGCACCTGGTGCGTTTGTTAACGGAGTATACCAAAGGTTCGCAGGACGAGTTTTTAGAGCATGCTTACCTGAAATCGGGGAATGAAGCAGTGGAACATTTATATGACGTGGCATCGGGTATTGATTCGCAGATTTTGGGTGACTATGAAATACTGGGTCAGCTGAAACTTGCCATTAGTGAATCGGAGAAAATAGGCATGATCGGCCCGATCATGAACCGTACCATCAACTTTGCTATACAGGCATCTAAAAGGGTTAAAACAGAAACAGCTTTAAGCAGCGGTACCGTATCGGTATCTTATGCGGCTATTGAGTTGTTAAAAGATATTCCCGGTATTGCCGGCAAGAAAGTACTGGTGGTTGGCGCCGGTAAGTTTGGCAGTAACGTATGTAAAAACCTGGTGAATTATATACCGGGTATTGAGGTAACCATTACCAACCGTACTGCGGAAAATGCACGCCAGCTGGCCGAAGCAGCCGGTATACAATATATTGATTATGACCTGCTCCCTGCTACCGTAAACAGCAGTGATGTTGTAATTGTTTGTACTAATGCATCGCAACCTACCATTGTAAAAGAATATTTTACAAACGCCGGTCAGAAAATGGTACTGGACCTGTCGGTACCCATGAACGTGCATGGCGGGGTAAGAACATTATCCAATGTACATGTTATTGATGTGGATGAAATATCCACTACTATTTTAGATAAAACATTCAGTAAACGCAAGGGCGAAGTTCCAAAAGCCAAAGCCATCTTGCAGCAATATAAGGTTGATTTTTACAATTGGCTGAACGACTATCGTTATTCGTTGCATATAAAAAATTGGAAGGACAAATTGCAGGAATTAGCTGAACTGCATCCGGGATTTTGCGAAATGGCCACAGATAACACTTTGCTGAACGATGACAGAAAAGTGCAAAAAGCGGTAAGCCGCTTAGCCGTAAATTTGCGTACAAACCAGGAAAAAGGATGTCAGTTTATCAATGCCATAAACGACTACCTGCAAATGTCTTAACAATAATGACCCAAACAGCAATACGGATAGGAACAAGGGATAGTAAGCTTGCTTTATGGCAGGCGGAAACCGTGAGTAATTTACTACAGCAGGCTGGTTACACTACTCAATTAGTACCGGTAAAAAGTGAAGGTGATATTAACCTCACCACCCCCCTATACGAAATGGGCGTTCAGGGCATCTTTACCCGTAGCCTGGATATAGCCTTACTAAATAACCAGATTGATATAGCCGTCCATTCGATGAAGGATGTGCCTACACAACTACCTAAAGGCATTGTGCAGGCGGCAGTATTACCCCGGGGAAATAATAAAGACCTCCTGGTGTTACATCCGGGTAAAACCAATATTACGCCGGCATTAATAGCTGAGCCCAATACAGCACTGGCCATTACTATCGCTACCAGCTCTATCCGTCGTAAAGCACAATGGCAAAACCGCTATCCACAAACTATATTTGAAAACCTGCGGGGTAATGTACATACCCGCATGGAAAAATTAAAGAACAGCGATTGGGACGCCGCTATCTTTGCTGCTGCGGGCCTGGAACGTGTAGACCTGCGACCGGCCAACGCTATTGAAATTGACTGGATGTTACCGGCTCCCGCACAGGGTGCTATTATGATTGTGGGCCGCGAAAATGATTACGCAACATTAGCCGCCTGCGAGCCTTTAAATGATACAGCCACAGCTTTTTGTACTCAAATGGAAAAAGACTTTTTACGGACCTTGATGGGCGGTTGTACCACTCCCATCAGCGCCCTGGCACAAATACAAAACGGGCAGCTCTATTTCTCCGGTAGTTTGTTATCGGTAGATGGACAACAGAAAATAGAAGTAGAAAAACAACTACCTGTTGAACAAGCAACGCAACTGGGTGTTATAGCGGCAAACGAAATACTGCAAAATGGTGGCAAAGCCATCGTAGCATCAATGAACAATGGCAAGTAACGAAATTAAAATACTATCTACCAGCGCACTGCCACAAACCTTAGTGCAGGAAGCGGCCATGGAAAATATTTCCATTACGGCACAGGCGTTTATTAATATTGAGCCGGTAGACTCAATAGAAGTACAGCAGGAAATTGAAACGGCTTTATTACAATCTGCCTATGTCATATTCACCAGTCAGCATGCGGTAGAAATTATTGCTGCCCAACTGGACGGCCACCAGCCGGACTGGCGCATCTACTGTATTGAGAATAAAACTGCTAAATTGGTTGAGAAGTATTTTGGCGAGGAAAGTATTGCGGGAACGGCAGCCTATGCCGAAGATCTGGCCGATAAGATTATTGAGGACGGCGAGGCGGAAGAACTGATTTTCTTTACCGGCAACAAACACCTGCCTACTTTAATGGATAAACTGGATGAGGAAGGCTTATATGTACAGGAAATTATCGTATACCAAAATACGCCGGCCTCTGTTACTGTTGATGGCCGTTTTCATGGTATACTGTTCTTTAGCCCTTCGGCGGTAGAGAGTTTTTTTGCGGCCAATAAAATATCCAGGGCTACCATACTTTTTGCAACAGGGCAAACCACGGCCAATGCTTTGCAAAAAGCAAGTACCAACCCCGTTATTATGGCCGAACAAACGGGTAAGGACGAAATGATACAGACGGTAATGGATTATTACAGATAATATTAAAGAGACAGGCCTTGGGCAGCTCTCTATTTTTTACTTTTTAATTTCTACTTGATAAAATGTCAACTTTAAAGAACGACCTCTTATTACGGACACTGAACAATGAAACTGTTGAACGTCCGCCGGTATGGATGATGCGCCAGGCAGGCAGGTATTTACCCGAGTACCGTGCCATTCGTGATAAATATGGTTTTTTTGAGCGTTGCCAAACCCCCGAGCTGGCTTGTGAGATCACCCTCCAGCCCGTGGATATCATCGATGTTGATGCCGCTATATTATTCTCTGATATTTTAGTGGTGCCCCAGGCTATGGGCCTGGAAGTACAGCTGATTGAACAGGTAGGTCCTTTATTGCCTCAGCCTGTGAAAAACAGCAATGATCTCAATCGTGTACACGTACCCGATGTAAACGAAACCCTGCAATATGTATTTGATGCGATTACGCTGATAAAAAAAGAATTAAACGGACGTGTGCCGTTGATCGGTTTTGCAGGAGCCCCCTGGACCATTCTTTGTTACATGGTACAAGGTAAAGGCAGTAAAACTTTTGATGAGGCCAAAGCCTTCTGTTACCAGCAACCCGCTGTAGCGCAGCAACTGTTGCAAATGATCACCGACACCACCATTGCCTATCTGAAAGGACAGGTAAAAGCGGGTGCCGATACGCTGCAGCTGTTTGACAGCTGGGGTGGATTATTAAGCAAGGGTGATTTTGCCCGCTGGTCCTTGCCCTATATCAACCAGATTGTTACCGCTTTAAAAGATGAAGTACCGGTGATCGTATTTGCAAAAGGTGCCTGGCACTCTTTAAGCGAAATGGCTGCCACCGGGGCAAAAGGACTGGGTATTGACTGGTGTATTGATGCACCAATGGCCCGTAAGTTTGCCGGTGATAATATTACCCTGCAGGGTAACTTTGATCCTGCCAAACTATTATCGCCTGCGGCAGTAATTAAACAGGAGGTAAAAGAAATGTTACAGGCTTTTGGTAAACAAAATTATATAGCCAACCTGGGCCATGGTATTTTACCACATGTACCGGTAGACAATGCCCGGGCATTTGTAGATACGGTAAAAGAGTTTGACTGGACCGGAATTTAATTTTTGGTTACCGGCTGTAGTAACACAGATGCAGCTTCGTTGCGTCGCACACTTCAGCTGCAACAACAATGGTCAGCAGCACTGTTGGCGTAAGTTGTTGGTCAAACTCAATACAACAACTGATACACATCAGGATTCATGCCTGTAAAACAAAAGAAGTTTGCATAAAACTTTTTTATATGAACGCAACTGTAATCAATATGGCAACCGATACTGTTATTAAAGAGCAATGGATCAGCTTTATCCACGACCTGCAAAACAAAATTTGCGAGGCACTGGAACAGGCAGATGGTGGTGCCACCTTCCAGGAGGATAAATGGGAGCGTGAAGGCGGCGGAGGTGGTAAAACCAGGGTGATTGCCAACGGAAATGTTTTTGAAAAAGGAGGTGTTAATACTTCCGTGGTTTTTGGTAAAGTAACACCGGCCATGCAGGCACAGTTAAAAACACCTGCTACTATTGGCAACGGCTCATGGTTTGCCTGCGGTTTAAGCCTGGTGATACATCCTAAAAGTCCGCTGGTGCCTACCGTACATTGTAACTACCGCATGTTTGAACTGTATCACGAAGACGGTTCTTTAGCCGATAGGTGGTTTGGTGGCGGCACCGATTTAACCCCTTATTACCTGGTAGAAGAAGATGCCGTACATTTTCATAAAACCTATAAAAATATCTGCGACGATTATGGCACCGACCTATTCGGTAATTTCAAAAAAGAGTGTGATGATTACTTTGTAAATCATCACCGCAATGGCGAACGTCGTGGTATTGGTGGTATATTTTACGATCACCAGCGCCCAAATGAAAAACGGGATGTTGATTTTTGGGTAAACTTTGCCAAAAGCTGTGGCTATGGCTTCATTGATGCGTACATTCCCATCGTTGAAAAAAACAAAAACCTGGCCTACACACCCGAACAAAAATACTGGCAGGAGATTCGTCGCGGCCGTTATGTAGAGTTCAACCTGGTACATGACCGCGGCACCATCTTCGGCCTTAAAACCAATGGCCGTACCGAAAGCATCTTAATGAGCTTACCGGCCACAGTCCGCTTTGACTATAACTACCAGCCACAACCCGGAAGTGAGGAGGATAGGTTGTTGCAGGCGTGTTTGAAACCAAGAGATTGGGCTTAATCTGTGATCTCAGATTTTAAGATCTAAGATATAAAATACCGAACTTTGAAGTGTAATCGCTAACCTATGGATAGAATAACACTTCAGGAAAGAACAAAACTGTTTCATATTGGTGTGATTCAGTTATGTAACCAGCTTCCTAAAACGGTGGCAGGCTTTGAATTAGCCAAACAATTAATTAGATCAGCAGGCTCGGTGGGCGCTAACTATCGTGCTACAAAACGGGCGAAATCCAACAATGATTTTGTCAATAAGATGAAAATAATTGTAGAGGAAGCTGATGAATCTTTATATTGGTTAGAAATAATCAATGATACGAAGATGATACAAACAGATGAGTTACAGAAACTACTAAAGGAGGCTAATGAGCTTACCGCGATCTTCGTATCATCTTTAAAAACTTTGAGTCAAACTAAACAAAGATCTTAGATCACACTTCTTAGATCTTAGATTAAAACAATTGTATGTTCCTTCAACGTCGCAACCGCATTCTCCGTCAATCCCCCGCCATTCGAAACATGGTGGCTGAAACAGTGTTAACACCGGCTAATTTAATAGCGCCGCTGTTTATTGATGAAGGGGAAAATGTGAAATACGAAATACCCTCCTTAAAAGGCTATTATCGCATGAGTATTGATAATACCTTGCAGGAAGTGCAGGAGCTTTGGGGCCTCGGTGTACAGTGCGTGCTGTTATTTGTAAAGGCAAAAGATGAAACAAAAGATAATACCGGTCAGGAAGCATGGAACGAACATGGTTTAATGCAGCGGGCCATTAAAGCGATTAAAACAGCAATACCGGAGATGGTGGTAATGACTGATGTAGCCCTGGATCCTTACTCTATTTACGGTCATGATGGGATTGTAAAGGACGGCGAGATAGTGAATGATGAAACGGTAGAAGCACTGGTGAAAATGAGTGTGAGCCATGCCGCTGCCGGCGCCGATTTTGTAGCACCCAGCGATATGATGGATGGCCGTATAGGTGCTATCAGGAAAGCGCTGGAGGAAAATAACTATACTAAAGTGGGCGTTATGAGTTACAGTGCTAAATATGCCTCTTGTTTTTATGGCCCTTTTCGTGATGCGCTGGACAGTGCTCCCGGTTTTGGCGATAAAAAAACTTACCAGATGAACTATGCCAACCGCATAGAGGCCATTAAAGAAACGCAGATGGATATTGAAGAAGGAGCGGATATCGTGATGGTGAAACCTGCCATGGCTTACCTCGATATTATACGGGAAATAAAAAATACGGTTACGGTACCGGTTAGCGCCTATCATGTAAGCGGTGAATATGCCATGATAAAAGCGGCAGCTGCCAATGGTTGGCTGGATGAAGACAAGGCAGTGCTGGAATGTTTAACATCCATCAAAAGGGCAGGGGCTGATTTAATAGCAACTTATTATGCGAAGCATGCGGCGAAGCTGTTAAAGTGAATGGTCAATAGTGAATAGTCAATAGCGTTTGCTATTTGAAAGAGCGTTTTTATGGGTTTATAATAATATTGAAAGTAGCTATTTTCGTGTTTTTAAAACACCTAAATTAACTACCTATGTTTTTAACATTAAAACACCAGCATCTTGAAGTATATAAAACCTCAAGAGTTCTCCTTAAATACTGTTACCATGTTTCAGGTCTTTTGCCAAGTGATGAAAGATTTGGTATGATTTCGCAAATGAGGCGTGCAGCATTATCGGTTCATTTAAATATTGCGGAAGGATCTTCAAGACGATCGGAAAAAGAACGTAAAAGGTTTTATGAAATAGCCAGAGGATCTTTGATAGAAGTTGATACCGCACTGGAAGTAGCCGTTGACCTGGAGTATTTAAAAAATGCAGATTTAACAAAACTGGGAACATCGATTATTTACTGTTTCAAACTATTGACAGGGTTAATTAATTATAAAAACATATAACACTACTCTGTATTGTCTATTCACCATTCACTATTTTTACACCCCATGAGTAGAACAACCATAGCGCTAAGCAAAACAAAACTGATAAAGAATACCCTGTTCACACTTTTATTCTTTATTGCCGGTTTGTTATTTATCATAAGACCTTTCTGGTTTATCAGGAGTACCGACTCCTCCATTATTGTTATTATAGGTTATATTCTCCTTATTTTAGCCGGCTTAGGCCTACTGGTTTACCTGGTAAAACTATTTGACAGGAAACCTGGTCTGATAATCGATGCGGAGGGCATCACAGATAATTCCAGTGGCGTTGCAGCCGGTAAAATACTGTGGTCTGATATTAAAAAGATAAGTGTAGAGCGGGTTTCTGGCCAGCAGTTTATTATGGTAGAAGTAAAAAATCCACAGCTATACATCAAGGCCCAGAAAAACCCGCTGAAAAAAAGTATGATGACGCTTAACCATAGCTTATATAAAACACCTATTCATATTACTGCCATAGGCATGAATGTGAAATTTGAGGATTTGTACAAAGCGGTGGAAACCGGGTTTCAAAACTATAAGCGTTAGCTTACAACCGATCAATAAAAGTTTTAATAGTATGAACACGAGCAACAGCATTGCCTTATTTGAAAGAGCAAATAAAAGTATCCCTGGTGGTGTAAACTCCCCGGTAAGGGCGTTTAAAAGTGTGGGAGGAACCCCTTTATTTATTACCCATGCCAAAGGCGCTTACCTGTATGATGCTGATGGTAACCAATATATTGACTATATCAATAGCTGGGGCCCCATGATCCTGGGCCATGCTTATGAACCCGTGGTAAAAGCTATACAAGAGAAAGCGGCTTTATCAACTTCCTTTGGTGCACCTACTGAACTGGAGATAGAAATGGCCGAGCTGATCAAAAGCATGGCACCGAATGTCGACCTTATCCGTATGGTAAACAGCGGCACCGAAGCCTGTATGAGTGCTATCCGTTTGGCCCGTGGTTATACCGGGCGGAATAAATTTATCAAATTCGAAGGCTGTTACCATGGCCATGCCGATAGCTTTTTGGTAAAAGCAGGCAGCGGGGTAGCCACTTTTAACATACAAACCGTTCCGGGTGTTACCAGCGGCGTTAGCCACGATACACTTACCTGTGCGTTTAATGATATACAGGCGGTGGAAACATTGGTACAGCAAAATCCTGGTGAAATAGCGGCTATTATTATAGAACCCGTTGCCGGCAATATGGGCTGTATTCCCCCTCAACCTGGCTTTTTACAGGCTTTACGCAGCCTTTGCGATGCAGCAGGTATCGTATTGATATTTGATGAGGTAATGACCGGCTTCCGCCTGGCTCCGGGTGGCGCACAGCAATACCTGGGTGTTAATGCCGACCTGGTAACTTATGGAAAAATTATTGGAGCCGGCATGCCGGTAGGCGCTTTTGGCGGTAAAAAACAGATCATGGAACATATCGCTCCATTAGGGAATGTTTACCAGGCAGGTACTTTAAGCGGCAACCCCCTGGCTATGATAGCCGGTTATACTTTGTTGCAGCAACTGAAACAATCACCGGCTATTTATGAAAGTATTGAACAAAAATCGGCCTACCTGCACCAGGGTTTGGAAAAAGTATTACAGGCTTCCGGTATTCCTTATACCATCAATCGTGTGGGTAGTATGATCAGTGTACATTTCAGCGAAAAACCGGTCAATAATTTTGCGGATGCTGCTGCGGCTAATAACACCTTATTCAATAAATACTTTCATTACATGTTAGCGCAGGGTATTTACCTGCCGCCATCAGCCTTCGAAACATGGTTTATCAGTGATGCCGTTAGTGATGCGGATCTGGATAAAACCATTGCTGCGACGGAGGGCTTTTTAAAACAAACAGCAGTATAAGCAGCAAGTTTATTTGTACCCGCAGATAACGCTGATTGCGTTACGCAGATTTTCACTGATTAAAACCTTATCTGCGAAAATCTGCGTTATTTTTCATCTGCGAAAAATCTGCGGGATAAGTCAAAACATTCCTATTCTTTAGTTGATCGTGACACAACCCGCTCTGCCAGTTTCCTGGCCCTGGGAATAATAAGAAATGCTGCTATATATGCCACCGGCATCATTACCGTCCAGGCTTTTAAAAACTTAAAAAACCAGTCCTCGCCAAAACCATAATTACGGATAAGCCCTACAAAAGCCATGATAAAACTCATAGGTACTACTATAAACAGCGTGTTGATATACTTAAAATACTTGGGGTTCATGTACGCACTTACTTTTACTTAAAATCTGTAGCCTTAACAACTAAGCAGCCGGAAAGTTGAGCGGGATGCGTTCCTTGTATAAAAAAGTGATGATCCGCCGGAATACTTTATCACTGCCGGGCAAGCTGTTGTGTCAGTATATTATTAATAATATCGGGCAACTGTTCTCCCAGGTCAGCAATACTGGTATAAATAACCTGGTAATCGCTGATACCAGCCACCGTTGTGGAGTGCCCTGCCTCCTGGTGACGTACATAAATAACCGGTTTATTTTTTGCTTTTGCATAACCGGCTTCCACCCCAATACCAATGCCCTTAACAGAAGTTTCTGCAATTAAAAAATCGCAGCTGTCTATCTCCTGCATCGCGGCTGCCATCATCTCTTTTTCCTCATCTGCGGCAAACTTATACTTGTCAACAAATACTAAGGGGGTAATGTTAACGCTATCCAGGCAATTATTAATAACAGTTATTACCTGTGAAAGGCTGCTTCTTTTATCAAAACTTAAACTTATATAAGCCTTCATACATAACTGTTTAATTTTACCAATATACATTTTAATTGGTAAGCGGGCACAAATGTGCTGTGTTATAAACTAATGATAATAACCTGTTACAAAGAACAGGTTACGGGTTGTTAATATCAAAAAACGGGGCTGAACTATGCCTCGGTAGGTTGAGGCCGGGTCTTCTTATCAGCTTTACCCTGCAATTTGTGCAACAGGTATTCTACGGTTTTGTTATCCTTTTCAGTTGCCTGTTCCATATTGGCAGGAAAAATAGAAATACCGTGGTACACGTTGTATTGCAAACGTAGCTGGTGACCTTTGTATTTAAAATCCCAGTTGGCGCCATCAAAATCGTCCTGTTTTTGATGGAACTTAATACTTAAATTTTTGTGTAACAGGTGTGCGGCTTGCTGAAACGCAAGCAGGCTGCCGGATTCATGTAATACGGCTTCCGTGCATCCAAGATCGTAACGTAGGGTGAAATTCATAAAAAAACATTTTAGATGGGGTTAATGGCTTACAATGTGTATAGAGTGAAAAAACGGTGCCAAAGCTGCACCATAACAATTAATTAACCTCTGAAACGGGCTTTACGGGCTTTTTTGGATTCCTTGGCATTCAGGTCGCCGGCGGCTAATCTTTCAGCGCCAATATTACGTCCATCGGTAGGACAACCTTTTCCTTTATTACGAAAGAGGGAACAGCCTGATAATAATACCAGGCAACAGACCAGGGGTAATATGAAGAAAGCAGACTTTTTCACGGGTACTTGTGCTAAAAGCTTAACGAAGCTACTAAGAATAAATTGTACCTGCAAGTACCTGCTGTTAAAATGGGCTCAAACTGCGTTTATTTGAACCAACCGGCGTATTTAATGTAATTATCGGCTATACGGTTAATCTCGCCGTGGATCAGCTCCTGCGAAATATCTTTTACCTTTTTGGCCGGCACACCGGCATAAATGCTCCCCGCCTCGCAAATGGTATTTTCCAATACCACCGCCCCGGCGGCAATAATAGTATTGCTGTGCACCACCACATTATCCATTACAATGGCGCCCATACCTATCAATACATTGTCATGTACCGTACAACCGTGCACAATGGCATTATGACCAATAGATACATTATTGCCAATGGTTGTGCCATATTTCTGGTAAGTACAATGAATGCAGGCCCCGTCCTGTACATTTACCTTATTACCCAGCTTTATAAAATTAACATCGCCACGTACTACCGTATTAAACCAGAATGAACATTGGTCACCGGCAACTACATCGCCTACAATGGTAGCATTAGGCGCTATAAAATTATCGGCACCAAACTGGGGACTCTTATCATTAACAGCTAAAATAACCGGCATACAGCATTTATTTAAACCTGCAAGATAACACAAAAGCGGCGGCTTCATGAGCACATCAGCACATTATCAAATTGGTCGCATTGTTTATATTTCATTCCTTTGTAAAAAACAGGAATAGTGAACCAGCGACAGTTATTTTTACAACATGTAGGACAAACATCACCCGAACCCCTGGCATTGGAAATTACCAAAGCAGAAGGGGCTTTACTGTTTAATGCCGAAGGCAAAGAATATATTGATCTTATCGGGGGTATCAGCGTGGCAAATGTCGGGCACCGCCACCCTAAAGTATTGGCGGCTATTCAGCAACAACTGGATGCCTATATGCATATTATGGTGTATGGCGAGCTGGTGCAAACGCCCCAGGTACAATATGCAAAACTGCTTACCCAACATCTGCCAGTCAGCCTTAATAATGTTTACTTTACCAATTCAGGCGCCGAAGCTATTGAAGGGGCCATGAAACTGAGTAAACGGAATACGGGCCGGCCTAAAATAATTGCCCGCAACTTTTCTTATCATGGCTCTACACAGGGTGCATTGAGTTTACTGGGCGATGAATACTGGCGCAGCGCCTATCGTCCTTTACTGCCGGGTATTACCCATGTTAACTATAATACACAGGAGGCAATTGATGCTATTGATACACAAACCGCCTGTATTATAATAGAAACTATACAGGCCGAAGGTGGCGTAAAACCACCCACCGCAGCGTGGCTGCAGGCCCTGCGGAAAAAATGTACCGAAACCGGAACCTTATTGGTATTAGATGAGGTACAGGCCGGCTTTGGCCGTACCGGTAAACTATGGGGCTTCGAAAATTTTGATATTGTTCCCGATATACTGGTGCTGGGCAAGGCCCTGGGTGGTGGTATGCCATTGGGTGCTTTTGTAGCAAACAAAACTATCATGGACAGTTTTACACTTAACCCAGTGCTGGGGCATATTACAACATTTGGCGGCCACCCGGTTTCCTGTGCGGCGGGTATGGCGGCTATGCAGGCTTTGCTCGAAGAAAACCTGATGGCCGGGGTGCAGGAAAAAGCACAACTTTTTCTGTCGCTCTTACAACATCCCGCCATAGTAGCAGTACACCAGTACGGTCTGTGGCTGGCGGTGGAGTTTGATAGTTTTACAACCAACAAAAAGGTAATTGATGCCTGTATTGAACAAGGGGTGTTTTCCGACTGGTTTTTATTTGCTGCCAATTGTTTGCGTATATCCCCGCCGTTAGTTATTACAGAGGAGCAAATTAAAAAAGCCTGTGCGGTTATCCTGGCGGCTATTGATAAATAAACAGGTAATGGGGTGTCCCCGTTTCTTTCCTGCTTTCAACCGGTACGGCTCAAAGCTCGCCTGTAACATGTATACGGAATAAACGGGGCCGGGCTGTCCGCTGTATCTTTTGCCCTGCGCTGCCTTACCACCCCTTCGCAAAAGGATGCCGCTTCCATCCCTCACCCGTGCCGTTTATCCGCTCAAGTAATGTACCGGCAAATAATTTCTTCACTAAAAACAAAACTCTACCAACTGTTTTGTAATTTACCAGCATATGAAACAACTGGAAGCATCTTACGATGTGGTAATTATTGGTGCAGGTGTGGGAGGTTTAACGGCCGCTGCCCTGTTAAGTAAAGCCGGGCTTTCAGTTTGTGTGTTGGAAAAAGAGCCACATGCCGGTGGTTACCTGGCCGGCTTCCGTCGTAAGGACTTTATTTTTGATACCGCTATTCACTGGTTAAACCAATACGGCCCTACGGGTATTGTTACAAAACTCTTTGATGCTATTGGCGCTGATCACCCCACTGCCGTTACACAACAATGTATCAGGCGGTATAAGGGTAAAGATTTTAATTACCTGCTCACCAATAACCCCGATCAGCTGCGTGATACGCTGATACAGGACTTTCCCCATGACCGGAAAGGGATCATCAAATTTTTTGCCAAAGCAAAAAGGGTAGGCTGGTCGCTTACCCGGCTCAACAGTATTTTTAAAGCCAATGATATATTGACCTTTAAACAAAAACTGTTAAGTAAAATACAGTTGCTGCGTATTATTTTTCCATTTATTCCCCTGGTGGGTTACAGTGGTGAAAAAGGCGTAAAACGCGGATTAAAGCATTACTTCAAAGACGAAAGGCTGCATAAAATGTTTGCCTCCGAAACGGAGATCATTGGCTGTATGGTGCCCATCGGCTGGTCTTATGCCCACGACTTTCAAAGTCCGCCTAAGGGTGGGGGGCAGGTAATACCGGAGTGGCTGCAATATGTGGTTAATCATTACAATAACCAGGTATTTACCCATTGTGCTGTAAAGCAGGTATTGATCGAAGACCAAACGGTAAAAGGAGTAGCTTTTAACCACCGGGGTAAGGACCATGTGGTACATAGTAAATACGTTATTGCAGCCTGCGATATTGAAACTTTATATGAACACATGTTACCCGTTCATGCCGTATCGCAAAAACTGAAAAGCAAATTAAAAAACGCCCAATTGTACAGCTCCTCCGTCACCATATCCATTGCTTTGAACTGTACGGCCGAATCTTTGGGCTTTGGCGAAGAGCTGGTGCACCTGGTAGATGAAAGCATTCCTTTTCATGAGCATCATAACGGCGATCCGCGTACTTCCGAGATCAGTATACTGGCGCCCTCGGTACGGGATAAATCCATGGCCCCGGAAGGTTGCGGTACGTTAACCTTGTTTATGCCCGCCTACATGGATTATCAAAACGACTGGCTTACTACCCGCGATGAAAACGGGAATATTATCCGTGGTGAGGCTTACAAGCAGCTAAAACAGGATATAGCAAAAACTATTATTGAACGGATTGACAAACACCTGGCTCCGGGTCTTTGTGATCACATATTATTTTACGATGTGGCCACACCGGTTACACACTGGCGTTATACCGGTAATAAAAACGGTACTATGATGGGTGCCAAACCTGGCAAACAAAACATGCAGAACAATATTGCGCATTACCAAACCCCGGTTAAAAACCTGTTGCTGGGTGGTCATTGGGCCGAACTGGGCGGTGGCGTGCCCATTGCGGTAAAAGCCGGCTTTAATGCAGCCTTACTGGTAATGAAAAAAGAAAACCCGGCTGCATTCAATAACCTGTGTAAATACGTGGATGGTAAAATATGTATTACCCGTTTGCAACAGCAGCCCTGCTTTAAGCCGTACAACAACTCCTGGATACAAAAGCCTACACCGGCAGAAAAAAAACAACAGGCCGCTTCAGCTATGCCCGCTCAGACTTAAACAAAAGTTATTTTAAAGTAATGTTACAGGTCAATTGGGCTATGCCAGCCAAATGCTACGTATATTTGCGGGCTCTAAATACAACTGTTTGTCCGGAGCTAAGAAAAAAACATTCGATATCACTCACCTGAGAAGGGTTTTTGGATATGCCGCGCCATATAAACGCAAGTTCTATACTTCGGTTATCATGGCTATTATGCTGGCCCTTATTACGCCTGTTCGTCCTTACCTTATACAACTTACGGTAGATAAATATATTACCAATGGCGTGGTGAATATGGTGATCTATATTACTATCATCCAGATCGGGCTGTTGTTATTAGAAACGGCCATGCGGTTTTTATTCTCCTTTACAACAGCCTGGCTAGGACAGGCCGTGGTAAAAGATATACGGGTAGCTACTTACAAAAAAGTACTGAACCTTAACCTGCGCCAGTTTGATACCACCCCTATCGGTACCCTCACTACCCGCACCATTAACGATATTGAATCGATCAACGATATTTTTGCTGACGGACTGGTACCTATTATTACCGACCTCTTATCTATTGTATGTGTGCTGGGCTATATGTTCTGGGTGGACTGGCAACTTACCTTAATTGCCCTGATCCCTTTTCCCATCATCATTATCGGTACCTACTATTTCCGGAAAAGCATCAACAAATCCTTTTTAAAAGTCCGCAACGCGGTAGCCGCTTTAAACAGTTTTGTGCAGGAACACTTAACGGGTATGCAGGTGGTACAGGCTTTTGCTATAGAAAATAAGGAGTTTAAAAAGTTTGATACTATTAATAAGGAGCACCGCAATGCCAATATCAAGGGTATTTTAGCATACTCCATCTTTTTCCCGCTCATTGAAATTGTACTGGCCCTGTCCACTGCCTTACTGGTATGGTGGCTGGCTGGCGAATCGTTAAGGCTCAATCAAAACCAGCAGGGTACCATGGTGGCTTTTATCCTGTGCCTAAACCTGCTGTTCAGGCCTTTACGTTTTATTGCAGATAAGTTCAATGTACTGCAGATGGGTATTATTGCCAGTGAAAGGGTGTTTAAAGTGCTGGATAACCCCGATGTAACTACCGATGATGAAAATATTGTGACCGACCTGCCGGCAAGACTTACAGGGAGTATAGATTTTAAAAACGTGTCGTTTGAATATGTAACCGGTAATAAAGTGCTGGATAATGTATCTTTTGAGGTTAAACCCGGAGAAACTGTGGCTATTGTGGGCCATACCGGCAGCGGTAAAACCACTATCATCAGCTTGCTGAACCGGCTGTACGCGATCAATGAAGGTGAAATTGCTATTGACGATACCAATATCAACCGCTACCCGCTGCAATACCTGCGCAGGAATATTGCCGTGGTGTTACAGGATGTGTTCCTGTTTTCCGGCTCGGTAATGGATAATATTACCCTGCGTGACCCGCAGATTACGAGGGAACAGGTAATAGAAGCTGCCAAACATATTAATATGCACGATTTTATTATGCAGTTGCCCGGCGGCTACGATTTTGAGGTAAAGGAAAGGGGCAGTACTTTATCCTTAGGCCAACGCCAGTTACTATCTTTTATCAGGGCCATTTTATACAATCCTTCCATATTAATTTTAGACGAGGCCACTTCCTCCATCGACACCGAAAGTGAGTTACTGATACAAAATGCCATCGATACACTGGTAAAAGGACGTACATCTATTGTAATAGCCCACCGTTTGTCAACTATCCGTAAAGCCGATAAGATCATTGTATTAGACCGGGGCGTGGTAGTGGAAATAGGCAACCACAGGGAGTTATTGCGGGAAAACGGCTTTTATGCCCGCCTGTACGAAACCCAGTTTGAAAAGCAGGAACAGGAAGTAAATTAAAAACTAAGTCCAGAATCAGTATTGTTCTCAAAACAGCCTGCCTCATAAAGGGCCATTTTTCTTTTTCGGTCTAAAAAATCGTAAATTGCAGGTATGAAAAGCTTTTGGGCACTTACGGAAGATGAGCAGAAAGAGCTTGAACAAAGTTTTGTTCAGGAGCCCGATGCCTTTTACGAAAAGGCCGAAAATGATCAATTGGCAGAAGCTTTAAACCGTTCCTACACCGAAAGATTTCTGGTAATGACCCGCCTTATGAAAATGAACAGGATGTTTGCCAAAGCAAAAATCACCATCAATAATCAATCAGCTAATAACCATTAATAATGGACATTTTTGACCAGGAGTTGTTACAACTTTGGCAAAACCTTGCTGCCTGCAATGTTCGTTATATTATGGTTGGCGGTGTAGCCACTAACTTTAATGGTTACCAACGTACTACTGATGATATAGATATTTGGATAGAAGACAATGAAACTAACCGGGAAAACCTGCGAAAAGCATTTAAAATGAGCGATATGGGTGATTTTTATATGCTCCGCACTATGCAAATAATTCCGGGTTGGACTGACTTTCACCTGAACAATGGATTAAGGGTAGATATATTAATAGACATGAAAGGATTGGAGGGCTATACGTTTGAGCAGTGTTTGGCAATGGCCAATATAGCTGAGTTGGAAGGTGTTAAAGTTCCTTTTTTACATGTTAACCAACTGATTGCAAATAAAAAAGCAGTTAACCGACCGAAAGACCAGTTGGATGTTTTATACCTTGAGCGCATTAAAACTATCCTGGATAAGAGAACTGACAAATAATCTCCTCCGGTTTTCCTGCACCCGGATAATACGTTGAATAATCCCGCTACTGCCTGATATCCAATTAACTCCGATTTTTTCCCAAATTCAAAACCTTAAATCATTGTTTTGACGGCAAGGTCCTTATCTTTGCGCCAAATTTCAGGCAGGTATGACAGCAGGACGACTTAAATCCTTTTCTATAGCGGCTTTCAGCTTATTTTGCATGCTAATTTCGTTTACGGCAAAAGCTGGCGGTGGCGGCGAAGAGGGTGGAAAATTTGACGCAGGTAAAGCAATGTTAGATCACATTGCCGACGCCCATGAGTTTCATTTCTTTTCTGTAGGCGATTTTCACGCTACTTTACCCCTTCCTGTAATATTATATACTCCCGGCCGCGGGCTGAGTGTGTTCATGTCCTCCAAGTTTCACCATGGTCATGAGGACTACAATGGCTACCGCATGGTAGGTCACAAAATTGTGGCTGTAAACGAAGCAGGCGTTGTAGACGAAACATTGACTGTTTTGGATTTCTCTATTACCAAAAACGTGGCCCAGATGATCCTGGCCCTGGTAGTACTTTTCTTCCTGTTAAAAACGGTTGCGGGTAAATACAAAACCGGCCAGGGTGTAACTTCCGCACCTAAAGGCTTACAAAATGCTATTGAGCCGGTGGTGATGTTTGTGCGTGATGATATTGCCAAACCTAACCTGCACCACAAAGCCAATAAATACTTACCCTATTTATTAACCTTATTCTTCTTCATCCTGATTAATAACATATTTGGTTTATTACCTGGCGCGGCTAACGTAACCGGTAATATTGCCTTTACCCTGGTATTAGGTTTAATTTCATTGGTAGTTATTTTATTCAGCACCAACAAACACTTCTGGGGTCACGTATTCTGGTTCCCTGGTGTACCGGTGCCGGTTAAAATATTAATGTTACCGGTGGAGTTAATGGGTGTGTTTACCAAGCCTTTTGCCCTGATTGTGCGTCTTTTCGCTAACATGACAGCAGGCCACATCATCATCCTGAGTTTTATTAGCTTAATATTCATTTTTGCGGAGATGAGCAAAACGGCAGGTTTTGGTTTTGCGCCTTTATCTATAGCTTTTGCGGTATTTATTTATGTAATTGAGGTGTTGGTAGCCTTTATCCAGGCTTTCATCTTCACCAATCTTACGGCCGTATTTATCAGCCAGGCTATTGGTGATCATCATTACGAAGAAGATGTTGTAGCGCACTAATAGCATAGCAACCAATTGAACATATTATAAAATATTGTATCAGGTCTGTATACTATTATCTGAATACTACATACCTGGATAACAAACCGTTTTTTTATCATAATTAAAATCTGAATCATGGATTTAATGAACATCCTGTTAGAGGTTTCTGGTAGCTGGTCTCACTTTGGTGGAGCTATCGGTGCAGGTTTAGCTGCAATCGGTGCCGGTTTTGGTATTGGCCAAATTGGTAAAGGTGCTACTGAAGCTATTTCTCGTCAGCCAGAAGCTGCTAACGACATCCGTGGTGCTATGATCTTAACTGCTGCGTTCGTAGAGGGTGTTGCCCTTTTCGCAGTAATCGCTGGTTTATTAGCGGTATTAAGTTAATTGTACACTACCAAAGTTTTTACTGTACCCAAGGCACAGGGCGGAGGGTACAGTAACTTTTAACAACAAAGCAAAACGATACTAATTTATATTTTATGGGTTTATTAACTCCTTCACTCGGTTATTTTGTTTGGGCATTGGTTGCCTTTATTATTGTATTTCTTTTATTAAAAAAGTTTGCCTGGAAACCCATTCTGAAATCACTGAATGAAAGGGAAACCAATATCAGCAATGCCATTGCATCTGCTGAAAAGGTAAAGGCTGAAATGGCGCAACTGCAAAATGAGAACGAAGCTTTATTGGCGAAAGCCCGTGAAGAAAGAGGACAGTTGCTGAAAGAAGCCCGTGACATGAAAGATAAGATCATTAACGAGGCTAAAGAACAGGCTAAAGTAGAGGCTAACAAAATTATTGCCGAAGCCCAGGCCGCTATCCAGGCTCAGAAAATGGCCGCACTTACCGATGTTAAAAACCAGGTAGGTAAGCTGGTAATTGAGGTAAGTGAAAAAGTATTGAGAAAACAACTGAGCGGCGAAAGTGCACAGGAAGCACATATTCAAGGCCTGGTTGATAACTTGAAACTGAACTAATGTAAACCTGGTTAATAACAGGTTAATTACCGCCTTACTTTTAATTTTTACTTTTTTATGCGTAATCCACGCCTTGCTACAAGATATGCCAAATCATTAGTTGACCTTGCTGTTGAACAGGGCCAGCTGGAACAAGTTTATACAGATATGCAATGGTTACAAGCTGTTTGTAAAGGCAGCCGTGACTTTGTTAATTTGTTACGTAGCCCCATTATTAAGGCCGACAAAAAAAATAAAATTATTGATGCCGTTATCGGGCAAAATGTTTCTTCTTTAAGTAAAGCTTTCATTACTTTATTAATTAATAAAGGCCGTGAAAAAAACTTACAGGAAGTAGCCGGCGCCGTAATTACCCAGTATAAAGAGAAAAAAGGCATACAAACTGTTACCCTTACCACGGCTACCCCGGTAAGCGAAGCAACTAAACAGGCTATTGTTGATAAAATACAAGCTTCCGGCGATTACAAACAGGTTGACCTGGAATCAGTAGTGGATGACTCCATTATCGGTGGTTTTGTATTAAAAGCAGGCGACAAATTAATTGATGCCAGCATTGCTTATGACCTGAAAGCAATTGCCCGCCAGTTTGAGAATAACGACTTTATTTATAAAGTGA
>CAYUMH010000041.1:0-32134 GCA_964445775.1 uncultured Terrimonas sp.
TAAATGCCGTTACAAATTGTGGTACCATATCAAGAAAAGGAACTTTTGTACTGATCAGGTAAATGATATTTTAACTAATATTACAAGCGTAACAGCACTTAACGATTTAAAAGATGAACCGGATTTCAAAATTTTTTCTTTGTTTTGTTTTGGCTTTATTCTTTGGACTGAGTCTATTTTTCTCCATCTCACAGGTGCAGGCTCAGGTTAATTTAAACAACGGGCTGGTAGCTTACTACCCTTTTAATGGTAACTTTAATGATGAAAGCGGTAATGGCCTCCATGGTGTAGGATTAAATGGTGTAACATTTACTGCTGATAAATTTAACAACCCTAATAGCGCCGTAACTTTTGACGGAATAAACGATTTTATTGAAGTACAGCATTCCGGTCAGCTAGGACCCAGGAACGCATTTTCATTTGTCGTACAATTTAAAACACCAAACCTGACCAGGGTACAGACATTACTGGCCAGGCGTGAGCGTACTTCCGAACATGATGCCCAGTTCCAGGTTTTTACAAACTGGACCACTCATCAGGGAGCCGGGTACGCACACGACTTTACCAACAATGCGGTTTGTAACACTGTCATTACCCTATACAATAGTTATGTAAGTACCGGAGCCAGTACTATTAAACAAAATACATGGCATTGTTTAATCGGCACATTTGACGGAACTACCCAGAAAATATATTTAGACGGTGTTTTAATGCAGTCAAAAACTACACCCACCTCATTAATGGATGTCTGCCGTACCATTCCGATGACGATCGGTAAATACCTTAATGGCGCTACCAATATTCAAAGCCAGATGTACCAGGGAGATATGGATGAAATCAGAATATATAACAGGGCTCTTAATATAGATGAAGTCACTACACTTTGTCCAAGTCCTTATATCCCTGCCACTCCTCTTTTCACAGCTCCTGATACAGTTTGTGTCAACAATCCCATCAATATTCAAAATCAATCCACTAATGCTTCTTCTTACTATTGGAATTTTTGCGTGGGTGATGTTACTGTTCCTCCTACGGGAACTAATCTTGGCAACCCCGGTAGTAATTTAAGAACACCCGTTTTTATGGACTATGTTTATGATAACGGCAATTACTATGGATTTGTTGTAAATCATAACCCTGGTGGTTTAATACGGTTGAATTTTGGCAATAGCCTTTTAAATATACCCACTTCTACCGATCTTGGCAATTTTGGCGGCATGATACCCAATTCAGGTGAAGGAATACAGGTGGTAAAGAACGAGGGGCGCTGGTACGCTATTATTGTAGCAGGATTTGATGGAGTGGGCATGCCACCCCGGGTATTGAAAGTTGATTTTGGCGCTAACTTAAACAACCCGGCCCCGGTTGCAACCAACTGGGGCAATATCGGTAATATGTCCCAGGCGCTGGACCTGGTACTTTTTCAACACAATGGGAACTGGCACGGGCTTACCATTAATGGAGAGAATAATACACTTACACGATTTGACTTTACCAACAGTTTTAACGCAATACCAACAGCCGTTAATTTAGGTAATATTGGCGGCCTGCAATACCCTGCCGGGTGTTATGCTGTTAATGATAATGGAGAATGGAAGGTTTTTGTCACCAATGCCGGATCTAATAACACAAATGGCCCGGCTAATTATTCCCTGACGAGATTAGATTTTGGTAACAACCTCACCAACACTCCTGTTGGTGTAAACCTTGGCAGCCTGGGTGGTATATTACAACACCCAAGAGACCTTAGCATTATAAAAACATGCGATCAGGCTGTTGGTTATCTTATTAATGGAAGGAACGGTTATAACCAGTTAATAAAACTGGATTTTAATAAAGATCTGAACAGCGTACCGGTACCCACGGTGATCGGAAATACCGGCGGGCTGAGCTTCCCTCACTCTATCTCTAAAATATTCAGAATAGAGAACGACCTGTATAGCTTCATTACAAATGCCAATAACAGCACTATCACGCGTCTGCAGTTCCCCGGTTGTAACAATGCTACCATACCCAGCACTACCGCTCAAAACCCGCCGCCTTTTACTTATAATCAACCCGGCACTTATAATATCAACTTAACTGTGGATGACGGCCTGCCCACACAGGCTTCTTATTGTAAACCAGTTGTAGTACTTGCAGCACCCGCTAAAAACCCTATACAACAACTAACTATTTGTCCCGGACAAACCATTACACTACAAAAAAATTTACCATCAAATATCACTTATGCCTGGAGTACCGGGGAAACCACCAGCGCCATAGATGTAACCACTACGGGTGTGTATTGGGTGGACATGACACGCTTTGGCTGTACAACCAGGGATAGTTTTAATGTGGTGCACGAAACGGCTGATTTTAGTTTTGTACAGGATGTTTGTAACCCGTTACAGATAACCTTTGTTAACGAAACACCACAAACCACCGGCATTGCCTGGGATTTTGGCAATGGCACGACCAATAATACAGACAATACTACGACTGTTCTGTACAACAACACCGGCAGCTATACCGTTAAAATGGACGTTATTACGGCTACTGGCTGTACACTTAGTATACAAAAAGAACTGATCATTGATATTATCATTGACAGCCTGATCATTAACCGCGATACCACCCTTTGTGAGAACAGCACTTTACAGTTAAACAGTTTACCGGCATTAAGTTATTGCTGGTTCCCGGCTACCGGTTTATCGGCCACTAATATTGCCAACCCCGTTGCAGTTAACCCTGCAGTACCTACCACTTATTATTTACATGCAAAACGAACCGGTAATAACCTGCTCACGAACGGCGACTTTTCCCAGGGGAATATTGGCTTTACTTCTTCCTACACGTATAATCAAAGTTCCGGCTGGGACCTCGGTACTTATAATGTAAGTAACAATATCGCCGCCTGGCACCAATATTTTGCCAATTGCGGAGACCATACCGGCAACAATGGAAACATGTTAATGGCTAACGGGATCCAGTCCGCTAATGTAACATTATGGGAACAGACTGTTAATGTAACGCCTAATACGAACTATAGTTTTTCGGCATGGCTACAAAGCTTACAACCTGTCAACCCGGCCAGCATGCAGCTTTATATCAACGGTATTGCTATCGGCAATTCATTTACAGGAACAGCAACAACCTGCCGGTGGGAACAGTTTTTTGTAGAGTGGAATGCTGGCAATAGTACTACAGCAACCCTACGCCTTGTAAATAATAATATAAACGCTGCGGGCAACGATTTTGCGCTTGACGATCTATCCTTTGCCGAAGTGATCATTTATCGTGATTCTGTTACCCTCCAAACAGAAATACCCGTGGTTACTGCCAGCGTAGCCGATGCCACCATTTGTGAGAATGATGATACAGAGTTAAACGCTACCGGTGCACTCACCTATAGCTGGTCGCCTGCCACTACACTTAATAACAGTCAGCTGGTTAACCCTACCGCTTCTCCCAAAACCACTACTACCTATACCGTTATCGGCACCACCGGTTTTGGCTGTACGGCTACCGACCAGGTAACCGTACAGGTTAACCCGGCTCCACTTATCGCCAGTATTACACCAGATACCATTATTTGCAGAAGTAGTTCCCTGCCACTGGTAGTGAACAGTAATGGATCAGGATTTACCTGGACAAATGCAACCACTTTAAACGACCCAACTATCTATAATCCCGTGGCCACACCCGTACAAAACAGTACTAAATACATCGTCACCGTTACTGATGCTATTAACTGCAGCAGTAAAGACTCTGTAACACTTACCTGGAGGCCCGACCCGGTATTCACCATAAATGCCGCACAAATCATCTGTGACAGGGATAGCATCAGTTTAAACGCTTCCGGTGGTGAACGCTTTAACTGGCAACCCGCGGCTTCATTAAATAATCACAGTATTGCTAGTCCAAAGGCTTTTCCCAATACCACCACTACCTACTCGGTAACCATTACCGATACCGTTTGTAACAATGTCGCTAATTTACAAACCACTGTCACTGTAAACCCGGTACCGGTAGTTACTGCCATTAAAGACAATGACCTTGATTGCAGCTTTGGTTCTTCGCAACTGACCGCCCAGGGTGCTATCCGTTATAACTGGGCACCTGCCACAGGGTTAAACCGAACCAATATAGCCAATCCTGTTGCCAGTCCAATTACCCCCATGCAATACGTGGTTACAGGGTATAACCGTTACGGATGTGCTGATACAGATACTGTACAGCTAAACATATTAACGACCAATAAAGGTGATAACCTGATGCCCAATGCCTTTACACCCAATAATGATGGCCATAATGACTGTTATGGTATTAAATACTGGGGCGTAATAGAAAGGGTTGAGTTCAGTATTTACAACCGATGGGGGCAAAGGGTATTTTATACCAACCAGGTGGGCGGATGCTGGGATGGAAATATCAAAGGTGTTCAACAGGCTTCAGGCGCTTATGTATATATGGTAAATGCCGTTACAAATTGTGGTACCATATCAAGAAAAGGAACTTTTGTACTGATTAGGTAAATGATTTTGAGCCGGCTTTGATTATACTATTCAATTTTTGTTGTGTTGGCCCCGATAGTAATGTTGTGGGTCGCAGTCTTCATGGTTTTGTTGACTATGCAGCGTAAGTACAGTCAGTACACTACAAATATTATTAAACCTGCTCAACAGCATTCTTGGAGTTGAAGTGTGCGACGTCCCGTATCCAATACACAAAACCTAAACGGGATTAAAACAAGGGACGATGCCAATAGTTATACAGCTGACAACCATATGTTCATAACTTTATAACCACAATTATTATTCAGTACGTAAACTTTTTACAGGATTGGCATTTGCTATTTTAAAACATTGTACCGTTATCAGTACAACAGCCAACAAGGTAACCGCAACACCCACCAACAAGTAAGGGAAAATATTTTGTTCAATACGATATGCATATTGCTGTAACCATTTACTACTGGCCCAATATGCCACCGGCCAGGCAATAATATTGGCAATAATTATGAGCCAGGCATATTCTTTAATAAACAAAAAGATAATATTGCGGGTATTGGCGCCCACAATTTTTCTTAATGATATTTCCTTTAACCTGCGGGCCAGGGTAAAAGATAATACACCAAAAACGCCCAACAATACAATTACCAGGTTTAATGCCGTAGCAATAGCAGAGGCTTTTTGCAATTGCAATTCCGACTGATAAATATTTTTAAACCGCTGATCCATAAAAGTATATTCAAACGGCGTATTAGGCGAAAGAGAGGTCCATTGTTTTTGTACCGCGGCAATAGCAGCAGCAATATCAGCAGTCTGCAATTTAACCGTTATATACCGGTAGCTCGTATTATCTTTTGTATGCAGGAATGCCATAGGGCCAATACCCTGTTGCAATGTTGAGTAATTATAGTTTTTAATAACCCCGGCAATAGTGAAAACGGCATCACCCCAGCCGGCAATGGTTACACGTTTTCCAATGGGTTCATCAAAAGCAAGCGCTTTTTGTGCCGCTTCATTAATTACTATTTCCTGGCTTTTACTTCCTGTTTGATCAAAAAAACTTCCTTCTTTTACCTGCAATTGATAGGTAGAAGCAAAATGTCCATCAACAGCAGAAGAGGCTATCAATACAGGTGTTTGTGCATTTCCGCCCTCGGGTATTAAGCCAATCATATTAGGTGGTACACGGTCAGGCACTTCAAAAGAAACAGTCGCATCTTTAACCATTGGCAGCTGTGTCAGCCCCTGCCGGATAGTCTCCATTTTTTTTACACCCTCAGGAGTCCATTGTTTTGGGAAAGCCGATATTACCATTAAGTGCTCTTTATTATAGCCCAGGTCCCTTTTAAACACAAAGGATATTTGTTGTGCTACTACTATGGCACAGATAAACACAATGATGGCCAATGAAAACTGTGTAACCAATAAGGACTTCCGGAATAATGTTCCGCCCTTTGTTGCATCCATCTTACCCTTTACAGCATGGGTGAGGTTTTTAGCGCTTAATACCAGGGCAGGATAAAAACCTGCTATTAGTCCTGTAACCAATATCAGGAGCAGCAGTCCAATAATCATTAAAGGACTGAATTGCCAGACAGGAGTTAAGGAAGCATTTAGTACCTTATCAAATAAAGGAAGTAATAACTGGTAACAGGCTACCGAAATGATGGCTGCTACAAAGCTGATGATCACCGACTCTGCCATAAATTGCAGGCAAAGTTGTTTACGCTGACTACCAAATACTTTTCTCAATCCAATCTCTTTCAAACGATAAGAGGAGGTACCTATATTAATATTAATGAAATTTATCATTGCCATTAACAATATAAACCCGGCAATGATACTTAATGCCTGCAGCATTTTTGCCACAGCCCCATTATTAGCACTGAGATGATAACTGCTCAAGGGCGCCAGCTGTACTGTTAAATTATCTTTTATAGCAGGCGCAGTATGTTTTGCCAGTAACTGGCGCATGGGTTGCTGCAGGTCGGCGGCCGTTTTACCCGGCTGCAGTTCCATTAACCCAATAATGTAAGTATTATTCCAGTCACTCACATAATCCTGGCTTTGAAAAAAACCGTTGCCTTCAAAAGGAACAAAAACAGCATAGCCTTTATCGTCTACCAGGTTATTGATGCTGTTAAAAGACATATCCTTCAACACTGCCGATACTATATAGTTTTGTTTTTGCGATGTAGTATTGGAAATGGCAATAGTCTCCCCCAATACATCCGTTTTTCCAAACAACTTAAGCGCCAGGGTTTGGGTTACCACAGCCGAGTTGTTATTTACAAAAGCCTGTTGTTTATTTCCATGTAAAAGATCAAAACCATACATATCTACGAGGGTCGTATCCCCGATTGCAATATTCTCCTGGAAATGTTTATCGCCGGCAGATACTACATTGGTAACCGGGTTAAAGCGGTAATAGTTTTTAACCAGTTGAGGGTATTCATCCTTTGCAGCTTTAGCCAGCGGGGCCACGGTTGTTATCTCCAGGCCCATCTCTTTTACCTTCCAGTCACTTTTTACCAGGTATTGCTGCTCTATATTTGACAATTGTTTATTTACCTGGTATTGCTGAAACACATATACACCAATGAGCATGGAGAAGGTAATACCTGCCACCAGGCATAACAGTGTAACGCCTGAAAGCAGCTTATGCTTACGTAAATGTCTTAAAGTTATTTTTATATAGTTCTTCAACATATACTATAAATTTATTGTCAAGTTTTATACTGCCTTATCGGTATTATTCGTTGCGAAGGCTTTTTACGGGATTGGCCATTGCCGATTTCATTGCCTGAACAGCGATGGTTAATAGGGTCACAAATAAAGCAATGCTGCCCGCCGCTGCAAACATCCACCATTCCAGGGTAACACGGTAAGCATAATCGGCCAGCCATCTGTTCATTGTCCACCAGGCAATAGGGAAACCAATAATTGCTGCCAGTAATACCATTTTTACAAAGTCCCTGGATAACATTGCTACTATTCCGGTAACAGAGGCGCCCAGGACTTTACGAATACCTATTTCCTTAACACGTTGCTGCGCACTCACTATTACCAGACCCAATAATCCCAATGCCGATAATACAATACATAGTCCGCCAAATAACATACTAAAGGTTAAGGCCTTTTGATCTTCCTTATAAAGCTTGTCAAATTCTTCATCGAGAAATACATATTCAAATGGTTTGCCCGGGTAATTAGCAGCCCAGATTGCACCGGCTTCCTTTAATGCCCTGTCAATATTTGTTCCATGCGCTTTAACATAATAAAGCGACCCCATAAAAGGATCCATGGAAATGATCAAAGGGTCTATCTTTTCGTGCAGGCTTTTATGATGAAAATCTTTTACAACACCTATTACTACCCCACTATTATCATGTATACCTCCGGAAAAGGTTGACCCTACAACCGGCTCTTTCAGGCCAAGCATTTTCACGGCGGTCTCATTCAACACCAGGTTGTTTTTATCTGAAATATTCTGCGGATCAAACCATCGTCCCGATTGCATGGTAAGATTAGCCACCTGCCTGTAATCTTCATCTACCCATAATTGCACCACTTCCGGTTTTTGCTCCGGCGCCGGATACCCGGTCCAGACAATATCAGAAGTCATCTTATTTTTAGCATCGAACATTGAAACCCCGTTCACCAATGAAACGGATTCGATGGCACTATTCTTCAGCAAACTTATTTTTATGTTTTTCAGGTAACTGATACGTTGTTTGATCGCATTTTCATCTGACATTTTTATGGGCGCCTCCGGAGGCAGGGCCCTGAATTTAAACACCTGTCCCTTTTGATAACTGGACGTACTTTGCTGAATATACCTGAACTGTTTTTGCAGGGTAATTACTCCCACCAAAGTAATCACCACCAATGTAAGCTGACCGGTAACCAGTACTTTTCGTAACCCCTGGCGGCTGATATTAGCAATGGCTTTGTTTTTTAACAAACCCGCCGGTTTGAGGGTAGCCAGTAACAGGGCAGGATAAATGCCGGTAAATAACAACACAAAAACAAATACTGTCAGCAACAGGCTTGCTACCGAAGGATCGAAAATATTTAATGCAAAGTTTTTTTCGGTAAAAGCATTGAAAACCGGCATGGCAATAATGGCAAACACGAGAGCCAGTCCCATTGATAATAGTATGAAGAAGGCAATTTCCGTCATTACCTGTCCAAACAATTGCTTTTTTGAAGCTCCCATTATTTTCCTCACCCCTATTTCCTTTAACCTGTTACCTGCCTGCGCTACGGTCAGGTTTACAAAATTGGCGCAGGCAGTGGCTAACAGCAGTATTGCCAGGATGGTATAAATGCGGATATTTTGCGGGTTGCCTTGTTTGAAGGTAGTGCTATTCAGCTCTTTTTGAAAATGCAGGCCTGTTAAGGGCGATAATACACTAAACTCAGCCGATTCACTTTTCCAGTTTTGATGGGAGGTAAAAATGCCCGATATTTTTTTAGCCGTGGTAACAGCGGAGGCATTCTCTCTTAGTTTCACGAATAACAACTGGGAGCGATAACCCCAGTCATCCAGGTTTTTCCGCACAGATTCATTATTAAGCAGGAACGAATTAGGGATCAGTACATCCTGCTGAAAGGATGAGTTAACCGGGTTATCTTCTACTACCGCCGCAACTGAAAAGAGAACAGAATCTATTAATAAGGTTTGTGTAAGCGCAGGTGCATCACCAAAGTATTTTTTTGCTTTTGATTTTGTAAGAACGATGCTGTTGGATTGTGCAGTAAAACGCTGTAAACTACCTTCAACTACTTTATAAGAGAACATTTTTGTCCAGTTACTGTCTACCAGCAATGCATTTTTTTCAGTAAAAACATCACCGTTTATTTTAAACAGGATGTTTTTCCAGGTTGTGGGTGTAGCCATGGTTACCAACGCTGCTTCGGGAACCGAAGACTGTATGGCCTGGTAAGCCGGCAGGGGGCTATTTTCCGTGGCAAAAGAAGTATTTGTTGTATCGTACCGGGTTAGTAAGTAGATACGCTTTGTATCAGGGTGGTAATTATCGTATGATGCTTCGTTCTTTACCCAGAGTAACATTAAAACAGCAACAGCCATAGCTATAGCCAGGCCCGTTATATTAAGTATGGATGAAAGCTTTCCTTTGCCCAGGTTACGCCAGGCAAGTTTAAAATAATTCTTAAGCATTTTCTCTGTGTTTATAGCTCCAACTATTCAGCAGTTTGTTACAAGCCTGCTGCACCTTGTAACAAACTGCTGACAATATTTTACAGTTATTCGGTTAATTGAGTGAATAGCATATTTTATTATTCCGATCTCAAACTTTTAACAGGGTTACTCATGGCAGCCCGTATAGCGTGATAACTCACTGTAGCCAATGCTATTACTACGGCACTTAAACCGGCTATGGCAAATATCCACCAGTTAAGATCAGTTCTATAGGCAAAATCCTGTATCCAGGTATTACCGGCCCACCAGGCCAGTGGCGTTGCAATCAATATAGCTATACCCACCAGGCTCAGGAATTGTTTGGCCACCAATACGGTAATGTTTGTAACATTGGCACCCAGTATTTTCCTGATACCAATTTCTTTGGTGCGCTGTATAGTTGTAAATGCCGCCAGGGCAAATAAACCCAGGCAGGCCAATATAATGGCAAGCCCCGCAAACAAAGTAAATATTTTGGCAGTACGTTCCTCCGCTTTATACAGCGCATTGAAATCTTCATCCAAAAAATGATAATCAAAAGGACGGTGCGTTACCCTTGTTTTCCAGATATTACCCAAAGCCGCAATAGCTGAGGCGGTATTTTCTGCTTTTACTTTTACAAACATCTGGCTTACCAGGCTAGTATCCAGGAAAATCAATAAAGGTCCAATAGCCGTATGCAGAGATTCAAAATGAAAATCTTTCACAACCCCTACAACAGGGCCGGGAGCGCCTCTTGAGACTGTTTTCCCGATTGCCAGTTCGACTGTCCAGCCAAGATCCCTCGCAGCTTTTTCATTGATAATATATGTCCCCCTATAATTTTCACCATTGTTCGAGGTATCCTGGGTAGCAAAATCACTTTTTATAAAATCCCGGCCTGCCGCCAGTTCCATTCCCATTGTTTTAAGATAATCCAGGTCAACCGGTGTGGCATTTAATGATAATTCCTTTTGTCCATTCCCGTCATCGGTAACAATACCATCTCCCCAGCCTATCGAAGTCGGATCTTCATAAGCCCCCGTTACACTTAACACATTAGGATTAGCCCCGATAGCCTCTTTCATCTGGTCATACACACTTCTTGTTTTATAATCAACCGGTAATACAACTACCTGCTCCCGGTTGTAACCTATTTTTTTATTTTGTATAAATGATACCTGTTTTACCACAATGAAGGTTGCCGCCACTAAAAAGATAGCGATCACAAATTGAAAGGTAATTAACGATTTTCTTAAACCACCGCCGGAATTAGAAACACGGAGACCCGATTTTAAAATATTAACCAGTTTAGTATTACTTAATACGAATGCCGGGTATGCGCCCGCAATTAAACTGATCATGATACACAGTACAACGGCGGTAAGTAAAAATACAGGTGAGAAAAATAAAGAGGCTGTAAACTCCTTACCCGTTATACCATTAAACATGGGTAACAATATAATACTGACAACAATGGCCAGTACAAGTCCGATACAGGTGATTACAAAAGACTCGCCCAGGAATTGTTTTAACAACTGCGATCTACCGGCCCCCATTACTTTACGCACCCCGATCTCAGTACCACGGCTTACAGATTGTGCAGTTGCAAGGTTGGTATAGTTAACGCAGGCAATCAATAAAATCAGTATAGCCACTACACTTAATACATAGATATAGGTAATGTTACCGTTTGCTTCCAGGCCGCTGGCTACACCGGAATAGAGGTGTACAGACTGCAGCGGTTCCAGGTGGAATGTTTTGTATCCACTGCTTTCCGGTATACGCAGTTCATCCTTTGATACTTTTTTCATAAAAGGCTGGATGGCCGCATCTAATTCTTTGATCTGGTTTTTATTATTCAATAAAAGATAAGTAACATAATTAGCCTCCGACCATTTTTCCGTTTTAAAGGCATTGGTACTGGCAAAGGATATTATAATATCGTATTGGATCTGCGAGTTTAATGGCGCATCGGTTACTATGCCGGTTACTTCATACTCTTTTGTACCGCCATTTATCCGTAACACCTTACCTATAGGGTCGTCTTTGCCAAAATACCGTTCGGCCGCTTTTTTTGTGAGTACAATTTTCTGAGGACCATCCAGTACCGTAGCCGCATTTCCTCTTATCAAGGGGAAAGAGAACATACTAAAAAAATCGGCATCCGCATACAGAACGTTTTTTTCGTCAAAGGCTTTTTCCCCGTTAGCCAGGGACAGGGGATATTTCATGGTACGCACATAGGATTCAACCTGTGGAAAACTACGTTTAAACTCAGGACCTACTTTTGTTCCGGTAAGGGCTATCTGGTCTGCAGAACCTGATGACCTGGTTTCCATAATGATCCGAGCTATCCGGTCAGCCTTTTTGTGAAACCTGTCATAAGTCAGTTCATTCCATACATAAATACCGATCAATAAACAACCCACCAACCCAATGGTCAGACCAATTATATTTACTGAGCTGTAGAGTTTGTTCTTACGCAAATTGCGTAATGCAATTTTTAAATAGTTTTTAAACATCTTTTTTTATTTACCTGATAGTAATACTGTTCTGTTCTTATATATCTCTTCGCTCCAAGCGACCATTATACTTATATTATTCCGTACGTAAATTTTTTACAGGATTTGTCCTGGCGGCTTTGATGGTTTGCCAGCCAATGGTTAGCACTGCAATACCAAATACGGCCAATATGGTTGACAGAAATACTAACCAGTTTACACTTGTCCGGTAGGCAAAAGTCTGCAGCCATTGCTGAGATATCCACCAGCCAACCGGCAAGGCAATGGCTATCGCAATACCAATCAGTTGTAAAAACTTTTTACTCACTAAAAACGTAATATGGGAAACATCGGCTCCCAGTATTTTCCGTATGCCGATCTCCCTGGTTTTTTCTTTAATTAAAAAAGCGGTTAAAGCAAACAGGCCCATCACCGCTATCACAACCGCCAGCAGGGTAAAAAAGCCGATCACACTTTGTATGCGGTTATACTCCAGGTAAAGCTTTTGAAAATTATCGTCCAGAAAAGAATAGCGGATAGGCATATCCGGTTCAATACCCGCCCATAATTTTTCAATAGCATGCACCGAATTTCCGGCTAATGGTCCGTTTAGTTTTACCAGCAGCCCTCCGCCCCACATGTAACCGCAGGCATTATTTCCAATGGAGTAAGCAACAGGGCGAATATTATTGGCCAAATTCTGTACATTAAAATCTTTTACCACGCCAATTACTTTTGCCTGGAAAGTGTCACAAAACGGGTAATTAATACGCTGGCCTATCGGGTCCTTCAGGCTCAGCAGTTTTACAGCAGCTTCGTTCAATACTACGCTTCGTGTATGTTGATCACTATAACTATCTTCAAAGTCACGCCCCTGCAATATGGGAACATTCAATGTTTTAAAATAATCGCGGCTTACTTTTACCGTTGTCAGCCGTACTTCCTGTCCTTCAATTTTATAGGTGCCTGCCGAAGTATCAATATATGCATCGCCAGGTACTGCTGTTGATTTGGAAACGTATTGCACACCGGGAATAGCCAGCAGTTGATTTCTTACTACATCAAAGTCGGCCTCACCTGTTTTTTGCTGAACATTGATACGCATCACCTGGTCACTGACAAAACCTTTATCGCGGTTTTGCATAAACCGCATTTGTTTGTTTACCACTATTACACCAAAAATGAAGAAGGCCGATAGTGTAAACTGTGCAACCAGCAGGCCGCTTCGTAAACCACCACCCTTTTTACCCTGCGAATAATCGCCCTTTAATACCCTGGTGGTATTGAACCTGGAGAGGAAGACGGCAGGATATAGTCCCGACAACAACACGACTACCAGCATACAGATCAGCACCTGTATATAAATACTGCCATCCGTTAAATTGAAAAGCGGTAAACGGATATCAAATTCCTGCTTAAAGTAAGGCACTACTAACAATAACAAGAGTATAGCAACCACAAGACTGATCAGTCCTAATACTGCCGACTCACTCATGAATTGCCAGAATATTCGCCCCCTGCCGGAACCCAAGACCTTTCTTACCCCTACCTCCCTGGCCCGCCTGATAGAAGTAGCCACCGATAAATTACTGAAATTAATGGCGCCGGCCAGTAGTAATAAAAATGCCAGTCCCAGTAACACCGTTATGGTTTGAAAATTGCTTCCGCCACTTTTGGGAAAATTATGTATGTCAGTTAGTTTTTCCGCAAACAAAACGGTTTTATCAGCACTGGCCTGGTATTGTGCAAAGGATGCGCTATCCTGTTTGATGCGCTGTTCAAAATATATTTTATTTAAATCGGTATCCAGTACTTTTATATCCTCGGTTCTGTCAAGTTTGAGATAAGTAGCATAAGAGTAGTTACTCCAGTGGTAATTTTCTTTTTCATAAGGCGGCCGGAACATAATTTGCGTATTCATGGATGTCGGTCCATCCGCCGCTTTTAATACGCCGGTAACTGTTACGTCCAGCGCGTTATATAACTTGATGGTTTTGTTTACCGGGTTTTCATTACCGAATAATTTTTTACTCACTTCCTCGCTGATAATAGCCGTATTAGGAGCTTGCAAAGCCTGCTCTCTATTGCCCTGGCGTAATTCATAAGGAAATACTTTTAAAAAAAGAGAATCAACTTCCATGATACCCGACTGGAATATCTTTTTATCACCCGCTGCCACCATTATTTCAAAGCTCCCTCCACCCGACACGATGGTTGCCGCTTCCACTTTGGGAGAATTATCTTTAAAAAACCGGCCTAACGGTGCAGGCGTTGACCCTTCAAAGATAATACCCGTCTTATCCTCCATTCCTAACCTGTACACTTTTTGTAACGAACTATGCCATTTATCATAACTCAATTCATAATTCATGTACAGCAGTATCAGTATAAAGCTGGCAATACCAATGGCCAGGCCAATAATATTGATACTACCATATACTTTATTTCTAAACAGGTTACGCCAGGCTATTTTAAAATAATTTTTTATCATAACAAGACATTAAGTAGTGATCATTGTATATCTATTCGCTACGTAAACTTTTTACCGGGTTTGACCATGCCGCTTTAATAGCCTGGTAACTTACGGTAATCAATGCTATCGCAAGCGCGCCTAAGCCGGCCAAAGCAAACATCCACCACTGTATACTGATGCGGTAAACAAAATCCTGCAACCAGCCGCTCATTACCCACCAGGCAATAGGTGTGGCAATTACAAAAGCTATCAAAACCAGCAACACATATTCCTTTGACATAAGTTTTACTATACCCATTACAGAAGCTCCCAATACTTTACGTATACCTATTTCTTTGGTGCGCTGGTAAGCTGTTAAAGTAGCCAGTCCGAACAGGCCCAGGCAACTGATAAAAATAGCGATTGCTGTTGTCAGGTTGATCAGCCTGCTCAGGTTACGTTCCTCCGCGTACATTCGCTTGATGCTATCATCGTAAAAAGTATATTTAAAACTACCGGCGGGATAAATGGCATTCCATTTATCTTCCATTGTTTTAAAGGCCTGTGCCCATTTAGCCGATTGATTTTTATCCAGCTTGATATTAAACGTGCTGATATTCTCTCTTTCATTCAATAACATGGCCGGGTCGATGGAAGTATAAAAATTTTGCATGTGGAAATCATTTACCACACCTACTATCGGCAGCATCTTATCTCCCTGTGCCAGCATTTTGCCTATGGCATCCTGTGGCGATGTAAAACCAAAAGCTTTCCTGGCCGTTTCATTGATCACATATTCTGTAGCAGTATCAGAAGGTCTTATATTACGACCTGCCAGTAATTGCAGTTCATATAATCCTATATATGATGTGTCAACCCATTTTTTAAACATCTGCCTTTCAATACGTTCCTTACCATCACCTGTATAGTTGTAAGGGCTTGAAGAATAGCCATTGGACATAGGTGTGGTACCCATGGCCACCGATTTAATAACGGGGTCCTTTAAGAATTCATTTTGCAGTGTAAAATGCTTGTCTTTATACTGTTTATTAACTGTATACTTCCAGGGAACATCAATTAAAACCACCGCATCCCTGTTAAAACCCATATCCGATGACAGGCTGTATTGTAATTGTTTACCGGTAATAATTGCCCCGGTGATAAATATCAGTGCAATCATAAACTGGAATACGATCAATGCTTTTTGCAAGCTGAAGCCACCTGTCTTTTTTTGCCAGATGGTTACACCCCGGAATACATTTGCAGTTTTTACTTTGGTGATCAGCCAGGCCGGGTATAAACCGGCAAATAATGTTACACCCAGGGTAATTCCCAATACAAAGAGTATCAAAGGAAGTGGTTCGCCAATCACCGATATATCGGAGGGCAATATATCCCGCAATACAAAAAATCCTAAACGCCCTAACACAAAAGCCAATAGAACCGCTATCAATGTGGTGACAAATGTTTCTGTTAAAAACTGTCCTATCAACTGTCTTTTACCGCCACCCAGTGTTTTACGTACTCCTATTTCTTTTGAGCGGGTGGGTATCTGTGCCACGCTCATGTTCACATAGTTAATACAGGCAAGTAATAACAAAAAAGCCCCTACACCTACTAATCCAAATAATATGGATTTACTGGCTTTACGGACATTATATTCATTAACAAAAGTTGAAAAATGAGAATCTTTCAGTGGTAGTAATTCAAGCCACCGCTCTGATTTATAAGTGGGTTTTTCCTCTTTATCAAACTCAGCCCATTTTTTACCTGCCAAAGCCCTTATTTGAGCCAGCACCGCCTCAGGTTTTTTCGATTCGTTGAACTGCAGGTACACTTTATCAGAACCATTGGTATTGGTCCACTCCACCAGCGGGTAGGCTTTTACAGGCAGGCTAAAAAACTCTTTCGCTGTAAACTCCGACAAGGGATCAAAATCTGCTACCACACCGGTTACTGTTTTTTGAACCGTATCCCTGAATCCATAATAGGTAACCGTTTTATTAATTATCTCCTGCGGTGTAAAGCCCGGGAAATATTGTTTGGCACGGCTTTCTGTAAGTACCAGCGCCTCAGGGGCAGATAAGGCTGTTTGTGGATTTCCTCCCAGCCATTTATAGGATAACATCTTAAAATAAGCCGAATCGGTAGCCACAATAGCCGTAGGGTCTTCCACTATCAATGGTGCACCACCGGGGTTATTCACTACCGCAGAGGTTTTCCATTGACCGTATACCGGCACTACAAAATCAATCCCCGGAATTTCGGCCCTGATGCCGGTGTATAATGGCGCCGCCACACCACCGTTATACGACTCTTTATCATCAAAAATATGCCCGGTTATTATGCGGTAAATATTGTCGCGTTGTTTCAGGTTTTTATCGTAACTGAATTCGTGATCTACCAGGCGGTAAATGATCCAGCATACACTAACGCTTACTGCAAGCCCAAAAATATTGAGCGTGGTAAACAACCTGCGTTTCCATAAATGCCGTATTGATGTTTTGACAGACCGATTCATATTTTAGAGATTAATTTGTTCTTTACTATTTTTTTGTTCCCGGATTCCATAAGGTTACCCGGGGTTACTTAGCTCGTCCCGGCTTTACACATAGGTTTATTCGGTACGCAGGCTTTTTACCGGGTTTACCAGGGCAGCTCTTATTGCCTGGTAGCTAACAGTAAATAAGGCAATGATTATTGCTGCTACGCCCGCTACTAAAAACATCCACCATTCAATGGAAATACGGTAAGCAAAATCCTGTAGCCAGGCTTCCCCTGCCACCCACGCAATTGGAATGGAAATGAGGATGGCAATACCCACCAGTAATAAAAATTGCCTGGCAATTAAAACTATAATACTGCCAACCGAAGCACCCAACACTTTTCGTACCCCAATTTCTTTGGTGCGCTGTGCCGTAATAAAAGTTACCAATCCAAATAAGCCTAAAGCCGCTATAAAGATGGTGAGCACCGAAAATATATTGATCACTTTTGCGAGCCGGTTCTCTTCCGCATATTGTTTATCCAAATCATCCTCCAGCATAGTATAGTTAAAGGAATAACCCGGGAATCTTTTTTTCCATACGGCAGCTAATCCCCCAATAACATTTTTTGCATCGCCATTCACCTGTACAGCCATATAACTGTATGCATAGCCCGCATTAAAGATCATTACCGGGCTTACTTTTTCCTGTAATCCATGCTGATGGTAGTTTTGCATTACACCAATCACTCTACCTGAATCCATACCGGATGTACTGACCATTTTACCAACCGCTTCTGTTGTATTCCACCCGATTAACCGGCAGGCTTCTTCATTTAGTAAAACCCCATTGGTCGCATCTGTCGTAAAAGAAGGAGAAAAATCCCTGCCTGCTACCATTTTGATACCAAGTGTACGTACATAGTCCATATCTGAAGGGATCACCTCCATTGTAAAACTTTTTTCTTTGGCAAAGCCTTCGGCCTGTACCAGTTGCCCGTCCCAGGCATATTTACCGGGTAACCCGGCCGATCCCGCCAGTGAGTTAACACCCGGCACTTTATGTAATTCGTCTTTTATGTTTTCATAATTTTTTCTAAACTCACGGTAAGGAGCTTTACGCAGGTCCACAATTACAACGGCATCTTTTTTAAAACCCAGGTCCTTGCTTTGTATATAGTTGAACTGCCTGGTGGCGATAATGGTACCCGTAATAAGAATAAGCGATACGGCAAACTGGAATACCACCAAAGTTTTTCTCAATGTAAAGTTGCCACGCTCCGCATACATCGCTTTTTTAATAGAGCCCATCGGGCTAAGCCGCGATAATAACAGTGAAGGATACCAGCCAGCTAACAGTGTGGTCAATACCATTAACCCCAGTCCACCGGCAATTACTACAGGAGAATATAAGATATGGAGGGAGATGACCTGTCCTGAAATATCTTCCACCACAGGCAACAGTAAAATAACCAGGCCTATTGCTAACAGGAAAGCTATCAGGATCAGGGCAAATGTTTCAACCATAAACTGCGTGATCAGTGAAAAGCTTTTCGCACCCATTGTTTTACGGATGCCTACCTCTATTGTTCTTTCTGCCTGGTAAGCCGTTGTTAAGTTAATAAAATTGATACAGGCCAGTATCAGCATAGCAATACCGATAACAGAAAGAATGTATAATTGCGACATGCTACCCTTGGGCCTGTTAAAGCCGGGCATAGAGGAGTGTAGAAAGATACCCTTTACCGGCTCCAACCGGTGTTTTACATTGTAACCAAACTTGCTATACTCTTCTTTATTATTTTGCATGGATAAAGCTGCAATCTTTTCCTCCGCTTTATTTTTGTCCACACCGGGCTTTAGGGTTACATAACAGGTCATATCCCACGTAAACCAAGGTTCAAAATTGCCGCCCCATTTTTCCCAGCTGTTAAAAGAAAGTAAGGCGTCAAAGTTCATATGAGAAGGTGGCAGTTTTTGTAATACACCGGTCACCTTAAAAGGTACGGAGTCATCAATCACCAGTGTTTCGCCTAATACATCTGTTCTTCCAAAATATTTTTTTGCAATCTCGTCGGTCAGTACAATAGAAAAAGGTTCATTCAGCGCAGTAGCGGGGTTACCCTTTAATAAAGGAAAGTTAAACGACTGCAGAAAATCCTTCCCGGCCAAGGCCAGCTTATCGTAAAAATAATCAGCTCCTTTTTTTATCGTAACACCGTTGAAGTTTTTTAAAGGAATTACTTTATCTACTTCCGGTATGCTTTGTGCTATTGCGGGAACCAGGGCCCGTCCCACTGCATTTATTTCATCATTCTTTGTCTCAGCACTATAAGTTGTAGTAACCCGGTACACATTATCCGGCTGTTCCCTGTCAACCGAAATATTATTATACACGTAGAGGCCAATGAGCGCCACAAAAGTCAATCCCAGGGTAAGACCGGTTACATTAATAAATGTAAACAGCTTTTTCTTACCCAGGCTCCTCCATGCAATTTTGAAATAATTTTTCAGCATAACTACAGTTTTATTATGTGATACAAAGGCAGATGGTTTATTTATTCGGTACGTAAAGATTTTACAGGGTTAGCCAGTGCCGCCCTGATTGCCTGGTAGCTTACCGTAACAATGGCAATCAGTAAAGCCAATAAACCGGCAATAACAAAGACCCACCATTCAATACTTATCCTGTAAGAATAATTATCCAGCCATTTATTCATGGCATACCACGCTATAGGAGAAGCTATAATGAATGACACCACTACAAGACGTAAGAACTCTTTGGATAACAAAAGCGTCACATTAAATACAGAAGCTCCCAGCACTTTTCGTACACCTACTTCTTTGGTACGGCTTTCGGCCATATAAGTGGCCAGGCCAAACAATCCAAGACAGGAGATAAAAATGGTCAGCCCTGCAAACAAAGCCGCCAGTTTACCCGTGCGCTGCGAATCCTGGAATTTCCTGGCATATGATTCGTCCGCAAACACATAATCAACCGGGTATTGGGGATTGTATTTTTTGAATATCTTTTCTATGGCCGCAATATTTTCGCCGGTTACATTTTTGGCGTTTAATTTGGCATGTATGATCTGGGCATAATCTTTATTAGGACCAAATATCATGGTGGGATTGATATTTTGCTGGTAAGGGGATTCTAATACAAAATCTTTTACCACGCCCACCACAGTCCATTTACTGTCACTACCCACTTCACCTATTACCATACCAAGCGGATCTTTTACACGCATAGCCTTTACAGCAGCTTCATTAAGTATGACAGCATTACTGTCAGTCGGGTAATTATTTACATCTATATCACGCCCTTGTAAAAGTGTTACCCCGATAGTTTTAACAAAATCCGCATCGGTGCCTAATCTCAAAAAGTCTATCTTCTCATCACTTTTAGTGCTCCCCTCCCATTTAAAGCCCCAGCTATCACTCCAGCGCTGGGTAATTGGATTGGCCGAACGGGTGATACTCGTAACCGCTCCGGAGCTCAACATTTCATTTTTAATAGCCTTATAATGTTTATCAACATCACCTTGTGTAAACAGGTAAATAAGGTTTTCCCTGTTGTAACCGCTTTGACGATTTAAGCCGTATTGAATTTGCCTGACAACAATCACGGTGCCTATAATCAGTATAATGGCGAAGGTGAACTGTACCGTTACTAATATTTTACGGGGTGCTATCAATGCCTTTGATTTTTTGAATACACCTTTTAACACGCCAACCGGGTTAAAAGAGGATAAATAAAAGGCGGGATAACTTCCGGCCAAAATACCGGTGAACAATACAAACGAAAGAGAATATATCCAAAATAAAGGATCGCTGTAATTAATAAACAACTGCTTACCCACCAGGAGGTTAAAGCCGGCTAAAGATATTTGAACAATAAGCAGGGCAATAACATAGGCTATTAAACTCAGGAAGATACTCTCTCCCAGAAATTGAAATATTAATAATCTTTTCCCGGCTCCCGCCACCTTACGAATGCCCACCTCCTTCGCTCTTTTTTCACTACGGGCGGTACTCAGGTTCATAAAATTGATACAGGCGATCAATAAAATAAACACTGCTATTACACCAAAAAGTTTAACAGTATCAATCTGGCCACCTACCAGTTTTCCGTTTTCTGACTTACCGTACAGGTATACCTCTGATAAAGGATGTGTAAACACCTCAATAGTAGAAGGAGTGGCAGATGTTTTGGTATGATCTATTGTAATATTTTTAACCTTTTTATCAAAAGTGGCCTGTGAGGCGCCTTCTTTCAATAATACATAAGTCCGTACTGAATTGTTACCCCAGGAGTCATCGCTCCAACCAATTTTTTCCAGGTATACCCAGGGAAGTATGTATGCAAACTCAAACTTTGTATTGTTAGGCAGGTCTTTTAATATACCTGTAACCGTACAATTATGCGTACTGTCAATACGTACCGTTTTACCCATGGCATCTTCGTTACCAAATAAAGCCTTGGCCAATTGTTGTGTGAGAACAATACTGTGCCCGTCGTTTAAAGCGGTTTTCGGATCTCCCTTGAGCAAAGGAAAGCTGATCACTTTTAAAAAGTTACTGTCAGCAAAAGAGCCCCGGTTATTCAGCTTTTTATCTCCAACAGTCAGTAAAAAAGTTACATTACGATAACGTACTGCCTCTTCTACTTCAGGATAATCACTTTTTAAAGTGGGCGCCATAACTTTAGGTGTATTATTCCATGCCCAGGTTTCTCCTTCGGGGCTCTTATCCCGGTTATACATCATGTATATCCTGTCCGATTTTTCATAAAAACGGTCAATGCTTAATTCATTCTGTATCCACAATAAAATCAATATCGCCGCGGCCATTCCTATGGCCAAGCCGGTAATATTAATGATAGAATAAGTTTTATTCTTAAAAATATTCCTGATCAGGGTTTTAAAATAATTTTTAAACATGGTTCTTTACTTTATATAAACGACAGTATTGTAATTTGCTTTTATGTTGTCTTTTTTCATCTGTTTCCGGTCCGGCAGCCGGGCCTTAACACCTGAAACCTGTATGCCTATTCGCTTCTTAAACTTTTCACCGGGTTGGCCAGTGCCGCTTTAACGGCCTGAAAGCTTATCGTTGCAAAAGCAACAATAACAGCTACAACTCCCGCCAGCATAAACATCCACCACTTCATTTCTATTCTGAAGGCAAAATCCTGTAACCAGTTATTCATAGCCCACCAGGCCAATGGAGTAGCAATCACCATCGCTACACATACCAGTTTTAAAAAATCTTTAGATAATAATTGTACAATGCTGGAAACCGATGCACCTAATACTTTTCTGACACCAATTTCTTTGGTACGCTGTTGTGCTGTGTAAGTAGCCAAACCCAATAAACCCAGGCAGGCAATTAAGATAGCAAGACCTGAAAAAAGGCTAAACAGCCCCCTGAATCTCACATCAGCTTCATACTGCCTGTTGAAGCTATCGTCCAGAAAGCTATATAAAAAAGGCCGCTGCGGTGCTATACCGCTCCATAAACCCTTCAGCTTATCAAGCGTAGCCTGCATGTTCCCTGCCTTAATTTTAATAGCAAAATACCTGCTGCTCGTAGGCTCTAACCTTAAAGCCAGCGGTCCTATTTTTTTATGTAATGATGTGTAATTAAAATCTTTCACCACACCTATTACTGCTCCTTCTCTTCCCCATTGTTCAAAATGTTTACCAATAATCTGTTGCGGGTCATTATATCCAAATAATTTTGCAGCCGTTTCATTAATCACCAGTGACTTAGCCGTATCAGCCGGAAAGTCCCTGGAATAAGCTCTTCCTGCCACCATTTTCAATCCAAAATGTTTGATAAAATCAATATCCACTTCAAACAATGCAGGCGCCTCTTCTATACTTCCACCATTGAGAGATTGTATTTTTGTACCCCCATCCGGAAAGTAAGTACCAGGCACACTTCTTGAAGCTGCAACGGAAACAACGCCCGGCACCTGAAGAAAACTATGTTTAATAGCTTCGGTTTTAATCGCAACATCATAGTCATGATTAAAATCGAGCAATAACATCTGGTCCTTATTAAAGCCCATACTTTTATTTTGCATAAAATTGAGCTGCCTGAATACGACAACGGTACCAACAATAAGCGATATAGAAAGGCTGAATTGTAATACCACTAATCCCTTTCTTAAATTCACGCCTTTAGTTGAGGTGGTAAACGCGCCTTTTAATACAGTGATCGGTTTAAAGTTTGATAAGACAATGGCTGGATATATCCCTGCTAAAAGACCGGTTAATAACACTGCAGCTCCATAAATTACTAATGTATTGGTATTAAGAATGCTTGAAAGCTGAAAGCCCTTACCGGTAAACACCTGCATTGTCGGGATCAGCAATATTACCAGCAGTAAAGCCACAATTGCCGATATAAAAACCAGCAGCACCGATTCACTGAAAAACTGGCTTATTAATTCTTTTTTATTGGCGCCCGCCACTTTTCTTATACCTACTTCTTTTGCTCTCTCCATTGAACGTGCAGTAGTTAAATTCATAAAGTTGACACAGGCAATACATAAAATAAAAAGCCCTATGACCGTGAAAAGATAAATGCTGGAAAGATTTCCTGTTGTACCGGGCTGCCTGTCGGCAGATGAATGCAGGTAAGCATCTTTCAGCGATTCAAAAGCAATGGTATAGCGGCCGTTTTCTGTAGCATTATGCCTGGCCAGGAAAGAGGGGATTTTGGCAGTTAGCTTTTTAATATCCACATGAGGTTCAGTCAAAAAATAAGTATAAAAATCTACATAACCCCATTGATCAAATACGTCTGCCCTCGATTTCCTGAATGAGCCCATTGACATCAGGGCGTCAAAAGTGAAATGCGAGTTAGCGGGAATATCTTTTAATACACCGGTAACCTTGTATACACCTTCATCGCCCCTGCCTCCGGAACTTCCGCCTTCGAGCGTTTTACCAATAGGGTTCTCATTACCAAAATACTTTTTCGCTGTTTTTTCCGTAATGACTGCCGAGTAAGGATCAATTAATGCCGTTTGGGGATTACCGGCCAACAATGGCCAGCTAAAAACCGACAACACATTTGAGTCAGCAAAAAAAATATTTTCCTCCTGGAAAACCTGTTCGCCGTTTTTCAACAGTACTGTTGAACGGCCAGAAAACTGAACAACGGCTTTTATTTCCGGGAAATCTGATTTTAACGCAGCACCAACAGGTGCATTACCCCAAACCTGGTAACGATAATCATGCTCCTTAAGATTAGCCGCATTTTTGGAATTTACATCCTCAGCATAGCCATGTACTACACGATATATATTATCAATGTTCTTATGGTATTTATCATAACTCAGTTCATCCTGCACATACAGACCAATCATTAAAAAACAGGCCAGGCCTAACGTTAAACCAATAATGTTAATAGTTGTATACCCCTTGTGTTTACTCAGGGTTCTCCAGGCTATTTTGAAATAATTTTTAATCATGGTCTTTTTTTAAAAAAACAACTGTAATAATATTATTTAGCGCTTTATTCCGTCACCCATTTGAATATGATATTTTATTGTTCATGAAGGACATAAACGCTAATAAAATCATTTCTCCAGAATCATACACCGCTTATTCGTTCCTTAAACTTTTTACCGGGTTAGTGGTTGCCGCCTTAATGGCCTGGAAGCTCACCGTTAACAGGGTAATCACAATAGCACCGGCCACAGCCGCTACAAATACCCACCATGATATATTTACACGGTACTGGTATTTCTCCAGCCAGCCATGTAAATAATAGTACGCAATGGGCATGGCAATTAAACAGGCTATGCCCACCAGTATCACAAAATCCTTCGACAGTAATTTCCATAAATTAAATACCGAGGCGCCTACAATTTTACGTACGCCGATCTCCTTGGTACGTTGTTCTGCCACAAAGGAAGCCAGGCCAAATAAACCCAGGCAACTGATAATAATGGCCAGTATGGTAAAGAAGCCCGCTAGTTTACCCACACGTACTTCCTGTGTAAACTTGGTAGCATATTCCGTATCAGCAAACTTATAATCGAAGGGAGCAGTGGGTATAGTACTGCGAAATACTTTTTCAATAATGGCCAGCGACTCGCTGGTACTTTTTTTAGGATTCAACTTTAAGTTGATAAAATTTACATTTTCGTAATCCAATAAATACACGGCCTGTTTTACCGGGTTATAAGGTGAGTTCATCACCATATCTTTCACTACGCCAACAATGGTATAAGGATATTGATTACCCCTGCTGTCCCAACGTACCTGTTTACCAATGGGATCTTTTATGTTCATGAATTTCACCGCAGCTTCATTAATTAAAATAGCGGTTGTGTCGCTGCCAAAATCACGGGAAAAATCACGTCCTTCCTTTATTTCAAAACCCACGGTTTTACCATACTCATGCGTAACCCAGAAGGTAGCAAAATCGGTATCAAGATTAGGGTCCTTACCATCCCAGTCAAAGCCACCACTGTTACTCCATACCGAAGTGATAGGGTTGGATGATTCAGCCATCTCTTCAATAGCACCCTGTTTTTTTAACTCGGTACGCAACACATCAAACTTGCCGTAAAAATCAGGTGATTGCATCATGATCATCACCAGGCCATTCCTGTCATAACCCACCGGGCGGTTTTTAGTATGCTGAATTTGCTGGTAAACAATGATAGTACCAATGATTAAAGCTACCGATACGGTAAACTGTGTTACCACCAATACCTTACGGGGAAGAGAAGCTAAACGGCCTACTTTAAAAGTACCCTTCAATACTTTTATCGGTTTAAAGGAAGACAGGTATAAGGCAGGATAACTACCCGCTATTAAACCCGTAAACAATGTAAAGCCAATACCGGCTGCCCAAAACCACAGGCTACCCCATAGGATGGACATTTTTTTATCCGCCACCTCGTTAAACCAGGGTAAGATCAGTTGTGTTAATATAATGGAAAAAATAAAGGCAATAAAAGCTACCAAAATAGACTCACATAAAAATTGCCAGATCAGCTGACCGCGTAAAGAGCCCACGGTTTTGCGAATGCCTACTTCCTTTGCCCTTCTTTCAGAACGGGCAGTACTTAAATTCATAAAGTTGATGCAGGCCAGCAATAATACAAACACGCCGATGATTGCAAACATCCATACATAATCAATTGCACCGCCGGTCCTGACACCTTCTTTGAAAGACGAACGTAAATGCCAGTCCTTCATTGGATTTAAAAATACCTGGGCTTTAAATTTTTTATCTTCCTCAGCCTGTTTATCCAGTTTTGAATTGATGATTTTTTTATCGACCGTGGCAAAATCTGTATTCTCATTTATTTGTGCAAAACACTGGAAGGAGTTGTTATTCCACTGTGTGGCGGCCCGTTCCAGCCATGGCTCCGCGGTTTTGTACAGTTCCCAGGGCGCAATAAATTTTAAATTTTTAAATGTGGTATTATACGGCAGGTCCTCATACACACCGGTCACTTTTACATCCAGCTTACTATCAATTTTCATCAGCTGGTTTATAGGGTTCGCATCGCCAAAAAAAGCTTTGGCAGTACTTTCCGAGAGCATAATACTGTTAGGATTGTCCAACCCATTAACAGCACCATGCAACATTTTTAAGCTCAGAATAGAAGGCCCCTGTTTATCAATGTAAAAGCCATTCTTATTTATATGTTTATCACCCACGGTTAAAATATGATCGCCCTCCCAGGACGCCATGGCGATATACTTAAAATCACTACCGTAACTGCTCCGCAGTTCCTCTCCCATCGGGAAAGGCAGCGCCTGCCCGGTAAAAACCTGGCCATTCCAGGTCTGGCGCTGGTACACCTGGGCTACTTTATCATAGTTTTTGTGGTATTTATCGTAAGACAGTTCATCCCATATCCACAAGCCTATCAGCATAGCAACTGCCATACCTATAGCCAGCCCACTGATATTAATGAACGAAGACTTTTTATTCTTCAATAAATTACGCCAGGCTATTTTGAAATAATTCTTGATCATGAGTTCTTTTATTTTTGTTTTATCAGCTATAGTAATACTATGGAACTATGGTTGCGCTGGCCCCAATAGTAATGTTGCGGGTCGCACTCTTCAGCGTTCCTATCGCTTATCAGCTTTTTACTTATTCATTTTTTAAACTTATTACCGGGTTGGCCAATGCCGCTTTAATGGATTGAAAGCTGATAGTAATTACAGCAATCAATAAAGCAATAATACCTGCCGCTGCAAATACGGTCCATTGCAGGTCCATCTTATAAGCAAAGTCCTGCAACCATTGTTGTGCTACATACCAGGCCACCGGTATAGCAATAACCATCGCTATTATCACCAGTTTTACAAAGTCATTGATCAGCAAACCGGTAATACCTGCAACCGAAGCGCCTAATACCTTACGTACCCCGATCTCTTTGGTACGTTGTTGTGCCGTATAGGCTGCCAGTCCCAACAGGCCCAGGCAGGAAATAAAAATGGCTATCCCCGAAAACAGTTTAACCAGGATATTGGTCCGCTCCTCCGCTTTATATAATGTGGCTACTGTTTCATCTAAAAAAGAATAACTGAAAGGAATATCGGCATTGTATTTAGCCCACTGTTTTTCCACAGCGGCAATAGCTGCGGCTGCCTGCTGCGGTTTTGCTTTCACATATAAGCCACCGGCCCTTTCGGGATTGTAATAAAAAATAGCCGGCTTGATTTTTTCACGCAGCGAACCAAAATGAAAATCCTTTGTCACACCAATGATCGTTCCCCCGCGGCCCCATAAACTAAACTTTGCACCAATCGGGTTAGTCATTCTTGCAGCTGCAACTGCCGTTTCATTTAAGATATAATAACTGGTATCTGCCGGCACACCGGTAAAACCTTTACCCGACGCCAGTGGCAGTTTAAAAAAGGAAATAAAATCCTTATCAATTGACATAGGGCTAAGCATCAATGTCTCTCCCTCCTGCTTACCGGCCCAGTTATTATTGCCGGTCTGCATACCGTTATTAATAATATTGCTGTTAGCCCAGGTTATATCGGCAATGGCATCGCTTTTTAATAACTCCGCCTTTACCGCTTCAAAATGCCCGTTCATATTACGCATGTTCAGTACAAAAACATGCTCCTTATCATACCCAAGGTTTTTGCTACGCAAATAATTTAACTGGCGGGTTATCACAATAGTACCGGCTATCAGGATAATAGACAAGGAAAACTGCGTTACTACCAGTGCTTTTCTAAAGAAGGTATCACTCAGTTTTGCGGAGATTTTACCTTTCAATGCTTTTATAGGTTCAAAAGAAGATAACAGTAAGGCAGGATAGATGCTGGATGCTACTAAAGTTCCCGCAATAGCAATTGCCAGTACCTTCCACAATTCGGGGTCAGCCAGAGAAAAAATCATGGTCTTACCCGAAAGCTGGTTAAACGGCGGCATCAATACATACATCAATCCTAACGCCAGGATGGTTGACAATAAAAATACTACGGCCGTTTCTACAATGAACTGGCTGAACAATTGCCATTTGGCTGCACCTACAATTTTACGCAGACTTACTTCCTTAGCCCTTAACATGGACCGTGATGTAGACAGGTTCACATAGTTGATACAGGCGATCACCAATATAATAATGGCAATAACAATAAAAGTGGTCACCGCACTCATGCCGTTATCACTGCCATCTGAGTGGTACAGGTGCATTTTACCCAATGGTAAAAACATATAAGCCACATCCACGTCATCAGCCTTTTGTCTTAAATGAATATTCCTGATCTTATCCGGCAAAGGAGTCAGGGAAGTAGCCGGATCCATTAACAGGTAAGTATCATAATTGAACTGGTGAAAATCATTATCAATATTCAGTCCTTCTTTATTATCGCGATATATTTCCCGGGCCAGGGCGCTCATAGGCAAAAACATATCACCTTGTATGGATGAGTTGGCCGGTATATCTTTAATAATACCGGTTACGGTAAAACTGGTTGCCTCATCCGTTACCAATACTTTACCGATCGCGTTCTCATTGCCAAAAAATTTTTTAGCGCCACTTTCACTCAGCACCACGGTATTGGCATTGGGAAAAGGATTGGCAGCATTACCTTCAATAATATTGAAATCAAAGACAGTGAATAAGCTTGCATCAGCAAACCATGTTTTATCTTCCGTTATCTTTTTATCGCCCTGTAAAAACTCGTTATAAATACCGTTATAACTTAACCTGGCAACCTCTTTAATACCCGGTATTTCTTTTTTAGCCAATAGGCCAATAGGTGCAGCCGTGTTGGTCCATATCTGGCGACTGGTACCTGTACCTGCCATATTTTCCAGCTTATATATATCGGCTTCGTTTTTATGAAACCGATCATAGCTTAATTCATCCTTAGCCCATAATAAGATCAATATACCTACCGCCAGGCCAACACTTAAACCTCCTATATTGATAAAGGAGTAAAATTTACTTTTTGACAGCTGCCGCCAGGCGATTTTAAAATAATTCTTTAGCATATCTTTTATTATTATCGGGACAGTTCCGAAACTTATTCATTCTTTAAACTTTTCACCGGGTTGGCCATTGCGGCCTGGATGGCCTGGTAACTGATGGTGATCATAGCGATAACCATGGCCAGCGCACCAGCCATTAAAAATATCCACCAACCCACTTCCACCCGGTAAGCAAATGCATCCAGCCATTGATGAGTAAACCACCAGCCTATCGGGAAGGCGATCAATGCCGCCACCAAAACCAGCAATAAAAACTCTTTTGACAACATGGCCACAATGCTTTGCATACTGGCCCCTAACACCCGGCGCACACCTATTTCTTTGATACGTTGCTGTGCAGTATATGTAGCCAGGCCAAATAAGCCCAGGCAGGCAATTAAAATAGCCAGCGCCGCTGCCGCCAGGAAGATGGTTTGTTTTACTTTATCATCGGCATAAAACAATTCCCATTGTTTGTCTAAAAAGTGATACTCAAATAAATGCGTTGGATCTATTTTGTACAATACCGCTTCCATTTGTTTAATAGTGGCGGCCATATTCTGAGGCTCTACCCTTGCTGTAAAATAATCTACCAACTGAACGGGGTTGGAGCGGAAGCCCAACACCATTGGGGCCAAAGGCTCGTGCAGGGATTGAAAGTTAAAGTCTTCTACTATACCCACCAGCCGAGCCACAAAAGGAGGTTTTTTTGCCGAAAATGGCATTTCTATTAACTGGCCATTGGCTTCGGTAATGCCCATTTTTTTTGCCGCCGTCTGGTTGATCATCACAGAAGCAGAATCCGCCGTACTTCCATGCATAAAATTCCGGCCCTGTGCCAGTGTTATCTCGTAGGTTTTTAAGAACTGGTCGTCTACACCTAAAAAGTACATCTCGTTCACTTCAGCAGTACCGGCTTGACGGTCAGACACTTTAACCTTCCGTAAATTTTTCCACTCACCCGGCACACGGGAAGTAATGGATACATCTTTCACCTGCGCCAGTTTTTCAAACTCATTCCTGATCAACTCGGCATTCCTCCGCACACTGCCACTGTTAATGTCCACTACCAGCAGTTGCTCTTTTGTAAAACCCAGGTCTTTCTTATTAATATATTTCATTTGCTGGTATACTACCAGCGTAACAATGATCATGATAATAGAGAGTGTAAACTGGAATACCACCAGGCTGCGGCGCAGTGAAATATTAACCTTACCAACTTTTATTTTATTCTTTAATAGTTGCAGGGGTTTAAGTCCGGACTGGAAAAGCGCCGGGTATATACCCGATAATACACTAACCAGCACCACGATAATGCCGACACCCATCCAGATACGGTAATCAGTTCCTACACCCAATGTAAATTTTTTACCGGCAAACTCGTTAAAAGCCGGCAGGATGAATTTAACACTCACCAGCGCGATAGCTAATGAAATAAAAGTTGTCAGTACCGCTTCGGAGAGGAACTGTGCTATCAGGTTATACCGCAAAGCGCCGGCTACCTTTCTTACCGCTATTTCTTTAGAACGACGGGTAAAGCTGGCTGTTGTTAAATTCATGTAATTAATACAGGCTATTAACAGTATAAATAAGGCAATAGCTGAAAAGATGTACATATAAGTAAGGCTGCCCGTTTTCCCAAGGTTACCTTCAATTTCCCCGGAATAAAAATGCACATCAGTTAAAGGTTGCAGTAAATAATTGCTTTTATCTGTACCCACTTTACGGTTATCAGCCACCAGGCGGGTCAGTTTATTTTCCAGGCTTTTAATATCAGCCTTGGGATCTAACAAAAAATAGGTAGTAAAATCTGTCGAGCTCCAATCGGTAGTAAAGGATTGACGCAGTTCTCCGTCAAGGCTTGTTTCGGAGAACAACAGGTCGAAAGACATTTGCGAATTAGAAGGAAAATCAGCAAGTACTCCCGTTACTTTATAGGGAATAGAATCGTCCACTTTAATGGTCCTGTTGATCACATCTGTTGTACCGTATAATTTTTTAGCGATCTCCGCAGTAATCACCACGGTATTAGGTTCTGCCAGTGCAGACCCCTTATTACCCTGTAATAATGTAAAATCAAATATTTCCAGCAATTGCGGACTACTGGTCCAGTATTCGCCGTAAAATACATTCTGGTCATTCTCCGTTGAAATATTGGTGCGGCCAAAGCCACCCAAACGCACCATCTCTTTTACTTCAGGCAGATCAGTTTTTGCTCTTTCAGTGAGCTGGTAGTTTGTCGAAGCCACTTTTCTTTCCTTTCCTTCCAGCGATTTCCTGTTCTCTACTACCCGGTATATATTATCCGCTTTTTTATGAAAGCGGTCATAAGTCAGCTCATCAAACACATAAAAAGCGATCAGCAAAAAACTGATAAGCGCTACAGATAGTCCTATGATATTGACAGTAGAAAACATCATATTCCTGGTTAAATTACGCCAGGCTATTTTGAAATAATTTTTAATCATCTTTTTTATTAACACGAATTTTAAGCGTGAATCATGGCATTGGTATGTCTTAATAAAATTTATTTTC